>JAFLJS010000023.1 GCA_022712895.1 Desulfocapsa sp.
CGAGACAGCAAACTGGAGCAGGCAAGAGCGGACAGAAAAAACAGGCGGCTCAAAAAAGCGGCATAGAGAAATCGTGCATAACTTAATGAGCCACTAAACTTTTAAACAGGGCGGAATTCCAATTCCGACTGAAGCAATACAGATCATTGTTCCAGACTTTGAGATCTTCCTTGGGACAGTGGGAGCTAAATTTGTCTATGTCTTCGACGTAGACAATCTCGAAGGGCGCACATGGGATAATAATGGACGAGTTGAAGATATTGCAACGGGTAGTGCAGCAGGGGCAGTAGCGGCGTATTTGGTTACCCATCAACGGGCTTCAACTGGTGAGAGCCTTCTTTTAAAGCAGGGAAGGTTTCTCAATCGACCAAGTGAGCTTTATGCGTCTGTTCAAGGCTTGTCTGAGTTAAACGTAACTATCAAAGGTCAAGTCTGTTTTGTTGGAAACGGAACGTTAAGGTTGCCTGACGAGTCGCTTTAATCTATCACTAAAGTGGCGGCTGAGTGAAGTGTTAGCAATCAATAAAAACCTGTGAATACAAGCATATTCTTCATTAATAACATTCATGACAATATGTGTTGGTGAGAAAATTGGCTCTTGGTTATAATATAAATGTTTGGTTAGGTGAAGATCTTAAGAATAGGGGGAAGGGGCTGGTAAAGGAAAAAGGTCGGGGCGGGAGACGAACTAGGTATTATATTCGTATGATGGGCGGTTGCCTTCTTTTGCGTAATTGTAAAAAACCCGCATTTTAACCCGCTTTGTGTAGAAGTTAAGAATTGTAGCTCTTTTCTACTCCTCTTGCGAAAAAATCTAAGGAATTAAGGCATAGTTATTCGCTGATCTGACACTTCTTATAGTGATGTTTGATAAATACGACAGATCCAGGAAGAGGTCAATTTCCATTTATTACAGAGAAGTTGTTCTTGCCACTGCTAAGTAAGCAGTTTAATTTTACTCTGACCGCATATTAAATAATCACCAATGTGTGGTTGTTAGGGGTGCTGCCCAACCTGTGAAAGTGTGAAGGGAAAACGTGATTGAGTGGAAGGATTACCCTTGAGGTCTTAGAAGAGGTGGTTGAGGAATATAAAAAGCAGTACACAGCCTTGGTGTTGATGAATTAAGAAGAAGATACAGGAGGGAAGGGAGGCCTGCTCAGGAGACACTGGAGGTTTTTGTCCTGTATTGAATGCTATAATAATGTGAAATTAGGTATATTTACCTATATGAAAATGGTTTTTAGTCTGTTATAGAGCTAGTACTTATTGATAACTAGCGGTATTTCATCGTATATACTGAAAATTGAATACAACAGAAGGAACCAGAGAAATGAAGAAACAATTGATTGGATTAGGAGTCGCTGCGTTGATGTTTGGTGGAGTTGGAAGTGCGAGCGCAACTTTGACTACTATTGGCTATGCAACATTTAATAACGCTCCCACTGATATCCAAGGTCCTACACACTACAATTTAATATGGGACAATGATAATAATGGTAACTCCTTGGTGTGGCTGGATTATACTAACAGTACCCGCAATGGATGGAGTTACCACAATACTTGGGCAAGTGGTTTGGCTAGTGACTTAACCTTAACCATCGACTCTGCTTACAGTGTGAATTGGGGGAGTAATGATTGGCGTCTTGGGAGTACCGTCAATGACATTAATTCATCATGGGGCTTTAACAATACCACTTCTGAAATGGGTCATCTCTATTACGAGGAGTTGCTATTTGGACAAGGTGACTTTCAACATATAGAGAGGACAGGTGCTGCCTGGTATTGGTCTAGCACGCAGGTATCCGGTTCATCTGCTTGGCTATTTGAGATGGATGGCGGTTACCAAAGCCCCCCATCTATTTCCACCCCGGCTTTAGGGTTAGCTCTTCGTACCGGAGAAGTAACAGTCACTGGAGCAACCCCAACCCCCGAACCTGCAACAATGCTCCTCTTCGGAACTGGCCTTGTGGGACTCGTTGGTTCCAGAATCAGAAAGAAGAAGAAACAGCAGTAACCTACCACCACATATATAGCATTTCTAAAGGCAGTCTCAGCGTTGGGTTGATTCTGCCTTTTCTATTGCTACTCTCTTCTGGATAGCTACCGTGGAGGTCAATATCGGAAAGCTCAAAAAGGCAATGGCTTAACCCGTATTTTAACCCGCTTTGTGCAGACGTTAAGAACTGTAGCTCTTTGCTACGCCTCTTGCGAAAAAAATATAAGGAATTAAGGGATAGTTGTTGGTTGCTGATCTGACACTCGTCATAGTGATTTTTGATAAATACGACAGATCCAGGAAGAGGTCAATTTCCATTGATTACAGAGAAGTTGTTCTTGCCACTGCCAAGTAAGCAGTTTAATTTTACTCTGACCCCATATATACAATATCTAAAGATCACATCAACACCGAAAACATAACATGAAACCGAAAAGAATCCTGACGAGTTTTGATGCTTCTCACTTAGGACCAGAGGCTACTTTGTATGATTTACAGCCAAAAATTTACATTTTTTAACGAGCAAATCAATTATAGGCTTAATGTTTTCATGAGTGGATGGCCTGTTATCAAATCGGTTTGTAACACGCCTATGTGCACGGTACTTAGTATAAGTAACACTCAACTGGTTTTTAGCTCTCGACAACGCTACATATATCGCACAGTTATTTTCAAAAGGTTCACTGGTATAAGTCCAAAATGCTTGATCTTCTATACCCATAAAATATACCGCATGATATTCAAGACCTTTACATTTATGAATATTCATTATCTGTACAGCATTCTCTGCATTAAATAACTTTGAGGCATCCTCTAATGAACCTGATTGGGAGCACATATTTCTCAAATGAACCTCAAGTACTTGCCAAACCTTATTGTAATATCCTGGCGATTTATATTGCTTCCAGCGCCCTTTAATCATTTGCGTTCCGAGGAAATGATTAAATCTCTGAATATACGATAACAGCTCATCGACTGTCGTACCAGTCGTTAGTAGTCCTTGCATAAGTGATATGAAATTAACAAGAGAGGTCGTTAACTCTTCTTCTTTATCATCTCCGTCGTCAACTTTATTTAAAGCCAAGTTAGTCCTATATAACTCAGTCATGACTTTGGGTGTAGGACATATTAATGCTTTCAAAAATAATGTGAATAGTTGTCCTAAAGGCTCCTTTAAAGCATCTTGCAAGTCAGACATATCAAGGTTGTTTATTCCTACTTTAGTAAGTTCGGCCCTTAGTATTTCAGTGTATAGCGAGGACTGTTGCTTTGTTAGAATACAAATATCTCCTTCACTTACACCTGTACCAATAAGCTTTCTGATATTCTCTACAATAAAAGATGCTTCTTGGTATTCATCACCGAATACATTTATCGAACAACTTGGAGCTGGAGTAGCTAACTCAGTTACAGGCTGACTTGGGTCTTTAATATATTGTAGGACGATCCCCAGTACATCTTGAATTTCCTTCGATGCCCTATAATTTTTAACCAGAAGTTTATTGGTTGCCTCGAAGTCGTTTATAAAGTCCTTAAAGACCGTTTGTCTTGCTCCAGCCCACAGCATAATACTCTGATAAATATCACCTACGGTTAATACTGTGGTAGCAGTATGTTGAAAAAGTAGTTGAAGAAGTGCATATTGCTCATTTGTCGTATCTTGAAACTCATCAACAAATACATAATCATATGAATAGGAAAAAATGTCTCGTATATCAGCTCTAGCTTTCAAAATTTTGATCGCCAATGCTAATAAGTCATCCATCAAGATATTATCAGTTCCACTTACGTCTTGCCGGCGAAATACAATATCGTAATTATTTATTGGTCGCTCAGCTTCTGGTAAGACATTTTTAAATCTATCAACAATGCTTTTACAGAAGGCGTGAAAAGTAAAAGAATCAAACCTAGTTGCTTTGATCCCACAGCGCTTATTTACTCTTTCTTTTATGTTGAGCTGCGCTTCAGTTTTAAATGTTAATGATAATATTCTGTTAGGCCAAACACACTTATCTGTAAAAAATAAGTAATTAGCCTTTTGAGCCAATAACTCTGTTTTACCAGCACCTGCACCAGCAAGAACAGCGACTGACTCTTCACATGTGATGATATCCATTAGCTCATCTGTAGCTTGAATACCATCTGAGGGACACCATTGAACCTTCACTCTACAACCTGTTTTGCAAGCTCAATTACTTTCTCAGATAGCCGTTTAAGCTCCAAAGGCAACTTGTCTTTTATGTTCGCAGAATCATATTTATCTTCAATCTTAGCGAACATTCGAACGTGAGATGCAGGTTTGCTCTTGCTTGACAAAAAACGATAGCGATACCAAAGGAAGTTACGCTCCCAATCATCCCCAAATTCAAATCGCCGGCCAGTATTACCTTTCTTCAGCACTGCTTTGTTCAGTGCTGTCTCTCTTTTAGCAACATCTGCATCTTCGTCATCTTCTTTTCCCTCAAATGGGCCGCGTTCGCCATAACTGTCATCTTTTTGACAAAAGATATCGGGAAAAGCACAAATCATTGAGTAATCGATATCTAATGGGCTAGAGAAGTACACATTACAAACCTCTAATTCATTAACAATATTCTTTTTAACGCCCTCGAAGTCTATTGTAAGTAAATTCGGATTTGCGCTGTTAGTCCAATCAGGTATGTGAGGAAGAATAGTCTTATTGATATATGTACTCCCTGTTGCATCCATTTCAAGCAACTGTTCAACAACATATTTTATTCTACCGAAGCCTCCACCATTACGGTCAATATCAAAATCTAACAAAGTAACAAATGGTATTTTTAATGAATTTAGTAAACGCCAAAAATGGTTTACATGCCTTCCCCCTAGTGGCACAACAGAAATAGAATGTGAATCAACATCCGTTCCATACTGTTCTAACAACTTAGGAATAATCACCTTTTCACTGTCGCCTTCTCCAAGAACAACAAGTTTTGCAAAATAAATTTCAGGATAAGCCTTTACAGCTTCACTGATATACTTTGCTTGTTCGTCATCATCTTGAGGTAATGTTAACGATTGAATATGGGTACTTTGGGTTTCATTGCCTAATCGGAAATGACGTATTTGTGATGGTTCAACTCTTCCAACTACTGAAGCGGAGTGCGTAGAAACAACAGCTTGACACGACTTACTATCACCGTACTCTTTAATTAGCTTTATAATGCGCCCTAGATAATGAGGTGACAGATGATTCTCTGGTTCTTCTAATGCGATCAAACTAAAAATAGGCAACTTCATTTTGTCAGCATCAAAATTTGAAGGTTGCTTATCAATTATGGCTTTTCGAGTCGCTTGATCTATATCAAATAGTGCTTTAGTCAAAGCAAAATAAACAAGAGATTTTTGCCCATCACTCAATCTTCTTGTATCTACTTTGTTCCCTGCCGCGTCAGGCATAAACTGAAGTTGTATCAACTTCAATATTTCATCTACCTTCCCTACGGGAAAATTGAGGCCAGCTTGGTTAAGATGACGACCTTTATATATTTTTTGCCAGTTCTTATTTATAGTTTCTGTGATTTGTGCCAGTGCTGGGTTGTCTGTTGCTAGCTGATTCAATTCTTGTGCTTTCTCTTCAAACGATTCTTGCTCACCTTCTGACCACTTTATAGCTTTGAACAAGCGACCTAAAATAGCTTTAGAAGAATACTTTATTTGAACTAAAGGATCTCTATTCGCTGGTATATAGGTGACTTGAATTGCATTTCGATGTGCAGCCAATAATCGATGTTTATTGTCTTCTTCGGGTTCGTCCATGTCACCATCGACAACCCACATACTCTCATCCACATCACCTAAAGGGCTGTAATCAAAACTCAAACTCGCTTCCAAACGAATCCTGAAAATAATTTCCCCACTAGTGCTTGAAACGGTTAATCCATTAATTAATGGGGGTATAGAGGGCTTACCACCAGCATCTGATAAAGTAAACCATGCCTCAATCAGTAAATTTTTAGGAGTATCTTTATCAGCCTCATCTTTCAAATAAAAGTCGGAAGGCGTTATCCCTCGTAAAGAATGATCAATCGCAAACAGTTTATTTAAAGCTTCTAAAGCTGCACTTTTCCCAGTTCCGTTGTGCCCAATAAAAGTTGTTATGTCATGTTCAAACTCTATTGTTTGTGGATGTTCTGTAGAAATACTCTTATATCCAGACACTGTTACTTTCTTTAATAGCATAATTATCTCTTTTTTTTATAAATGCTTGCTGTTGTTACTAGCCGTGGATGGCTGTAAAGAATAAAGTCGCTTATTACGCTCACATTCATTCTTGATGGAAGATGGTGCTTGCCTTTTTAGCTGCTGAAACAAAATACTCAGCTAATAAGGTATTATCTGGTTTCCTGATATCATTCCCAGGGAAAGCCGGTACTGTATCGTTTTTCAGTATCTACACGTTATGTCTAACCGGATATCGGCACCCTGCGGTATAGGCAAACCCAATAGTAACCATAATCGATATCATGGCAACTCGAATTGAGCTTTTCCTGATAAGCTTATTGGATAGTGTGTGTAATAAGAATCTCAGCCTGCCAGAGTCAACATATTCCCATATATCGTGAGTCCAGCAAGGCCCTAAAATTTGGATCAGTACAGGAAATCTCTAACTCTACAAAGACACACTCTCCACGAATTGCAAGAAATGAACCTCCATCTATCTGACCATGGATTGGTGGTTTTTTATATAGGTATATTTACCCGTTTTTACAGTAACTCTGAAAAGAATTTAAAGAGGAATCTAGTTACAAGGTTAAGCGTGGGGAGGTAAGCGAGATGTTAATCTTCTTCTTGAATATACGTAACAAGATTCTGTCTAAGGGCCTTAGCATTTTTAAAAATGCGGAAACTTTAGGTCTGGTTTAAAGTACACGATTATGATAGGAAAATCTAATTTTAACCAATTTGGTACCAGAAATCACAGCTTCGCATCAAGCTGGTCTTAAGAAAAAAGATGATCGCAGTCAAGGTAAAGGGGTCAGAGTGAAATTAAATACCTTCCTTTCAGGTGTGTAACACCATAATACCTAGAAGACTCTCCTTCTATAAACCTTACAGCAGAAATAAACACATCGATTACACCACTGGCGTGTTTTGCCTGTTTTTTGCACAACTCATCATACTATTATAAGTCTTTTCATATCACAGGGTAATTTCCATAAAGCCATTAGTAACTATAACCGTTTTAGAGAAAAGACTGGTTGAGATGTTTTCTTAATTCCTTCAGATCAACACAAATACGTAACAAATTTTCCAGTACTCAAAGTCAACATATAGCCACTATATACGTAATAACATAACGATCGAGCTTATGGTATAATAAGGTCATTAATACCCTGTTTTTTCTACAAAAGAAGAAGGAGGAACGTATGGCCGTACAAAATTATATATTAGAAAATTACTCCCCCTTAGACTTGAGTAATTCAACTCAATCGTCTCAATCCCATCTTTTTTTATCACTACATCATCCGGCAAGGAAAAATGCAGGCTTGATGGAGAAACTATTTCTTCCCTCTGCGGGTGCTCTGTACGTATATCGTCCTAGCAAACGCCGGTGTGTTTTGAACCGGGCTGTAGAAAAATTAGAGAGAAGTGCGCTTCCCGGCTATGAATATGTCATAGCTCATTTGTACGACAAGTATCGTCGTAATCTTACTATCAGCACCATCAGTCGGACTGGAGAAACATTGAGTGGTTTTCTGATGTTTTTGCAAAAAACTGGAAGATCAGGCCTCGAGACAATCCGCCGCAAAGACATTGCTGCCTATATTGATCATGAGCAAGAAAGAGGTTTGAAAGTAAACTCTGTCAACAGCCACCTACAGATGGTGTACGCTTTTCTTCATTACTTGATTGATAATGACGTTCTCCCTTTGGAAATCATCTATAAAAGAATCAGAGTAAAGTTACCCGAAGTGCTTCCCAGAGCAATTCCCATGGAAGATCTTAGAGCAATTGTTGCTGCAATCACATCTGTGCGAGACCGTGCCCTTGTTCTGTTGTTGCTGCACACCGGTATGCGTATTGGAGAGCTCCTCCAGCTAAAAATGACAGATATTATCCTACCTGAACGAAAGATCCTGTTGTTTATCGGAGAGAAGAATCTCCATGGCCGAGTTGTTTATTACAACCGTGAAGCTGAAGAAGCACTGAAGGAGTGGTTGGCTGTAAGGAACAGGGGCAGTGAATCTCTGTTTTACGGATACAGAGGACGAGAACTCTCCTATGCCGCTGCACGAAAGGTATTTGAAAAGGTTACCCTACAGGCAGGGCTTGAACAAAAAGGATACAGCCTTCATTCACTGCGGCATACTTTCGCCACCAATATGCTTAACGCCGGATTACGCCTGGAGGTACTGCAAAAACTTCTGGGACATCTCAATATCGAGATGACTCTTCGATATGCGAAGATCGCTGATGGTACAAGAGAAGCAGCATACTTCAAAGCAATGGCAGTTATAGAGAAAGGAGAAAACCATGAATATGACAGAGTCAATCCCGAACTACAGGCAGTATTTGAAGAGGAAGAATTATTCGGAATTAACGGTTAAAAATTACCTTCACAGACTGAAGCTGTTCTTTAGCTGGTTACCGGCTAAGCTAGAGGCTGCATCGAAAACAGATATGAATAACTATATCGATTATCTGCTGGAAAAGAAGTTGTCACCACGTACTATTAACTGCCATCTTTCAACAGTTCGTGGGTTCTATGATTACCTCATCTACGAGGAAGAGGTCTCATTAAACAATCCAGTGGCCAGAGGCAAGATGCTTCGTGAACCACACCCTCTCCCAATGTACCTCCATGACAATGAACTCCAGTTGTTTCTCGAGAATGTGTCCAGCACAAGGGATCTTGCCATGTTCATGTTGATGCTGCGTTGTGGCTTGCGTGTGCAGGAGGTCGTAAATCTCACTCTTGATGTTATTGATTACAGACGCAGTCGTATCCTGGTTAAATCCGGGAAAGGCGGCAAGGATCGAACCGTGTATATCAGCAATGACGCAGCGGTTGCATTGGCAAAGTATTTGAGGAAAAGACCAAGAACTGGTGAGAGACAGATCTTTCTGGCTGAAAAGGGACGTTACAAAGGCAAGCCAATCTCCGTTCGTGCAGTACAGAAACGCATAGAACATTATGCCAGGGAGATTGGAGTCTCTGTAACCTGCCATAGACTACGGCACACGATGGCTACTCAATTGCTGAATGCTGATGCGGATATCGTTTCCATTCAGGAGATGTTGGGTCACTCGAGAATCAAAACGACCCAGCGTTACAGCAAGCTGCTTAATCTAAAAGCACAGCGTGATTATTTCAAAGCTATGGAGGTGGTGATGGAGAAGACATCTGTAAATCAACTGGAATGAAAACTGAGGTGTAATTCCGCTCCGTCAAGGACCAATTCTTCCGACGAGCATTTGTTAGGCCCATTCTCAGAATTGGCCCTTGACGGAGCTACCATCGGAGGAAAAACTTGACAAAAGTTCTTAAACGACCAAAAATAGATCAAGGTAACACTGTAACTTAAAAGAAAAAACAGGATCTGCTACGTATATAGACACTGACAGTTACCCGCTGGAGAGACTGCATTTCATTCGATCAGAAAGGGAGAGCGGTGCCGATAACTAGCACTGAATATATTGGAGCTATATTACTAACCCTTTGTAACCACCTTTACTCCCATCATACGCAGGGGCTTTCTACTACTGGAAAATATTTAACAAAAGTGTGGTAAGAGACTGTAAAACAGGGATTTTAAAGCTGACATCTCGGCCTTAGTAGGAATGGGATATATCGGCAATTTGCCAAATGTGGTGATTTGTAGCAAAGGCAGGTTGTTGGAAATGAAACAACCACTCAACTCAAATTTGAGTTAAGTGGTTATTTTGATTATGGTGCCCGGAGCGAGAATCGAACTCGCACAGCCTCACGACCGAGGGATTTTAAGTCCCTTGCGTCTACCAGTTCCGCCATCCGGGCACACCACATAGCCCTTGTACCATGAAGCTGATTTATTTGTCAATTGTCAAACAATCATAGAGGCCTCAGAAACGATTTTTTTCATTTCTCTCACAGCCTGATCAAGTCCGACAAAAACAGCACGAGTAATAATAGCGTGACCTATGGAAAGCTCTTCTATGGTGTACAGGGCGGCTATACGGGCGGTTGTTTGGTAATCCAGGCCATGTCCCGCATTTACTCGCAGTCCCATTTCGTACGCTTCATCAGCTGATGTTGCAATGAGTTTATATTCCTGGGTTCTTTCATTTTCGCTGGTAGCGTCGCAATATCGGCCAGTGTGCAACTCAACGTAGGTGGCACCAATGTCATGAGCGGCCTGGACCTGTTTGCTTTCGGGGTCGATAAAAAGAGATACGGGGATACCGGCCTTTCTCATTTTGGCTATGGTTTTTGCCAGCTTTTTCTTCTGTCCGGCAACATCAAGCCCACCTTCAGTGGTAAGTTCTTTTCGTTTTTCTGGAACCAGAGTAACCATATCCGGCCTGAGATTAAGAGCAATTTCAATGATTCCTTTGTTGGCACCCATCTCAAGATTCATTCTAGTTTTGATGGTTTCACGCAGTATGCGCACGTCCCGATCATTTATATGTCTGCGGTCTTCGCGTAAGTGAACCACAATTCCGGCCGCTCCTGCAAGCTCGCAGATTGATGCGGCAGTAACAGGATCTGGTTCGGTGATACCTCTGGCATTTCTGACAGTGGCTACATGGTCAACATTAATTGCTAGCTGGGTCATTTGATTGCTCCCTGTATTTTGTAATTCTGTTATTAATTTTTGTTCAAGATCCCACATGGCAACTGCTTCATCTTCGCTTCGTTCATGGTCGTGCCCAAGAAGATGCAGTAATCCGTGGGTGACGAGCCAAGTCAGGTGTGTATGAAGAGTTACTTTTTTCTCTACCGCTTCTCTTGCTGCAGTTTCGACAGAAATGACAATATCGCCAAGTTCCTGAAAAGGAGATTCTGAAAGAGGAAATGAAAGGACGTTTGTGGGGCCAGGTATTTTTCTGTATTGCTTGTTGAGCCAGCTTATTTCATCGTCATCGACCAGTAGAATAGATAAGCTGTGGTCAGCGACTCTATTCTTTCTCATGAGCCAGTGTGCATGGCGCAGCAATAGTTGTTTGCTGACATGTATAGCTGGCAGATCGTAATTACTCGAACAATCTACGCTCATTTGAGAAACCTATTTTTTTGAACCGGCATTTTTTTCATATGCTGCGATGATCTTTTGGACAAGAGGGTGGCGGACAACGTCCTGTTTGGTAAAGTTGCAGAACTGAATACCCTCAACGTCATGGAGCAGGTGTTGTGCGTGACGGAGACCGGATTGTTCAGGTCGTGGAAGGTCTACTTGTGTTATGTCGCCAGTAATTACTGCTGAGGAATCAAAACCAATTCTGGTAAGGAACATTTTCATTTGCTCCCTTGTGGTATTCTGGGCTTCATCAAGAATAATAAACGCATCACTCAAAGTCCTGCCACGCATAAACGCCAGAGGGGCAATTTCAATGATGCCTTCTTCTATGAGGCTGGCACCCTTTTCGGCTCCAAGCATATCACTTAATGCATCGTGTAAGGGACGTAAGTAAGGATTTACTTTCTGGGCCAGATCTCCTGGCAAAAAGCCTAATTTTTCACCGGCTTCGACGGCTGGCCGGGTAAGAATAATAGATCTGATTTGACCGGAAACCAGGGCGGAAACAGCCATGGCTACGGCCAGATAGGTTTTGCCTGTACCGGCGGGTCCTATACCAAAAACAATATCATTATTGCGAATGGCATCGATATAATGTTTCTGGTTTTGCGTTTTGGGTGAGACAGTACGATTCTCGGCAGTGATATACACTTTATCAAGAAATATCTTGTCAAGACGTGCATTAGGCGATGCTTCAAGTACTTGGAGGCCAAAGGCAAAATCGGAACTGTATACTTGGAAGCCTTTTTTGATAAGGCCATAGAATTGTTCAAGCAGATCTGAAGCCAGTTCAACAGCATGCTCGGGGCCACAGAGTGTGACTCCGTTTCCCCGAGTATGAATTTTGATTTCAGCCTTTTGCTCAATGAGCAGTAGGTTTTTATTAAGTTCACCGTAGAGTATTGCCGTCTGATCATTATCAGAAAAGCTTAACTCCTTGGTGGTACTATTTGGCGAGCTCTTCATCTATAAGTTTCTGGAACGATGGAAGGTCTCTTTTTTTCAGCTTTACACCGTTTATAAAAATAGTGGGGGTTCCGGTAACGCCAGCTTCTTTTGCATCTTTAAGATCTTTGGCAAGTTGCTGCTGAATAGCTGGTGAAACAGAATCTTTTTTGAATTTCACCAGATCAAGTCCAAGTTTTGTGGCAATTGCATCAAAACTATTTTTGTTCAGTTTGGGCGTGGCGAAGAGTTCATCATGGTATTCCCAGTATTTCCCTTGATTTCCTGCGGCAAGAGCTGCAAGGGCAGCAGGGGCAGCAAGCTTGTGAAAATTAAGAGGCATGTTTTTCAAAACAATTTTTACGGTATCAGGATTGTGCTCGAGCACCTGCTCGAGTAGTGGCACAGCTTTGCCACAGTGAGGTCATTGGAAGTCCGTAAAAACGACAATTGTTACTGGTGCATCGGCTTTGCCAAGAAATGGAGAGCCGATGACATCGATATCAGCCATAAAATCCACAGAAAGATCAGTGAAACTGTTATCCCTGTCGTTGAGCAAATAGAGTCGTTCTCCTCTTGGAGCAATATCTATGGATGAGACTCCCTTTTTTACAGCAATCTTTCCAAGAAGGTTTCCTTCAGCATCATATACAAGAACCTGCTGCTGATTGGTGAGAATAAAAACACGTTGACCGTCTAACGAATAAACAAGATCAATCGGTTTCTCAGGAAGTTGCCAGCTGTTTTCAACCTGCCACTGAACGCCGGAAGCGTCGGAGGCATCTGCTACAGCAAGTGCAGAAGTGGTTGAAAAAGAAAGCATGAGTATGGCACAGGCCGTAAGACACTGTTTAATCATTATATGCTCCTTTCGGTGATTCTGTTAGTGTGTAGAGTAGTAGCATTCTCAAATGATGGAGTGCCACTGCAACAAAGTGACAGATATAGTCACTGGTAATCGCTTTTGCAAGGAACTGTTCGTGAAAAATGAATGAGAAAAAAGAAAAATGCTAAAAAAGATGGTTTTTTTTGCGTAACCTTACTTATCGGTCTTGACTGTCTGCGTAATGTGAATTACCTACTACTAGGTTGTTATCAAAATTTCAAACTTGCGAGGGTGGCGGAATTGGTAGACGCACTGGTCTTAGGAACCAGCGCCTTTGGCATGGGGGTTCGAGTCCCCCCTCTCGCACCATTAAACAATTTAAAATCGTGTTCTGGCCGGTTATTCTTATATCCAGGTCAAAATAAAAAACAAAATAGATAAGGACGGACAGAATGGATGTAGTAGTTGAAGATGTCAGCGCACTTACAAAGAAAATCACCATTACACTTCCTGCAGAAGGTGTGCAGAAACAACTTGATAAAGCCTATGGCAAGCTTCAGCGTGAAACCAGAATAAAAGGTTTTCGTCGTGGTAAGGTGCCACGTAAGGTTGTTATTCGTCACTATCAGGGACAAGTTGAAGCTGAAGTCGGTGAGAAACTTGTTCAAGAAAACTACTTTGATGCCATCGAACAGGAAAAAATAGATCCGGTAGTTCATCCTGACATTACGGAACCTGTTTTCAATAAGGACGGTTCCTTTACTTTTATTGCTAATATTGATATCCGACCAGAGTTTGAGCTTGTTGATTATAAAGGAATTGAAGTTGAGAAGGATACCACTCCTGTCAGTGACGCAGCAATTGATATAGAAATTGAAGAGATGCGTAGAGACATGGCTCCCCTTAAGTCAGTTGAGGGACGCGCTGTGGAAAATGGAGATGTGATTGTCGTTGACTTTGAAGGTTTCCATAACGGCAAAGCCATGAAAGAAGTTAAAAATAACAACTACTCCGTTGATGTCGGTTCCGGTAAGCTGAGCCCTGAGTTTGAGGACAAACTTGTTGGCATGCAGAAGGATGAAGAGGCAAGTCATGAAGTTGAGTTCCCAGCACATTACAACAATCCTGTTCTGGCCGGTAAGGCGATTGAATTTCGTGTAAAAGTTAAGGATGTTAAAGAGCGCGTTCTTCCTGAAGTGAATGATGATTTTGCTAAGGATGTAGATGTGGAATTTAAAACCCTTGCTGATCTGAAAGAATCCATTGGTAAAACCCTTCAGAAGCAAAAAGACGAACGGGCAGAAGGAGATACAACAGATCGCATGATGCAGGACCTCTTGAGCAAGCACGTTTTTGATGTACCTGAAAGACTGGTTCGTTTTGAAGTTGAGGAGATGATTAAGACCACTGAAAAGTCTCTTGAACAGCAGGGCATGAACCTTGAAGCTGCAGGTGTTAATCGTGATGAACTTGCTGAAAAATCCAAGGAAACTGCAGAAAAACGTGTCCGTGGCGATTTTATTTTAAAGAAAATTGCAGAAACGGAAGATATAAAGGTTAAAGATGAAGATATGGAACGTGCCTTTCAACGTATTGGCGATCAATATAATATGTCAGTTGACAAGGTTAAAGAGTTCTTTGGTAACAGAGATGATCTGCTCCCATTCATGAATGAAATTCTGAATGAGAAGATCCTTACATTTCTTCGTGACAACGCAAAATTCATAGAGCCTAAAGTAGTGGCTCCCGTTGTTGAAGAAGAGAAGAAAGAGGACAGCAGTGAAGAGAGCACAGGCTGATCGAATGCGTGCTTAGAGATATACGGTTAATCCACGACTGCAGTTGCTTTTATGCTCCTGCAGTCGTACTTATTTTAGGAGAAAAGAAATGAACCTTGTACCAATGGTAGTGGAGCAGAGCCCCAGAGGGGAACGTTCCTTTGATATATATTCGAGACTGCTGCGAGAAAGGATCATTTTTCTTGGAACTTCTGTTGATGACAACGTGAGTAGCTTGATAGTTGCCCAGCTTCTTTTTTTAGAGGCTGAAGATCCGGATAAGGATATTACTTTCTATATTAATTCCCCAGGTGGTTCTGTTACCGCAGGGCTTGCTATCTATGATACCATGCAATATGTGAAGTGTGAGATTGCAACACTGTGCATGGGGCAGGCCGCTTCAATGGGGGCACTGCTTCTTGCAGCAGGGACAAAGGGTAAACGATATTCTCTGCCAAACTCCCGTATTATGATCCACCAGCCCATGGGCGGGTATCAGGGGCAGGCGACTGAGATTGACATTCATGCAAAAGAGATTTTACGTATGCGAGATGATCTCAATAAGATTTTATCCAATCATACAGGTCATACTGTCAAGAAAATCCATAAAGATACTGAACGTGATAATTTCATGAGCCCCACAGAAGCAAAAAAGTATGGTATAATTGACGAAGTACTGAATAAAAGAAAGAATCCTTCCGAGGAAGAATAGTATGGATGATAAAGAAAAAAAAGAACCAGATTGTCACTGTTCCTTTTGTGGGAAAGAGCAGGATGAAGTTGCAAAATTGATTGCAGGACCGGAAGTTTATATTTGTGATGAGTGCATTGATCTTTGCAATGAGATTGTGAAAGATGAAGATGCTGCCCAGGTTCCTGATGATGAAAATGACACTGCAGCAATTCTGAAACCAATGGATATTAACGAACACCTTAACGATTATGTAATCGGTCAGGATTTCGCCAAAAAAGTACTCTCCGTTGCAGTTCATAATCATTATAAGCGTATTGATGCTCCCACTGACGATGATGCTGTTGAGTTACAGAAATCCAATATTATTCTGATTGGACCTACTGGAAGTGGAAAAACTCTGGTTGCTCAGACGCTGGCCAGAATTTTAAATGTTCCTTTTTGTATCGCGGATGCCACCACTTTGACTGAAGCTGGTTATGTTGGTGATGACGTGGAAAACATTCTGGTCAATCTGCTCCAGGCAGCTGATTATGATATAGATCAAGCTGAACGAGGCATTATCTATATTGACGAAATAGATAAAATTGCCAGAAAATCTGACAGTGCTTCTCTTACCCGCGATGTGTCCGGTGAAGGAGTGCAGCAGGCCTTGTTGAAAATAATTGAAGGTACAGTTGCTTCGATTCCTCCTAAGGGTGGTCGTAAGCACCCTCAGCAGGAGCTAGTGAAACTGGATACTACGAATGTCCTCTTTATTGTTGGTGGCGCTTTTGTCGGCCTTGATACCGTTGTTAAACGTCGGAAAGGTAAAAAATCCATCGGTTTTGGGGCAATAGTTGAAAGTGATAAAAAGATTAACCTTGGCGAAATGCTGGCCAGTGTTCGTCCTGAAGATCTTCTGAAATTTGGACTGATTCCTGAGCTGGTTGGCCGCTTGCCCGTTATTGCAACTATGCAGGAGCTTGAGGAAGAGGATTTGATTCGTATTTTAACCGAACCAAAGAATGCTCTTACCAAGCAATATCAACGTCTGTTTGAGTTGGAAGATGTTCGTCTGCGCTTCACCGAAGGAGCTTTGTCTGCAATTGCCAAAAAGGCCCTCAAACGCAAGTCGGGAGCCCGTGGTTTACGTTCGGTTATGGAAGAAGCAATGCTTGATGTTATGTATGATCTGCCATCGAAAAAGAATGTGCAGGAATGTGTAATTAGCGAACAGGTTATTAATGATGGTGACTATCCCGTCATACTCTATACAAATCCTGAAGAGAAAAAAATTGAAAGTTCAGGCTGAGGCAAATGATATGAAAACCAGTCTTTATCCAGTCATGTCCCTTCGTGACATTGTTATATTTCCGCATATGGTTGCTCCACTGGTGGTTGGACGGACAAAATCCATCCGTGCCCTTGAAGATTCAATGGAGAAGCGTACCGAAATCCTACTCGTAACACAGAAGGATTCTAAAGTTGACGATCCGTCAGAAGAAGAAATCTACAGAACTGGAACCCTTGCAGTTGTAATGCAGCTTTTGCGGTTACCGGATGGCACTATAAAAGCTCTGGTCGAAGGAAAAAGAAAAGCTGAGATAGTTTCTTTTGTACCACATGATGATTTTCTACAGGCTGAAGTCTTTATGCGGGACGATGTGGATGATGATGATACGGAAACTGAAGTTTTTGTCAGACGGTTGCGTAAACAATTCGAATCTTTTGCTGATGTGCATCGTAAGATTCCCCGAGAAGTGATTAAATCCGTTAAAACAATTGTTGATAATGGCAAACTTGTTGATGTGATCAGTGCTCATTTACCCCTGAAAACCCACGAAAAACAGGCAATCCTAGAACTTGATTCAATTCCACAGCGAATTGAGAAAATTCTTTCGACTATGCACAGGGAAATGGAGCTTGCCGAACTCGAGAAAGAGATTAATGCAAGAACCAAAAAGAGAATGGGCAAGACCCAGCGCAATTATTTTCTTGGTGAAAAGATTAAGGTCATTCAAACTGAGATTGGTCAGAACGAAGAGGGTGTTGACGAGATTGGTGAGCTTGAGCAGGCTCTGGAAAAGAAGAAGTTGCCCAAAGATGTTCTTGAAAAATCCGCAAAAGAACTTAAAAAACTTCGAAGTATGCCCGCAATGTCTGCTGAGACGACGGTGGTTCGAAATTATCTAGACTGTATTCTGGAACTTCCCTGGGGCAAGAAATCAAGGGCCAAAATTGATATTGTAAAGGCTGAAAATATACTCGATGAAGATCATTTTGGTCTTGAAACACCAAAGGAACGTATTCTCGAGTATCTGGCCGTGCAGGCTCAAGTGAAAAAACTGCAAGGGCCTATTATTTGTCTTGTTGGACCTCCAGGAGTTGGTAAAACCTCCATTTCCAAATCAATTGCCAGGGCCATGGGACGAAAGTTTACTCGTATTTCCCTTGGTGGAGTGCGTGATGAGGCAGAAATCCGTGGGCATAGACGTACTTATGTAGGAGCCATGCCCGGAAAGATAATTCAGGCCATGCAGAAGGTTGGGGTAGCTAATCCTGTCTTCTGCCTTGATGAAGTAGATAAAATGTCCACAGACTTTCGTGGAGATCCATCTTCGGCACTGCTTGAAGTTCTTGACCCAGAACAGAACAATTCTTTTAAGGACCATTACCTGGATCTTGATTACGATCTTTCCGATATCTTCTTTATCACCACAGCCAATAACCTTGATGGAATACCTTTACCATTACAGGACAGGATGGAAATAATCCGTCTCAATGGCTATACAGAAGAAGAGAAACAAAAAATTGCTGATGGATATCTCATTCCGAAACAACTTAAAGTGAATGGTTTTAAACCTGGTGATATTACGTTAACCACCGGTGGAACACTTGAGATTGTGAGGCAGTATACCAGAGAGGCAGGCGTTAGAAATCTGGAAAGGACCATTGCATCTGTTTTTCGTAAAATTGCTCGTGACAGACTCAAAACCAACCAGAGAAATAAGAAATATAAGGTTACAGCAAAGTCTGTTCTCAAATTTCTTGGAACTCCAAAATTCCGCTATGGTCTCGCTGAGGAACGTGATGAGGTTGGTCTTGTTACAGGGCTTGCCTGGACTTCAGTTGGTGGTGAATTGCTACAGATTGAAACGACATTGATGCACGGTACCGGAAAGATGATCGTAACCGGTAAGCTTGGTGATGTGATGCAGGAATCAGCACAAGCGGCGCTCAGTTATGTTCGATCACGTTCCATGCGTCTGGGGCTGCAATCTGATTTTTATCAGAAAATTGATATTCATATTCATGTTCCTGAAGGTGCAATACCAAAAGATGGTCCTTCGGCAGGTATCACCATGGCGACAGCACTTGTCTCAGCGATTTTAAAACTCCCTGTAAGGCATGAAATAGCAATGACAGGTGAGATTACCCTCAGGGGGCGAGTGCTTCCCATAGGAGGCCTCACTGAAAAATTGCTTGCTGCAAAACGTGGACATATAAAAACTGTCCTTGTTCCAAAAGAAAATGAAAGAAATCTAAAAGACGTTCCTGCGAATATTCGTAGAAGCCTAGAGATTCATTGTGTGGACAATGTAGATGAAGTACTTGAAAAAGCGCTCATATTAAAAGAGGGCGAAGTTCTCTTTAAAGAAGTATCTTTGGATGCCATTGTTGGAGACTTTACAGTGTCTTCACATAATGCACCTCATTGATCTTTTTTGCTTGACTGTGCCTAGCCCAACTGTTAAATAGATGTCCACACTGATTGAGGGGGCGGTTAGCTCAGCTGGGAGAGCATCGGCCTTACAAGCCGAGGGTCACAGGTTCGATCCCTGTACCGCCCACCATTTAATCATTGTAAACTTTTTTCTAATCCGGAGCGGTAGTTCAGCTGGTTAGAATACTGGCCTGTCACGCCAGGGGTCGCGGGTTCGAGTCCCGTCCGCTCCGCCACATATAAAAAAAGGGTTTCAACCATTTTTGGTTGAAACCCTTTTTTTTTGTTCTGGATCATACTAATTCTTTACTCCTTATTCTTTTTTTCGACGGCACAGTGTAAAGCTTCTTTCATGGATAAAGTTGAGAAACATTTGTTGCAAGAAATATATGTCGCCTTAGTCCTGTCTCCGCCTGCCCATCTGCTGATAAGGTTTGGCTCTCTGATGAGAGGACGTGAAAGGGCAATGTAGTCGGCAAGCCCTGAATCCACGACATCTTGCACAACATTAAATGAAAGAAAACCTCCCACAAGAATAAGAGGAATGCCGATCTCTTTTTTGAAGGTTTCGGCAGTCTTTCTGTAATAAACTTCCCTCTCTTCAGACTTTGATGTGCCGACCCTGGATGGAATAAGCTTCCCGGACTCAAAGGTTCCACCGCTCATTTCGATGGCGTCCATTCCACGATCTTCAAGCATATGGGCCACCTCTATGGTTTCTTCAACGGTAATTCCGTTTTCAAGAAAATCCTCCGAGTTGATCTTGGCCATTAGCGGAAATGACTGACCAACCCTTTGTCTGATTTCTTTGTAAACTTCGAGAAGTAATCTTGCACGGTTCTCAAGGTTTCCACCGTAACTGTCACTTCTTTTATTCTAATGGGAAGATAGAAACTGACCCAGCATATAGCCGTGAGCTGCGTGGATCTGAATTCCATCAAAGCCCGATTCGACTGCTCTTTCAGCGGCATCACCAAAAGCAATTACCGTTCTTTTGATGTCGTCAGCTGTCATTGCGGAAGCTTTTTTAACACCGGCTTCAAATGTATCTGAAGGTCCGAAGGCTGCATACTTATCTGTTCCTATACCGTGTTGTCCAGCATGGGCAAGCTGAACCGCAATAACTCCGCCATTTTGGTGAACAATCGACGTAATCCGTTTTAGGCCGTCAATCATTGCATCGGAATAGATGCCCATCTGTCGAGGACCTGCCTGTCCTTCCCTTGTTACGTGGGCATGACCAGTAATGATAAGGCCTACTTCACCACGGCTGAGTTCATCCATGTAGCCACACAGCTGGTCTTGTACCGTTCCATCAAGCCCTGCCATAGCCTCGTAGGTTGCAGATCTTACAAATCGGTTTTTTATCTTCATTCCATTGAGCTCTGTTGTTTCAAATAGTCCGGTCATCTTATTCCTTTTACAAAAAGTATTTACATGGGGTTTGCAAAGTTACAAACAAATATACTAAAGACCTCATAAGGTCAGGTAATGTTACAAGATGTTTTTGAAACATTACCTGAATAAGGAAGTTATGATGACCATATCTTTTTTATTAAGAGCTGCCACGATAATTGTTGTTAACCGCGGAGAAGTTCAACAATGCGTAAGGCCGCAGCTTCTGAGGATGCTGGGTTCTGGCCAGTTACCAGGTTTTCGTCAGTCGTCACATAGCTTCCCCAATCTTCACCTTTGCAATACAGGCCCTCATTTTGTTTGAGCATGTCTTCCACTGAAAAAGGAACAACCTTGGTCAGCTCAACAGCTTCTTCTTCAGTGTTGCTAAACCCAGTTACCTTTTTCCCTTTAACTAAAGGTTCTTTTTTTGCATTTTTAGTATGGCGCAGAACTCCAGGGGCATGACAGACAAGTCCTAACGGTTTGCCTTGCTGGTAAAAATCCTCAATCAGGGCAATAGAATGTTTGTCTTCAGCCAGATCCCAGAGTGGACCGTGACCACCAGGGTAAAAAACTGCATCATAGTCTTCTGGTTTGATCGAATTTAAACGAAGTGTATTGGCAAGTGCCTTTTGGGCCCGCTCGTCTTTTAGGAAACGGGCGGTAGCCGCAGTCTGGAAATCAGGTCCCTCACTATTTGGATCGAGCGGAGGCTGTCCACCTTGCGGAGAAGCTAAGGTAACTTCAAAGGACTGGTCTTTAAATACATAGTATGGAGATGCAAATTCTTCCAACCAGAAACCTGTCTTTAAACCAGTATCGCCAAGCTTGTCATGTGAGGTAAGCACCAATAAAATTTTCATAAATTCACCCTATATGTAGGTTTTTAAAGTTCGTCATTAACTTTAATGACCAGTTTTCCAAAATTCTTTCCTTCCAACATGCCGATAAATGCCTCTGGAGCACTCTCCAGATTTTTAACAATCTGCTCCCGATAATGGATTCTTCCAGTTTTCAGCATCTCTGTCATGGCCAGTGCGAACTCATCGTAACGATGACCATAATCATCGAAGATGATAAAACCCTGCACTTTGATGCGTTTGACTAAGATTGTTCCCATGAGAAGCGATAAACGATCAGGTCCATCCGGGAGTTTGGTCTCATTGTATCGTGATACAAGGCCGCACACAGGAATCCTGGCGCCAACATTAAGTAATGGTAAGGCACCATCAAAAACCTTTCCGCCAACATTCTCGTAGTAGATATCAATGCCATCCGGGCAGACCTGTTTCAGCTGATCTGCAAAATCAGGTTCTTTGTGGTCAAGGCACTCGTCAAAACCTAGAGTCTCTTTGGCATAGCTACATTTTTCTGGCCCACCAGCAACGCCAACCACACGGCAGCCTTTTATTTTGCCGATCTGCCCCACGGTAGAACCAACAGGACCAGTTGCAGCAGCCACAACCAAGGTTTCCCCCTGCTGTGGTTTGCCAATGTCGAGAAGCCCCATATAGGCTGTAAATCCTGGCATTCCCAAAATTCCCAGAGCAAACGTTGGGTTTGCAGGGTTTGTTCCCAGCTTGGTCAGCTCGGAACCATCTGATAATGCATAGAGCTGCCAACCGCTATAGCTCAGAACCCACTCTCCTTTTTCAAAATCAGGGTTGCGGGAATCTTCAATTTGACAAACAGTAGCGCCCACCATTACTGCATCGACATCCACAGGGGGAGCGTAAGATGGAGCATCATTCATTCGACCACGCATATACGGATCAAGCGACAGGAAAATGCTCCGTAACAATACCTCTCCTTCACCCGGCACTGGTGCGGTAAGTTCTTCTAAACGAAAATTGTCTTGAACCGGTGCACCATCAGGGCGGGAAGCAAGCACAATACGGCGATTTATAATTTTATTTTGTCCCATAGTATTGTAACCTTTTTGAAATTGTATACTCCTTAATGAGGGAATTAATCCAATTAACAGGTTATACTCAGTGGTCTTCAATAGTCGACCAGTCGTCTATTCAGAATCGCAAAGTTGATGGCGTCGTAAAAACCTGGGCCTCTGCGTCGTACCATTATATTGCTCGTCAAAATTAGAGTAGTTATTGGCATAGCCTACTGCATTCCATCGGTGTTATGCTGCAATTTTCCATTCAATGTTGCCCTTAGCCACTTGTTATAGCGTAAAATTGCAATTATGGCTGCATTAACCTTTACGATTGAACCATCATCCAATCCTGTTTCAATGCATCGTGTTATTCATTTAACTACTAGAGAAGATCCGTTGAGCAAAGGGAGACGAATCGGAATTCGTTTCAATCCATTGTGCCAATACTCCATCAAACGGTTGCATTTTGCTTAGTTTTGAGAGACTGGCAATGGCGTGTTCTCTTGTTGGGATACTTGAAACTATTTGCAAGCAACTGTTTTATCGCTTGTTCAAAAGGGGTATTTTCTGTATAGCAGGTCATTGTTCTCTGCTTACGGTTGGTTTATGTGATGAATACAATCCAAAAGGAGAAGCAGTGGTCTACACCTGCCAGGCTTTATTTCAATTTACAGAAAAGATGGTACACTAACTATATTGTTTCTACAGAACGCGGCAAGCTACTTTCAATGTCTCCTAATGTTTCTTTGCCCATATCAATAATGTAATTAAAGAAAAAATAATCATGAATGGTATTAATCGAAAAGATGTTAAAATTGGGATTCGGGTCTCAATCGTTTTAAAACAGGATCAGCGTTCTGGCAAACTCACAGAGGGAATTGTAAAAGATATCCTGACAAAATCCCCAACCCATCCACATGGCATTAAAGTTCGCTTGGAAAACAGTGCTGTTGGACGAGTTAAAAATATTCAAAGCACTTCTAAGTGATATAAAAAAAATGGCCAATAATAATATTGTAGAATTAACTCCATTTCGTGCTGATCTGACCCGTGCAATGGCACGTCGTGGTGAACGACTTTTAGCTTCCACCGATTTGGCAGAGGAGGTTGCAGCCCTGGAACCTTTGGAAGCCTACTACATCGTCAGGGAGGTTGGATTCGATCGGGCGCTTCCCATTCTTCTTGAGCTCAATCAAAAACAATTAGAGACTTGTGTCGATCTTGACTGCTGGAACCGGCACGACTTTGCTGTCGACAGTCTCGATGAATGGTTGACCACCTTTTCACTTGCTGGTCCTGAAACTCTGGCGGAGACTTTTTTCTCACTGGGCTATGTGGTTCAGCTTCTTTTTATGGCTAAAACCATCACGGTGTTTGACCCTGATACTGATGAGGTCCCGCAAATGGACATGGAGAAGGGCACGTCTCGCGCCATGACTCCAGATGGATTTTATCTTCTGGAGGCTAAGGAAGACGTTAAGCTCAAAATCCATCCTTTTACTTTGTTGGATGCCATGTACCAATACGATTTAGCGGCTACTCATCAACTCCTTAGCGAGGTTCGCGTGGATCTGTCAACTCAGATCGAAGAAGAGGCCTTACGTTTCCGTAGCGGCCGCATGCAGGATATCGGTTTTGTAACCCCCGATGAGGCTCTCCTTCTTTTCACTCGGCCAGATATTCGCAAGTCGTCGCCTCGACCTCAAAAGCCGATTGTTAGTCTACCCACCAAGCTACCGTCCGTGTATGCAAAGTCGTTAATCGAAACCACCTTGTTACAACAGGCCTTGTCCCTGATAACAAACCAGGAAGAGCTGTCACGTCTGGAGCAGGAAATCGTCTGGACCATAAACAGTGCGATTGTTGCCTATGGCGAAAAGACGAAGGACACAAAACATATTTCCAGTATTGCAGAACGGGTGCGGGACACCATTTCCCTAGGTTTGGAATCCTTGTTGGCTAAAGATAAAGTTAAGAGCCCAATGGACGATCCCGCAGCTGTTGCCAAAGCGTCCGACTTGCTGGGTACCTGCCATATAGCTGACCTGTTTCGGCATGGTTTTACAGCTATACTAGATCTCCAGCAGGAGATACGACTGGCTCTGCGGGAGTCATTATTTCGTGCCTGGTATGATCTCGCTGAGACTCAGCAGTCTGATGAATCTGATGATCGTCTAGACCGTGCTTTTGTATCTGCCTTGCTTAGGCGTCATCCCTTACATGGTGGTTTCGATTTGGCTAAGGCTGACGATGTTAAGGCTTTTACTTGTCTAGCTGATATCGATGCTGCCCTCGTCCGTTTGAAACTGCTGGTCGCCAATATCTGTAATCCGTCCTGATATCCGGGATCAATAAAATTGTCGTTAAGTTGGAGATGATGGTTTTGTGAGATCCTGATTCGCAGATGGATTCAAAAAAAATCATGAGAGAAGCATAAAAAATCTGTTGTCTCAGCGTACTGGGGTGCGTCATAAAGATAATAAATTTACAGCAATGAAGTAGATGAAGAGAGGTCAAGATGATTCCTTGGGAATTACTGGATAGTACTCCGGTGCCAGGTGGCACAGAAACGCTACGATTGTATAGGAGAGACGATGAGTTTTCTATCCGTGTGGACGGATGTGAACTCATGAATAGTCGTGTACATGGCTCGGAGACTGCATTGGCCGAGCTTTCCTGTGCAAGGATTGTCAATAATCCCTCGCCTAAGATCTTGATAGGTGGGCTTGGCATGGGGTATACAGCGGCGGCTGCTTTAGATAAACTCGGTACCCAGGCTCAGGTGGTAGTAGCCGAATTGGTTCCAGCAGTGGTCAGATGGAACAGGGGACGACTCGCTAGTCTTGCAGGGTTCCCTCTGGAAGACAGTAGGGTTTCGGTACAGGAGATCGATGTCGCTCAGATTTTGAAAGAAGAAAAACATACCTATGATGCCATTATTCTTGATGTGGATAATGGACCTGATGGCTTGACCCGTGCTGACAACAATTGGCTTTATACCAGATCTGGTTTGAGCGCCGCATATGCTGCTTTAAAATTTTCAGGGATTTTGTCAGTCTGGTCTGCCAGTCCTGATCCAGCTTTTTCCAAGCTGTTACGACAGGTCGGGTTCAAGGTGGAAGAGGTCACCGTTCGGGCACGGGGACGCAAAGGAGGTAGTCGTCATATGATTTGGCTTGCTGAACGTAAAAAGTAAATTAGAAAAAGGGCTAAACTGTAACCCCACTTTTATGTGGCAGGATAACTATTGTTGTTACCTCATTTTATATACTAAAAGTTCACAGTCAGTTGTATCCAGAATTTATCAGTATCTGTTTTGTACTCCTTGGCATCATAGGAAGAAAAAGATGCCAGGATTTCGTAATATTCCCCAAATTTCCGTGTCACTTTGATGTCATATTCAGTGCCATAGTAGCTACCTCCGGCATCGGCATTAAAATCATGGTATTGAAGATCTACCTTCACTTCGGCCACGCTGACACTTAAGATTCCATACAGATCACGTAAGCCGGTGGATGGCTTAGTTTTTCCAAATATATCAGCCCAGCCATTATATCTGTGATTAGCTCCCAGGGGTGTCTGAAAGGATACGTTATTATTAGAACCAAAGATCTCGTATCCAATAGATCCGCTGAAGTTTTTAAAAATTGCAGTTTGTCGAGGGAGTAGGAGGCCGCCGATAATAATGAAATAATCGGTGGTAAAATTTTTGGGGTTGTCCTGATACTCTGATTGGGTGGCATATTCTAAAGTGTAAAGGAGTTTTAACTTTTCTGATATTGAAGGCGATCCATTCCAACGCAATCCATATGTTTGTGCGGAATAGGCATATTCAAAAGGCCCTGAATCATCTGGGTCATCGTAATCCAGCCAGAGTCCGTAGCCGATAATTGAGCCGATCCTTGGAATAGTGTAGTTGAGGTTAAGCAGAGGTGAATGCATATCCACTTTTTTGTTTTCAGTGGTAAGGGCCGTTAAGAGATATGCTGCTTTTGCAGAAAAATTACCAAGGGACTGATTAAACAGAGTTATGGAATCAAAAGATTGTCCCATCTGTCTCCATTTAGCATTGCAAATAAATCTTTCATTGTCCCATGCAATGTGTTGGCGTCCACCCTTGATTATCGTGTCTGGAATTTTCACGTAGGTAAGCCATAACTCATCCAATGCCATTTCGTTGGGATCACTAATGACAGCATAGTCAGTCTTTCCATTGGAGTTGTCATTGTAATTATCTTGGAAAACCGGAGTGTTGCCTAGTACAGCAGTATAAGCTTGAAAGCCTGAAAATGTTGGTGTTAGATACCCGATACGAATACGAACAGGATCACCATTGGCTGCTTCTAAGCCCTCTTCAACCACACGTTCATAACGATAACGCATGTTGAGAGTTACTTGCCCCCAATCTCCTCGCAGGGCGTGGTTGATCTTGTCGTTTGTTGTCTCTTCAGCCGCAGAGGCAGAACCACAAAGCAGGAGAGCAATGACACCAATCCAGAAGAGTAAAAGCTGTGCACATAGCGAAGTCTTGATGCCGCAGGAGTTATCGTAATTACTGTATTTTGAGAAGCCGTAATGCTGAATTACTTCGATTCTGCTAACTTTGTTATTTTTAAAATTTAGCGGATTAGGAATGCGTATTTCCGGTGTCTCTCGAAAAAAATAGAATAAATTTTTCATAATTACACATTGAAGGTGGCGGGAACTTATAGTTTGTCAATAATTGTCTGCAAAGCTGACTTATTGAAGAGATAGATATTTGCGCAAAATTCACAACGGACTTCCACGCCGTCAGGCTTTTCTTCTTTAAGCTTTATTAAATCATCTTTGTTCAGGGTTAATAACGCTTTTTGCATTTTATTCTGACTACAGGAACATTGATAACGCAAGGGTTGTTGGAAAAGAGTTTTGTGAGGAATAGCGCCAAACAAGATTTCCAACATATCATTTGGTGTTTTACCCCTCTGAATAAAGCTGGTAACTGAGCCAAGAGTGTTAACATTGCTTTCGAGGCTGTCAATGAGAGCTTCATCAGAAGGGGGTAGTGACTGCACCAGGAATCCTGCTGCACATACTATGGTGCCGCTGGAGTTGACCTGAACACCCACACCTATTGCAGATGGTATTTGCTCAGACTCAGCTAAGTAGTAGGCTACATCCTCACCAATCTCACTTGTATAGAGCCGGGTCGTTCCTTCGTAATTTCGACTAACACCAATATCTTTTGTAACTGTTAGAAACCCGGCTTTGCCAATTCCAGCCGCCACATCAATAACACCATTTTTTAATGGAACATGAGCATGAGGGTGTGCAACGTATCCGCGCAGTTCACCTGAACATAATCCTTCTGTGATAATCTTGCCAAGAGGACCATTGCCTTCAAATTTCAGCATTACTCTTTGATCATCCTTTAAGAGTGCGGCAAGCAACGCATTTGCGGTGAGTGCACGTCCTAGTGCCACAGCTGCAACAGGGCCAGTATCATGGCGTCGGCAGGCTTCAGCGACCAAATCTGTTGTGACGCAGGCAAGCCCAAAGAATCTGCCGTCCTCTGATATCACACGTTGTAAATGATCTGTCATTATTCCCTCACGGAGTACGTTAGGTGATTTACGTTGAAAGGTGGGAGTATGGATGAATATTTTTAGCTATATCTTTGACTATGCAAAAAAAGGAGAGTTCTCTCGTAACCACAGGTGGCAGGCTACAGGTTCGGCCTTTCTCCAAAGATAGCTGTGCCAATGCGGATAGATGTTGACCCTTCCTCGATGGCAAGCTTAAAGTCATGTGACATTCCCATGGACAATTCCACGCAATGGTTGTCAAAAAACAACCCTTTTTCTGCACATTCAAGGCTGAGCAGACGTAGAGCTCTAAAGTAAGATCTGGTCTCCTCGTCGTCTGTTGAGAATGGCGGCATGGTCATTAATCCAACTGGTCGCAGTCTTGAAAACTCTTTTATAGCTGCTAACAGCGATATTGTCTCATCGGGGGCGACACCGTATTTCTTTGGATCTTTTCCAATATTAACCTGAATCAGGATGTCAATATCTTTGTCTAATGTTTCAAGGTGTTTGTTCAATGCTCTTGCAAGTTTTAACCTATCGACCGTCTCTATAACTTGAAAAAGTTCAGCTGCAA
Organism: Desulfocapsa sp.; assembly: GCA_022712895.1. Lineage (GTDB taxonomy): Bacteria > Desulfobacterota > Desulfobulbia > Desulfobulbales > Desulfocapsaceae > Desulfocapsa. The sequence continues at coordinate 28,618 of JAFLJS010000023.1, forward strand.
GTTTAGCCTTGTTGCTTTGTATGTGGCCAATAAAGTGAAAGGAAACATCTTTTAAAAGTTTACATTTCTCCTGTGCTTCCTGAATATAGCTTTCACCAAAACAGGACTGTTCAGCAGCAATGGCTTCCTGGATACTTTCAATGGAGTGACGTTTTGAAACTGCCAGTAATTTGATAGTTGCCGGATCTCTATCGCAAGAAAGGGCTGTAGTTGTAATTTCATCACGGATGCGCTTCAGGTTTGTGCCGATACTCATAACATTCAGTGGGTTAAGGTATAGTGAAAGAGCTTTAAGGTATTGCTACTTGTCTGCTCAGCTACTTCTTCAATGGTGATTCCTTTTAACTCTGCAATTTTTTGTGCAGTATAGGCAACATAGGCTGGTTCATTACGCTTTCCCCTCCATGGCACAGGAGAGAGGAAGGGGCCATCAGTCTCAAGAAGCATTGACTCAAGTGGCATTTTTTTTGCTACTTCCTGAAGGTCGAGCCCATTTTTAAAGGTTACTACTCCAGGTATCGAAATATAGAAACCAAGATCAAGCACTTTTTCGGCAAGTTTGATATTGCCTGAAAAACAGTGCATAACACCACCTTTGGGAAATGGTGCCATGGCCTGTAAAAGTGAGAGGCAATCATCATGTGCTTCTCTATCATGGATGATAACCGGAAGTTCGAGCCCTTTTGCCACGGATAACTGTTCTTCAAAAGTGCGCAGTTGGGTAGTTTTTGGAGAGTAGTTTTTTACGTAATCCAGGCCAATTTCACCATATGCAACGACTTGTTCTCTGTTCTCTTGAACAAGCTTTTGTAAACGAGTGTAGGTCGCCTTTTCAATTTGTTCAACATCGTGGGGATGTATGCCAACGGTGGCTTTAACAAATGGGTACTTATGGGCCAGCTTGACAGCGGCAATAGAACTCTTCTCGTCAATACCAATGGTTATGATAGATTGAACGCCGTGTTCTTGAGCTCTCTTGAGTATGGCATCCAGATCCTCCTCATAACTGTCCATATCAAGATGACAGTGGGAATCAATTAAAAAATTGCCAGGTAGAAGTGTTGGGATAGGTGGTTTTGTTTTTTTCATGGTAAAAGAGAGGTTTTATCAGATTCAATTTGCTCATGCAATGGTGAAATTGATGGAGAATGATTTGGTGTTCACGGAAGAGTCATTGTATAATAGAAAAATTTCGTGACTCGCATATGAAGTTTTTTACAACCCCATCATGTTTCCGGACTTTTTACGAGTCCATTATTGTATAGATAGAAGAGCTGCTTTTTACTGTGGCAGTCTTAAAAACTATTTTAAAATAAATAATTCTAAAGTTAGTTTAATCTGAATGGTTGAGCGCAACGCTGTGACATATTGCAGTTGTGCCGATTTAGAGGTCGTTGGCAGTATTCAATTGATCTGTTTGGGTGGGTTTACTTTGGCAAATATGGAAGGTCGAAATGAGAGAACAAACATCGATGGAAAAACAAATCATGCAGGCAAGAGGTCTGGAGCCAGCAGATCTTGTCTTAAAAAACTGTACGATTATAGATGTTTTTTGTGGTGATACAAAGAAGGCGGATATAGCAATTTGTGGAACAAAAATTGCCGGTATTGGCGAGTATTCCGGGATAGAGGAAATCGATTGCACGGGATCGTATATTGCGCCAGGTTTTATGGAGGGGCATATACATATTGAAAGCTCCATGCTCAGCCCAGGTCAATTTGCACGGACAGTGATAGGGCATGGAACGACAACAGTTATCTGCGACCCCCACGAGATAGCAAATGTTGCAGGAACTAGAGGGATTGATTACTTCACAGAGGAAAGTAGAGGGCTTGATACAAATATATACTGTATGGCTCCTTCCTGTGTACCTGCAACGCATCTTGAGAATTCAGGGGCAAGTCTTGATAGTGAAATGATAGGGGCTCTGCTTGGGCAAGAGCAAGTCCTGGGGCTTGCTGAAATGATGAACTTTCCGGGAGTCTTGTTTCAGGACAAAGAGGTGATGGAAAAACTTGCCATTGGGAGAAAAGCTGGTGTGCCAATTGATGGGCATGCTCCAGGTCTCACAGGAAAAGATCTTCAGGCCTATATTGGCAGTGGGATAGGTTCTGACCATGAATGTGTGACAGCTGCTGAAGCAACCGAAAAAGTACAATCGGGAATGTATGTATTTATTCGTGAAGGGTCCACTGCCAAAAACCTTGAGAGTTTACTACCTGCAGTCACTGCTAAAAATTCCAATCGTTTTTTGCTGGTAACAGATGATTGTCATCCCCACCAGTTGATAACTGAAGGGCATCTTGATCGTATACTGCGTAAGGCCATAAGTCTTGGGCTTGATCCTATTACAGCAATCCAAATGGTCACGATCAATGTCGCAAACTACTACGGGTTACGAAATGTTGGAGCAGTGGCACCTGGATATGATGCAAATCTGGTTGTTTTCAGCAGTTTAGAGGATATTCAAATACAAACAGTTTACGCAGCCGGTAAAGCGGTACGGCCCAAAACAATTGAGCCTGTGGGCTCTCAACATCTGTTGCGAAAAAAGTATCCCGAAGTGTTTCAGTCTGTAAATGTAGATATTGGAAATCTCACATTCAGTCTACCTGCAAAAACAGAAACTGCCAGAGTTATAAGAATTATTAAAAATGAACTGATCACTGAAAAAGTTGAGCTGAGTATAAAAACAGAAAATGGATTTGCCCTTGCAGATCCTGAGAGGGATATTATCAAACTTGCAATTGTTGAACGTCATCATGCCACTGGTAACGTTGGCAGGGGATTTGTGCAAGGAATTGGCCTCAAGCGCGGGGCGATTGCTTCAACAATAGGGCATGACTCTCACAATATAACTGTCATTGGTGTGGATGATGACGATATGATGCTTGCTGTGCAAACCATTGTTGATCAGCAGGGTGGTATTGCGGTTGTTGCGAATGGTATAATACTGGCAACACTAACGTTAGAGGTTGCCGGGCTCATGTCTTGTGAGGACGCAGTATCAGTTGCAGATGCCTTTGCGGAACTTCTAAAAGCTGCAAAAAAACTTGGAGTTCAGATAGACGATCCCTTTATGTTTATGAGTTTTCTGGCTCTTCCAGTTATTCCGCATTTAAAAATCACTGATTTAGGACTTGTTGACGTGGATAAGTTTTCACTTGTTGAGCTTTGGGTGTGAATATGTCGGTTGGTTTACTGATTGTCAAGTAATGTTAAAACAAGATGTTAGATGGTGATATTATAGTGTTGAAGGGATAGCTTCTCAGTATCAGTATGATTTTTTTACAAAAAAATAAAAAACATCTTCATATCATATTTGATCTGTCGTATACTGATAAACGATATATTATGGTTAGTGTTTGTTATAGTTGATAAACTCGTAAAAACCCAGAATTCAGATGGTTAAGTAAAAAACTTCATATCCGAGGCGCAAATATTTTCTATTATTTCGGCGTACTAAGGTACGTCGTAATGATAGAAAATGTGCAGTAACGAAGGAGATGGAGAGTTTTTACGACGCCATCATAGTTGATGAAAGAAGATCGTCGCTTGACAATCATGTTAAATTTTCATTAATTTTAAAATTTAGCGTTAACAACTGGAAAAAAGTTATTTTTTATTGCCCCCCGTTGTTGCAGGTGCAATCAGTTAAGAAGAGTTGCTTCTGGTGACTCACAATAAAGGAAGAGGTACGTGGCATGAATTATGGAATCGTCAGTCAGGAGCAACTTGAACAGATCGATACGATTTTGTCAGATAAGCTCATAACACTCGGCGTTGACTGCGTCATTATCATTGATATGGCTGGGAATATCATTACTGCCAAAGATAATGGTGAAAGCAAGTATGATGTGTATTCATTTGCAGCTCTTGCTGCAGGTAACTTTGCAACCGTTGATGCCATGGCAAAGCTTGTTGGTGAGGCAGAGTTTTCACTGCTGTTCCATAAAGGTCAGGACTCAAATATTCATTTTAGTAAAATTGATGATGAACTTTTGCTTATTTCCATGTTTGGCAAAGAGATATCCCTTGGTTTTCTTCGCTTAAATGTTGTTGAAGCCATTGAACAGATTAAAACGGTTTGGGATACCAGCCAGGGCTGATCATTTTTTGTGAAAAATTCCTAACTTTGCAAGATATGACAACTCTAGGGGGAAAGCATTGAGCTTTATTAACTTAAAAGAGAAAGTTGTTCAGGTAAAAATTGTCTATTACGGACCTGGACGTTGTGGAAAAACCACAAATCTTGAATACATCAATCGTAAGTTCAGGGATCAGATTCAGTCTGAAATGGTGAGTTTAAAAACCCATGGAGATCGGACACTTTTTTTCGATTTCCTTCCTTTTGATATGGGTCAAATCAAAGGGTATGACATCAAAATCCAACTCTATACGGTACCTGGGCAGGTAAAATATAATGCCACAAGAAAGCTTGTCCTGAAAGGTGTAGATGGGGTAGTTTTTGTAGCAGATGCAATGGAAAAGCAGCGTGAGAAAAATATTCGTTCACTGAATCAACTGCACGAGAATCTTCAGGATTATAAGGAATCGATCTTTAAGCTCCCTCTGATTATTCAATATAATAAAGTTGATCTGAAGGAGCATGGTGTGCCAATACTGCCCATTTCAGTTTTACGGAAAGATCTTAATAGTCGTTTGCAAGTGCCAGATTTTGAAGCCAGTGCAATCACAGGCTACAATGTTGCAGCAACCTTGAAAAAAATAATTTCGTCAACGGTTGTTTCAATACAGAAAAAATTACTCTAGGGATGTGAACTGTGACACAGCAGAGCGGAAGTCAATTTGTAGATGATTTGACCGTTGGTATCGATGAGGGTGAATCCTTTGCTACCGACTCAATAGATCTTTTAGGAGTTGGTGGAGATGAAAGTTCTCCCATTGCCCGTCTAAAAACTATAATTCTCTCCATAGATTGGGAGATTAACGATGATATCCTGCAGCAACTTGACGATGAACTTCACGATCTTGGCGAAATTTGGACAAAGGATAAAATCAAACAGGTGTACGTCCAGGGCTTGAGTAAGATTGGGAGGTATATTTATAAAGAAAAAGCAGGTGCTCACCCTAATTCTATCAAATTACTTATCACCTTTTATCACAACCTTGAAAAAATTGTCACCAATGACGACACTATGGGTGAGGATGAGAAAAAGCAACTGCTCCTTGCAGATGTGAAAAAGTTTGATCAATTAAAATCACAGATAGGAAAACCATCCCCCCAAACTTCTTCCTCAATTCCCGTGGCAAAAGCTCAAAGAGACGTCAGTGTAGATTCAGATTTCAACAAAGAAAGTCAAGACAGTTCTGAGTTGAAAACATTAAAAGCACTGGTCCTTGGAATCGATTGGGAGATCAACGATCGTGAGATGCAACAGCTTGGAAGTGAAGTGAAGCGTCTTGAAGGCAACTTTGGCCAGAATAAGCCCAAACTAATCCTCCTACAAGGGATAGGTGCCCTCAGTTCTTATATCAACAAAAAACGCAGTCAGTCTAATTCCAGAGCATTTTCACTACTGCGTTCGTTTTATGACTCCCTTGAAAAAATCAGCACCAATGAGTTGTCCGCTCCAGATCAAAAACAACTACTTCTCTCAGAAGTTGCAAAATTTAATGAATTTAAAGCTAACATCACCAGGGACGCCGCAAGTCCTGCTGCTGTTGTCTCCGATGTCGGATCTTCTATTAATCATGGCGATTCACCCGCTGCTTTGTCAGATGAAGATGATAGCCAGGAGCCTAACCGATTAGAAGATGATGTCGTAGTCGCTGATGATGTGGAATCACGTCTCGCATCTGTTTTTGGTGATGAAGACGAGGAATCTGGTGAGAGCAGCTTTAAAGAAAGCGATAAAGACAAAGCACTGGCTGGTGTGAATGTTGAAACTGAGGCAGATGATGATTCTGATGAAGAAGCATTGCCATATGAAGCTGGTACAGTTGCTCCGGCTCTTGCTGAAGTGGATGAGGATTCCAGCTTTAGTGTGGAAAAGCTTGCAGATGATCTCTCTGTAGCAGCTCCTAGCATTAAACCCGAAGCCATAGTTGGAGATGATGTCGAGGCTGATGAAGAATTTAGTCTTGAGGATGTTGGTGATACTGAAGAGGGAGTTGAAACTGAAGAAAAGCTACAGGGAGTTGAGGTAGAAACAGAAGCTGACGATGATTCGGAAGAGGAGTTATTGCCCATGAAGGAAGGGGAACTTGCTCCTGCCTTATCTGGTGCAGACGATGGTAGCGGTTTCAATGCAGATAATGTTGCCGCCGAATTTGATAAATCTGACTCGGAGGCAATAGAGGATAGATTGGGTGCTTTTTTTGATGATGAGGTAGCCACATCTTCTGAAGGTTGGGTTACAGAAACATCAGAACAGTTACTGGAAACCGATGACAGTGATAGTGCCGAAGCAGATAGCATTGTCGCTGCTCTTAGTGAAATTGATGATGATAGTAGTGTCGCACCTTTTAGTGACAATGACGAGAATAGTACGGTTGCTGCTCTTAATGGTGCTGACGAAGGAAGTGTGGTCGCAGCACTTAGTGATGTTGGTGAAGACAATATTGTTGCAGCCCTTAGTGACGCTGAGGAGGAAAGTGTCGTTGCTACTCTTAGTGATGCTGCTGAAGACAATGTCGTCGCAGCACTTAGCGATGTTGGTGAAGACAATATTGTTGCAGCCCTTAGTGACACTGAAGAAGAAAATGTCGTTGCAGCTCTTAGTGATGCTGATGAGGACAGTGTAGTACCAGAACTTGAGAATGTTGCCGAAGCCGCATCATTATTTGACGATGAAGAAATTGATGAAGAAGAATCTATTTTTGTGGAATCTGAACCAGTACCGGCCTTATTTGATAGTGATGAAGAGACAATTCTTATAGATGAAAGTGAAGATGAGTTACGTGTTACTGAAAGTGCTGAAGCAGAAGTTGAGGATGGCTTATCTTTCCTTGATGACGATATAGCTGATGACACTGAGAAAGAACCAGAGGAGATTCTATACGAGGATACAGAGGCTGAAGATGTTGAAGAGAGCCCTGATATTCTTGATGATGAGGAAGCAGAATTTATAACGGAAGAGGATGAAACGGCTGAAGAAGCAATAGTTTATTCCTTTGTAGAAGACGCGGAAGCACAGGAAGAAGAGACTGATCTTTTGGTAGAATCAGCAGCTGAAGATGCGCCGCAAACGGTTGAAGAAGCTGCGCTTGCTTTTTTTGATGATGACGATACCGATGACGAGACAGTTGAAGAAGTCATTACTCCAATTGATATAATAGCAACTCGCGATGAAGAAATTGCCTTTGAAGTGGATTCTGATGATATTGCAGAAGATGATGAGATTGAATTTACAGTACCAGGAGATGACGCAACAGCCCTTGCTGAAGTGGCAATTGAAACCAGTACCCACCATGAAGAAGCTGAATTTTCAATACCTGGTGAGACTGTCGTACCCATAGCTGCTGTTGCCACTGGAGCACTTATTACAGCGACAATTGAGGAAGTAAAAACTGTAGAAGACGAAGACGTTGTATTTGAAGCGGTTGCAGATGATACCGAACTGGATTTGCTTCCTGATGAAGAATATGATGATTCTTTGATGGATGAGGATGTAGAAGCAGTTGAGGATGACGATGCTGTAGAGTTTACAGAGGTGGAAGAGGAGTCAGATACTGGTCGCTATGAATCGCTTTCAATTTTAGTTACTGCTATCGGGCGTAACGTTGGAGAAGATGGAATACAGGACATTCTAACGGAAATCAATCAGTTGAGAAGCGGTGTGGATACTAGCTTTGTTGATAAAACATTCCTTCAGTTGCTTTCTACTGTATCACAATTCATAGAACAGAATAGAGAAGATTTCCATGCTCTTGAATTGATGCAGGAGATTGTTTCAGGACTGGAAATGAGTGATTCCAGTGAAAGGTCTGTGGATGAGATACAGGAGAAACTGTTTAGCTGTACAAGTCAAATTCTGTTGCTCCAAGCTAAAGAAATTACAGCACAAGCCACCCATAGTTTAGAAGCAACAACTCGTGAAGAGCACGTCGAACCTGTTGGTGGTGCCGATGTTACGGATGTGGATAGTGAAACCAGTAATTATAAGGCAATGGGTGAAGACGAACAGTTGGCTTCTTTTGTGCAGAAGGAGTTAACAGATATCAGAAAACTGTTTATTGAAGAGATCGGTAGCTTACGCAAAGAGTTAGCCGAGAAGCTGTAAATAACAAGTATCCCAAGCGAAACTTTCTCTGCTATAGAAAGTAAAAGGCCTGCTAAATGTAAAATTTAGTAGGCCTTTTTTTGTTCCTATTGGTGTTGGAAATGAGTCGGTTGCAATGCTGATGTCGTTTTGTAATTATCCCATTTTAAAAGGCTGTTAAGAGTAGAACTTTTGTTTCCTTATTTTATCAACTTAGCTTTACTTGCAGGTTCTTTTCATGATAACACCTCCACTCTCTGTTTATTAAACATTCGCGTTCCAGTTTCATAAACTTGCTTGCGACGCATGATTGCTTTTTCAAAACATGAGTTGTAAAGGAAATTTTGGGACAATGTCGTTACTAAATCATTGTTCTATACCTTGCAGATTCGTTTTTGTTGTAGGTTGACGGGCAGGGCTAAACTGAACAGATATTGTTCGATAATATAGAATCTTATTAGAATAAGAAAAATTCCTTATTGTTGACAAATTGGCGTTATGCACTAAGGTAGAACGGACGTTCCGAAAACAATAGTATTTCTACGCTTGGTGGTAAATCAAAAGACAAGAAAAAAAACCTTGCTGATTACCTTAAAGAGTAATCATTGTCGATTGACAAGTCATTTGTATGATACGTGTAACCTCTTTTGTGCTTGTCGTGGAAATCACCTGAAATCATTATGTAAGGGCGAAAAACATGTCAGATATTATTAAGTCTGTAGATCGTGCTCTAGATATATTGCTTTACATTAGTCACATTGGTCGGCCAGTTGGTGCATCTCATTTGAGTAGAGTGATGGGGATGCATAAAAGTACTGTATTTAGAACCTTAATCACGTTGGAAAATAAGCAATTTTTAGTACAGGACCAAAACACAGGTAAATATAGTCTAGGAGTGAGTGTCTTTTCTATGTCAAGAAAAATCAAGCTTTACGACATATTCGGTCCTTATATCAAAGCATTAGGGAGATCGTTTAAGGAGACGATCAATGTTTCTGTTCTAGAAGAACCATATGATGGCATATATCGTAGTACGATTGTTGCCAAAGAAGAGAATAACGATCATGCCCTCTCGGTAAACCCTGAAATTGGTTCGAGTATGAATTGTTATTGTTCTGGGGTAGGGAAGTGTTTGCTTGCATTTTCGAAAAACATGATGCCAGAATTATTTAATAATTATAACTACGAAAAACATACAGACAACACTATTGTTACTTCTGAAGACTTAGTGTCAGAGCTAGATCGTATACGCAAAAGAGGCTATGCCCTAGACAATGAAGAACAGGAGCTAGGCCTAACCTGTGTAGCTGTTCCCATTTTTGATTCTGATGGTTGGGCGATGGCAGCGATCAGTTTTTCTGGTCCTACTGCACGTATCTGCAAACAAGATATCAACGTGTTAGTGGAAAACCTGAAACAAGTTTCAACAGAAATATCGAAAACGCTCTAGTTCTATTACCGCACTACTGCCTTCGATTTAGCGTTATATAGTTAAAAGTGCTTAAGGAGATTGTTTAATGAAGATCTTAGCCATTAATCCTGGCGGAACCTCTACAAAAATTGCTGTGTTTGAAAATGAGAAGGAACTCATTAATGTCAATGTTATGCATTCTGAGGAAGAGATTAACTCGTTCTCATCAGTTACTGCACAAAAGGATTTGCGCAATAAAGCTATTTTATTAACTTTAGAGGAGCATGGACAGTCGCTTAATTCTCTCGATGCTGTAGTGGGACGTGGTGGGCTATTAAAACCACTACCAGGTGGGACTTACACAGTTAATAGTGAAATGATAAATGATTTACATAATGCAATAAATGGTGAACATCCATCAAACCTGGGACCAATCTTAGCTGATGAGATAGCAAGTTCTCTTGGTATTTCAGCTTTTATTGTAGACCCGGTTTCGGTAGATGAGTTTGATGAACAGGCTCGTCTCTCAGGGTTACGTGAAATTGATCGTGCGAGTTGGCTTCATGCATTAAATCACAAAGCTGTCTGTAGACAAGTTGCTAAGGAACTCGGTGGGAAATACGAGGATTATGGCTTTATTGTTGCTCACCTTGGTTCAGGTATATCTATTGCGGCACATCGTCAAGGCCGAATGGTCGATGGAAGTGGTGGTCGTTCTAATGGCCCGTTCTCTCCTGAACGTTGCGGCTCCATACCTGCCTATGCATTGGTTAATTTGTGTTTCAGTGGAAAGTACAATTACGAACAAATCGTGCAAAAAATCAGTACTAAGGCTGGATTTTTTGATTATTTGGGCACTAAAAATCTGGAAGAGGTTGAAGCACGCTATGTTGCAGGTGACAAGGATGCTACTGTTGTATTAGATGCATTCGTTTATCAAGTAGCCAAGGAGATTGCTAGTTATTCCGTGTCCTTAAGTGGTAAGGTTGATAGTATTATTTTAACTGGCGGTATCGCTCATTCAAAATTTATTATGAAAGCTATTACTAATCGTATTCATTGGATGGCTGAAGTGAAAATTTTACCTGGTGAAATGGAAATGCAAGCTTTGGCTACAGGTGCTCTTCGTGTTCTGGAGGGTATAGAAAAACCTTTATTATACTAAGACGCCTTTTATTATTTGATGGCGTCGTAAAAACTCTCCATCTCCTTCGTCGCTGCATATTTTCTATTATTACGACGTACCTTAGTACGCCGTAATAATAGAAAATATTTACTCCTCGGATATGAAGCTTTTTACTTAACCATCTAAGTTCTGGGTTTTTACGAGTTGATCTTGTTTGAATAATTAGTAAGGTACTTTTGTACCGTTGTTGAAGTTGTTTATTGATGCATGAGTAGACTGACTTGTTTACAGTTAAAAGGCATGTTGTCTCAATTTCAGCTCATTGTAGTCTGTTGATATGTTTAAGTTTAATATCAGTCGACAAGAAACATAATCATGTTTCTTGTCGACTGATATTCTCTTCTTTTTTTCTCCACGCCTAACACACTCTAAGATCATCTCTTGGCTCTCGATAATTATACGCGCAATATTAGTCATATAAGATAAAAACTCATCAAATCAGTCGCTTGTGGGTTTGAAAAAAAAATGTTGACAGCACAGGGATACTGGTATATCAATAGCAGAAGATCAAAACGGAACGAGCGTTCCGAAGATAAAATGAGACACATGTTCTACAATACGTATTTAGGGGAGGGGTTCCTATGTTACTAAGCTTTAAAGAGATGATTCGAGAAGTTCAAACAAAAAAATGTTTTCGGCTTAGTGTTGCTGCTGCTGACGATATAGAGCTTTTGAAAGCTGTGAAAATGGCTGTAGATATGGGGATAGTTTTCCCTATATTGGTTGGCCAAAAGGAGACTGTGCAGAAAGCAGCTGAAGCGGCTGGTCTTCAAGAATATGAGATAATACATAGTGTTAGTCCTGAGGAAAGTGCAGCACTGGCTGTGGAAATGGTGAAAGAAGGCAAAGCTGATGTACTCATGAAGGGCGCTATTAATACTTCTCATTATATGCGCGCCATTCTTGATCGAGAAAATGGTATTCGAGGTGATGGGCTTTTAAGTGCATTTGCAGCCTATGAAATCAAGGAATATCATAAACTCATTTTTTGTAGTGACAGTGGCATTAATGTGGCCCCTGACGTGGAGCAAAAGAAAGATATTTTACGTAATTCTCTTCAAGCCCTACACACTCTTGGTTTTGCTACGCCCAAAGTGGCAGTTCTAACATCTAATGAAATAGTTCATCCTAAAGTGCAAGCAACTGTTGACGCAGATATCTTAAGCAAACTTGCCTCAAAAGGGGCTTTTGGCAGTTGTATTGTCGAAGGACCCATTTCCTTTGACGTTGCTTTCGATCCCGAGGCTGCAAAGCATAAGGGCGTTGATAGCGCAATCACTGGTGATGTTGACCTCATCCTTTCTCCTAATATTGAAACCGGTAATGTTCTGGGTAAATCATGGCTCACTCTCGGTAAAGCTAAATGGGCAGGACTTGTGCTTGGAACACAACATCCAGTAATCCTCGGCTCTCGTTCAGACAGTGCAGAGGTAAAGATAAATTCAATAGCGTTAGCTTGTCTAATGGCGAGTTCATAGAAATTGAAGTGGATCCCATTTTCGGATGAATGTGATCTAATTGTAGTTAATTGGTTATAAAACCAAAGAATAAAGGAGAGGTTGATGTCGATAAATATTAATTTTGGACCCCGTGTTTACCTAACGTTGTTTTTCGCTGGTATGGCTTACGCGATTACTTACGCAGTCCCGTTTGTGCAATATGTATTTTATGATGCTGTTCGTAATGCCCTGGGAGCAACCAATGCTCAGTTAGGTTATTTGATTGCTATATTCGGTGTTGGCAATATCTTGGGCGCTCCCATTGGTGGTATCTTATCTGACAAATATAACCATAAAACTATTTACATTTGCGGATTGCTTGGCACATCGATCTTATCAATCCTACTTGCTTTTAATCTGAATTATCAGTTTGCGATGTTAACATTTTTTGGTTTCGCTATTTTTGGATTGTTAATGCTTTTTCCTGCACATATTAAGATTGTTCGTTTGCTCGTGAGTGAGAAGGATCAGGGTAAAGTTTTTGGATGGGCAGAGTCTTTTGCTGGAATGGGTTCAGTTATTATTAATGCTGGTGCAATGTGGATTTTTGCTCGGTATGTCAACGAAGTTTATGGTCTGAAATATGTTCTCGTCTTTTTTGGCATGTGTGGAATTCTTTGTTCTGCTTTTCTTTATTTTTTAATTGATAGTCCAGCTAAGGCCCTTTCTCGTCGTAATGAGAGTGAACAGGATGCTGTGGTAAAAAAAGCGCCAATCACCGCCAAAGATTTCTTTATTGTTTTAAGTTGTCCTGGTACCTGGTTTGCGGGTATTGCCGTGTTTTCCACCTATACTTTGTACTGTTCGCTATCTTATTTTACGCCATATTTCACCAGTGTACTTGGTGTTTCAGTCGTTTTTTCAGGATGGCTCGCAATTCTTCGTACCTATGGCATTCGGTTTTTCTTTAGTCCTGTCGGTGGATACCTGGGAGATAAGTTTAATTCTGTAACGAAGGTTCTTTTCGTAAGCTGGGCTTGTGCGATTATAATTTTAGTGACAATTCTCTTTTTGCCAGAAGGCACTCCACTAGCTATAGCGATCAGTCTTATGATACTCATGAGTGTTGTTACATTTACAGCGCGTGGTGCAATGTTTGCTGTTCCATCTGAAGTTAAAATACCTATTAAATACGCCGCAATTACAGCAGGTATTGTTTGTGCCATTGGTTACAGTCCTGATCTTTTTATCTTTATTCTCTTTGGAAACTGGATTGATACCTATGGAAACGATGCCTATGCCATGATTTTTATCTACAATATTGTTGTGTGTGGCATCGGAATCGTGAGTGCACTTCTCACCTTTCGTTACAAGAAGGTGCTTGCTCAAAAGGTTGGTGTTCCTCAATAGTTTCAACCAATCGCTGTCGTATCGTCCAGTTAGATGTCGATGCAACTTATTTAGCTATAAACCCGGTGGGACTGAAAGAGAATATGCGTATGTTTCGCAATTATATGTCGTTCCCTTTTCATGTCAACTTTCAAGTTGTTTGTGTGCCCACCGGACTAATGTAAGATTTTATTTTAGAGGTAATTTGTTATGGAAATAATGAACGTCAAATTGGAGCGTTGTAAGCAGTGTTATCTTTGCGCACAACATTGCCCCAATGAGGCAATCACCTTTTCAGAAGTATTAAATACAGCAGGGTATAACTATGCCTGTGTAAATGATGAAATATGTATAAGGTGTGGAATTTGTTATATTATGTGTCCTGATGGAGTGTATAGTATTGTTAAAAATCCCTCAGAAAATGGAGGCCTGCAAAATGGGTGATATGATAAAAGGAAACATAGCTATAGCTGAAGCTGCTGTGCGAGCAGGTGTTCAATTATATGCAGGTTATCCGATTACTCCTTCAACGGAGATCATGGAATATTTGTCTGGCCGATTGCCAGAACTTGGCCGTAGTTTTATTCAAGCCGAGAGTGAAGTCTCTAGTATTAATATGGTGATGGGAGCCTCTGCCTGCGGGTTCCGTTCATTAACGGCGTCATCAGGTCCAGGTATCAGTTTAAAACAAGAATGTATCTCATGTATTTCTGATGAAGAACTGGCCTGTGTCGTTATCAATGTCGTCCGGTACGGAAATGGTTTGGGTACCCTTTACTCATCTCAATGTGATTATTTTCGTGAGACACGTGGCGGTGGTAATGGTGATTATCGTTGTATTGTTCTTAGCCCTGAAAGCATACAGGAGGCTGTTGACCTTATGGCACCTGCTTTTGATCTGGCTGAGAAATACCGCATTGTGACAATTTTTATGACAGAAGGTGCTCTCGGTCAAATGATGGAACCATGTGACATGCCAGACTTCATTGAGCCCAAAAGACATAGCTGGGCTTTAAATGGAACCTATAGCAACAAAAAGATAGGTATTTTTGACCGTGATTCAATGAAAGAAGCGGAGGCTCTTAACAAAAAGCATGAGCTTATTAAAGCCAACGAACAGCGCTGGGAATCAGGTCAGGTTGAAGATGCTGATTATGTATTCGTTGCCTTTGGGCTCCCTGGTCGCTCTGTGAAAGGTGCTGTGAAAGAGTTGCGAGAAGAAGGACATAAAGTTGGGTTTATTCGTCCTATTACAACTTGGCCATTTCCTGAAAAAGCTTTTGCAGAAGTTAACCCAAATGTGAAAGGATTTATCTCGGTAGAAGCAAATGCAACCGGGCAGTTGGTTGATGATGTCGCTTTGACTGCTAAGAAGGTGATAAACGAACGCAATGTCCCCGTATGGTGTTTACCATGTGTTTACGGTGTTCCTACGCTGAAGTTTACCAAAGAGGGGTTTGGCCGTATCATTAATGGTGAATTGAAGGAGGTCTACTAATGGCTAAAGAAAGAATAGTCCCTGTAATGAGTGATAACCCAATGTCCTTTTGTCCTGGTTGCGGACATGGCATTGTTATTCGATTGATAACTGAGTGTCTTGAAGAACTTAATCAACTGGACAATATTATTTTTCCTATTGGTGTTGGTTGTTCAAGTTTGCTTGGAGGTGGTTTAGTCGCTGATCGCATACATTGTCCCCATGGACGAGCGGCATCTGTTGCAACCGGGATGAAGAGAGTAACTCCTGAGACAACTATTGTTGCCTATCAGGGGGATGGTGATGCCTATAACATTGGTATCTCAGAGACCTTGAACGCAGCTTACCGTAATGAAAATATAACTGTTGTGACAATTAATAATTCTAACTTTGGAATGACTGGTGGGCAGATGAGTTGGACGTCAATGCCGAAACAAAAAACAACAACTTCACCTAAAGGGCGAGATTGTGAACTGACAGGGCAACCTTTTCGGTTCCCTGAAATGGTCGCGGATCAGTTTAATATTGCGTATTCTGCCCGCGGGAGTGTCACCTCTCCTAAGAATGTGAATAAGTTGAAAAGGTATATAAAAAATGGAATTCAAGCTCAACTGAATGGTGAAGGGTATTCGGTGATTGAGGCTCTCTCTCCCTGTCCAACTAACTGGGGTCTTAATGCATTAAAGGCCATGGAGCGAGTTGAAGAAGAGCTTGTTCCTTTTTACCCATTAGGGGTTTTCAAAGAGAGAGAGGAGAATAAAAATGCGTGAGATTCTTTATGCAGGTTTTGGAGGCCAAGGTGTGCTGACCTCTGGTCTTGTGATGGCGCAAGTAGCAGTATTTAAGAAACAACAAGCGACTTGGATACCTTCTTATGGCTCTGCAATGCGTGGTGGCACTGCTAACTGTACCGTAAAATACGGTAAAGATACGATTTATAACCCTGCTCAGGAAGAACCGGATGTCTTGCTAGCTATGAACGGGCCTTCCTACACAGCCTTTGCTCCATCAGTTAAGCCTGGAGGGATCATTGTTATAAACAATGATATTATCGGGGATGATATTGCTGTGCGAGATGATATTACATTGTACAAAGTTCCTTGTACGACATTAGCCAAGGAGATTGGCCAGCCACGTGGTGCTAACATCATAATGGCAGCAGCCGTAATCAAACTTCTTGGTGACTTTAGTCTAGACGATGGCATACATGGCATGAATGATATGTTCCGTAAAAAAGGTAAGGAAAAATTTGAAGCTGGTAATATGAAATCTTTTGAATGTGGCTACAACGCGGTTTGAGAGTAAAGATGAATCCTGAATGAAGTCTTCATTCAGGATTCTTTTATGAAGAGCAGTTCTCATATTTTTCAAAATATTACAGACATTTTTTAATGTAGGAAGGCATGGTGTTTTCCGAGGAGATCTTATGCAACTTATTAATCAACTTACAGCAGAGTTAAAAAAATCATTTCCTGAAATTAGTCTTTATACAGATGAGTTGCTGGTTAAGGCCTATTCCATAGACGGCAGTCCTTTTGAGCCTAAAGCTAAGGCTGTGGTGGACATTGCTAATCCGGAGCAGTTGCAAGAACTACTGAAGCAATCTCGGAAACACAAAGTAAGTATTACTTTTAGAGCTGCTGGAACAGGAGTAAGTGGGCAAACCATTGCAGAAGAAGTAACAGTAAGATTTATTGGTCCGTATTGGACCCAAATTGAAATTATTGATGAGGGTAGATTGGTTAAAACGGGATGTTCCGTTGTTGGTGCAGAGGTAAATGCTGCCCTTGTACCCTATGGTCGTTTTATGACATCTGATCCATCCTCTATTGGAAGTGCATTTATGGGAGGTATGGCTGCAACTAATGCCGCAGGCCTAAGCTGTACAATAGAAAAAAATATCTTTCATATGATGGAAGATCTGCATTTTACCCTGATGGATGGGAGCACTGTTGATACTGCGAATTCGATGAGTGTTACTCGCTTTAGAGAAACAAAAGAAGAGATGTTGAATGAGCTTATAGAAATTCGTCAACGCATACTTAATAACGAGTCCATGGAAGAGAAGGTACGTCGTAAATTCTCGATTCGAAATACCTGCGGCTACAGTCTTAATGCTTTTACTGATTATGATGACCCAATTGAAATATTAAAACATTTGATTATTGGTTCTGAGGGTACTCTTGCGTTTATTCATAGTATCACCATGCGAACAGCCCCTATTAAACCTTTAAGAGCTACTGCTTTTATTGGTTTTGATTCACTGGAGACTGCCATTCAAGGGGTTTTGGAATTAGAGGCGAAATGTTCACTTTATGCAGTTGAGTTTTTGAACTCAGTATCTCTACAATCTTTGAAAACAATTCCGGAATTTCCAGATGAATTACGAACTCTGGGTGAAAATGCCTGTGCACTATTGTTGGAGACTAAGGGGACAAACGATGCTGAACTTGAAGCGAATACTAAAAGTATTATTGAGGTTCTCGATCCTTTAAGACCTGTATTACCAGTGCGATTCGAGACTGACCATGCAATTTGCGAAGGGCTATGGAACTTACGACGAGCCTTGTATCCAATACTTGCCGGTACAAGAGCCCCTGAGGAGTTTGCATATTCTGAAGACTATTGTGTGCCAATTAAGCAGTTACCAGAGGCGTGCAATGCATTTGTTAATATCTTAAATAAACATGGGTTTACTAAATCTGGTGTACATGGCCACGCGCTCCACGGAAACCTGCACTTCTCGATCCCCCTGCAACTTAATAATGAGAAAGAAGTTGCCAAGGTCGCTAGGGTCATAGATGAAGTGGCTGATGTTGTTTTATCGTTGGGTGGTGCGTTAAAAGCAGAGCATGGTACAGGTCGAGCGGTGGCTCCTTTTGTTCTTCGAGAATGGGGAGAGGATCTTTATCAAGTGATGAAAGACTTGAAGAGTACAATTGATCCGGAAGGGCTTCTAAATCCAAATGTAATCTTGAACGATAATCCAAATTGTCATTTAGAAGATCTTAAGTATGCTGGTCCTGTTGACTCGTTAATTGATACCTGCGTCGATTGTGGTTTTTGTGAATATGTTTGCCCCACGGGTGCAATTGGACTTTCATCCCGTCAGCGTATTTACGCTGTGAGGACGATCGCTGGCATGATCCAAAATGGTGAAAAAGAAAAAGCTGAACGCTGGCTCAAAAAATTTAATGAAGTAGGCCGTGATACCTGTGCAACTGATGGTTTGTGCTCGAAAAGATGCCCGCTTGGTATTGATATTGCACAATATATGCGCAAACTACGCAGTCAGGATGCGTCAAGCTTTACCCATGCTGTGGCTGGACAAGTTGGCTCTAAATTTCATTTGGTACAAAATACTGGTCACACTGTGCTTAATGTTGCCCATGCAGTTCATAAGTTAATGGGCCATAATTTAGCTGTTAAAAGTGGTTCTATTGTTAAAGCGATCACTGGTATGACTGTGCCGGATCTATGCGATGTCGAACTTTGCGGTGGCAAATCAATACCGAAAACTGAGCAAACTGCAGGGGATAATACTGTAGTTTATTATCCTTCCTGTGCAGTACGTATCATGGGCTACACTGAAGTAGAAAAACCGATGATGCAGGTCACCATTGATGTCTTGGAAAAAGCAGGTATGAACGTTCTTATTCCAAGTAAAAGCAACAAACTTTGTTGTGGTAAAGCGTTTGAGACCAAGGGCCTTTTTGAGGAAGCTGATGCAAGTTCGGCAAAATTGAATGAAGTTTTGCTAGAGGCCTCTCAAAACGGAAAGTATCCGGTTCTGTGTGAGACTAGTCCATGTCTTGCAAGAATGAAAAAGAAATTGGATTCGCGCCTTAAACTCATGGAGCCAGTGGAGTTTGTTCTTTGTCATCTTAAGGGAAAATTGAAGTATAAAAGAATATCTCGCAAGGTGGCACTTCATCCTACCTGTTCAATGCGTGAGATGGGATTAGTTGAGAAATTTAAGGAGCTTGCAGAGAAATGTGTAACAGAGGTAATTATACCTGAAAAAATATTTTGTTGTGGCTTTTCAGGAGATAAAGGATTTACTCACCCTAAATTGAATGCATCAGCTTTAAAAACGTTAGAAGCCCAAACCAGAGATTGTACAGAGGGGTATAGCACTTCAAGAACATGTGAAGTAGGACTTACTTTGCATGGTAAGAAATCATATAAGAACATTCTGTATCTTATTGATGAATGTACAACCTGATGCACTATGAAATGTGGATACATAATTGAGCCTCTACAATGAGAATCTGGACTTTATAAAGTAGGGAAGTCATTCTGGTACATTTCCAATATACCAGAATGACAATCAATTTTTATTTGTTTGAGTCAAACTGTCATCAGCCCATCGGGGCTGGTGACAGTTTTCACCCTCGACGCTATATAGATCGAAACAATAGATGATTAAAGGTAATTCTTATGGAAAATACAAAAAATTCCAAGGCAATACGCCCTTCCTTTTCTTTAGCATTAATTGCGATGTCGTTGATTGTTGGTTTTCTTATAGTCGGGATCATGTTTTGGAAGGTTGATTTACATGTTTTGATAATATTAGGTATTATCTCCACCTCAGTAATCTCCGTGGCAATTGGTTATACTTGGACTCAAGTACAAGGAGCTATGACCAAAGGGCTTTCAAGGGCAATCGTCGCCTTATTCATTTTCATTCTTATAGGTATGTTGGTTGGCTCCTGGATTGATTCTGGAACTGTACCAGCTTTAATATATTATGGATTAGATCTATTAAACCCAGTCTTCTTTTTACCAGCGACTTTAATTTTATGTAGCATGATGTCATTAGCAACCGGGTCATGCTGGGGAACAGCAAGTACAATTGGCTTAGCTTTGATGGGTATCGGGCAAAGTCTTGGTGTTCCGTTACCGATTGTTGCAGGGGCCGTTGTCTCAGGTAGCGTTTTTGGAGATAAAATGTCACCTGCATCGGATACAACAAATTTAGCTTCTATATCCGCTGAAGTTGATTTGTATGAGCATATTAAAGCGATGTCCTACACATCCATACCAGCATATCTTATTGCACTTATTTTGTATGCCGTGATTGGATTGCAATATGGTGAATCTTTTGTTGATGTCCAACAAATAGAAGTTATTAAAGATACACTCTCAACCCAGTTTGAAATAAATTATTGGCTTCTTTCTCCGATCATAGTTCTTTTGATTTTAAACATGGCTAAAGTCCAACCACTTCCTTCTATGATGGCTGGAATTATTGTTGCTAATATTGTTTCACTGGTTATCCAAGGTACCTCATTTTCTGATGTATTGACCGTTCTTAATTCCGGCTACTCCTCAGAAACCGGTGTCGACGTTGTTGACAAACTGTTAAGCCGTGGGGGAATACAGAGTATGATGTGGACATTTTCTCTTGCCCTTCTTGCTCTTTCCTTAGGTGGTATCCTAGATGAAATGAAATTCCTTGAAGTGGTGGTTGAAAGAATTATTGAACGAATAGAATCGCTTTCACATATGGTGTCAATTACTGTCGTAAGTGGTGTGTTAGGCAATATGGCTCTAGGGGAAAATTATTTAACGACCATATTAATGGGTCGCTTATTTCGTGGACCTTACGCCCATCTAGGATTGCAAAAACGAATGCTTTCTCGTTGTGTGGAGGAGGGCGTTACCCTTAGTGCACCTCTCATCCCTTGGACGACATCAGGAGCATTTTTTGCTGTAACGTTAGGAATGAATAATATGGCTTTTCTTCCGTATTCATTCTTCAACATACTGAACCCAATCATCTCAATTGTTTTAGCTTATTGTGGGGTATTTATTTTTAAAAATGAAATTTCTCAAGTAGTTGTAAAAAAACAATCTGCCACGAAGAGCACTGCTATCTAGGATACTAGTGGATATTCGCTTGAAATCCACCTGTCAATTAGTTGTCCTTCTGTTTCGCCAGCTATAATAACAACAGCGCCTGAAGCAATACAACTGTGCATAATAAATACAAAGGATATGCCATCCTCACTGAATCAATAAAGTGAAATCTGACGCTGATTCTTTCGCAAAGAAGGCTGCTTCCTCAAAGATTATTATTTCAATCTTAAGTAAGGGTCCACTTTTTCTATATCACCTCAGTTTAACGGGTTAAAGCAATCACCGTCAGTACGACGTAAGCGGACAACCATCCAATGATCAAAAAGAGACAGAATCGATAGATTCCATTTTTCTTTTGCAGGAAAAAGAGGGACAGCAGTAATATCGAAGGGATTAGAATTCCGGCAAGAAGTGGTGGCATATAGCGAAGCAGTTCCTGAAGGCCAAGAAAAAACCAGGGACCGGCAATATGAGTGATTCCAAGGTGATCCGGTTCAAATGGTGCTAGAATGAATGCGGAGAAAAGTAAAATACCTACAGTAAGCAGTAGGTTGCGCTCAAAGGACACCTTATACTTTTTAACATGTCCCCAGACCATCCATCCCCAGAGTAAACCAAATGAAATGATATGATTAACATAGATCCGTCTCATTCCATTATCCGTAATGGAAAAAAGTATATCATTTAGGTTATTTCCAATCCATGGAATATCAAGAATAATTGCTTCTGCGATCATTCCGGCTGAATATCCAGTCGAATCAGCGCGCAAAACATATCCTGTAAAGAGAACTAGAAGTGCCACGGGGATACTCATGGCAAGCAGTCCCCATTGTTTTCGTGTGAAATCTTGTGTCTCTTCAAAAACTGCTACAAGATGGACGATTGAAAAGAGAAAAAAGAGTTGGCTTGAGTAGAAGTGCAGTGAACGAAAATACGCTCCATAGGGGACCAGAAGATCCATGGTAGAGACGGAATAGAAAGGTGTGGCGGGATCATATTGTAGGGCCACTACGACTCCGGAAAGCACTGATATATAAAGGGCAAGAAGAGAATATTCCCCCCAACGCAGAGCTTTGATGATTGCAAAAAAGCCACCGTCAGAATCTATGTCAGGTGTACTGTTCTCGAGTTCAGATTGTGACAATATAGCCACCGGCATCTAGTTTTTCTACTTTGTATTGCGTAAGACTTTTCGTGGCAGGGCCGTGGAGTACTTCACCTGTTGTCGCGAATCGACTTTGATGACAGGGGCATTCAATTATTTTTTCCTTTTCATGGTAATTAACAGAACAGCCTAAGTGGGTGCAACGCCTGGATATTGCCCACGCGTCTGTTCCGTCATCAAAAAGTATAAAGTCATGTGCTGTATGAAAAGTTCCAGCTCCGAGGGTGTTAGGTACCTCGATAATCCGTGGTTTTCTGGGAACATTAAAACCAAGAAAGCGAATGATTGGGTACAATGCGGCAAAACTTGCACAAATGATCAGGAATTTACGTTTTGATGGTGATAGTGACGATTGGTGGTGAGCTGCCATAGTGCTGAACCGAGATTAATTGTTCCTAAAGACACTCAACAGCGCCTGGTTAACGTGGGCAGGGACAAGTTCACAAACATCGCCTCCGTGTCTGGCGGCATCTTTTATGATAGAGGAACTGATGTAGATCCAGCGGAAGCCGGGCATCAGGAAAATTGTATCAACTTCACGTTCAAGCTTTTTGTTCATTAATGCCAGCTGGAATTCATAATCAAAGTCGGAAACAGCACGTAAGCCACGGATAATTGCGGTGGCATTTTTCTCAGCTGCGTATTGAACGAGAAGGCCGGAGACGGTATCGATCTCAATCCGGGAGTAATCATCAGGGAAGCATTTTTTTATCATTTCTATGCGTTCCTGAAGGGAAAAAAGTGGCTTTTTTCCTGGATTAATCGCAATGGCAACGATAACTCTATCAAATAAGTTTAAGGCCCGGTCAATGATATCGAGATGCCCCATGGTTATTGGGTCAAAGGTGCCGGGATATATGGCAAGACTCTTGCGTTTGTGGCTGTTTAAGTTAGAGGCCATAATAAGAAAGAAGTGTTTAAGGTAAAAGTTTATTCATTATTGCTGCATGTGTAAAACCAAAACTGGGTATCACCGTATCGTCGTTGATCTAGTAGCTTAAGTTGCAGTGGAAAACTGTCAGGTAATGTAACACCACTTGCTTCCTCTGCTATAATCAAAGAATCTTTAGCACAAAGCTCACTGTTATCTATATCCTGAAGCGTCTTTTCAGCCAATCCTTTACCGTAAGGTGGGTCTAAAAAGATAAGATCAAAACCCTCAGTACAGTTTCGAAGCATTTGCTGGGAAAGAGTAATTCCACGTCGAAGGTCGTGCTTGATTATCAGTGATTGTGCCTCTTTCCCATTGCAGAGTTCAAAGTTTCGACGGGTAAGCTCCAGAGCAGCGTGAGAGTAATCGATAAAGAGCACTTCCTCAGCCCCACGGCTCAAGGCCTCAAGACCAAGAGCCCCGGTACCTGAATATAAATCAAGTACACATGCCTTTTCAACTCTTTGTCCAATAATACTGAAGAGTGCCTCACGGGCCCTGTCAGAAGTTGGGCGTATATCTGCTGAATGCCTTGGTGTGAAAAGTTTTCTTCCTCGGGCCTGTCCGCTTATTATTCGCAATTACTTGTATTCTTTGATAAATACTTCTGCGATTTGAACGGTGTTTAGAGCAGCACCTTTTAAGATGTTGTCAGACACAACCCACATGTTGATACCATTTTCAATGGATTCATCCTCACGAATACGACCAACAAGGGTATCAAATTCACTTTCACAATTGGTGGCCAAGGGATAGATGTTATTTTCCACATCATCAGTAAGTTTCACACCGGGTGCATTGGCAAGGAGTTCCTTTACTTCGGCAACAGTGATTTTTGCTTTTGTTTCAATATTGACGGACTCAGAGTGACCATAAAAAACTGGGACTCTGACTGCTGTTGCAGTAATTGCTATGGAATCGTCCCCAAAGATTTTACGGGTCTCATTGACCATTTTCATCTCTTCCTTGGTGTATCCATTTTCAAGGAATGAATCGATGTGAGGGAGACAGTTAAAGGCAATCTGATGTGGATAAACAGATGCTTTCATCTCATTTCCGGCAGCATAGTCTTTTACCTGGGCATCGAGTTCAGCAATAGCATCCGCACCAGATCCTGACACCGCCTGATAAGTGGAAATAACAAGACGTTTAATACCAACCTTATCCAGGATAGGCTTTAATGCAACCAGCATCTGGATGGTTGAACAGTTTGGATTGGCAATGATGCCATGATTTTTATGTTTTGCAATGGCTTCAGGGTTAACTTCAGGAACCACCAATGGAATTTCAGGATTCATTCGGTAGGCACTGGAGTTATCAACCACAAGTGCGCCGGCTTTTACGGCAGCTGGAGCAAAGTCGAGGGAGCGTGTGGCACCAGCAGAGAATAGGGCAATATCGATTCCTTCAAAGGCATCTTCTGAAAGCAGCTGTACAGCAATCTCTTTACCATTAAAATTTATTTTCTTTCCGATAGAACGTTCTGATGCAAGAAGTCTCAGCTCGTTAATCGGGAAGTCTCGGCGTTTAAGTACATCAAGCATAGCTCCACCAACTGCTCCGGTGGCACCGGCGATGGCAACATTATATTTTTTATTTTCACTCATGATAAATCCTTATTTTTACAAAATGATAGCAAATAGTTTTGTTGATATTTACTTACGGCTCTTTTTTCTTTAAAGGCAGAGCAAGTTTTTTGGATGATTTTAGTTTTCTTACTAGTCCATACACTGGCCCTGAAGCAAGATAAATTAGAAACAGGGCAAAAATCATGATCTGTGGTTCAGCTGCAACCAGGACGAAGACCAGAAGTAGAGCTATAAGAAGTTGAAAGGGTTTAAATGCAAATGTCGGCATCTCTTTAAAACTGAAATATGTATGGGTGGATACCATGAGATAAGAGAGTATGTACACAAGTAGCAGAAGTGAAATATGTTTTACTTCACCCTTTATACCTAAAAAATGACAAAAGAGAACAGAGGCAGAAATCATTGCGGCAGCAGCAGGGCAGGGCAAACCAACAAAATTTTTACTTTCTGAACCTATATCCTGGGAGTTGAACCGTGCAAGGCGGAGCGATGTCATAGCCGCATATAAAAAAGCAGCAAGCCAACCATAACGACCATAAGGATGTAACGCCCAAAGAAAGGCAAGAACAGCAGGCGATACTCCAAAGGAAACCATATCACACAAGGAATCAAGCTCAGCACCAAATTTACTGGTACTGTGTGTCATACGGGCAACCCGGCCGTCCAGTGCATCAAAGATTGAGGCCACTAAAATTGCAATGGCAGCTGTTTTAAACTCGGAATTAATTGCAGAGATTATTGCGTAAAATCCGCAAAACAGGCTGGCCAGGGTAAACATACAGGGCAGGGGATAAAACCTGTTGTCCTGATTTTCAGTTTTGTCACTCATAACATACTCAGTTTTGCAGAGAAGCGATTAGGGTTTCTCCAGCACGTACTTTCTGTCCAATCTTTACTGAAACATTGGCATCTGCTGGTAGATAAAGATCCACACGTGAACCAAAACGAATAAGGCCAAATCGTTTGCCACGCTGTACCTGATCACCAGGTTCAAGCCAGTTAACGATACGTCTGGCTATAAGTCCAGCCAGTTGAACAAAGGCGATTTCCTGATTGTTTTCAGTTGTCATCTTCACACAACACCGTTCATTGTGAAGAGCTGCTTTAACGCTATCAGCAGAATAGAATTCACCAGGTTTATAAAGTATCTCGGTAACCTTTCCGTCACAAGGGAGGCGATTCACGTGGACATTGAAGACATTCATAAAGATAGAAATTTTAATGACCTGTTTGTGAAGAAAAATATCATCAAACTGCTCATCTATGATGATAACTTTCCCATCTGCAGGTGAAATTAAACCTCCTTCAGGAGCATCGGTCATACGCTCAGGATCACGAAAAAAAGCGACTACGAAGGTGGTAATAAGTAGAAGTGGCCATGCCAGCAGGTCAGCGCCAAGAATCGCAGTAATGAGTGTTAAAAAGGCAGCAAATGCAATGAAGGGGTATCCTTCGCGAGCTAGTGGTATTCTTGCTTGTGTCATAATATAATTTAATGGATATGTAGAGGACTAACACAGCAAAAGCAGATGACGACATTAGCCGTTATCTGCTTTTTTCTGATCATACTAAAAACGTGAAAATCAGTGCATAAATGATACTATTTAGGAGCTCTCGCCATGGCGATGGTTCCGGTACGCACAATTTCCTTTATTCCAATGGGGCGAAGGATGTCAATAATCGCCTGGATCTTGGACGATGACCCTGTGACCTCAACAGCATACGATTTAGGACTGACATCAACAACTTTACCACGAAAAATATCAATCACTCGTAGCACTTCTGCCCGAGTGGTATTTTCAGCTTTAACACGAATAAGAGCCATCTCTCTTTCAACGTACTCACTTTCACTGATATCCGTTACCTTGATAACATCTATAAGTTTGTGGAGTTGTTTGGTGATCTGCTCAACAATGGGGTCACTACCAGTGGTAACCAAGGTCAGGCAGGAAAGAGAAGGATCAAGGGTCTCTGCAACACTGAGGCTTTTGATATTAAAGCCTCGTCCACTGAAAAGACCAGTGACCCGGGAAAGGACTCCTGGTTTATTTTGAAGAAGAACTGAAAGCGTATGTTTCATCGGTTTATCCTGTGCATAATAATATATTCATAGGGTGTCTGTTTCTGAGCAGACACCGGTACGATTTTGCTTAAAAGTGAAATGCTGTTCTTACACAAGAAGCATTTCAGTGGTAGCCTTTCCAGCAGGTACCATTGGGAACACGCCTTCTTCCCGTGCAATACGGAAATCAAGGATGACGGTGCTCTCTTTCACTTTTTCAAGGGCCTCTTTGATAACGCCTTCAACTTCACTGGTTTTAGTGGCACGAATACCAACAGCACCATAAGCCTCAGCAAGGGCACAAAAATCAGGAGTAACTTCCATAACTGTTGCAGCGTAGCGTTTGTCGTAGAAGAGTTCCTGCCACTGACGAACCATACCAAGATAGTTGTTGTTCAGGATACAGACGATAACATTACAATTGTATTGCTTTGCCGTTGCCAGCTCCTGAATATTCATCTGGATGGAACCATCACCAGCAACATCAATAACAGTCGCCTCAGGGAATGCCATCTTCGCACCAATTGCTGCAGGAAGTCCGTAACCCATTGTTCCAAGGCCACCTGATGTGATAAGGCGTCTAGGCTTGTTGAACTTGTAAAATTGTGCGGCCCACATCTGATTCTGACCAACTTCTGTGGTGATGATTGCATCACCATGAGTGAGTTCGTCGAGTTTCTCGATAACATACTGAGGTTTGATAACCTCTCCTTCATCGATATAAGTCATGGGGTGTTTCTTGGTCCACTCATCCACAGTTTCGATCCATGGATTGTGTGAATCGCAGACTTCACCAAGATTTTCTCCGGAATTATCAAGCCAGCTATTCATTGCAGTAAGAGAATGCTTACAATCGGCAACGATTGGAATGTCAACTGTTACATTTTTACTAATGGAAGTTGGGTCGATATCAATATGGATGATTTTGGCATGTGGGGCAAAAGCATCAACACGCCCGGTTACACGATCATCAAAACGCGAACCAACTGCGATGAGAACATCACTTTTGGCAACTGCCATATTAGCAGTATAGCTACCGTGCATACCAAGCATTCCCATGGAGAGTTTATCGCTTCCAGGGTATGCACCAAGACCCATAAGAGTCATGGTCACAGGGATGTTCAGTTTCTGTGCAAGCTCAGTCAGTTCTTTGCTGGCATTGGATAGAATTACACCACCACCAACATAGAGTACTGGCTGCTTTGCTTTTAGAATCTGTTTGCAAGCTTTTTCGATCTGCCCCATATGGGGTTCGTAAGTAGGCTGGTAGTTCTGCATGCGAATTGGCTTCTTTTCGGTGAAGTCAACTATGGAAGCTACAATGTCTTTTGGCAGATCGATTAGTACTGGACCGGGGCGACCGGTCTGTGCAATATGAAATGCTTCACGAATAGTTGGAACCAGATCTTCAGCTTTGCTGACAAGATAGTTGTGCTTGGTACAGGGGCGTGTAATACCCACAATATCAACTTCCTGGAATGCATCGTTTCCAATCAGTGCCGTAGGAACCTGTCCTGTGAGGATTACCATGGGGATGGAATCCATATAGGCAGTAGCAATAGCGGTGACACCATTGGTTGCGCCAGGGCCTGAAGTAAGAAGTGCTACACCAACGTTGCCGGTTACCCGGGCAAAACCATCAGCTGCATGTACCGCCCCCTGTTCGTGACGAACAAGAATGTGATTAACTTCTGAATCCATAAGGTCGTCATAGAGGTCAATTACTGCACCTCCTGGAAAACCAAAGATCGTTTTAACCCCCTCTTCAAGGAGGCATTGTATAATGGCTTCGGAGCCTCTCATTTTTCCCATGAATCCTCGTCCTTTCGTATGTTGAGCTTTTACTGAGAAGTTGTCATCTGTTGCTGACAACAATAATATTTTTTTTACTTAAAAAAGAACTGAAACATATCGTTCTCTGGCATAGTTGTCAATATGCAAGAGACAACTCTAAGAAAATCTTCAGAAATCATGGTATTTTTCCCATGAAATAGAAGATACTTGACATTATGCTGTTATGGTGATTACTTACTTTATTAACGTCAAAAAGAACTTGAGAGAAGAGAATGTACCACCTGAAAATTCATGACACCTTCCTACTATGCCTAGTGAATAAATTCACTGTGGTGAAGATTGGAGAGTTCTGAAACGTTAACAGAATAAAAACTTAAATCCGATAAGGCCGCAGCGTAAAACTGCGGCCTTTTTTTATTTGTACCGGTCGCAGGAAGGGTAATAATGCGGTAATTGACGGGAAAACAAAGAGGAAAAGATGAAAACTGAATCAGTAAGAAAGTACAAACCCTATGCCACCATCGACTTATCTAGTCGAACATGGCCGGATAAAACAATTAACTGTGCTCCTGCATGGTGCAGTGTTGATCTTCGGGATGGTAATCAGGCCCTTGTCCAACCAATGGATCTGAAACAAAAAATAGAGCTGTTTGAGTTACTTGTTGATGTGGGATTCAAAGAGATAGAGGTTGGTTTTCCATCAGCGTCTGAAATTGAATTTGAGTTTTGCCGTACTCTCATTGAGGATGGTTTAATTCCTGAAGATGTTTCCATACAGGTTCTGACCCCTGCGCGGGAGTCTTTAATCAAAAAAACTTTTAAAGCCGTTGAAGGTGCTCGTAAAGTTGTTATGCATCTCTATAATTCGACTTCGACCTTGCAGCGTCGGGCCGTTTTTAAAATGAACCGTGATGAAATCACAGCGCTTGGTGTGGCAGGGGCACGTATTATTAAAGAAGAAGCAAAATGTTCCAAGGAGACGGAGTTTCGTTTCGAATATTCACCTGAAAGCTTTACAGGTACTGAGCTTGATTTTGCCATGCATATCTGTGAGGCCATAATGGATGTGTGGCAGCCAACAGTCGAGTGCCCTGTTATTTTGAATCTGCCCGCAACCGTGGAACTTTCCACCCCCAATATCTATGCTGATCAGATAGAATGGTTTTGTAATAATGTAAAGAATCGAAATGCGATCATTATTAGTATTCATGCGCATAATGATCGTGGCTGTGCGGTAGCGGCAACAGAGCTTGCTTTGATGGCAGGCGCTGATCGTGTTGAAGGTACACTTTTTGGTAATGGTGAACGGACCGGAAATGTGGATCTTGTGACCCTCGGCTTAAATATGTTTACTCAAGGTGTTGATCCTGAGCTTGACCTTCATGATATCAATCGCCTGATTACGGTGTCCGAAAAGGTAACAGATATTCCGGTTCATATCCGTCACCCTTATGCGGGTGAACTTGTTTATACGGCGTTTTCTGGATCTCATCAGGATGCCATTAATAAAGGTATGGAAAGCTGTAAAAATAACGGCGATGGTATGTGGGCTGTGCCCTATCTGCCTATAGATCCAACTGATGTTGGTAGGACTTATGAGTCTATTATTCGGATTAACAGTCAATCCGGTAAAGGCGGTGTTGCGTATCTGATGGATATAGAATTTGGGTTGAAAATGCCTAAGAGAATGCACCCTGAGTTTGGACAAATTATCCAGAAGTTAACTGACACTGCTGGCCGCGAATTAAAGGCTGTTGAGCTCTGGAATGCTTTTGAATCGACTTATTTGCAGAATAATGTCCCCTACGGTTTAGAGAGCTTCAACGTTGTTAAGCGTCATATCGACAATGATGAGGAAGCTTCGGTGGCCGAGATTCAAGCCGTTGTAACAGTTGATCAGCATAAAAAGGAAATTATGGCCAACGGCAATGGCCCTCTTGATGCGTTCTGTTCTGCTTTGAAAAAAGATGTCTGTGGAGATTTCATATTAAATAGGTACCATGAACATGCACTTAGTGTAAGCTCCAGCTCTAAGGCAGTAGCCTATATTGAAATTCTTAAAGAAGATGGCTCAGTGAAATGGGGCGTTGGTATCGATACCGATATTATTGTTGCATCAATAAAAGCTGTACTCAGTTCTTTAAATCGTACAGTCTAAAAAAATATTAAAAGAGGTAAATCGTATGAAATTGTATCATTTAAGCGAGACAAGAGAGTTTGATGAAAAGAAGTTCAAACGATTCTTAATCCATGATTCGCCCTATTTTCGTGTTTTGAATTTTAATCTTGCTGCTGGTCAGCTTTTTCCAGTGCATAAACATTCCGCTGATGGGCAGGTGAGTATTCAATGTATTGAAGGAAAAGGATTTTTCCTTGGTGATGAAGGTGCAGAGATCCCTGCAGAAGCAGGAGATTTACTGGTGAGTGATATTAACGAACCTCATGGGGTAAGAGCTGCTGAAGATAGTGACATGCGTATTCTGGTGACGATTGCTCCTCCGTTTTAAGGAAGGAGTAGCCTTAATTTCGCAGCGACGAAAAATAGGAATATATTGTTAGGAATCCATCATTACTTGGTGAGCAGAAAGTAGGCCACACCGCCAGCAGCGAGCCAGATATTTGTTATATTTGAAATTGTTATATTGAGAATAGCAGCCAAAGGTTTATTGCGGCTCAGTAACGCCAGGCAGGATTTGAATTCGGGCCATGAAGTAAGTGTCGCCAGTACCAGGAAGCCAATAACTCCTTTGGGCGCCTTTGAGTGTAGTGCTGCAAAAGAGACAACTGGATCAAGAAAATAACCAGCCCCAAGAAGCGTGATAATGGCAGGAAATAACCATTTTCTTGCCCCTTTGTGGTACATATCGTCACTTTCTTCTTCACCTTCACCTGGCCGCATGAAAAAGAGTGGGATGGTAATAAGCAGTGCGGCCATAAGCCAGAACTTATAACTGTGTAGATCAAGGGTGTAAAAAACAACTGCCAGACTTGCAGTGGCTGCTAATGTAATTGCTGTATAGAGCGGTCTTGTCTTAAAGGTTTGTACAGCTTTACCACAAATTATTGTCGCAATAATCAGTAGAACCGGGTTCATAAAGTTAGAGCCAAGGGGGGTGGATGCTGCGAAGAGCACGTCTCCAGCCACTAAACCAACTATCAAGCATAAGGCTTCAGGGCCATTGGTTATAAATCCAGTAACCGTTCCAATCCCTTTTATATGCTTTATTGATTCAATAATTATCTCGATAGAAAGTCCGATAATCATCATTTCAACAATAATTCCGGATGCACCAATGAAGGATTGTTGGAGATCCCCGCCAAAGAAAAGACTACTACCACAAAAGAAGAGCAGTACCAGAAGCCATACAACCAAATCAAGCTTTGTCACTGAGTTAAAAACAAGCGTTTTCAAGTCGATTCGACCTTATCAAGAAATTGAGCAATTTTCTCTTTGCTCAAAAGGATTCCGCTAATCTTTTGGTCCTCACATTTCAGGGTTGGGATGAATTTCACACCGTCCTTGAGAGCACGCAAAGGATTCTTTATGATTTCAACTTGTTCAATGGAAATGTCGCTGTCTTTTCTTTCTGTAATGAGCTCATCCAGAGCCTTTTTTGCCATATGGCATCTGGGTCAGAGACTGGAGTGGTAAAAAATGATTTTCATAGTTTGCTTTATTGGATTTTTGAGTATACCATTTAACAGAGGATTCTGTTGGGAAGGATACACTGAAATTTAGGTTTTATACAATATTAAATCATGACTGCTTTGACTATAATAAGTGATTGTTGCTATCAGGATCATGATACTGGTGGCGATGATCACCCCGAAAACAGCAAGAGATTAAGAATTATCGATGAAGCTCTTGTGATGCAGGATAATTTTTCTTCTTATTCTTTTGTACGACCGAGAGTAGCTGAGCGAGAATGTCTGCTTGCTGCCCATTCTGAGTCCTGGCTTTTTCGTTTTGAAGAAGCGGTACTTTCAGGAAAAAACTATATAGACCATCCTGACAACCAGATCTGTTTTGATTCCTACGATGTTGCCATGCTTTCTGCTGGAGCAGGCCTCACAGCCATTGATCTTTTAGAAAACGATGAGGCAGGTAATGTGTTCTGCCTAGTTCGTCCTCCAGGGCATCATGCAGAGGCTAAAATTCCATTTGGTTTCTGTTTTTTCAACAACTGTGTGGTTGCTGCTCGCTACTGGCAACAAAAATACCATAAAAAACGGGTTTTGATCTTCGATTTTGATGCCCACCACGGGAACGGAATACAATCTGCTTTTGAAGAAGAAGCTAACGGATTGTATATCAGTATACATGAACATCCCAGTTTCAGTTATCCCGGTACCGGATATATGGATGAAACCGGTATAGGAAAAGGAAAAGGGACTATTCTAAATGTTCCGTTGTTGCCCGGTGCCGGAGACGAAAAGGTCAAAGAAAAACTGGAAAAAATTGTTCTTCCACAAATCACTAAATTTCAACCTGACGCTATTATAGTAGCGGCTGGTTTTGATGGACACAAAGCAGATTTCATGTCTGGCCTTCAGTACTCCACAGAGATGTATCAAACTTTTGGAGAGACAGTGAAGAGCTGGGCCGACACGTTTACCGGAGGGAAGATTCTCTCCATCCTTGAAGGTGGTTACGAGCTCTCCGTTCTTGGAGAATCGGTTACTGCGTATGTAGATGGATTGTTAGGTAGTTAATCCATATTAAAATTTAACGAAAGGATACAGTATGTACATTTCACGCCACATGACAACAGATCCCATTACGGTTTCTCCTGCCATGCATCTGCCTGAGGCAAGAGCATTACTCAACGATTATCACTTCAGGCACTTGCCAGTGGTTGACGAACAGGGCGTTTTAGTAGGAATGTTAACAGATAGAGATTTGCGATCTGCTTATCCCTCTTCTGTACTCAGTGACAGTGAATCCAGACTTGTCTATGAGCGGGTAGAAAAGACAGAAGTGGCCGAGATAATGTCCACTGACTGTATATCTCTTACTCCTGACGCAACACTCGATGATGCACTTTATTTATTTGATCGAGATCAGATGGGTGCATTACCAGTATTGGAAGATGGACAGGTGGTTGGTATCTTCTCTATCCGCGACCTGACAGCGGCCTATAAAACATCATTTGGCGTAGGGGAAAAAGGTGCTGTTTTGATTGGCTTAGATGACGATGGCAGCGAAACGATACTGACTCGCCTGGTGACCCTTTTTGAAAAGGAGCGAATACCTTTTACAAGGTTATTACGTATTAAAAATAAAACTGATGGTGATGCTATTTACATTCGTATTAATACTTTTAAAATAGCTGCAGTACTTGAAATTCTGGAAGATAATGGATTTTCCGTAAAACGTTTTGTTTAGAAGTGAGTAAAATGAGCCTGAAAAGTCTATTTGAGCCTGAAAGTGTTGCCGTGGTAGGCGCTTCCCGGAAAGAGGAAAAAGCTGGGCATGTCATTCTTAAAAATTTGACGGAGGGTGGTTTTAAGGGTGAAATTGTCGCCATTAATCCTGCCGTTAATACATTGCTTGGTTGTTCCTGTTATCCTTCTCTTGCAGCATATGGAAAGGATATTGATCTTGTCGTGATCGCACTTCCGCAGAAAGACGTGAAGGAAGCTGTTGCTGAGTGCGCAAAGGTCAACGCCAGTGGTGTTGTGGTTATTGCATCCGGTTTTAAGGAGGTTGGAGCAGAAGAAGCAAGGCTTGAACAGCAAATTGCCGATTTTTGTGTGCGGCATGGCATGCGCTTGCTCGGTCCTAATTGCCTGGGTTTTATTAATACAGACATTAATCTGAACGTTACTTTTGCCAAAACGAGACCAAGTCCCGGAGGTATCTCAGTCTTTTCACAGTCCGGGGCACTATGCAGTGTCATGATAGATCTTGCCGAGGAGCAACATCTGGGGCTCAGCAAAGTTATTTCCATTGGGAATAAAGCTGATATTGCTGGATTTGATGTATTATCATATCTTGCTAATGATCCGCAAACCAAGGTTATAGTCGGGTACCTTGAAGACATTGCAACAGGCAAAAATTTCGTTAAAGCGGCCGAAGAAGCTTCATCAAAAAAACCTGTTATTATCCTTAAATCAGGGACAACAGCGGCTGGTCTTCGGGCCGCTTCCTCCCATACCGGTGTTTTGGCCACTGATGAGTCAGCATACGGTGCTGTTTTTAAACGTGCGGGAGTAATCAGAGCTGATAGCTTTGAAGCTCTGCTTGATGTAGCGTCAGCATTATCTATGCAACCGCTGCCAAAAGGAGATAATGTCCTTATTGTTACCAACGCCGGAGGGCCTGGAATTCTTGCTGCAGATGCAGTTGAAAATGCAGGGATGAAGGTTGCCGAGCTCGACGATAAGGTTACAACCTTTCTAAGTCATGAACTTCTCTCTCAAGTGAATAGTGCCAGCCCTATAGATGTTCTTGGCGATGCTGAACCGTCACGTTACGCATCTGTCATAAAAGCTGCACAGGCAGATGCTGGAGTTGATTCTATTCTTATTATTCTTTCTCCGCAAGCTATGAGCAAACCAGCTGAAACGGCAAGAGCCATTGTCGGTAGCCTTGATGGAAGTAAACCCGTGGTTGCCACATTTATGGGCGGCTCTGCTCTGCTACCCGCTCGTCATGAACTGACTGCCGCAGGTCTCCCTCATTACAAATCTCCCGAACGTGCAATTACTGCTCTAAGAGGAATGAGCGCCTACGCAAACTGGAAACAACGGCCGCCACGCATGGTAACCCGATTCAGGGTGAACAGAAGACGTGTTGAACGCATCCTGTCAAGACGTCAACGAACAGGACGCTTACAACTTGGTGAAGTAAAAGGTAAAGATGTACTTGGTGCTTACGGCTTTCATGTTCCGGATGGAGCCTTGGCCTCAAGTGCTGAAGAAGCAAGGGAAATTGCTGAAAGAATAGGCTTTCCAGTGGCCATGAAGATAGTTTCTCCAGATATTGTGCATAAAAGCGATCTTGGAGGTGTTTTTCTTAATGTGGCAAATGGGGAAGCAGCTGATGACAGTTACGAACTGATGAATTTGAAGATCAGGAAAAAAGTACCTGAGGCTCATATTGAAGGCGTGTATGTAGAAAAAATGATTGGTAAAGGACTTGAGGTCATTATCGGTATGACTCGTGATCCGCAATTTGGCCCAATGCTTATGTTCGGTCTTGGTGGAATATTTGTCGAGGTGATGAAAGATGTAACCTTTCACCTCGCTCCAATCACAGAACAGGAAGCTATTCAGATGCTGAAATCTACCAAGTCCTATGATATGCTGCAGGGAAGACGAGGGCAGGATGGCGTTGATCTGTCTGCAATTGCTTCTGGTTTGCAACGAATCAGTCAGTTGACAACAGATTTTCCACAGATTCTGGAGCTTGATATTAACCCATTTATTGTTGGCGATTTTGGTTCGGAACCAATTGTTGCTGATGTACGAATGACCTTGGCTGCGATGCAGGAAAAGGAGTAGGGAAGCAAATGGAATACGATGCTAATTGGAAAGAAACCTACAAAGATATGATCAAGACCCCGAAGCGGGCCTTATCACAACTGCAATCAGGGCATAGAGTTTTTTTAGGTACAGGTTGTGGGGAACCCACGGTTCTTGTTGAAGCAATGACCAAAATAGCTGGTAATCTGGCTGATGTTGAAATTGTTGAACTGCTCACCAAGGGAAATGCTCCCTATGCCGATAAAAAATTTGCCAGTTGTTTTAAAGTAAATTCCTTCTTTATTGGACACAATGTACGTGGGCTTATTCAGGATGGAAGAGGGGATTATACACCTGTCCTGATGTCAGACATCCCAAGACTTTTTGATTCTGGTCAGCTCCCGTTGGATGTCGCTTTAATTCAAGTTACTCCACCGGATTCTCGTGGTAAAATGAGTCTGGGAGTATCAGTCGATATTGTAAAAAGTGCGGCTGAAAATGCATCTCTTGTAATTGCACAGGTCAATCCGCAAATGCCCTGGACCAGAGGTGATAGCTTGATTGACGTGTATGACCTTGATATTCTGGTTCCGGCTGATGTCCCGCTGCTTGAGCGAAAATCAAAGCCTGCACATCCTATCAGTATCAAGATTGCAGAGTTTGCTGCAGCGCTAATTCCAAGTGGCTCCACCGTACAGTTTGGCATAGGACGAGTACCCGGTGTCGGCAGGATTCCACAGGCAGTGATGGCAGCCTTAAAAGGGAAGCATGACCTGGGTATCCATACTGAACTGATTACTGATGATTTGCTCGAACTTATTCAATGTGGAGCTGTAACTGGTAATCGAAAGTCGACCGATCGTGGCAAAGTCGTTACCAGCTTTTGTATGGGTTCTAGAAAATTGTACGACTTTATAGATGATAACCCACTGTTTTCATTTCGTCCCACAGAGTATGTAAATGACTCATACGTGATCGGTAAACAGAACCGTATGGTTTCCATTAATATGGCTCTTGAAATTGATCTTACCGGTCAGGTTTGTTCAGATTCTGAAGATGGTGTCTTCTATTCAGGTGTTGGTGGCCAGGTTGATTTTAACAGAGGTGCTGCTCGCTCAGAAGGGGGCAGGGCACTGATTACCATGCCTTCTACCACTAGAGAAGGTAAGTCGCGGATTAATTGCAGATTAAGCCGAGGCGCAGGAGTGGTTGTCAGCCGGGCAACTGTGCATTATGTGGTTACAGAATATGGGGTTGCGTATCTCCACGGAAAATCCGTACAGGATCGGACCCTGACACTTATATCCATTGCCCATCCAGATCACAGGGCACAACTCTTAAAGGATGCCATTGAGGTCAAGTATATCCGGCCTGATTTTGTGAAGGTGGAAGGCAAGTTTGTGGTTGCACCTCATGATATGATGAGGGCCACCTATTTACTTGACAGCGGAACGGAAGTGTTTTTCAGACCCATTCATCCAACAGATGAACCTTTAATCAGGGATCTTTTATACGATCTTTCCCAGCAGACTTTGTATTATCGGTTTATGAGCCATAATCATAATTTCGGCAGTCAACTGATCCAGAATTTTGTGTATGTGGATCATCGTACCGATGTCGCAATTGTTGGTACTATTCCCGAGGCACACGGTGATGATATTGTGGCTGTTGGCAGGTATTATCTTGACGAAAAGACGAATCGTGCAGAAGTCGCATTTATTGTTCGTGATGAATATCAGCGCAAAGGGATGGGTGTTTTTATGTTTAAACACCTGATAAACATAGCCAAGGCAAATGGAATCGCAGGTTTCACGGCTGAGGTATTACGGGAAAACAGAGGAATGCAGGCTATCTTTAATCATTCAGGATACAAAGTACAGAGTGTGATTGAGGAGGGAGTGTATAGTTTTCGCATAGAATTTTAACTGATTCCAATCGCACCGGAGGTAGTAATATGAGTATTAGAAATGATCTGTTTAAAGTGTCTTTTTTGTCCTTAGCTGCACTGGCACTGCTGCCGGGCATGGCCCTGGCGATGGACTTCGGGAATGCTTCCGTTGAGAACCTCAAGGGGCTCTATCCTGGCAAGGCCTATTCGCCCTATGCACAGCGTTCTTTTCCCAGCCGGGTGTACTGGGGTGAGACACACCTGCACACCGGGCTGTCACTCGATGCCGGGTTGTTCGGCTGTACTCTCGGCCCTGAGGACGCCTACCGCTTAGCGCGCGGTGAAGAAATTAAGTCTTCGACCGGTCAGCCGATCAAGCTGAGCCGACCGCTTGACTTTCTGGTGGTTGCAGACCACTCTGACATGATGGGCATCGCAACTGACATCCAGAATGGTGCACCCAACATTATGGCTGTTCCAAAGGGCAGGGAATGGGCTGAAGGTTTTGCCAAGGGGGGCGAGGCTGCTGGCAAGGCTGCCTTTGACCTGATTACCCATTTCGCCCAGGAGAAGGTTCCCGAGGAACTCCTCAAACAATACTCTCCCGGCTCTCCGATCTACAACAAGGTCTGGGAAAGGATCATCAAGGCTGGAGACCACTTTAACGAGCCGGGCCGGTTCACGGCCCTGATCGGCTACGAATGGACGTCGGTACCCAAAGGTTTCAACCTGCATCGCAATGTGATCCTGCGAGATGACGGGGGTCGGGCGAGACAGGTGCTTCCGTTGACTACTCTGGGACCTGTAGGCACTCAGAATCCGCTTGACCTCTATCAGTGGCTGGCGGACTACGAGACCAAAACCGGCGGTCAGGCTTTTGCTTTGGCCCATAACGGCAACCTCTCTAACGGATGGATGTTCCCCACTGTGGAAACCTATGCCGGCGGAAAGGTCGACAAGAACTATGTAGAGCTGCGTGCTAAGTGGGAACCGCTCTACGAGGTGACCCAGATAAAAGGTGACGGCGAGGCACACCCGGTCCTATCACCCACCGATGAGTTCGCTGACCACGAAACTCTGGACGCAGGCAACCTCGACCTCTCGCAACTCAAGAAACCGGAAATGCTGCAGCGAGAATACGCTCGTGAGGCACTGAAAAATGGTCTTGCCCTTGAACAGCAGCTGGGCACAAATCCTTACAAGTTCGGCATGGTTGGTGCAACAGACAGCCATACCGGTCTGCCAACGGCTGAAGAGGAAAACTTTTTCGGAAAAACAACCAGTGTTGAACCTTCTCCGACACGGGCAGCGCACCCTTTTGTCACATCAAAACTCGGCGCCATTGAAGGGTATGACTTGTCTGCCTCCGGCTACCAGGCTGTGTGGGCCATGGAGAACACCCGCGAGGCGATCTTCGACGCCATGGAACGCAAGGAGACCTACGCCACCACAGGACCGCGTATGCTGGTACGTTTCTTCGGCGGCTGGGAGTATACTGATAATGACCTGCGCAGCCGCACCCCCGCCTTCATCGGTTACGAGAAGGGTGTACCCATGGGTGGTGATCTGACCAAGGCACCCTCCGGCAAGGCGCCGACTTTCATGGTCATTTCGCTGCGTGATCCCATCGGTGCTAATCTCGACCGTGTCCAGATCATCAAGGGCTGGGTCGACAAAGACGGCAAGACCCACGAGAAGATTTACGACGTGGCGGTATCCGACGGCCGCATAATCGGAGCAGACGGACGTTGCAAGAAGCCAGTCGGTAACACCGTCGACCTGGAGGCAGCGAACTGGACCAATACCATCGGCGCCTCCGAGCTCGCCTCGGTATGGACCGATCCCGATTTCGATCCTAACCTGAAGGCCTTTTACTACACTCGGATTCTTGAGATTCCAACGCCGCGTTGGGTGTTGTATGACAAGGTTCGCCTGGGTGCGAAGATTCCGAAGGAGGCTAAACTGACCCAACAGGAGCGGGCCTACTCATCGCCGATCTGGTACACGCCTTAGGAGTTTGGTATAAGCGATGAAATCTTTAATGCGTGAGCCCCTGATTCACTTTCTGTTAATCGGTGCGGCGCTTTTTCTTTTCTTCGAAGTATTCGACGCCCCGGCTGATCAACAATCCAGCCGGGTCGTCATCACAAATGGTCAGATTGAGTTTTTAAAGGCAAGTTTTGCCCGGACCCGGCAACGCTTGCCAACCAAACAGGAGCTACAGGGACTCGTCGACGGCTATGTGCGCGAAGAGATATTCTACCGTGAGGCGATGGCCCTGGGGCTGGACAAAGATGACACGGTTATCCGCAAACGTTTGAATCAGAAACTCGAGCTTATGAGCGATGATCTCGCTGGTATTATAGTTCCGACCGATGAAGACCTCCACCAATTTCTGGAGACCCATGCAGAAAGTTTCAGGACCCAAACGCGGATAGCATTCCGTCATGTATACCTTAATGTCTATCAACGCGGTAATTCGACAGATGATGAGGCCACCCGGCTGCTTGCACTATTGAGCGATGAAGCAAACAAATCTGACCCGGATACCCTGGGCGACAGCTTGATGCTGCCAGGAACCTTCAACCTTACCCCTGTCCATGAAATTGCAAAGATGTTTGGCGAACCATTCAGCCTTGAACTTGTCAACACCAAACCCGGGCAATGGATTGGTCCGGTTCAGTCAGGTTACGGTCTGCACCTGATTCTGGTAACCGAGCATATAGCAGGCCAAATACCACAGCTGGATGAAACCCGGGACACTGTTGAGTGGGAATGGTCTGCTGCCAATAGAAAAAAACTCAAAGAAAACATCTACAACGAGCTCCGTGAAAGATACACCGTTGTTTTTGAACAACCCGCAGACGGATCAGAAAATATCCAGACGATACCAACAACACAGGTCGCTCAGGAGGAGCAGAAATGATGGGGTTGACCTGGTTTTCTGTTTTTATGCTGTTGGTTGCCAGCATTGTACCGGCTCTCGCCCACGAATCCCAACCAGGGACACTGGAAATAAAACAACTAGCTTCGAACAGGTACGATGTGACTTGGAAGGCACCGATCTATTATGGCAAATCGCATCCGGCCAGGTTGCAACTGCCTGTAAACTGGAAGGATAGTATCCAGCCGACCAAACGGCGCATGGCAGACTCCATCGTTTTCCATTGGGTTGTTGATGTTGGTCAAGAAAGCATAGAAGGTGCAGTTATCCGCTTCCCCGGCCTTGAATCCACAATAACAGATGTATATGTGCGGCTGACCCGGCTTGATTCCACAATGATGACAGCGGTTGTCCGGCCGACCAAACCTTTTGTCGAATTGCGTGGTGAACGATCCTGGTATGCCACAGCTAGTGAGTATATCGGTCTTGGCTTTTACCACATCCTGCTTGGAGTTGATCATCTCCTCTTCGTACTGGGCCTGTTGCTCATTGTGCAGGGCAGGATGATGCTGATCAAGACAATAACTTCTTTTACTATTGCCCATAGCATTACTCTTGCCATCGCCACCCTTGGCTTTGCCAGTATACCTTTACCGCCCCTGAATGCAGCCGTGGCGCTCAGCATTCTTTTTCTGGGGCCGGAGATCGTCCGCTCCTGGCGAGGCGAAACAAGCCTTACCAGCAGCTATCCCTGGATCGTTGCCTTTGTGTTCGGGCTGCTCCACGGTTTTGGCTTTGCCAGTGGACTCATCACAACCGGGATGCCCAAGGTAGAACTACCCTGGGCCCTGCTCTGCTTTAATATTGGTGTTGAGCTGGGACAACTGGCCTTTGTCGTCATAGCTCTGGCCCTTGCATGGTCGTTCAGGACTTTGGAGATTCGTTGGCCGCGATGGGCCCTGGTAATACCAGCTTATACAGTTGGGAGCCTGGGGGCATACTGGACCATCCAACGGATAGTAATTCTGATTGGTGGCCTTTTGAAATGAAGAAGGAATTGAGGTATCTGAATTCGATTGTCTGCTTATTGATGCTGGCGGGATATCTTTTCTTCACACCGTCCGCCCAGGCCCATATTCAACAAGGTCAGGCTGTCAGTTTATTGACCGGCATTGAGCATCCCTGGTCAGGCCTTGACCATGTTCTGGCAATGATCGCCGTTGGTCTCTGGGGGGCACAACTTGGTAACCCTGCCATCTGGATTCTGCCGATAACATTTCCCCTGGTAATGTCATTTGGAGCCATGATGGGATTAATCGGCATACCGCTGCCCGGCATCGAGATTGGCATAGCAGTCTCGGCGCTTGTGCTGGGGATAATGATCCTTGGAGAAGTACGTCCAAAATTGATCGTGTCGGCTATCATAGTCGGCTGTTTTGCTATTTTTCACGGCCATGCCCATGGCACTGAACTGCCCGCCGGGCAGAGCGGGCTTCTCTACAGCATGGGATTTGTCCTTGCCACTGGATGTTTGCACGCTATTGGTATCGGTATCGGCCTGATCCACCGTTGGCCGATAGGCAAGTTAGCGTTGCGTGGTTCTGGAGGATTGATAGCGGCAATGGGCATTTTTTTTCTATGGCAGGCAATGGTATGAAAATACATCAAGCAATAATAGCACGTTTATTCTTCAGTGCAGCTGCTGCGATGGTGTTCCTCATGCCAGATGTCGCAGCAGCACATCTGGTAACAACTGGTATGGGGCCCGTCTATGATGGTATAGGACACTTGCTGCTGACTACCGAGGATCTGGTACCGGCAATAGCTGTTGCCTTGTATGTTGGCCTGCGTGGAAAAGCTCTTGGGCGGAGAGCCCTGTTCTCTTTCCCTCTTGCCTGGCTGGCAGGCGGTTTTGCCGGACTTATGATAACCTGCACCCTCACTTTTCCTTTGCCAATGCTCTCGTTTATCCTCCTGGGGGGTCTTATAGCGGCTGACTTAAGCCTTCCAGACAATATTGTCAGCACACTAGTCATAGTTGTCGGTATCACACACGGTTTTTATAACGGTACAACCATGGAAGGAGGGCCAGGAATTTCTGGATTGCTCGGCATTACTGCTACACTGTTTGTCCTGATCGGCATCGCCTCTGCCTTTGTTGTATCTCTCCAGGCTGCATGGACAAGAGTAGCAGTCAGGGTTGCCGGCAGCTGGATAGCGGCCGTGGGATTGCTTATGCTTGGCTGGCTGGTGAAGGGAGCCGGTACCGCAGTTTCGTTTTTCATCATAGTGATCTGCACCTTTTTCTTTACGGTACCCAATACTCAGGCAGTAGAGCATGGAAGACTAATAGTTACTAAAGGCAGGATGATAGACCCTGCTGAGGAAACAGTAGATAAAAATGTTGAGATTCTCATTGAGGATAAAAAACTCAGTCTGGTGACAGAAGATACTATTGCCCGGGAAGATACGGATCTGGTGGTTGACGCCAACAAAGGCGTGTTGGAATGTAATTTTAACTGATAGCAACCCTCTAAAACTTGAGGTCTCTGCTGTGTGTGTCAGGTACGATCACGCTTGGTTACTTCAATTTTCAGATCGAGTATGAACAGCTACAATTTAGTCCCCCTCTATTACTGTTTTTCCTTGTTTGGTAGCACTGTGTTTAATGAGTTTTTCTGGGATAACGCCTAATTGCAACTCAGGACTCCAGTTCAACCACGTATCATCGGGATCTGCACTTAGTTCGAAATGGTGGCCATTGGCAAGCCTCTTTCCCATTTCCTTACCATCAGGTGTGGAAAAGGAAATTCCTCCTGCAATAAGGGTGGCCAGTGATTCGGTACTTATTTTCATGGTAGTCATCAATCCACCTTTCACACGGATACCGCTGGAGTTCCAGAATTTCGTGTTTTCTCGAATAAGATTAACATATGGAGGGGAAATATTTATATAGATCAGTACATTCTGGCCAGTAGGGGAGAGTTCATAACCGGTGGTCTTACCGACTTGTACCTGACGGTAATAGACTGGTTTGTCATAACCAAGAGATCCCAGTCGATTTGTTTCAAGTACCAGGTTTAGCCCTGTACTAATTGTCATATCCACTGGTCTGCTGTCATGGACAGAAAATTGTGATGTTGCTTTGCCATTCCCTGGAATCAGATTCAGGTAAGGTCCGGAAATGATAGTCCCAAGATTAGAAACAGTTCCGGCATTTAATTTGGCACGAACAACATAAATATAAGTTCCTTCAACCAGAAGGTGTTTAAGCTTTTTGTTTATGTAAGCTTTGGCATGAACGTTTTTGTAGTCCTTGCTGAGAGTTAACTCACTGATAATGCCAATTTTCACACCATTGTATTGAATTGTCGAGTCTGCAGTCAGTCCATTTTCAATAGAAAAAATGAGATCTATGCTTAAGTTGTCAGAATTGATAGCAGCCTGATAACTTTTATAGAGGTGATGAAAGGATGCATTACTTTTCAGGGCTTTACCTCCACCCGGGGTCATAAAGCTGATGCCTCCACGCAGAATAGTTTTCAAAGGATCAACGTGAATAGACAATTTAGGAAGATTTACATCAATTTGGAGTCCGCTGCTAATGAAAAAGAGCGTCTTGTCACTCACATGTTTAGTGTATTTTGGATAAATCAGAATCTTGGTTTCTATGGATGTATCATCTTTTAAGATATTTGATATTACTTCGCCAACTTCAATTTTTTTATAATAAACTGGCGAACCGGGTCCCAGGGACACGTCATGTTTAGCGGTAAGCGTCAGGTGTAAACCAGGGACACGGGATGAAATTGGTGGCGCTTCATTCAAAGCAACAAAAGAGTCTCCTGGAACTTTTGACGTACCAGGCTGCACCTCAAAATAACTGCCCTTAACCAGTGT
The DNA here is from genome assembly GCA_022712895.1 of Desulfocapsa sp. Lineage (GTDB taxonomy): Bacteria > Desulfobacterota > Desulfobulbia > Desulfobulbales > Desulfocapsaceae > Desulfocapsa. The sequence goes on from JAFLJS010000023.1 coordinate 73,288, forward strand.
GTCCAAACCAGTAATTTTGTTAAAAGAAAACTCCGGCTTAACAACCCATATCTTACTGTCATCGGTGAGTTCTTCTTTGGCCTCTTTGATTATTTCTATATTGGCATTAATCCATAGTAAATCAGGACTGATAGAAAAACTTTTTAAAGTTCCAATAGGCAAACCTTTAAAAAAGACTTTAGTTCTGTCGGCAGTGAGTCCTGTGGCATTTTTGATTTGCACCGTTATCATAAAACCGGATTTCTGATAATCTTTATAGAGCAATAATGCTCCAAGGAACAGGGCGAGCAAAGGGAGAATCCAAATGGGAGATAAACCTTTTTTTGTCTTAACAACAGGCGTTTCCATAGTAATTACCAATGAGCGTTGGTGTATGTTCAGGAGTGTCTTTTCAGGCATCCCATAAAAGTCTTGAATCAAATGTGTGTGCGGCAATCATGGTACACACCACAACAGCTGCAAAATACGAAGCAGCAGGAGCTGCAAACGTAGCTGTGAAACTTCCAAATTCAACCAAAGTTGCCATAAGTGCAATCACAAAAATATCGAGCATTGACCAGCGTCCGACAAATTCAATAAACCGAAACATAGCAGTTTTATGACGTAGCCCATGTTTCCACTTAAATTTGATGGATAGTAGAATTATGCTTAACCCGACTATTTTGAAAAGAGGCACGAGAATAGAAGCCACAAAGATGATCAGGCCAATACCGTATTCCTTACTATGAAAGAAAAAGAGAACACCATCCATAATAGTTGAATATTCACTGGACCCGAGAAAATCGACCCGCATTATAGGGAGCAGGTTTGCCGGGACAAAGAGGATTGCTGCAGCTATGATAAGGGCCCAGGTTGTGGAAATCGACTGGTGCTTTCGGAAGTGAACATTAGCATTACAACGTGGGCAGCCAAGGGGAACGTCAGAGGGAACCTTATTGGCATCTAATAGATATCCACAATCATGACATGCCATGAAACCCGATTCCATAGCTGTTTGTATTGTTTTGCTCGCAGTCATCATTGTTTAATTGTCTTTGTTGAGGATTGTTTCAGCTCATCCAAAGCACTCCAAAAAATTTCAGGCTCAAGAGCTGATGTTGTAGCACGTGTCATAAAGACCAGGAAGACAAAACAGAAAAAACCAATATCAAATTCAAGCGTTGCCATTTTGTGTATTTTAATAATGCTTACAATCAGGGCAATAAGGTACACATCAACCATTCCCCATTCATCTAAATAATTAGCAGTTCTGAATAGAAAAAAGAGGGATTTTGAGTATAATCGAATTTTCAATTGCAGGCTGACGGAGAAAAGGATACTTAGCCTGACAAGAGGAAACAGGATTGAAGTAAGAAAAAGCAGGATTGTTACCAGATAATATTGCTGGTGATAAAAACTCAAAAACGCATCAAAGATTGATCCACTCTGCTTCATACCCATGGCGTGGATTGTTAAAAGGGGCATGAAAATCGCTGGTATATAGATCAGGAGGCCTGCTGTTGAAATGGCAAGGACTTTTGTAATGGAGTTCGTTTTCTTCTGATATATGACTGTCTCGCAACGGGGGCAAAAAAGTTTTCTGCCACTGCTTGAATGAATTTTGTTGAGGAGTAAATCACAGCCAGGACAGGCAATATATGGGGTCGCAGATGCCATGTATTTGTCAGGGAGATGTACCCATTCAGGCACAATAATGAGCCTCAACAAAGAAGAGGCAAATAGTGTCGGATTTGTGTTCGACAGCCGTGTCAATTGATTCAGAGCAGGAATAGACCGGTACTTTCTCTCTGTTATCTCTTTGGTTCTCTTAAGAAAAACGATAACATATCTTCTGGGAAAAATGAAGGAAAGAGTTGTTTGCCTATGAAGCAAGGGGAAAAGAACAAGCAAATGAATGTTCAAAAAAGTTGTAAGCAGTGTGGTATCTGTTGCACCAAAGGTGGTGCGGCATTGCACATCGCAGATAGAGTACTTTTACAGGAAGGGAAAATACCACGTAGTGATTGTATTACTCTTCGTAAGGGAGAATTCGCATGGAGCCCTGTAAATGACATGGTTGAGGCAATCCAATCAGATATTGTCAAATTGCGTGGCACCGGTGGCGAATGGGTCTGCTGTTATTTTGATGTCTTAGCAAAAAACTGTGGAATTTATAAAAACCGTCCTGTTGCCTGTCGAACACTTCAGTGCTGGCAACCTGAAAAGAGTCTGGCAATGATAGGTAAAGATTTGTTGAGCCGTCAGGCTATTGTACAGGATGAGAAGTTTCTCCTTGAGTTAATAGAGAAGTATGAACGTGACTTGCCTTTACCCGACTTCTCGTCACTTTTATCAGATCTGAAACAGAACCCTGAAGAAACGATTCGCATCCTGGAAGAACTTATGAATCAGGATTTGAATTTCCGTAATAAACAGGTTCAACTGTCAGCGAAAGTGGCTGCAGAGGAAATGTTTTTGTTTGGCAGACCGCTGTTTCAATTATTGCAGCCTTTTGGCCTAAGCGTTTACCAGAGGGGGAATCGTTTATGCTTGAAGCTGATTTGATAGATTATCGAGGAGACTGCTGAAAAGGTTTTAAAGATGTGCGTGCGCGTCTTCAAACCATGTTAAGAAATGAGGAATTCTCTTTTATTTGTGAGGCCAAAGTTGCAGATAAAATTGATAGGGTGTTAGCTTTGGCAGGTGGTGTGATCAGGAACAAAAAGAAGGTTGGAGAAGATACTGTTATTCGTGTTATGAAAGGTGAGTAAAAAAAACGAATATCGAACAGGTAATGTCAACTGCTGAAGCGGAGGACTTCTACGCTTACCTATTCGATATTCTGTGCTTCTCTTGCCTCTGATTACCAGGTCTTTTTGTCGATAACTGCACCCTGGGTGGAAATAGTGATCTGTTCAACAGGAACACTTTTTCCAGCACGTTCGATGGCTTTTTGAATTATGCCATTCATGGAAGAACAGCATGGAACTTCCATAATAAGAATGGTGATACTATTCAAATTGCAACTTGCGATGATCTCAGCAAAACGTTGCGTGTACATCTCGGCATCATCGAATTTTGGACAACCCATCATAACGACTTTGCCCTGTAAATAATCAAGTTGAAAGTTCGGAGCAGATACTGCGCAACAATCTGCGGCAACAAGCAGATCAGCACCCTGTAAAAATGGAGCACTGGGGGGGACAAGGCGAATCTGTACCGGCCAGTGGGTCAAAGAGGAGGTTCCACCGCCAGCTGCCATTTGTAAGGGTTTGTTAGCTGTCTGGCAGGGAGTTTGTGGGGCAAACGTTTTGATTTGAGCAGAGGGACAACCTGAAGGTTTTGCTGCTTGCACTTCGCCCTCTTTTTGGTCGGCCAGATACTCTTCTACGGCTTCTTCATCAAAATCTTCAGCTTGACGTTCGATGATTTTTAAGGCACCGGTGGGACAAGAGCCGAGACAGGCACCTAGTCCATCACAAAGATTATCAGAAACAAGTTTTGCCTTTCCATCAATAATTTTTAAAGAACCTTCTGCACAATCTGTTACGCACTCACCGCATCCATTGCAAAGTTCCTCGTCGATCTCAATAATTTTTCGCATGATTATCATGGTAATATCCTCATAAAAATTTTGTAGGTTTAATAAAGGCCAGTAGAACTTATGGGAACCCAAAATAGAGCCATACTTCATATCGAGTGGGTTCTGAATGGCAGTACTGGAAGTCTATACGTTAATATTTTGAGCCATATAATACCATGGTTTGCAACAAAATCATTGATCTAAGTCAAGGCACTTATTTTTTGTAAAACGTATGGGGAAAAAAGTGACAGATGAAAAGTGATGGACTCGTAAAAAGTCCAGAAACAGGGTGGGGTTGTAAACAAAATAATATGCGATGCACGAAATATTTCTATCATTACGGCGTACTAAGGTACATCGTAATGATGGGAAATGTGCAGCAACGAAGGAAGTGGAGAGTTTTTACGACGCTATCAAAAGTGACAAGATGGTTCTACGTCATGGATACTATTATTTAAATAAGTTTTTATCCAATGGAATAAAAAAAGGAAAACTTTACAATTCTTCTAAATTATAGTACGTAGAAGTACTGATATTACAGGTTTGTAGAAAATAAAGATTTTTATTCCTATTAAACGGAGAGAATAATGAAGAAAAAAATTGCAGTGACCGCGCTTAGTATGCTTATCGCCCTGGGAACCACTACAGCTTGTTTTGCTTCAGGAAGTATCGGACACGGTAACATGTCTGTTTTTAAAGGTGAACAACTTATTGATAAATTGTCAGGTCAAAACCCAATTGCAGAAAGTTCACTGCTTGTTTGTGATGGGAAATGTATGGTTAAATCTAAAGGAATTTCGCTCGTAGCTGCTGATCAGGCAAAGTTTGCTATTCAAAATGAAGATTCCGTTTTTAATCTTTATGTTCGATCCGGTAAAGTTGAGTACGTTATTAATGATAATGCACGTAAGATTGCTTTTCATACTCCTGAAGGATCATACACTGTAGCGGACGTTATCTTTAATGCTGGTTCTTCTCCTGTTGTCAGAGGTTCTGTTCAGGTAAGTGACTCTGGTGAAACCGAAATTGAGGTTACAGAAGGTCGACTGGTTTTTGCCACAGGTGATGGTGTGAAAGCGGTTGATGCCAACAATAAGATTGTACTTGCGGTTGTTCCTACTGCCGGTGCTGGAGCAGTTGCTGCTGGTTCCGGACTAAGCACTGCTGCAATTGCAGGTGGGATTCTAGTCGCTACTGCTGTAGTTGTAACAACAGTTGTAGTTGTTGATAATAACAGCAGTAGTAGTAGCACTGGAGCAAGTCAGCCTACCGCACCTACCCCTACTTCAAAGACTTCTGTTGCCAGTCCAAGTTCGTAAGCAGAAGTGGTTTTTGTTGTGGCAGGAATGAAATCTGAAGGACTATTAGCTACTAGTTAATAGTCCTTCGTTTTTGTATAATTCGAAAAACCTATTAAGAGAAGGCTATGTTTCAGGTCAGATTGTTGAAATTCCTTTTTATTGTCCCCATATTATTTCTGTTGATTGGATGTGCAGAGGAAAAGTTTGAAGCCACTACCGACCTTGAACAATTTAGAAAACAATACGAAGAAAAGCAAAAAAAGTTTAACAGAAGTCAGGATAAAGTTTATTCTCCTGATGCTTTAAGTGATGCTGGTGACGGGGATTACCGTCTAGGGGAAGGAGATCTTGTCACTGTAAAAGTATACGAAAGCAAAGATCTTGATACTGAAGTTCGGGTTTCATCTCATGGAGAGATTAGTCTGCCACTGTTAGATAATGTAGATGTATTTAATCTCACAACAGCTGAGGCAGAAGATAAAGTAGAAGCTCTTTATAGGGAAAAATACTTACATAATCCGCATGTAATCATACATATAAAGGAGCATGTCAGTAAGCAAATCACCTTGGTAGGGGCCGTTAAAATGCCTGGCACTTATGATTATGTTACAAGGCGAAGGCTACTCGATGTACTTGCCGTAGCAAATGGGCTTCTGGAAGATGCTGGTTCGATTGCGTACGTTACAAGAGAGAGCCCTGAAACCAAAAAAAGGATGCGATATATGGTAAGCCTTGATGAATTATTAAAACAAGGCAATATGCGACAAAATATAGTCGTTCTTGGTGGTGATGTTATTTTCATTCCCATGGCAGGACAATGTTTTATTGACGGTGCGGTACGTAAGCCCGGAACCTATGCATTAAAAACGAAAATGACCATAACAGAGGCACTTGCCCTTGCTGGTGGCTTGGCGTCGTACGCTGATGATGATGGAATAAAGCTCATTCGATATATGGGAAGTGATCAGGAACGCGCTATTGTTTCTCTTAGTTACAGTGATCTACAGGCTGGTATGGGAGACACGCTCTTTTTGCAGGACCAGGATATGATTTTTGCAGAATCAAGCAGCATGGGGCTTATGACATCCGGATCAGGGATCTCAATTGGCTTTATGGGAACTGGTTTTACATATAAAGATCCTGAAGCGAATACATACAGTAAATAATGGAATTGATGTCGGTTAAGGAATAAGAAGCTGCTGTGAATATCCAAGGCCAACTCAACAAAATCCCTGCATATCTGTTCTTTTTTATCTTAATAACAGTACCAATCATCTTTGGTGCTATTCATCCTATAATTTTTGCGTCATATACTGCCGTCGTGCTGGTTGGTATCGGTGGCTGGTTGTGCTTCTCTGTGCCTTTATCTGATGCTAAAAGTGGAACCATTTCAAAAAAATGGTTAATCCCCATAGTACTCGTGTTAATTTTTTCTGCATTTCAGTCTATTCCTATTCCCCTTGGATTCCTGGAGGTTATTTCTCCTTCAAGAGCCGAAAGAGTTGAAATGCTCAATACCTTGGCTCAAACCACTCAAAATTATGCTTCAATTAGTGAACATGGCTTGGTGGGTTTGACATCAACCACCTTACTCTTTGCCCTTTTGGTTTATTTTTGGGGGTTAAAAAGAGTATTACACCAAAATATATCCAATTATCGTGTAGTTTATTTGTTGATTATCATACTAGGCACATTTGAGGCACTTTATGGATTATTCCAATTCCTGAGCCCCAGGATTGGAATTCTCTGGCTACCTTTACCAGGTGGCAGGGCTGCTCATGGAACTATCATTTATAAAAACCAATTTGCATCTTTTATGAATATGTGCTGGCCGCTTGCCATTGCAGCAGCAACAGTTCATTTACAGAGTTTGATGCATACAAGTAATAGTAAAAAAAGAAAAATCCCCCTTAAGGAACGTATAAGAAGGATCGATGAAAAAACAAAACTGGTACCACTTTTTCTTCTTGCAACAGGAGTTATGCTTTTATCCGTTCTCTTTTCTCTTTCAAGAGGTGGCATTATAGCAATGTTGCTGGTTATGATTTTGCTTAATTTTTTCTTACCAATTAGTAGAAAAATAAAGCTCGTATTTTTAGGAATGTTTACTCTGTTTATTACCGCATACGGTGCATTGCTTGGTCTTAATACCGTTATCTCACGATTTGATTCAATTGGCCACTCAGGTGCCACGCGCTTTGACACTTATCTTGCGAGTATTCCAATGCTGCTTGATCATGCATGGAGTGGGATCGGCTTCGGTTCCTATAAGCTGCTTTCTCCTGTGTACCTCAAGGGCCTAAGTGCAAATATGCAATGGGATCACTCTCATAACGAGTATTTGCAACTCATGCTTGAGTTTGGCATTCCAGTAGCAGTACTCATCTTTTCATGGTTGATCGCAGCTATGTTTTTAACCGGATCTAAACTTTACACCTTGATAAGCGATACCAGCCAACCAGTTCATGCATCTGTTATTATTGCAGGGGGAGCATTCTGTGGCTTATTGGGTTTATTGATTCATGGTTTTGTTGATTTTGGCTGGCGATTACCAGCAAATCTTTTTTATGCTGTTACATTAGCTGCATTAGTTTCTTACGGGTTTGAAAATAAACCCGATTTTGCAGATGTGAAATCATGATACCTGATATAGCAAAATTTTTAGATATGCATAATCATATCCTGCCGGGTATCGATGATGGGCCCAAAAGTCTTGAAGAAAGTGCAGAAATGGCTCGTTGCTATGTAAATGTAGGAATAACGCAAATTATCACAACGCCACATTTTATCCCAGGCACTGCCTGGGCCGTCGGACGTCAGAAAATTGCAGAAAAGATAGCAAAGTTGACATGTTTTTTAAAGAAAAAACAAATACCTTTGAAGATTTTTCCAGGGATGGAAATTGCCTATCATAAAACATTGCTTGATCGCTTTGAGAAAGGATTACTACAACCACTTGCCAATAGTTCAACGTATTTACTTGAACCGTCTTTTCAGGATACGGCAGAGGATCTTTTGCTATGCTCAAAAAAACTGCAAGAGAAGGAGCAACATGTCATCCTTGCTCATCCTGAACGAATTAAAACATTTCAGGATTCCTTAGAGCCTCTTTTGGATCAGGTACATGATGGTCTTGAAATTCAATTAAACACTGGAAGTGTCCTTGGCAAATTCGGCTCAGCAAGTCGGGAAACAGCAATGTGTCTGATAGAAAAGCAATGTGTCCATTATCTTGCTTCAGATGCCCACTCTGCCAATAATAGAAAACCATTAGATCGTGCGGAATGGAATGAATTGTCTGTGATTCTTGGCCCTGAATTGCTGACTACCCTCTGTATAGACAATCCCAATATATTAATATCGACTTCTTATGAATAAAAATAGAAATCAGTACCCTGAATCAGATAATCAGTTGCTTGTCCGTGATAACAACCAACAGCAGAATCTTCCAAGTGTGGAGGTTCGTGAAGTTGTTCCCGAATTCAAGGATGAGATTGATCTTCGTGATCTTTTAGATGTTCTGATTCGAAGGAAGTGGGTCGTTGTAAGTTCATTGATCTTTATCTTCTTTTCTGTGGCCCTGATAACATTTTCCATGACCCCACAGTTCAAAGCTCGTGGTTCCCTGAAGGTTTCTGCACAATCATCTAATTTAACAAAATTTGACAACCTTGAATCAGGTGCTTTGAAGACCATGGAGTTTCAGCAAACCCAGGTGAAACTTCTGCAAAGTGAGCAGCTTGCTCTCAGAGTTATAGATGTACTAGAGTTAAACCGGAACAAATATTTTAATTCTCAGGTCGACAGCAAAGAAGGATCAAATCATACTGGACTACTCGCATCCATTAAGAATTTTGTTCGTACAGATGAATCAAAGGATTCTATAAGTGTCCTTTCAGATGATGCGAAACAACAGATTCTTCAGGAAAAAATTCTTGGTAGTTTTAAAAATCGTTTTAAAGTGAGTCCTGTTCGAAATAGTGAGCTTATTGAACTTACCTTTGAAACACCTTCCCCCGCATTGTCCGCAGAAATCACCAACACGGCAATGGATGAATTTATAAATATGCACATGGATGGAAATTTGCAACGATCCCGTGTTGCGTCTCAGTTTCTTGAAAAGCAGATACTAGTAGCACAGATAAAATTAGAAAAATCTGAGCTCGCACTCCAAAAATTTGCAAGAAAAATTGGAGTAGTTTCATTGGATCCTAAGCTCAACATGGTACTCCGACAAATGGAAGAGCTTAATGAAGCTCTTGCAAAGGCAAGATCAACACGGATTGCTGCTGAAGCTCGTCATGAACAAATTAAGGTAATCGATCTTGAGGAATTCACTCAAATTTCACAGAGTCCACTTATTCAGGATTTGAGAAGTAAATATTCGGTATTAAAAGCAGAGTACGAAGACTTGGGTACCACATTCAAACGTGAGTATCCAAAGATGGTTAAAATTAAAGCCAGAATGGATGAGTTGATAAAGAGAGCTAAAGAAGAGCGCCTGCTTATCATTAACTCAATTGCAAATGAATACAAAACTGCCTTGAAAACAGTTGAGTTTTATACGGAACGTGCAGAGGAGCAAAAGCAGCGGGCACTGGATCTGGAAGAAAAGGCGACTCAGTACAAAATTTACGAGCGTGAAGTGTCAAGTAGTAAGACCATCTATAACAGTTTATTAGAACGTTCCAAAGAAATTGAGGCAACGGTTGGTGCTGCTGTTACCAACATACAAATTATCGACACAGCAAGATCACCTCTTTTACCTTATAAACCACGTGTAGCTTTAAATCTCCTTCTTGGAATTGTACTCGGATTTTTCACCGGAATTGGTCTCGCCTTTCTTATCGAATATTTTGATAACACCATTAAGAGCCCTGATGAAATGGCAGATCGTTTCCATATTCCAGTGCTTGGTCTTATTCCTTATGATAAAGAGTCTGTAGATAATCGTAAAAATATGGCTCTGAAATTTTTCAACGATCCTCGATCACCAGTATCTGAGGCCTTTCGTACAACCATGACCTCTGTTCGTCTCTCTGCCGCTGATGACCCTCCAAAAGCTATACTTATTACGAGTGTATTGCCTGGAGCCGGCAAAAGCTCACTTGCCAGTAATTCATGTCTGTCTTATCTCTCAGAAGATGAAACTTGTCTGTTGATCGATTGTGATTTGAGAAAACCAAGTCTTCATCGGGTTTTTAAAGCAGGAGAAAAAGGAAAAGGACTATCAAGTGTGCTCAGTGGTATGAGTAAACTCACTGATGTTATCACGGAAACGGAATACGAAGGTTTGGATTTTATCAGTAGTGGACCGTTACCTCCTAATCCTGCAGAACTGCTATCTTCAAAGCGAATGCGTCAATTACTGAATCTTGCGACTCGAAAATACGATAAAGTTATTCTCGATGGCCCTCCATATCAGGGTTTTGCTGAAATTCTTGTCCTGGCAAACATGGTAGACGGTGTTATCTTAATTGCAGTAGAAGGTGACACACCAAGGGAAGGAGTTAAGCACTTCAGAAAAGCCATAACCAATGTGGGAGGCAGAATTCTTGGTGCTATCATCAACAAAGCAGGACGTAAAAAAGGCTACACTTCCTATGGTGGCTATAAGTATTACGCTTATAACTATGAGTACGGCAAGGAGAGTTAAGTGAGAGTGCTGCGTTTTCTGTGCTTTTTTGTCTTAGTCTCTTTAGCACTGGTACAGTTTCGACTTGCCTTGTTTGAGCAAACTAAATACAGCAATCATGAAAATGCTTCATCACTCAATAAATATCAGACCAATCCATACTTACTGTCCTGGTTAGCCAAACAAAAGCATCTGTTTGAAGCTGATCTAGAACAAGCCCAGTTACTATACAAACAGGCTTTACTGATTAACTCCGTCTATGTTCCAGCATGGCTCGGACTGGCTGAATTACGGTTTGATAAAAAGCAGAAACAAAATGCGAATGCAATCCTTGATTATACAAGTCAACTGACAGACAATGTGAAACGCTGGCGCTGGGATAAAACATTAGTTGCCTATCAGTTTAATCGAGAGGATATTTTGGCAGTTGATCTTGCCTATATCATTCTGGAAATGCCTGGAAAGCCACGGAATGATGCTCTAAGGACAGCATTTTCTATATGGCCAGATCCTAAAGAAATGCAAAAAGAATTAGGTTCTGAAACTTTAGAATATCTTTTTCGCTACGCAACACGAACTAATAAAATAGAGCAGGGTCTTGCCCTTTGGCTGGAAATCGAAAAGAAAGAAATAGAATCAGAAGCGCAACAAAAAGATACTCTTGCCTTTATCAACATGCTGATAGGGCAGGGCGAATTAAAAAGGGCAACTGAAATCTGGAGAAAACACTTCAATCGTACAAAACTTTTATTTAACGGAAGCTTTACAGGTGCTCCTTTACAGACAGCATTTGGATGGAGAGTTGGAAAAAATAAAGGTGTCAGCTGGTACCTGACTAAGGAAAATAAAAAGAAAGATGACCTGACTGCCTTGCGTATTCATTTCAAAAGAAAGTCGAATATCAATTTATATAACATATATCAGATAGTGCCTTTGCAGGGTGGTAAAGTGTATGCTTTAAAAGGGAAAATAAAAACGAAAAAGCTTACCACAGATCAGTTACCTTTTGTTGAAGCGTTAGGTTATAAATGTAAAGCACCATACAATAAATCTGAGATGATGTTAGCTAATCAGCCATGGTCAGATCTCTATTTCGTTTTTGAAGTGCCGGATGAATGTGACGCAATGCAAATACGTCTACGAAGAAGGGAAAGCAGACACATTGATAATAAATTGGCAGGTGATATCTGGCTAACAAACTTCAGCATTTCTGAAACAGAAGAATTGTTTACAATATTAGACGAAAAACCATGATCACAAGTCAGGATAAACAGCTTATTACCCACCTCATAATGAAATATGCCGGTAATATCTCAACAGAGGCCATGATAGCATTTGTTGCAGACACAAACGGTATGCTTTCGGTTTGCAAATCTTTGGTAAGCAGCAATAACAATGATGACCAGTTAACTATTTCCTGGGTTGATGAACAATGCAATAAGCGAAAGGTTGACATCCGCGGATTCTTGTTTGAAGTTGAGCGAATCCTTTCTATATTTCTACCAGGGCATGAAGTTGAAGATTATTATGCCGTTCTTGATTTGCATGATGGTGCGAGTGATGAGGAGATAAAGAAGGCGTATCGGCAGCTAAGCAGAAAATATCACCCGGACACAGCATCCTCAAATGATGTTGGTAATGGTGATATGTTTATTAGAATCACGAAAGCATATCATGTTTTAATGGGTGGAGATGAAAGCAGCACACGTTCTTTGCCATCAATACATCCTGCAAACCATTGGCGTGAACAAAAAAAGAATCATATAAGTCGAGAACGGAAAAAAAAGAATCTGTTCTGGTTTGCTGCTTTGGCTTCAGTTATGATAGTTGCAAGTCTGATAGTTGCTAATAACTATAAAGAAAGGGTTATGATTGCCGGCCTTCAGAATATGAGTGCAGCTTTTATCCCTCCTGATTCACAAGCGCAACCAGTAGAACAGGAAGACAAGCAGCTTGGGTCTGTTGAAAATAAAACTGAACAACCTGAGCTTACAGAGAATGCGACGGTTGCGGAAACTACCGAACCACCCGTCCAAATTGTAGTAACTGTATCCCCCGATCCTGTCCAGCAACCATTGCCGCCTAAAAAACCAGGAACGGTAGTGAAGAAGAAAACGGAAGAAGCTATAACACAGACTGTTACAGAGATTAGCACTCCAGATATACAACTTCTGACAGAAAAACCAACAGAAGAAAAAGTCATAAAGGTAAAGGAAGAACTTCCTGTTGAGAGAGTAAAACTGGAACCCAAGATAGCTACCCCCCTCAAAAAGAAAAAATCAGTCATTCAAAGTACCGTAGAGCAAACGGCAAAAGCCCAATCAATACCATCGATTGTTAAGCAAGAACCTGTAGTGCTAACATCCGTTGAAATACGGGAAAACACAAAACAAAAGGTTGATTCTTTTTTATATGATTATATACAATCATATGAAAATAAAGACCTGCTTGCCTTTACCCGATTCTTTGATTTGAAGGCAACAGAAAATGGGAAACCACTGGCAGAGATATTGCCAACCTATTCAGAGCTGTTTCAGATTGCAGAGACAATGACATTAACTGTTACAGTTCTTAAGTGGGTAAACACCCAAAATATGATCAAGATAGAGGGACGTTTTAAAAATACTATTCAGTATAAAAAAGGTGGAAAGGTTAAAGGGACAGGCATGATTTCTTTCTTATTACTTGATAATGATCGCCAGTTTCTTATAAAAGAAATGACTTATCAATTCGATAATTAGGCTATAGATGTCTTCATTCTTCTCTTATCAATTAAGTAATCAACTGATTATCATGCGTGGGCTGGTAAAAAACCCTAAGTTTTGGATTATCCTGTGTCTGGATATCGTTTTTATCATCCTGGCCCATGTTTTTGCTTATATGATCCGTTTCGAACATTTCTATGATGGGGAAAATCTAGTACAAATCCTTGCAACGATACCTCTTCTGCTAGTTGTTAAGATCCCTGTTTTTTACTCTGTTGGCTTGTACCGTGGTATGTGGCGCTATACCAGTTTACGTGATCTCATGCATATCCTCAGTGGTACCTTTTTTTCAACTGTCATTATCACTACGATCATCCTCTACGGAAACAGATTCTCCGGTATTTCACGTTCAGTTTTTATTTTGGACGCACTGTTAACTTTTCTGTTTATAAGCGGCCACCGTGTCATGATACGTTTTTATCACCAAAACAGTAAAGATCCCAGAGGTTTTATTCCCGGGTTTAAAGCTCCCCATAAAAAAAGACTCTTGTTGATAGGGGCAGGGGCAGCAGTTGAGAGGGTATTAAGGGAATTACAGACGAATAGTTCGCTCTCCTATATTCCTGTAGGTTTGGTTGATGATGATCCCGTAAAAACCGGGCTCAGTATACACGGCGTTACAGTATATGGCCAATTAGATGACCTCAATGAGCATATCCTTCGAACCAGAGCCCAGGAAATTCTCATTTCCATTGCATCAGCAACAGGAAAGGAGATGAAAAGAATCGTTGGACTATGTCAGGATTCTCAATTACCCTTTAAGGTTTTACCCGGATTAGGTGAACTTATCGACGGTAAAGTGTCCCTTAAATCCATGCGTAATATTTCCTATGCAGACCTTCTTGGGAGAGAAGAAGTCAAGCTGGAGCAAGATAAAATTGGCAACTACCTTAATGATAATGTCGTACTTGTAACAGGAGCAGGAGGCTCTATTGGATCTGAACTGTGTCGGCAGATTCTTCGGTTTTCTCCTCAACAGATAATTCTTTTTGATGCCGGTGAAGAAAATTTATATTCCATCCAGATGGAACTGCAGCATGAACATAACTACAACTGCATAGTTCCTGTACTTGGCAAAGTTCAGGATCAAGGCCTACTTGAGCTAGTATTTACGCAATACAAGCCATCTGTTGTATTCCATGCCGCAGCATATAAACATGTGCCACTGGTTGAAAACAATCCCTGGCAGGCAATACATAACAACGTCTTCGCAGCCCAGCTTCTGATAGAGACAGCCATCGTCCATAGTGTACACCGCTTTGTATTGGTTTCAACCGATAAGGCAGTACGGCCGACCAATGTGATGGGTGCGTCAAAACGGCTGACAGAGTTGCTGATGATGGCCTATGGCAAAGACAAATGGAACGGCAGCTTTTGTCCTGCCCGCCAGAAGCTGCAACAGGAGGTCGCTCAATCAAAGGCCGGGAAGGATACGATCACGAGCCATAGTACCATTTTTATGGCGGTTCGTTTTGGAAATGTACTCGGTTCATCCGGATCAGTGATACCGCTCTTCAAACGTCAGATAGAAAAGGGTGGACCAGTCACAGTGACACATCCTGAAATTACCAGATATTTCATGTCCATTGAAGAAGCAGCCCAACTTATTCTCCAGGCTGGCGCCATGGGCCAGGGTGAAGAGATTTTTATTCTAAAAATGGGCGAGGCTATCAAAATCGCACAAATGGCCAGAGATCTGATCAAGCTTGCAGGTCGTGAGCCTGACTCTGAGATAAAAATAAAATTCACAGGGTTGCGTGAAGGTGAAAAACTCTATGAAGAACTTATCACCGAAGGTGAAGGGATCGTTGATACCAGCCATGAGAAAATTATGGTTTTACGGGGTAACGGGAAAAGTTGTGCTGATCTCGCCACGGGACTTGAGCAACTCCAGCAAAAGAGCAAATCACATGACAGCCATGGCATCAAAGATATTTTGCAGCAATTGATCCCGGAATACACTCCGGATCATAATGCTGGATCAATTAAAGAACCGGGAATTCATTAAAATTAAAATACACTGAATTCGTATAAGCTGAATTCGTATAATAAGTGCATAACCTCTGTAGGTAGTAGAGCCCCAAACACCATTGAGTAAAACAAGGCTTAGGTGTATTCTGGAAAAAAGCTACCAAACGATTTTCCGGAGGTTCCAAATGAGTTACCAACACCTAAGCCTTGCAGAAAGATACTATATCGAGACAGAGCTAAAAATGGAAGCATCAATCAGTAAAATAGCCAAAGTTATGGGGCGTTCCCAAAGCTCTATTTATCGAGAAATACGCCGCAATACAGGTCGGCGTGGCTATCGGCATAAGCAAGCTGACCGTTTTGCTGGAGAACGCCATTTAAACAAGCCAAAAGCCATCAAACTGACAGAAGAAATCAAATACCTGACTACGTCCTGCATTACCCGAGAATGGAGTCCTGAGCAAATATCCGGTCGTTTCCATGCAGACGGGTGGCTTTCATTGCATCACGAAACAATTTATCAGTTCATTTTAACCGATAAATCCTCAGGTGGCCGACTCTACAAGCATTTACGCCACCAGAACAAAACCTACCGCAAACGTTACGGATCTGCCCATAATCGTTCAGGTATCCCCAATCGTACCGACATTGACGAAAGACCTTCTGAGGCCAACAACCGTGAACGTGTTGGCGACTGGGAAGCTGATACGATCATAGGTAAAAGCCATAAAGGGGCAATAGTAAGCATTGATGATGGGAAATTTAAACTACGTTTTGCTGTGCCACTGGCCGGTAAGAAAGCAAGATATGTTAAAGACGCAATAGTGTCTCTCTTGTCACCTATAAAAGAGTTCGTAGAAACGATGACCTTTGACAACGGAAAAGAATTTACTCTCCATGAAAAGATAGCAACTGATCTTGCTTGTTCAACCTATTTTGCCAAGCCTTACCATTCCTGGGAAAGAGGACAGAATGAAAATGCCAACGGCTTGCTACGTCAACACTTTCCAAAAGCTATGGAACTTGTGGATATAACGACGAAACAAGTCATTGATGCTGTGGACAAATTGAACAACAGACCAAGAAAACGTCTTAATTTCAAAACGCCCTATGAAGCGTTTGAAAGCTTAACAGGCGTGAATGTTCAAAAATAACGGGTTATGCACTTATCACTTGAATTCAGGTTAGTTGACTGTATGCTTCATGCCAAAGAAAAATATTATGGGACAGGGATGTCAATTTATGAACAAATTATAGATTGCATGGTCTTCCAACTGTACTTTCCTGACCACATGCAGGAGAAGCAAATAGACATCCTGCAATTCGTGGAAGAGGAGCTTCACGCCCGCTGGACTCACCCGCACAGCGAAGTTCGCAACCGCATCAAACTCTTTGCCGTCCGCAGCCCTGATATCTTAAAACCCATTCTGGAATCCAGCTAACGCCATCATGAAAAAACAGGGAAAATATTCAACCTCCGGGTTGGTGGAAGATCAGTATATGCCGGGCTCTGGTGGGCAGGTACTCAAAAACCGCTTGAATATCACGACTAAAGATGAAATTGATAAGATCGAAACAGAACTGCTTTTTGTGGTAACCGAGCAACTGTTGGATGAGTTGGATACAAATCACTGTTTCTCTGCTGATGGTATTATGCAGATGCACCGCCGGTGGTTGGGTTCGGTGTATACGTGGGCTGGGTCATATCGTCAGGTTATGATGAGCAAGGGCAATTTCATGTTTGCCGCCCCGGCATATATACCAGGGTTAATGGCGGATTTTGAAACTGAAATCCTGCAAAAATATACCCCGTGTGTTTTTGATTCAAGAGAGAAAGTCGTTACGGCCCTGGCTCTAGTCCATACGGAGCTTCTCCTGATTCATCCATTTCGGGAGGGGAACGGTAGGGCTTCCCGGCTGTTGGCAACATTGATGGCCTTACAGGCAGGTCTGCCACCGCTTGATTTTAGTGATTTTGAGCAAGATCGCCGGGAAGAATATTTTGCCGCCGTCCGGCACGGACTGGATAGAAACTATACACCCATGGAAGAGGTGTTCAGCGCCGTGATTGCCCACTCACTAAAGGCTTTCGGGGCATAGCTTTATCCCTTTTTTGCAGGAGATTGCGAATAACACCATTAGCGGTGGTGATACCTTCAATGGCAGAAGATGAACAGACAGAGGCAATAAGCCCAGTTTGACGTTTTACCCTGTCCCGCAGGTATGGATTTGTTTGGCTGACAAGTACTTTTTTCATACTACGATTATAGCACAATCGGTAAAAATTTACATTTGCTTTGTGGTGAAACTGAATGAAAAAAATATCTCAAATCAAGACCAGGAATTTCAAAGCGTTTCAGGGTGAGCAGGTCTTTGACCTGAAAGGTAAGAATGTTCTGGCCTACGGTAATAACGGTTCCGGTAAGTCATCTCTGTTTTGGGCCTTGTACGCTCTGACCTAGAGCAGCATCAAAAGGGATACGGAGATTCAAAAATATTTCAAAAACTTCAAAGAGTCAGACAAGGCTACGCATCAGTCCTTGCGAAATGTGTTCACCGATGAGGATGAAGATTTCTACATCGAACTGACCACCGTAGATGAACATAGCACAACAGAGACCTACATCATTTCCCACGATACCATCATCCAGGAATTGAACCAGGCCAGTGATTTTATAAACTATAAGCTGCTTCACAATTTTTACACAGCAACCCACGAGCAGGAGGTAAACCTGTGGCCTGTCTTTGAGCGTGATATCTTCCCGTTTCTTATGGATGACGCCAACCGTGTCATGCTCGACAAAATTCAGGCAAGAACAGAAGATGTCATACGATACAGCTCCGGACAACCTGTTAGAGGAAAAAAGGCCGACTTCTTGAAGAGATCCAAAGTACGCTGAAACGAGTTATGAATCCAGCATCCCACGCCTCGACCATACCATTTTTTGGAGCAGAATTGAAAGATGCTATTGCAGCAGTCAAAAAGCTAAAGACACATTTGAGCGATTAGAACAGAAATCAGAGACAAACCATGGTTTCAGTTCAACAACAAAAAAAGTCAACATATCTCCCCTGTGTTGTCTCAAATAGCCTTTCAGCATAGAAGAGATCTCTCTTGGCAAGTCTTGGCTTTGGAGCATACCGTATAGGTTGAAATGGTTTCCTGATTCTGTCAGATTTTATTAGACCTAACCACAGCTAAAACAATCCTGGAATAAACATTTTGCTTCGCTGCATGTACTGCCTGTAACTCTCCCCAAAAAAACGAATATTCTCTCCCTCTTCCACCCTTGCCGCAATGAACAGAAAAAACGTCACGCCAATAACCAGCACAGATGTTAGAAAAGAAATGTTTTTCAGATATGTGCCCCAGGCAAGAAACAGCAGGGAACTGTACATGGGGTGCCGAATATAACTGTACAGACCATCTTCCACGACATTTACTGTGTTTTCAAAAGCGTGATTTTCGGGCATATCCTGCCTTTCAGCATGCCCCCCTTTCTGAGTAAGCATCCACAGCGATTGAACAATAAAACAGACCGAAACGGAGAGAAAACACCAGGAAAGGAAAGGAAACAGAGAGAACGGATTATCAAACCAGTGGGGTTGGTTGATAAGTAGTAACAGTAAAATGCCTTCAAAGACAAAAAAACGATAGAAGCCGTGGGTGCCAGGGTTCTGTAGTGAGCGCCATGAAAAACGAATTAAAAAGAGCGTAGCCAGTATAAAAACAATTATTCGGATCACACTTTCCATCATAAACTCACATTCTTTATAAAATTTTCCGGCCCAAGGATCAGTTTCACCGTGCTGAACGATCCCATAATAGTGCCTATCACCCCTGGTGCCAATACATTTTGACCAGCCAGGTATAAACCTTTGACTGCCGTTCGGTTGAGCAAGGCCGTGGCAAGAGTTTGGCCTGTAGAACGTAGTACCCCGTAAGTACTGCCATCCGGGCTATTCATCCAATCTCGCAGGGTAAGAGGAGTTGCGACATCAAGAAGTTTTAGATTACTGAAGTTGCCAAGTACTCCCGCTGCCTCCTCCAAAAGTTGTTCAGCACAATCTCTTTTCAGACTGTTATACTCGTTCCCACGCCTGCCGCTTTTACTCTCTTTCCATGGGGTCCATTTTTCGTCATGCCCGGAAGTCAGGATTGAGAGAAGACTCTTCTCCTGCCTGCCACTTTTACGAATTTGATAAAATTTCAAATCCGTTATATTACCTGCGGGATCAGTATCTACGTTATAGATATTATAGGGTTTTTCTGGATGAACAGTTGCATCAACAGAGGCGTGTACGGAAAAAATAGAGTGCGTATTCTGCAACTTTTGTATCCTATGTCTGTATGAAGGTTTTACAGCACCATCCGGAAGCATTTTCAATACCATTTGGGGATGAATTGCTCCTATGACGATATCAGCATCAACCCTCTCACCACTGATCAACTCCACCCCTTCGACAATACGATTTTGAACAATAATTTTGTCGATTTCTGATCCAGTTTGTATAGTCCCGCCAAGATTCTGAAAGCGTTTTGCAAACACATCAGCCATGGCAGCGCCACTGATATCAAGCCTCCACGAAGAGGAGAGATAGGAAGCAAGAGCCATATTATGATAATACGCGGGACAATCCCCCACTGCGACCCCAATCCACGAAGATGCCATGGCCAGAACACTTCGCAACCCCGGAGAACATCCGAGGCTGTCCAGAATTTCACCATATGGTTCCGCCTGATCAAGGAGACTGAAATCGTTATCGGTGCCAAAAAGCAGATCGAGATTATGTAATTGCTTTGATGTGTCACGAATATGGGCCACAACACTCTGGATGCATTTGGTATCGCGTGGAAATCCTTCGTGCAGGTTGGCCTCAAAGGCGTCAAAGCCTTCGGGTAAATCAAATTTCAGAGGATTACTCTCTGTGGCGTTAAACAGGTACCTGTCGATAACACCGTTTGTTCCCATTCGGGAAACAGGAATCCCCTCTTTTACACCCAGGTATGTAAAAAAGGTATCAAGGATCTGCCCTTTTGCTAACGAGCCCAGATAATGAACACCGGTTTCACATTCAAAGCCATCACGAGTATAACTTCGCAGCAGCCCCCCAGCTCGTCTATTTTTTTCTAATATCCTAACGTCATATCCTAGTTTTGCCAGAATAATCCCAGTACTCAGCCCACCAATCCCTGAGCCTATAATCAACACCTTTTTCGAATTACTCAGCATCCAAGAATACCTTCTGTTCAGTTATGCAATTAAATAATGAAAAATTGTTACGTAATCAGTACAGTACAGCACAAACCGATTGAAATTAATTCAAACCCAATTAGAAATACAACAAATACCGTGAAAAAAGTACTGATCCTCTACTATTCGCAGAGTGGACAATTACAGAATGTTCTGGACAATATCCTTATGCCCATGCGGCAAGATAGTAATATCAGCTGTGATTACAAGCAAATAAAACCTAAGACGTCTTTTCCGTATCCCTGGAAATTCTATGATTTCTTCGATGTTTTCCCAGAATCAGTCTACCTCAACGGTTGTGAAGTCGAAGCAATCGACTGCCAAAAAAAATACGATCTGATTATTCTTGGATACACCGTCTGGTTTCTCTCTCCATCCCTTCCTATTACCGGATTTCTACAAAGTCCTCAGGCGAAAAAAATATTCAAGGGCAAACCGGTTATCACCGTTAATGCCTGCCGTGATATGTGGTTGACGGCTCAGGAGAAGATGAAATCACTTCTTGAAAACGTCGGTGCACACCTTATTGACAACGTGGTTCTCACCGATCAGGGAAAATCCATTCACTCCTTTATCACCACTCCACGCTGGATGCTGACCGGAAAAAAAGATGCTTTCTGGTTATTCCCAAAAGCTGGTGTGGCCGAGAACGAAATTGAAGAAGCATCTCGTTTTGGTGAGCGCATCTGTACCGCGCTTGCGAACGATCTTGAAAAGAAAAAAGAACCACTGCTCAAAAACCTTGGCGCAGTAAATGTGGTGGGGAAACTCATCGCCACAGAACGTATTGCTCACAGAAGTTTTCTCATCTGGTGCAAACTTATCAAAAAGGCTGGTCCTCCCAAGTCTCGTGGCCGCAAGGTTGTAATCACTATTTATGCTTTTTTTCTGCTGGCTCTGGTACTCACCATTGTTCCTGTTAATATCATTATCCGCAAGCTGCTCTACCCTTTTCGGAAAAAACAGATTACAAAGGCTATCAACTACTACGAAGCTCCTTCCGGGAAATAAGAGCAGATGCCACAACACGTTTACATTACACATATTTCGTCATTTTTCCCCAATGATCCCGTATCAAACGATGATATGGAAGACATCCTTGGTAAAATAGGCGGACGCCCATCACGTGCTAGAAAATTAATCCTGCGCTCCAACAAAATCAAATCCCGATACTATGCCATTGACCCTAAAACAGGCAAAGCATCCCACAGCAATACGGAACTAACTGCTGAGGCAATCCGTAATCTGCAAAGGATGGGCTGCAATCTGGACAAACTTGCGCTCCTTGCCTGCGGTACTACTCTACCGGACCAGATCATGCCCAACCATGCACTTATGGTGCAGGGTGCCTTGCAGTTACATCCCTGTGAAGTGGTTGCCACTTCAGGTATTTGTCTCTCTGGCATGATGGCACTCAAATACGGCTATCTTTCCATTAAAGCCCAGGAAACCACAAATGCAATTGCCACAGGCTCTGAAAATGTATCCTCTCTCATGCGTGGACATCTTTTCAAAGAAGAATCCAAAACTGGCGAAGAGCAGCTGAAACAGAACAAAAATGAAATCGCCTTTGAAAAAGATTTTCTGCGCTGGATGCTCAGTGACGGCGCGGGTGCTGTGTGGATGAGTGACCAGCCCCTATGCGACGGAATTTCCCTTCGCATTGACTGGATAAAACAGATTTCTTACGCTGGCGAGCTACCCACCTGCATGTATTCTGGGGCCGACAAAGAAGAAAGTGGTAAATTGAATGGCTGGCGAACATTTTTACCGAAGGCCTGGATGGATCATTCTATTTTTGCCATTAAACAGGATGTGAAACTGCTCAACGAGAAGATTATCGAATACACAATCACCAAACCACTGCAAACACTGGTGGATGATGGACAGGTAGAGGCGGACAACATTGACTGGTTTCTCCCCCATTACTCATCAGGTTATTTTCGCGATAAGGTCTATGACGGAATTGTGGCGGCAGGTTGTGATATTCCACAAGAGAAATGGTTCAGTAATCTCAGCAGCAAGGGTAATACCGGTTCTGCATCCATTTATATTATCCTTGAAGAACTGTTCCACTCGGGAAAACTCAAAAAAGGTGAGACCCTGCTCTGTTATATTCCCGAGAGCGGACGATTCTCCACCGCATTTATGCAGTTAACGGTGGTGTAACGATGGAAACCAGCAATGTCCCCCAACAGGATATTTCCACCTATTCAGGAAATAAAAAAGCGATGTACGCCACACAGAAAAATGGCGACTACACCGTCATCGCCTCAAGCGGCTGGAGTGTTGAGGAAGCGGTAACCAAACAGGCCATACAGGAGCTTGAGCGCTTGGCAAATACCGCTTATCAATCAGTTGTTGCCGGTAAATTTTCCCCCCTCTATTTTCATATGTACGATCAACGTATGGATCTGCCAACCCTTGCCCAGAGCAGTGGTTTTTTTCAATGGCGGGTCAAACGCCATTTCAAACCAGTTATTTTCCAAAAACTTTCGACAAAAATCCTTGCTCGCTACAGTGATGCTTTGGGGCTAGACAGAGATATTCTGTGCACGATTCCAGAAAAGAGGAAGCAGGGAAATGGCTGAAACTCATTTTAAGCATGACCATTTCGCCCACTGCGAAAGTGGTGTTATGTCCCTTATGCTCCGCCATCATGGCCTGGATATCTCAGAGCCCATGGCCTTCGGGCTCTCTACAGGGCTCATGTTTGCCTATATCCCTTTTGTCAAACTTGGTGGTATGCCCCTTATAGCTTATCGCAATATGCCTCGAGGCATCATCAAGGGCTTGCAGAAAAATATCGGTATTCGAATGAAAATGCACACCTTTTCAAATCCGGAAAAGGGTACAGAGATGCTCAATTCGCTTCTGGCACAAGGTAAATTTGTAGGGGCTCAAACCTCCGTTTTCTGGCTTCCCTACTTTCCACCTGAAATGCAATTCCACTTTAACGGACACAATCTGATTGTGTACGGCAGAGAGGAAAACGAATATCTAATCAGTGACCCTGTTTTAGAAAACCCTGTCAGATGCGAAATTTCCGCACTGCAGAAGGCACGTTTTGTCAAAGGAGTCATGGCCCCCAAAGGCCTGTTATACTATCCGGAATTTGTGCCAGCAGAGATCGATTTTGAGAAGATCCTGCCCAAAGTCATTCGTAAGAATGCAAAGATTATGCTCAAGACACCACTTCCCATTGCCGGTGTCAGTGGCATTCGAGCGCTGGCAAGAAAGATTGCAAAACTCAAGAAAAAAGAGACACGTTACGCATCACTGTTCTTAGGACATATTGTACGAATGCAGGAAGAGATCGGCACAGGCGGAGCAGGATTTCGTTTTATCTACGCCTCTTTTTTGCAGGAAGCTGGCACAATACTGGACAATTCACAGCTGAGTGAAAGTTCACAAGCGATGACAGCGGTGGGCGATGGGTGGCGTGATTTTGCCATGATGATTGCTAAAGCGATTCGCAACAAAAAGGGTGAGCCGATTGATTTCATGGCAATCAGTAACAAATTACTCTCCGTTGCAAGCTCAGAGGCAGAGGTGTACAAACGCCTGATGCAAATATGATTTCCATTACAAATCTCTCAAAACGGTATAAGGCACACACCGCTCTTGACCATGTTTCACTTGAAGTACAACAGGGAATTATCTTAGGTCTTTTGGGACCAAATGGTGCTGGTAAGACTACCCTTATCTCCATCCTCAATGGCCTGATACCGTACCGGGATGGTGACGTCTCTATTTTTGGCCTGCCCCTCAAAGAAAATCAGAAAGAAATCAGACGCAGAAGTTCTTTTATTCCACAGGCATTTGCTTTTTATGACAATTTAACTGTTCTGGAAAACCTGCGGTTTTTTGCCGGCATTCAGCGAATTACGGGGAATACACTGCAAAACACCATTGATTCTGCCGTTTCCACAAATCGTTTACAGACAATGCTGGATAGACGGGCACATAGCCTGTCAGGTGGACAAAAACAGCGATTAAATATTGCCATCGGCCTCCTCAACGACCCTGAAATCATCTACTTCGACGAACCGACTGCTGGCATTGATCCTGAACTACGTAACAATATCCTGCAATCCATTTTGTCATTTAAAGCTGCTGGAAAAACCATTATCTACACCTCTCATTATATGCAGGAAATTGAACAGATCTGCGACGAGGCAGCGATTATCCATCAGGGCAAAATCGTTTGCCATAAGCCCCTTACTGACCTCCTTCAGCAAAACGATTCGCAAACGACTCTTGAGTCTATTTATCTCTCACTCACATCCGGGCAGGACGAACAATGCTGACCCAGATGCTACGCAAAGAATTTATTCTTATCCTGCGGGACAAACACAGTCTGGCCGCCCTCTTTATCATGCCCTTTCTCTTTATACTGATCATGAGTATGGCGCTAAAAGATACCTTTAACAATGAACGCGCCCTTTTAAATTATGAAATAATTGATCTGGATAAGAGTCTTGCAAGCAGAACACTACAGGATTTTATGCTGACCAGCTCTTTTCTGCATAAACAGACAGAAGAGAGTAACAGCAAAACTCACCTCACCATTTCCATTCCCAAAGGATTTTCCACAAGTCTTTTGCGGAAGGATAGAAAAGAACCACTGCTGCAACTTGAAGTGGCACCCGATGTTAAACAGGAAATGGTGTTAATCTTTCAGGCAAAGCTCACAGCTGACATCATGGCTCTGCGCCTGATGCAAATTCAGAAGAAAATTGCACTGCTGTTGCCTGCCTCACAGACTTTTCCGGATTTAACAGATTTTCAGTCAAAGGATTTCCTACAGATTGATTACAAGGGCATGAAAACCAATGAACAGCCAACCTCCACACAGCAATCAGTCCCCTCGTGGATTGTGTTTGGAATGTTTTTTGTTATCATCCCCATGTCCACAATTTTCATAGGTGAACGTAAGCAGAACACTTTAATGCGTATGGCCAGCATGAATATCTCCGTGCCCGTCCTCTTTGCCGGAAAAGTAATTCCATATATCCTGATCAACCAGTTTCAGGTGGTGCTTATGATTGCTGCCGGTGTTTTTGTTGTCCCTCTGCTTGGAGGAGATGCACTAACTCTTGGCCATTCTCTTTCCGGACTGGTTCTGGTATCTCTTGCCTTAAGTATTGCTGCCATTGGCACGTCGGTACTCATTGCAACGCTTGCAGGTACAGTGGAACAGGCGACAACCATCGGTGGATTGTTAAACATTCTTTTCGGAGCCATTGGCGGAGTTATGGTGCCCAAGATGTATATGCCACAAGCCATGCAGACATTTTCCAATGTTTCTCCCATGTCCTGGGGTCTTGAAGGATTCCTTGATATTTTTCTGCGTGGATATGGAGTAACAGAAGTCATTCCGGAAACGCTTGCACTTTGTGGATTTGGCATCAGCCTACTCTTGGTGGCAGCTTTAATTTTCAGTAAGCGAGTGAATATATAATATAATGTCCCACACACAAATACAGAAACAGATGACAGATGATAAGAATATGACGTTGAAAAAACGTCTTAAGCAGATGATACTCACCGAGTGCGATGTGGACCATATCACAGTCGATGAGTTTGCTGATGATGTACCGATTTTTTCAGATGAAAGTCAACTTGGGCTGGATTCGTTAGATGCGCTACAGATATCTGTGGGTTTACAAAAAGAATTTAATGTACGGCTGCCGGATTCAAAGTCCTTTCGGCGTCATGTGACCACCATTAATGAACTAGCAGAATACATCCAATCGCAATAATTGATGGTTTCGTGAGGGGCTATTTCAACAGATTAAGAGTTTTTACGATTCCATCCATCATTTCTGATTTCGCCAGCAAGTGGGATCAGCAGCCAGATAGTCACCGGTAAGCTGATAAGCAGCACCACGACAGCCATAACATTCATGGGCCTTATCACAATCCCGACACTCTCCCTTGATCATCTCCCGGAAATTCTTTAGATCCTTTACGACCTGAGAATTTTTCAGAATATCACCAAGTGGATTATTTCGAATATTATCCAGCGGGATAGTAACACCAACACAAGGCATAACCTCGCCAGAGGCTGTTACCAGGCAGGAGACCTGATGCCGCATGCATTTATTGCCAACCAGTGGTGGCTGCGGGTCCCATTGACGATGATATTTTTCCTGATCTATTCGCGACAATTCTGCAAAGAGTTCCTTCAACTGTATAGAATCAACCTGCAACCATAAATTATCAAGGGCATTTGCCTGGGGCGTAAGCACTTCAAAGTAGGGCTCGATATTCTGATCACGGACCCACTGCCATAACTCCGGCAACTCTTCAAAGTTAGACTGACAAATGATGGTGGACAACGCCAGAAACTTGTCCTCTGCCGGATAACCGGCATCTTTTAAATGTGTAAAAGCCTTCTGAATAATATCGTAGGCTCCTTTTCTACCCGCCAGGAGATCCTGAATTTCGGCTTTTCGGGAATTCAACTTTAAGATCACCCGAACATTCAGCTCAGCAAGTAATCCGGCAAGCTCTTCGTCCACACCGGTACCGTTGGTAAACATCTCAATTTCAAAACCCTGACTATTCAAGAATTGCAACATTTCCGGCAAATGAGGATAGATACTTGGCTCACCACCTAAAATAATGATCTTCCCGGCTCCCAAAGCCTTCGCCTGTAGGATAACATCTTTTATTTCATCCCTTGAAAGCTCACCCTTGCACTCTACCTTCTCAGGCACATAACAGTACGAGCAACGGAAATTGCAAATACGACTGAACTCAATTTCCATGGACAGCAAGCGATCATCAGCCACTGCATCCTTAATTTCCTGCTCTGTAAATTCCAGATTATATAATTGCATTTCTGATCAGCACCGGTGATGAACGGTAAGCCGGCACTCAGCATAGTACCCCCTTCAGGGGTGAAATTGCCTTGGTGCTGACCCAACCATTCAAGTTAATTCATCAATAAAAAATTCTTCCTTTTGTACAGCTCCTAAAAAAAACGCGCTAATATCCTTCAAGATCTTTAAAATAATTCATTTTTTCCAAACGCTGTATGTCCTGGCGAAAGCGTCCTTTCCAACCAATTTTTTTCATAATCCGCCGATAACGCATTTTCAAAATCGGCTTCATCAGGTAAACCCAGATCCAAATCCAGAGTCTTCCCTGTTTGCGTACAGATGTTGGCGGATTCCACCAACCGAGTACCACTTGGCGCTGATACCAGAACTGGTATTGCAACTCGTCACTACTCAAATGTTTCGTACGCACATTCGCCCACAGACCGTTGTACTTCTTTAGATCTGTCTTGTTGGTTATCAGACCATCTGCTAAAAGCTTGTCACGCATACCTGTTTTCGGGTAAGGAGTGATAATCTGACAATAGGCGGCATCCGCCTCAATTTCCTTAAAAAACTCGTAGTTTTCTTTGACGGAGTCAGCGTCATCATCGGGAAACCCGAAGATAAGCCCACCGATAACCATCATTCCATGCTTATGACAATTGGCGATAGCCTGTTGGGAAGCCTTAACGATATCACCCTTGCCGGCAATACTGAGATTCTTTTTTGATCCGTTTTCAATACCTAAAAAAACAGATTTAAAACCGGCCTGTGCCATTTTCTCAACCATGTCTTCATTGCTGGCCATGGTCATACAGTCTGCTTGTACGAACAGTTTCAGGTTTTTATAGTTTCTGGCAATTATGGCATCGCAAAGTTTTTTGACACGTGTTGGGTTCAGTACCATATTATCATCGGTAATGAAAATAGATTTCACTTTCAAATTATAATAAATATCATCAATATCTTCTATCACTCGGCTGATGGGATAGGCACGAAACCTGCGTCCATACATATTTTTCATGGAACAGAAGTTACAGGATCTGGTACAGCCCCTCGAGGTCTCCAAGGCTTCGATCCCGGCATTCATCAGATGGTAACCCCAGGTGAGACGGCGTTTATCGCGAATGGGGCGTTTGATGGTTTCAAGATCAAGGTTCTGAGCCCGATTATTATGACTAAATGATCCGTCAACCTTATGGGAAAGAGATGGAATTGTTGCCAGGTCATCTCCGTCAGCAAGCGCATTTACCAGAAGCCTGCAAGATTCCTCCCCCTCACCACGAATTAGAAAATCAACCCACTGCATATCAGCTGTCAGCCCTATTTCCTCAGCCATTAGAGTCGCATGATATCCACCGACAACAATCTTTGTATCCGGTGATAACTCCTTAATCAGGTGAGCAATTTTAATGCAGGTATCGTATTGCCAGGCCATGGCCGACAATCCCACAAGATCGGGTTGAATCCTGGCCATCACTTTGGTGATATACTTTTTTACAGATCTCCGCTTACGGATCAGATCCACAAGAAAAACATCATGGTGCGAGTCGATATTTCCGCCAATGCTGGCGATACCAAGATTGGGGATATGCACCGCCGCTTCATGCACCAGTATCGGCACCACATCTGGCATGGAGATTAACAGTACTTTCATGGCACCACCTGTTCTTTTTCGGGTTTCTGCTGCTCAAAAGCCTGTTGTACTTTTTCGTGAAGCATGGAAACAGTCATCTTCCCTTGTGTTGATTGTGCCGTAATTATTTCGAGTTGTTGCAAGGTGATACTGTTCTGCAAGGTAGTATTAAAGAAAAACTGGGCGGGCGTAAAGAGTTTATCCGTCCCACATAACCTGAGCACATGGATGGGACACTGATACATTCTGGCAATTTTAAACACACCTTTATGTAAGGGCCCCACACTTTCCCCACCACTTCTGGTACCTTCCGGAAAGACAAAAAGGTTGCCTCCACTTTCAAAAAATGATCCGATATTTCCAATCTGCTCTATCATCTTACCTGCATATTTCCCTTCAGTGGACGATGGCAGATAGCCTGATACATCTAGAAGAAAACCAAAAACGGGAGCTGAAAAGAATTTTGACTTCACAATACTCTTACTCTGTGCCAAAAGTGAAATAAAGAGCAAGGGATCAAGGTAAGAGAGATGATTACAGACAATAATTGCCCCCCGAATATCTTTTACTCGACGGTCAATCGACCAATGATGACTGGGGGCCAGCGTTCGCAAAAGAGCTAAAAAACCCTTAAAAAAACGATGATTCAAATATTGAAAAGACTTTTCCTTATTAGAAGAGAAAAAGTAACTGCCAAGATAAAAGAACGAGAAGAAAAACAGAAAGGCGAATATAAAATATCCCCAGCAGATAAACGTTACCGAGACATCGATAAACCACTGCAAGGGAGTTTTATTCCTGTTACTCCCGAACATCTCTAACTAGAAGGCAGGTGTTAACCCCGCCAAAGGCAAAGTTCTGAATGGCCGCTATCTTCGCTTTTGTTTCAGTCACTTGCCGCACATGATTAAGCATGGCGCAACGTTCATCCACGTTCTCAAGATTCAGGGTGGGGGCAATAAAACCCTGCTCCATCATATACAAACTCAGGATAAGTTCAATACCACCACAGGTTCCCATGGTGTGCCCCATATAGCTTTTAAGGCCGGTTACATAAGGACGACCACCATACACGTTGTGGATTGCCTGTGACTCAATGACATCACCCATTTTGGTGGCTGTGGCGTGGGCACTGATAAAATCAACATCGGCAGCCTCTATTTCTGCATCCTGCAAGGCCAGACGCAAGGTGGTGGTAATACCGTTAAGATTTGGCAAAATAAGATCACCACCATTGTTATTACAGCCAAAACCAATCACCTCGCCAATGATATTGGCTCCCCGCGCCTTTGCCGACTCATACTCTTCTAATAGAACGGCAGCCCCGCCCTCACCCACTACCAAGCCATCCCTATTCGTATCAAATGGGCGTGGCGTGCATTCAGGGGTATCATTATAGTCCACCGAGCAGGCAAGCAGATTGTCAAAAACTGCCACGGTGGTTGTATCGTACTCGTCTGCTCCTCCACAGATCATGGCATCCTGCATGCCGTACTTCACCATCTCATAACCAAAGCCAATGGATTGGCTGGAAGTTGTGCAGGCAGTGGATGAGGCGATGACCCGTCCGGTAATACCAAACATACGGGTTATATTCACTGCGGTGGTGTGTACCATGGATTTTAAATAATCCACGGCTCCGATGGAGGAAAATTCATTTTTCAGATTACTGAAGAATGTTTTGTAGATATTTCGCTGTATGGTTGGGCTGCCATGGGTTGAACTGAACGAAACACCCAGACGCCCGGATTGAATAAACTCCTGGCTGAGGCCCGAATCTTCCAGTACATCCTTTGCCACTTGGCAGGCATAAAAGGAGACTGGACCCATGGTTTTTGTGTGTTTTCTGGCAAAACCGTAATCGATTTCATAATCCACAGTACCAAAGACTTTGGAGTGGAGATGGTCGGTGAGTAAACCATCGTCACGCAAAGGTTTTACTCCAGATCTTCCACTACGCAGACTTTCTACGATATCACTCTTCCCGTATCCTATGGGAGTGATTGCTGAACAGGCAGTTATAACGACTCGTCTTGGCATAAGAACAGTTTATCCGTTTTCCTTATTTGCTTGCATGGTCTGGACATAATCAAGGATATCATTAATCGTGCGGATAGACATCGCCTGCTCTTTTTCTTTTCTGGAAAGCTGAAAGCCGATCATCTCTTCAATTTTGGCCAGCAGTTCTATGGCATCGATTGAATCAAAACCATGATCATCACGTAGATTATCAGTGAGTCCTGGTTCTTCAAACTCAAATTCATCCACAAGAACTGCTACAATTTTCTGCTCTAATTCGTCTCTAGTCATCATATGGGTAACTTTTAATGGAAAAGTAATATTCAGAATGTGTTAGCCCTGATAGTACACATTTTCCGTGGAAATGAAAAAGGATTTTTTGTAAGCCTTCACCTTGACAAACCAAAGCAGTAGGCTATCGTGAATAAAGGATTTTTTCCATCAACTCCGGAACAACACAATGACAACCACTCTGTACTGGCATGATTATGAAACCTGGGGAGCTGACCCGAGGCGGGATCGCGCCGCACAATTTGCAGGCATCCGCACCGACACCGATCTGAAGATTATAGGCAAACCTCTAGTGCAGTACTGCAAACCGGCAACGGATATGCTGCCAAACCCTGAAGCCTGTTTAATAACCGGAATAACACCGCAACAGGCCATGAAAGAAGGGGTATGTGAAGCAGAATTTATGGCAGAAATTCACCGGGAATTTATCCAGCCCGGCACCTGTGGCGTAGGTTATAACAGTCTACGCTTTGATGACGAATTCACCCGATATGGCTTCTACCGAAATTTTTTCGACCCCTACGCACGAGAGTGGAAAAATGGGAATTCCCGCTGGGATATCATTGATATGATACGACTCACCCATGCCTTACGCCCGGAAGGGATTGAATGGCCAATGCGGGAGGACGGTACGGTCAGCTTTCGTCTTGAAGAGTTGACGAAAGCAAATGGTATCAGCCACGAAGGGGCTCACGATGCACTGTCCGATGTACATGCAACCATCGACATGGCTCGGCTTGTGCGAAAATGCCAGCCCAAGTTGTATGACTATCTCTTTGATCTTCGCAACAAACAAAAGGTCGCAGGACAACTCAACCTGCAAACGCGGGAAATGGTACTCCATGTCTCCTCAATGTATCCGGCAGCTCAGGGTTGTATTGCACCTGTGATCCCACTGGCACAGCACCCCACCAATAAAAACGGTATTATCGTTTTCGATCTGCGAAATGATCCAGAGCCACTGCTAGACTTGAGTATTGAAGAAATTCAGGAACGATTATTCGTCAGTAATAAAGATCTACCGAAAGGTGAAGAACGCATCCCCTTAAAAACAGTGCATATCAACAAATGTCCGGTGATCGCCCCCATGGCGACCATGAATTCACAGAGAGCTGAAAAGTGGCAGATCGATATAGGGCTTGCCAAAAGATATGCTGACAAGTTACGTGCTAACTCGGATCTATCTAAAAAAATCCAGCAAGTCCACGAAGCGAATGAATTTCCTGCCATTGCTGACCCGGATCAAAACCTCTACGGAGGTGGTTTTTTCTCAAACCTTGACCGACGGAAAATGGATGACCTCACAGACATGAGTCCAAAAGATCTCAGTAAAACCCGCACACAATTTGATGATCCTCGTATTCCTGAAATGTTGTTTCGGTATCGTGCCAGGAACTGGCCACAAAGCTTATCGCAGGAAGAGCGTATGCGCTGGGAAGATTTCCGGAGAAACAGAATTTCCAACCCGGAAGCTGACTGCGGAATCACACTCGCCTCCTATCAGAAGCAACTAGCTGAGCAGGTGACACATCCTAAAACAAACTCCCGTGACCGAGCAATCCTCTTAGGACTGGCTGACTGGCTTGAAATTATCAAGCTTTAGCTGCTCCAATCAGTCTCAAAAACATGGTATGGGAAACACCCTCTACGACAATATTATACCTGCGCATTCAGACAAATAAAAGCCACCTCCACATCCACACTACTTCTCACAACTGAATAATTTGTCGGCTTCGGCAAACCGCCTTGCCCGAGACGCCACATTGTGGTACTGTCGCATTGTATCCACTTGCCACAGGCGAGTTCACCACAACTCCACACAAAGAGGAATTGAACAATGGCCACCATTGAAGCAATTTGTATTAGTAAAAAAAAAGGCATGGTTAAAAAGGCGACCTCCGTTGCCACATTCAAGGCCGGTTTCGGTATAATTGATGATGCACATGCCGGGAAATGGCACCGTCAAGTATCGCTCCTTGCCGGGGAAAGTATCGATACAGTAAAAGAAAAGCTACCCACCCTTAAAGATGGTGCTTTTGCAGAAAATATAATCACCAGAGATCTTGATCTAAGCTCAGTCAGCGTTGGAGATTCTTTACAGATCGGTACGGATATCATTCTTGAGATCACTCAGATTGGTAAAAAATGCCACAACGATGGATGTATAATAAAAAAGGCCACCGGTGACTGCATCATGCCCAAAGAAGGTATTTTTGCAAAAGTTATACAAGGTGGAACTGCGCAAGCAAACGACTCTATTGTACTGAATTAATCTTCATCGAAGCACCCCGCCTCAACACCACCTTGTGCCCCCACAAGGTGGTAACATCCTCTCACATTAAGAAATAAAAAAAAAAGCATTTCATTTTTTTTCTTCCAGCACATATACTCATAAGAAATATACACTACAAGATGCTATCTGTTATCAACGTTAATGCAGGAGATTCTGATGTTAAAAAGGTTATTACCACAAACTGTTAAAGCAAAACTCTTAGCAGCAATAGGGTTTTCATTCTTTATACTTATTTCAGCCACTGTATTATTGACCGCCAAGGAGAAGGAACAGACTTTTCTCCAAGCAGAACGACTCAACCTGACAGCAAAATTTAATGGCATTATAAAATCACTGGAAGATGAAGCGCGCACCGCAACTGCCATGGCTCTGGTGGTTGCTGCCATGCCCGATGTGCAAAACGCATTTGGCGATCAAGACCGGGAGCAATTAAGTGCTCTGACCCTCCCATTTTTCGAAAATGAAAGAAAACGTCTGTCTCTTGCTCAGTTTCAATTTCACCTTCCCCCGGCGACCTCATTTCTGCGCCTTCATAAACCAGAAAAATTTGGCGATGACCTTTCCTCCATCCGGCAAACCGTTATTGAAGTGAACAGAAACAAAACAACTGTCTCTGGTATTGAGAAAGGACTTGCCGGCCTTGGAATCAGAGGAGTTGTCCCGGTTTACCAGAACAACAATCATATCGGCTCCGTCGAATTTGGAATCAAACTGAATGACAAACTGCTTATGCCCATGAAAAAAACCATGGGGGTAGATATTTCTGTTGTTGCCCCTGATGGACAAGGTTTTAAATACCTTGCCAAAACGCATTCGTTATCCATTCCGAAGAAAAGTTATCCCTGGCTCAATAAAATGATGAAAGCCCAAGAGATTCATTTTAAACAGGTTCACAAAAACGGCAAACACTTAATGACAGTTTTCGGTCCCCTGAAGGACTACAACGGAAAAACTATTGGTATTCTTGCCATACCTACAGATATTTCAGATACCATGGCCACAATTAAAAACACTATGTACAAGATGGCAGTTGGCGGCATCCTGGCATTGGCGATAACCATGGTAGTGATGTATTTCCTGATGAATACTCTTATTCACTCTCCAATGAGAATCCTTGTTGAGAAATTCCAACAGGCTGGCCAGGGAGACCTGACGGTTTCAATGGATTTAAAAAGCCTGCACTGTGCAAAGTGCAGCGACATAGTACAGTGCAACAAGCCAGAATGTTCCAGCTACGGGAAAGACACCAAGTGTTGGGAACAGAGTGGGTCACTCTCCACAAACGTCGAATGTCCTAAAATACTGACAGGAGAATATGCAACCTGTCGTGAATGCAATGTATATCAAACTTCTGTCACCGACGAATTTGCAGAATTAAGTACAACCTTTAACTCTTTCGTTGCCAATATCCGACGTATGGTTCTTAGTCTTCAGGAAAGTGTAGAAGCTACTAGCTCAGCATCTTCAGAGTTGTCTGATTTGTCACAGGGAATGCAGGATGGCGCATCATCGGCTTCAGAACGCACACAAACAGTTGCGGCTGCAGCAGAGGAGATGAGCGTTAACATGAACTCCGTAGCGGCTGCAAGTGAAGAGGCGTCCACCAATGTAAATATGGTAGCCACAGCAACTGAGGAGATGAGTGCCACTATTTCAGAGATTTCTGCAAATACCGATGAAGCAAGTAATATCGCAACCCGCGCAGTTGAACAGGCATCAAGCGCCAGCGCCAAGGTCGATATTCTTGGGGAAGCAGCAGTCAAAATCAGCAAAGTTACTGAAGTTATATCTGATATTTCCGCCCAGACAAATCTCCTTGCCCTGAATGCAACCATTGAGGCAGCCCGTGCCGGTGAAGCAGGTAAAGGTTTTGCAGTTGTTGCCAACGAGATTAAGGAGCTGGCCCGCCAGACTTCTGAAGCTACGCAACAGATCAAATCACAAATTGAAGGGATACAAAACTCAACGGATGAGACGGTAACTGAAATACGTGATATCACCGAAGTTATCAACAAGGTGAATGAAATTGTCGCCACCATTGCCGCAGCCATTGAAGAGCAAGCTGCAACCACCGGAGAGATTGGTGGCAACGTACAACAGGCAGCCGTTGGCATTTCTGAAGTGAATGAAAATGTTGCACAAACATCCAGTGTTGCCAGTGAGATTGCCGAGGATATCAATCAAATCAGCGTAATAACCGATGAGATGACAGAGAGTTCGGGGAAGGTAAACTTGAGTGCAGATTCCATGGCAGCCCTTGCCAGGACACTAGAAAAGATGGTGAACCGATTTAAGGTATAGAGCAAGCTACTTCACAAAACGGTCGAAATGATACCATTCGAAGGGATGGTTCAATAACTGCTGCTCCAGTAAATTTGCATATTGCTGAGCAGCAGTTTGTATTTGAGCATCCCTTTCTTTTCTGTTTGCGCATTGTATATATATTGGGTCGGCAAGACTAAAGCTGTAGCTGTTTTTCCCAGTTCTGAAACTGAAAAAACAGAAAATGGGTGCTCCTGAGACCAGTGCAAAAACATACGGCGCTTCTGGAACAAAGGCCTTTCCACCAAGAAAATTAACTTCTCTCTGTCGTTGATCAGGACGCCACACGATATCACCAGTCATGGAAATCAGGCCTCCATCCTGCAAAAACCGTATCCCTTCCACAGCATCAAAAGGTGAACCACCGTCTTTTTCAACGCCTATTATTTTCACCCCCGAATCCTGCAACTGCTCTTTCTGCATGCCCTCCACACCTTCCTTTTCTTTTACACCCATATAGAGAAGAAGTTTTTGTGGTGTTTTCTGTTGCTGTAAAAGGTGGGCCGCTATCTCCCAGTTACCAAGATGCGACATGAGTAATATTGCGCCCTTTTGCTGCACTACCGATTCAAGTTTCTCCCAACCTTTTGATTGAAAGAGTGTCTGCTGCCCATGGGCTGCCAGAAATCTGTCATAGTGGATAGTTGTGAAGTTTTGATATTGGAGGAACGTACAGTAGTTGTGGTACAAAAAATTTTTGTGGGTATACAGCAGACGGTAAAAGCGACGGCTCTCTTTCACATTTTTCGAGAAGCAAAAATACCCTGTAGCAATGATCCGAGAGATAATCGAAAACAGCCACCCTCCGAATATTCCAGTCACTTTTTCAAGGATAGTGTACCAGAAGTTTTTCATCCCTTTTTAGAGAAAACCGAGAAAATACGCTTAAAAATAAGCCGACTGAATGTTGCGGAATTACGCAGAAAATCCAGCCAGGGGTGGAAATGGGAAATGCGTTCGGCTCCTTTTTGATACACTACCTGTACAGCAGTTTCCACGATGGGTATCTTCTTTTGATGCGCTTTTACCAAAACCTCAACTTCATATTGAAAACGTCTGGCCTGCACATCAAGGGCTAACACTTCGGGAAGGGGGTAGAGCCTGAATCCTGATTGTGAGTCACTGACCATTGGCCCGCCTGATACCCACACCCAAAAATTAGAGAATTTCCTACCGACTTTTGAGGTCCAGGGAACGTGTGTTTCATCCATCCCTTGACGTTTTCCGATAATAATTGCACGTTGATTTCCTTCTCGTGCCTGCAACAGATTTTCAATATCTTCCGGTTTATGCTGCCCATCAGCGTCAATGGTCACCACCCAGCCACAGCTTTTTTGCGCTGCCTGAAAACCGGTTAGCAAAGCAGCCCCTTTCCCCCTGTTTTGAGAATGGCTGAGCACAGTGATGTTCTCATTATCCATGGCCGCAAGCATTTCAGCCGTTGCATCCGTTGATCCGTCATCAACCACAAATAGAGGATAGCCAAGGACAACAGTCTTATGCACCACATCACTGATTCGTGTTCCGTGGTTATACACGGGAATCACAATGGCAACCTTGTTATTTTCTGGCATAAGCGATGCTCCAGGTACCTGGTCCCATATGGACACCAGACGTAAGAGAGAGTGGAACGAGTTTGATTTCCGCATCAGGAAGCAGTTTTCGAATTGCTGGTTGCACCTTCTTTTGTAACCACATTTTATTGTCTGAATGTTGAAGTAAAACAAACAGTTTTTTAGAGTTTCCTTTTTGCTTTTCAAGTTTTTCGAGAGCAAAAACCAGCTGCCCCTTCCTATTACGTACAACACCCACCTTGCGCACACCCTCAAAACCCGGGCTGATCACAGGTTTCATATGCAAAAGATCAGCAAAGAAGGCCTTGGTTTTTGTAACCCGGCCTCCTGCCACCAGATATTTTAGTTCATCTATAAAAACATACTCTTTGGCCTGTTTACTTAACTCTCTTGCCAAAGCAACAACGTCTCCTGCCGCGGCCCCTGTTTCAGCAAGTCTGGCCGTTAACAGTGCTATAACAGCCAGACGACCGGATGCGGCACCACTATCAAGTATCTCAAACCTGTCCCCAACTGTACTTTTCTCCTGCCAGTTTTTGGCGGTGGAATAATTCCCTGTGAAAGCTGATCCTGTGCAGACATACAACACCTTATCATACTGCGCACAAGCAGCCTGATAATGTAACTCACGTTCATTGCTTGACGCCTGAGCTGTACTTACTTTGGCTCCTTTTAGCATTTGAGAGTACAGATTTTCTGGCAGATACAGACTCTCCGGCAAGGCCTGATCCTCTGTTACAATATAACTGTCCAGTAGAATAATTCCATGCTGCTGGGCAAGATCAAGCGGAATAGAACCTGCCGCATCTGACATAATCCTGATACGATTACCAGCGAATGTTTTCTCATTTGAGGAATGCAGCTGAGGATCAATAGCCGCATTTGACCAGCTAACAACAGTACCCAGGGTAGCTAACTGCTCTCGTAAATAAGTCGGATTTTTTGTATGCAAATGAACTTTTGTTTCGGTTTCCCCGGGAACAAGTACAACACTGTCGCTAAACATTGCAATTTCATCCGACAGCGCAGCGTCCTCTTTATCGCTGGCTAGAACAACTTCAACACAATACTCACCACTTTTTTCTGGCTGGTAAGAAGCTGCCAGCTGCAGTCTGCTGCCGAAGAGTTCCATCACCGGAGAAGCGGTGGCGTTACCATTAATATATTGCTGAAAAAAACCATCGAAGAAGATAAACATCCCCAAAGCACCAGAATCCACGACCCCTGCTTCCTCCAAGACGGACAGGCGATTCGCCGTATTTGCAACAGCATCGCTCAGTTGTTGACGTACAGCTGAAAAGGAGATCTGTTTTTTTTCTTCATCTTGCAAACATATTACCAGAGCATCAAAGATATCCAGCATCGTGCCCGATATGGGTTTGTGTATTGCCCGGTACGCCTGCTGCCGTCCCTGCATAGCCTGCTCTACTAGTTCACCAATATCATGATTTAAAAATGGAGCAAGAAAGGCAGCTGCGATATTCCCAGAATTTCCAAGAGCCGTTGTCGCAAGGTTTTGCACACTGGCAACCATATCGGAAGCACAATCCCGCAGGGGACTGAGGCTAATCCGAAGATTTGTTCCGGTATCTCCATCAGCCACAGGAAAGACGTTTATGGCATCTAGCAGATCAGCCCACACAACCAGATTTTCATAGCCGGCAATACAGGACTGTGCAAAAAGCAGAGGATTGGATTTACTTTCTATCAACGTCGATTAGGAGAGCAGTTGAATGATCGCATCCCGGTCATATTTGCCATTTGGCCGCATGGGGATTTGAGATGCAAGTCTGATTATTTTAGGCATGGCAGCGGGCTCAAGGCTGACGGACATGACAAGTTTAATGGGGACAAGATCAAGATTTTCCTGATCGCTGCGGATAAGCACTGCTATACGATTTCCCCGCCCGGTACTATCTTTTAATGGCAATACCACACATTCTGCCACGCCCGTTTGTTGTTGCAGCAGATCTCGTATTTCATCAAGATCCACCCTCTCTCCTGCAACCTTGGTAATTGCATCCGCTCGGCCATGCAGCGAAAAGGTGTCCTTACCCTGTAACCGAACACGGTCTCCTGAAAGAAACCAATTGTCCTTTTCCCGTGGCACATCAGGAGACAGGAATGGCGAACGAATAGTTAAACGCTGCTCTCGTATCTGCCATTCAATGGGAGGCAAGGGAGTAAAGAACTCTTCTCCTGCCGCTCTGTTTCTTGCTGCTAGCCCTCCCGTTTCCGTTGAACCGTAGATTTCAACGATCTCTGCCCTGTTCCCACTGCAAAACCCCGTATTATCTTCTTCCGGTAGCATTCCTGCAGAAGAAAAGGCCAAGCGCAAAGACGAGTGCAAACTGCGCCCCTGCAAGGCACGATAATGTGCGGGAACACTGGACAGCACAGTTACAGCATGTTTTTCAACACACTCTGCAATCTCGGCCGGGAAAAACGGGCTTTCAGCCACAATTCTGGCATTTGCCACCAGCGGGATCACCACAGAAAACAGAAACCCGTAGATATGATACGGAGTGATGGTGGCCAAAATACAATCCCTGTCACCTATTGCATAACGAGAAGCCATAAATTGCGCTTCACCAAAAATATTGGCGATACTTTTAGACCATATTTTTGCAGCACCAGTAGAACCACCAGTAAAAAGTTTTACTAACTCCGCATTGGGATTTACTGTCTGTTTGGACAATGATGCTGGGCAAATCTGCGCAAGATCTTGTGGATGAATGCATGTTGTTCCATGGGACAGCTCCCGGTCCACATCAACGATTGCAGTAGTGAATCCTGTGAGATCCTGCATCTGCCTAAGCGCTCGTGCAGAAAAGCTGTGAGGAAGTGTTAAGACCCTGCCGGAGGCGACGGCTGCAAGCAGTGCGGCAGCTATTACATCACGTCCCTCTGCTGCCAGACAAATGGGAACATTTGGTTCTAAGGTAAAAAAACTTGCGCAAAACCGGGCAGCCAGATCGTGAACATTTTTTCTTGTTACGGATCCTGCAATAAACTCCTGTCTGGCGTCAAAAGGTTCCTGAAAAAGAGTTGCAAACAAGGCGTTCATATCAGCCAATATTCCTGCCAAATGCCTGCCCGGCAAGGCTTCTGTCTCGTGGTCTGAAACTCCCATCTTCCATCTCTTTACCCACAACCTGCCTGAAGAGTTTAAACATCTTCATTTCCTGGGACTCATCACCATAAAATCTACTCCAGGCAAGATCGAGAAGTTCCTGGAGCCGCTCAGGACTCATCT
Organism: Desulfocapsa sp.; assembly: GCA_022712895.1. GTDB lineage: Bacteria > Desulfobacterota > Desulfobulbia > Desulfobulbales > Desulfocapsaceae > Desulfocapsa. The sequence continues at coordinate 113,998 of JAFLJS010000023.1, forward strand.
GTTTGGGCTGATAGACGACTTTATCGGCGGAAAAATCGTTCCAATCGGTGGAGAGCATTCGATTTTGTGCCACCATATCTTTATAGGCTTTGGTGTGGGGGAATGGGGTTAGCACTGTAAATTCTGCCAGATCCAGCTCAATATCAAGCAGAAAGTCAATGAGTTCCAGGATAAATTCTTCACTGTGATTATCAAGTCCAAGGAGAATGGTTCCTTCAACTCCAATGCCATGATCATGATAGCGCTTAATACGTTCACGAATATAATCTGAAGTATCAAATACGGCCTGATACACGTACCAGGCACCCGCCTGTGCCGCCAGATCCAAAATCTCCGGTTTGTCTTCTATGGGGTGAGAACACCATTTCTTTTTCAGCGGAATCATCTCTCTAAAGAGATCCTTCTCCCACTGACTATCCTGCGCCAGCGAATTATCCACAATAAACATTCGATTATTATCAATGCCTGCCATTTCTGCCACCGCCTTGTCAATGGGCCGTGGCCTGAAATCACGGCCACCCAGATAAGAAACTGCGCAAGGGTAGCAGTTAAAGCGACACCCCCGTGAGGCATGAACCAGATCAACCATCTGCACACCTTTATAGTTGTACAGTTCACGGTTCAGGATATCTCTTCGAGCCGGCCCCACCAGTGCAATATCGGGCCTGTTATTCATATAGTCGTAACGGGGTTTAAGCTCTCCCTTCCTGAAATCATCAAGAACAGTTTCCATGCGGCTTTCAGCTTCACCTAAAAAAACAGAATCCGCGTGTTCCATCGTTTCTTCAGCATGGAGCATGGTTGCAATGCCCCCAAAAATCACTTTAACGCCTTTTTTTCGATACCTATCCGCAATCTCCCATCCTCTTTTTACTTGAACAGTGAGCATCATGGAAATTCCGACGATATCAACATCTTCATCAAAGTCGATATCTTCGAGATTTTCATCGGTGAAAACTATATCCACATAATCTGGCAGAGCTGCAGCAAAAACGACAGGGCCGTGAGGTGGCAGATGAAACTCAGTCTGGCGAAACAGTTTTGCCCATTTGGGATAGATCAGTTTAAATTTCATAGTATGAGGTTCAGGCCTGTTTTTTATAGTTTTTCTGCACTTAACAGCTGCAGTTTTAACGTGTAACCCTGCGTACCAGAGGTTGTCAGTTGTATCCGTTCGGGAATGTTTTCCCCTGTCACTTCTTTGTAATTAAGAGCAGTGATTGATTGCTGGAGCATACCTTGTGTATCGTACAGGTTAATTCTATTCCATCCCTGCTGAGCCATCACCACATCTGTCACCTGATTATTGTCAGCGGTATACCGACAGATCAGTTCTCCTTCCGTATTTTCGGCAAGAGTTCTCTCTGCATATTCGGGTTCCACAAACAGCGTTTGGACATCTCGCATCAACCCTCTCGCAAATCCTGTTTTGTCAAAGGGTGGCATGGCTCTTCGCACAATAACACGGCCGCTTCCTTCCTGTTCTGCCTCAAAGAGGACAAAACCTTCAACACCCATCAGTACCGTTTTCAGTTTTTTTCCTTGCAGCACAGTGACTCCAACGAGCGTTGCACCATAACCGCTGTCCATTACGAAACTGACGGAATGCACAAACTGCCAGTTTCCCTGAACAAAAGCATATTCACAGATCGCCTCTTTTGTATCAACAAATGAAACTCTCTGCAACTGAGGTACAGATGGAACTTGAGCCACCGAGCAGGATACAAACAGGCAACAGACAAAGAGGCAGGCAATTCTCATGGCTCACGAAAACTGGCTTCTGGAATCTGTTGATTAAGCAATGCACCTGAAAAATTCATTTTAGTAAAAGAATCTTCACCTTCATAAAGGATCACCGACTCCATCAGCCCTGATTGATCAAGGAGTTTCAATTCGATACGACTGATAATCTTGGCCAGTACTTCCTTGCGGGGTGTGAGAACAATTCGGTTTGCATCTATCTGCTTAGCAAGAAAGGTTGTTGTATCTGTTATGTCGCCGTCCAGCCATCCCGTTATCTCCTGCATGACCACCTGCATGGCATTGAGCCCCATCCCTCGTTCTTCAACAAATTGACCATCCTTTTTGACAAACTTTCGGATCTGGCCATTATCCATGAGTAATACGGAGTGCAACGGAGTGAAATATTCCCACCGCAGTGAATCCGGCGCCTGATAGAGGAATTTTCCTGTGGAAAGTAATGGCCGAGCAAGAATTGCCATGTTCTTTTCCTGGACAAAGTCCGCCTGAACCGATTCCACGCGCTGTGCTGCACATAGCGGGGTGCTAGAAAAAATGACAAGTAAAATAAAACCAAGCAGTTTCATCAACACATCCCGCCATTCACGGAGAGTATCTGTCCTGTCACATATGAAGCATCATCAGAACAGAGAAAAGCAACAACCTTTGCAACCTCGTCTGGTCTTCCTATGCGGGCCATGGGGATCAACGTTTTAATATGGTCTTTAGGAGCATCGGCAATCATATCTGTCTCAATAAGTCCCGGAGCCACCACGTTCACCCGGATGCCAAGGCGGGCAACCTCAGAAGCCACAACCCGGCTGGCTGCATTGAGCCCGGCTTTAGCCGCTGAATAATTGGCCTGTCCACGATTGGGCAGAAGAGCGGACGCAGAAGAGAGGGAAACTATCACGCCACTTCTTTCACGCACCATCTTCTCAATAACAGGCCGGGTCATATTGTAAAATCCGTTGAGACTGGTATCCACAACTGCCTGCCAGTTTTCAGGTTCCATCATCATAAAGAGACCATCTTTAATGATTCCTGCATTGTTTATAAGCACATCAATACGACCGAGACGTGCAGCAATATCATCAATAACCGCTTCTGTTTTTTTGCCATCCCGAACATCAAAGCCGTATATTTCGCCTTCACTTCCGGCGGCTTTCACCAATGTTAGAGTGTTTTCCGCACCAATTTTATCCGAGAGATAATTAATAACGATGTAATATCCGCTTTCGGCAAGTGTCACAGCAACGGCCCGACCTATACCTTTAGCAGCTCCGGTGACAATGGCCACTTTTTGTACTTTTTTCTCATTCATATGTTTTCACGCCTGAATCAACTGTAATGTAATTTCGCCAAGTAATACTTCACCCAGATGTACCACACAAAAAACTTCCCGCAACATATCAAACTCATGACGATTTTCAGAACGAATAACAAGTCGGCTGCCAATGGCAATGGAATCATCAACAAAAAATTGCGCCCGTTTCACACCAACCAGCCAACCTTTTCTACTTGAATCTTTACCCTCAGTTTTAAGTTTGCTAAGCCCATTGCAAACGCCTGCTGTCTGTGCAGCAAGCTCCACCAGAATCAAGGGAGACACGCCGCGACTATCCGCCATGGGATATGACTTACTGACTATTGCTTCCGTTACGGCATAGTTTTCCTCAACGATGATAACATCGTCAATCAGCGACATAGCTCCCCGATGAGGCAGTATGTCTTCCAGGCTATAGCCGTCTATGTGAATCACATTGTTTACCTGTGTATTTTTTTCATTTCACTTGAAGCGAATTTATAAAAAAACTACAATAACAGTTCGTTGACAGAACAAAAACAATTTTGTTTACTTTTCCCTTGCACCCCTCGACGCCAGTGATATTCTGCTGGTTCATATAAAATCACTATCTGCAACAAAAGGAATAGTTACCATGATAAAAGTAAAACTTGTCGGAGCAACTGGCTATGGTGGAGTAGGGCTGATTGAACTCCTCCTGAGACACCCTGAAATTGAAGTCAGCACCTTGATTGCCGCCAATGATACCGGAAAGCCGATATCACACTTCTACCCGCATCTTGAAGGTTTTTGCGACATGATGGTTTACGCAGCAGATGCACCGGAAGCTGATGCGGAAGCTGATGTTGTTGTCTATTCCACACCAGACGGAATTGGTATGCAACTGGCACCTGAAGAGATTAAAAAAGGACGAAAAGTTCTCGATTATTCAGGAGATTTCAGATTTAACTCTGTTCAGCTTTACAAAGAGTATGCCTCACGATTAGGACTTCCCACTGAGCACAAATCGCCAGAACTGCTTGAAGAATCTGTTTACGGGCTTACAGAACTGCATCGTGACAAGATTGCCAACGCAAATATTGTCGGTAATCCAGGCTGTTACGCCGTGGCCTGTATCTTAGGCATGGCTCCCGCTGCTCAGGAAAAAATGATAGAAAACGGGAAAATCATCTGTGACGGAAAAACCGGTATCAGCGGTGGCGGCAAGAAACCTAAACCGGGCTTTCATTATCCAGAAGCATATGACAATACTTACGCATACAGACTCACCGGTCATCAGCATGTGATGGAGGTCGAGCGCGAGCTCTCTTTACTCGCGGGAACAGACATTCAAACTACATTCACTCCTCAGGTTGTACCCATGTCAAGGGGCATTATGGCAACCCTGTACGGAACACTGCCAGCGAATGTCAGTCAGCAGAAGGTTCTGGAAGCATACAAAGAATTCTACGCCGACAAGCCATTTATTCGAGTGTCTGACGCACCCAGCTCAACCAGCCACGTGCGAGGCAGCAACTTTGTCAATATTACTGTGGCTTGTGACGAGCGCACGGGAACCCTGCGTATTATTTCTCACATCGACAATCTGATTAAGGGGCAGGCGGGCAGCGCACTGCAAAATCTTAATGTTATGTTTGGACTTGACGAAATGAGCGGCCTTCAGTTTCCGGGTGCACATCCGTAAAAAGTCGTACTCGCGCACGGAAACAAAGCAATCACGTCTGTCTCAATGGGCACCTTAACCATCCATAGATCTACTTTTTGTCAGCCTCTTGGACATTCCTATCAAAAATATGATAGCATAGTTAGAGGTATTTATATCTACTCATCTATTTGCATCGGCACATGTCAGGAGTGCGTAACATGACCTGTTTCATTCGACTTGCTATTCACTCTCTGCTATGTGCCCAATTTCTCTTTTTTGTCACCCCGGACAGCCTCTTTGCTGCTGAATCTGCCGAAACAACAAAAAATTCCGCATCTTTTTCTCAAGAAGAGCAGCAATATCTCAACAAGAAGCAACAGATCACCATGTGCATCGACCCTGACTGGCTCCCCCTTGAAGCCATAGTGGATGGTCGCCATGTGGGGATCACAGCAGAATACATGGACTTGTTCAGCAAGATAATCGGCATTCCCATAAAACTAGTTTCAACTAAAAACTGGACACAGGCCATTGCCTACGCCAAAGAACGAAAATGTGATATCTTTTCACTGGCCATGCCTACACCTGAAAGGGAAACGTATATGCTCTTCAGCAGCCCTTACCTGAATATCCCGCTGGTAATGGCTACAAAATCAGAGACACCCTTTTTCGATAACATCTCAGCCATTACAGGTAAAAAAATCGGCATGGTGACAGGCTACGCGTTTAACGAATTATTGCGGACACGCTATCCAAATATGCAAGTTATTGACGTTGATTCTGTAAATGATGGTTTAGAAAAGGTTGCTCAAGACAAAATATTTGCTTTTGTTGGAACGCTGGCCACCGTTGGCTATGCAATACAAAAAGACTTTATTGGAGAGCTCAAGGTTTCGGGAAAATTTGATGAGCGTTGGAGTCTTGGCATAGGCGCCCGAAACGACGAGCCACTTCTGGTCGATATTTTTGAAAAAGCCATCAGCACCATTGCACCGCTCAAACAGCAGCAAATACTCAACCACTGGATAGCGGTCCGTTTTGAACAGGGGACGGATTACAACTTGCTCTGGAAAGTTTTCCCTTTTGCCCTGGCTGCAATCCTTGTTCTACTCTACAGAAATTATACCCTTGACAGCTACACCCGAAAACTGGAACAGCAAAATAAAGAAATCCAGAAACAAGCAGAACAGTTGCAGCAGACCAAAGAACAACTGCTTTTCACCCAATACGCCATCGAGACCAGTATCGTCCCCATGATCTGGGTTAAGCACTCTCAGCGCCTTCAGGATACGGCTATTACCCACACAAACAAGGCAGCTGCCTCAGCCCTTGGATACAGTGAGGAAGACCTTGTTGGACGTTCCATTGCTGAAATTGACGCAACAGTCACAGAAGAGCGATGGAATGACGAAATTGGCAATATGCACAAAAACGCCTTCGCTAATGTAACCAGTGATTTTCTCCGTAAAGATGGAAGTACCTTTCCTGTTGAGTTATTCATAAATTATTTTGAGTATAATGATGAAGCATATCACTTCACCTTTTTCAAAGACATAAGCCGCCAGCAGGATATGGAAAAGAAACTGCACAGATCCTTGAAGATGGAGGCTGTGGGCCTAATGGCTGGCGGAGTTGCCCACGACTTAAACAATATTTTATCAGGGCTTATCACCTATCCCGAAGTTGTCCTCATGAAAATGCCCGCAGACAGTCCGTTACGAGAACATATCATTCAGATCAGAAATGCAGGTCTTAGGGCTGCTGAAGTAGTTGCTGATATGTTGACTGTAACAAGGGGCACGGCAGCCACCAGAAAAGTAGAATCCCTGAACACACTAGTTCAGGAGTTGCTGGAATCTGCCGAGTATCAACAGATTTTAACGAACCATAAACAACTTACCTGTAAGACCATATTTGCCCGTGATCTGCTGAACATCTCCTGTTCCGCAATGCACATCCGAAAGAGCATATTGAATTTACTGTTTAACGCAGCGGAGGCAGTGGAAGGAGCTGGTAGCGTAACTCTTCGCACGGAAAACCGTTACATCGAAAAACCTGTTGCTGCAAATCAGTTTATGAAAGCAGGAAAATACGTACTCCTGTCCGTCAGTGATAATGGTTCTGGTATATCAGAAGAAGATCAGGAACATATTTTTGAGCCTTTTTACAGTAAGAAAATAATGGGAAAGAGTGGTACCGGCTTAGGACTGACCATCGTTAAAAACACTGTACAGGATCATGATGGCGACGTTACCCTGAAGAGCGACAGCACGGGAACAACATTTTCCCTCTTTTTCCCAGCAACTCGTGCAAAACCAGAACAGGCGATACAGGAAGCCACCACCGTCAACTATTTTGGCCATGGTGAGCGAATCCTGGTTATTGACGATGAAGCGTTACAGCGTGATATTGCCTGTCAGCTGTTATCCTCTCTTGGCTACAATACCAAAAGTTGTGCGTCAGGTGAGGAGGCCGTATTTCTGATTGAAAAAGAATCATTTGACCTGGTTTTATTAGATATGCTCATGGAACCTGGGATCAATGGTCGTCAGTGCTTTGAACAGATGCGAGCCCATAAACCGGATCTGAAGGCAATTATTGTCAGTGGTTTTTCTAAAAGTGATGAGGTGAAAAAAGCTCTGCGACAGGGTGCTTCCTCTTTTATCCGCAAGCCATACACTCTGCATCAGCTCGGTGAAGCAATCAACAACATACTGAAAGATAGCGACAAATCACTCCCACCGACCTAACCGTGCGACCCCTCATTGCGTTATTTCTGTAAAATTTCTATTATGCTGTCTTTGCAGCTGAACCATTTGTCATCAACTCAGTCTTTGCAAACCAAAACCCGACAAATCAAAACCACATGAATTTTTCCTCTATAGCTCATGTAATTGGAGTCCTGCTGATTGTTACAGGCAGCTCCATGTCTCTACCCATTGCCTGTTCGCTCTACTATCAGGAAGATGATCTCTACCCTTTTATCTACTCAGCACTCACTGCTCTTGCCATCGGTATTCCCATGCTCTGGCTCTTCCGTAAAGAGAATGAGCTGAATATCAGGGACGGTTTTTTTATTGCTGTCACTGGCTGGATATTTGTGTCCGCATTTTCAGCACTGCCTTATATGCTGCACGGTTCCATCCCCTCATTTACTGATGCATTTTTTGAGATGATCTCCGGCTACACCACAACCGGGGCCACAATTCTCACTGATATTGAAGCATTACCCCACGGACTACTCTTCTGGCGTAGTCAGACTCATCTCTTGGGTGGCATGGGATTCTTAACACTCACCATAATTTTTCTACCACACGGTATGGGCGGCTTGCGACTTTTCCGGGCAGAATCAAGCCCTGGCCAGGTGATTACCAAAGAAAAATTCAAACCCCGTAACCGCGATACCATGGTTAGACTCTGGTGGTTATATATCGGACTTAATATCCTACAAATAATTATGCTTACCCTTGGGGGAATGGGACTTTTCGACTCTCTCTGTACCGCATTCGGTACGGTTTCCACATCTGGATACTCACCCAAAAATGCCAGTATTGGTTATTACGACAGTGCCTATATCGACTGGGTAACGATCTTCTTTATGTTTCTTGGAGGCCTGAGCTTTGTGTTGCTCTATCAGATCTTACTGGGAAATGGAAAAGCGTTACAGATCAACACTGAATTTCGCTGGTATATAGGTTTTCTTATCTTTTTCTGTGGAGGAGTCAGCCTTATTCTCTGGGATAATGGTGTCTATACAAGCCTTGTTGACAGTGTACGCTATGGAACTTTTCAAGTTATGTCACTACTGACAACCACCGGTTTTTCCACAGCAGACTATGAACTATGGCCGCAATCTGCCCAGATGCTACTCTACGTTGTCTGCTTTATTGGTGCCTGTGCAGGTTCCACCACCAGTGGCATAAAGATTATCCACTACGTCATTCTCTGCAAATTCATGTATCAGACCATCCGCAAAATATTTTTCCAGCCCATGGCTATGGTCTCTGTTCGCCTAAATGGCAAGGCAATTGATGACACTATCATCAACCTTGCCATCTGCTACTTTATTATCAACATTTTTATGATTTTTATTGGTGGCTTTGTGATGACGCTCACCGATGACATGGACTATGTCACAGCAATGAGTTCGGTAATTGCCACACTCATGAATATCGGACCGGGATTTGGCATGATTGGCCCAACGGAAAACTATGCCTTTATTTCAGATAGTGGCAAATGGTTTCTCTCCTGGAATATGCTGGTGGGACGTCTGGAGATGTTTTCAGCCCTGGTAGTTTTTTATCCTTCTTTCTGGGAAAAGTGATCTTAAACCTTACAGCAAAATATCGATTCAGGCCTTGTCAACCAAGGCAATGATGTCTTCTTTATTGGGAATCAAGCAGATAAAGACATAGTCCTCATCGGTAGAAGCTTTGTACCAGTGGGGAACACCTGCGGGGATCAGTAGCACGTCATCCTGTTTTAGCTGATGCACAGTATCACCAATACCAACTTCTGCTGAACCAGATAACACATACTGCTCATGCTCCACCGAGTTCGTGTGGTTTGGCATGAACCCGCCTGCCTTAATAACAATCCTTCGCATAATGAAATTTTCAGCAGCAGAAGGGGGTATAAGTACCTGCATGGAAGTGCCAGTGGCAGCGCCTATGGCTGTTGGCTCGACTTCAGAGCTTGATGTTATAAGGGGAAGCATAACGAATTATCCTTGTTAGATGGTATCTTACTGAGCTGGTACTCTCGCACCCTTTCTCCTCTGCCCTTAACGGTTGAGGCGGGTACTTTGGGAGAGGATAGTCTGCGTATTACGTTGGCTAAATGCCAAAACATGGACACATGCCTCCTGTGGCACAACCTCCTGAACATACATGGATAATTGACACCACAGAGAGAATGTATGTTTGCTTACTTCCCGCTAAGCACTGCCGGAGTAAGCTCAAGAAAAGACACTATTTTCCCGCCATTGTTTTCCACAAAGGCCTGAGCATTTTTTTTATCCTTAAAAGGAAGAGCCTCCACACCCATTGGCCCATGTACTTTTGAGCCAACCACATAATATGGACCAAAAGCCGATTCATACATGCCATCGGAAAAAAGAGTTACCCATGCCATTTTGGTCATTACTGCTTTTCCCACATATTTTGCAGGCTCAGCGTTAAAATTCACAAAACAGTGTGTCGAGCAGAAGTGAATGGTCTTTCCGCCCTTGGCCCAAATCTGAGCATTATGCTTTGGGTACCTTGCTGGATACATGCCGCAGACTACGCACGTATCTTTTTCATTTGGTTCCTTTATTTTTCCGGTTTTCTTCCGCTTTGCATCAATCATCATTCTGGATTTTGATAACTCCATACCAGCCGCTTTGAAGGCACCATCAAAATCAGTGATGTGCCCACCATATTCGGCCACGAATTTTTCAGCCTCCTGCGCATCGGTAAAAGCAATCTTTGAATTCATGGTCATGGTTCCTTTAGCCGAAGATCCCACAACATAAACAGCTTTTTCGGCAGGAAATGTAATCTCCGGTGTAAGGTAGATCGCCACCTGAGTATCAGTTACCATATCTCCTGAATTTTCTACTTTATCCGCCAGGCACCGAATGGAACAGGTTGTAAAATCCCCTTCCGGGTGAGAAAAAGAATGTCTGGTACGCGCCCACATATTAATCATCATCCCACAGTTTGGACATCGCTTAACCTCGCTGTACATCTTGGGCTTCATCATCGGATGCTCAACAGCAGGTTTTTTCTTCTCACCCTGCATCATCATCTGTCCCTGCCCATCACCTTTTTTATTACCATGTTCCATGGCAAAGGCTGCAGTCACACTGATACAAATCAGAAAAAAACAGATAACGAGACTCTCCAGCAACCTGTTTCCTGCTCCAGTTTTCTTGTAAACTTGCTTATGCATTTTTCCCTCTTCTGGTTAACGTTAGCGAGCGGTGTCTATATGCCCTTTGTTCGGGTGAAACACTTTATAATCGAGAAACATGCCCCCGCAGGAGTCTCAGCTCTCTTGAAATTCCTTTTTGTTATTTTGGCGCATACTTGTAGAGTTTACGTTGCAGGGTTCTCCTGTGAATACCAAGCCTTTTGGCAGCACAACTGACATTCCCATCACAATCTGTCAAAACCCGCTGGATGTGCTCCCACTCTACTCTGGCCAGGGAGGGTGGTTGGATTTCCTTCTCGGAGAGAACTTCAGCATGCCCGCCATCCTCACCGAAGGCTTTAATAATTTCATCAACATCGGCGGGCTTGGCAAGATAGGAAATAGCACCCAGCTTAATAGCTTCTGTGGCAGTTGCGATGGAGCCATAACCGGTGAGCACAACAATACTCAGCTGCGGCAGAGTTCCCAAAGCATCCTTCAACAACAGCAGGCCACTTTTCCCGGGCATTTTTAGATCGATAACAGCCAGTGGCGGTTTATGCTCTTCTATAACGTTCATGGCTTCATCGTAACAGGAAGCCGTATGAGTATCATACCCTCTACGTATAAATGCGCGATTCATTCGATCCAGAAAAAACTGTTCATCATCCACCAGTAAGATCGTTTCCATCTTTTCTCCTTTACAACAGACTGGCAAGCGGCAAACTCACGGTAACAGTACTTCCTCGTCCCGGCTCGGAGACAATATCCATGGTTCCATGCAACTGGTCAGCCAGCGTTTTAGCGAGAAAAAGCCCCAGACCTAAGCCGGATTCTTTGGTGGTAAAAAAAGGAGTGATCACAAGTTCCATATTTTCCTCCTTGATCCCCACTCCGTGATCCATAACTTTAATACAGAGCATATCAGCATCGACAACCCACTCCATGGCGACCTCTGAATCCTCAGTCGATGCTTCTAGCCCATTGAGCAGAAGCCCTTTTATGGTACGACACAATGAACGCAAAGGAATGCGAATGGGATCGATCACACCTTTAATATCCACCCGTATACGCTGACACTGTTCAGGAGTCAGCCCCTCAAGAATCTGGGCAACAACCTCTTCAACCGGATACCGTTCACTCCCTTCTCCCAGATGCTCCCCTGCACCAGCTGACATCTGATAAAGTATTTCCTTACAATCTGTGACCTGCTTTCGTATCAACCGGGCATCGTCAAGCAGTTCAGCACTGCATCCCTGTTCCTTGAGGCTATGGATCATTTCATTCGAAACAATTGCGACAGTTCCAAGGGGTGTTGACAGCTCGTGAGCCGCACCTGCGGCTAAGGTTGTCAGGGAGGAAAGCTTTTCATTGCGGGCCTCCTCTTTTTCAAGACTTTGCAGTGTCGCACGATGCACCGTCAACGCCTTTTGAATTTTACTGACAAAAAAAACTATAAAGCAGGATGTTATCACAAAGGCCACCCACATTCCCTGGAGGTGGATCTGAAAAGAACCGGGAATGCCATCTATGAGATGACATCCTGCCAGATCACTTAGCTGAGAAGCCCCGGAAAGATCTGTGACCACAGGAGGTGGGAAATAGAAGAGCAATCCATAGCAGAGCAGGGTCATAATGGTGATCATCCAGGAACAGATTTCACTAAGAATAATGGCCCCCAACACAATATGCAGAAGATATAGAAAGACAAAAGGATTCATTACTCCACCCGTGACATAGAGAAGCAGGGTAAGAAAAATTGTATCCATAAGAAGGATCACAAAAATTATGCGGTTGGAGATGAGCTTATTGGATTTTTGCCGAAGATGAAGGTACAGATTCGATGAGCCTTCAAAAAGAAAGATGAGAGCAACAAGAAGCCCCGGAACGGAGATCTTCATTATCAACACGACAGCAAAAAGAAGAAGTATCTGACAGAGGATCTCTCCCCAACGCAGGGCAAGTAACCAGGGAATTGCCACATTGTCTGCGGCATCTTTTGTAGAATAAAAATAAGATCTTATTTTTGAATGGGTCATAGATTGGTGTTATTTCAAAAAATCCAAATGATGCCGATAATTTATTTTCCTCCCGAAACATACCCGTATTTTCTGAGATCCCCAAACAATTGTTGCGGGTGCGACAATCTGCCACATTGTCGCACTCACACCCCTCTGCTATTCTTAAGCAACATTCGTAAATAGTGGAAGCGGATAGAGATATCACTCCTCGTTCTTTATTTACATAATCAGACTGAAACCCTGGGAAGAGGATACTCCGATGAAAGGACTGGCGATCAGCGAATCAAGATACAGCAGTGACTGCAAGACAAAAACCTCTCAAACACCGAAGATCACGCTAAGAAATATCAACAACTTACACGTACCTGTGGTAAAGGAATATACTCCATTTAAAATTATCAATATCAGGAAAAAGGTGCGATTAAGCCAGGCAGCCCTGGCAAAAGTCTTCAACATCTCACCCTCAGCGGTACGACAGTGGGAAATCGGCGACAAGCGACCATCAGGGGCTTCAAAAAAACTCTATGATCTAATAGAAAGAAAAGGTCTGGAAGTACTAATCTGAACTCTTTACAGCTGTCCGGATTTTGAATATTAGGCCCCTCTTTCAAAACCCACTACCCTATAAAATCGACATTCTTTTACTTCACTAGAGCAACAGCCTCAATTTCAACCAATGCCCCCAACGGCAACGCTGCGACCTCTACAGCACTGCGAGCCGGTGGGCTATCGGGAAAAAACTCGCCATACACCTCGTTCATAAGCGCGAACTCGCCCATATCCTGTAAAAAAACTGTGCATTTCATAACAGAATCCAAACCAGCTCCGCCAGCTTCCAACACTGCCTGTAAATTTTTCAACACCTGCCGGGTCTGTTCTTTAATTCCACCTTCAACCATACTGCCAGTGGCAGGATCTAAAGGGATCTGACCGGCAGAAAAAACTAATTCTCCGGTTCTGGTTCCTTGTGAATAGGGGCCGACTGCTCCGGGTGCCTTATCGGTTTGTATAAGCTGACGAATCATCTTCCACTCCTGTTAAAATTTCGTGTATCTTTTCCTGATTTCCAGCACAAACTATTCACCACCGGCTAGCCTTCCAGAACTGCACCCACAGTACCAAAGAAAAATCGTTTTCCCAGGTGTGCGTGCAGCATTGAGGCTTTTTCCAATCCTGTACAGTGCGAAACGCCGAGATGCTCTATATTATACTGATCAATAACTTTCAAAGTTTCATCAAATTGCTGCGAAGACGAAAACCCAAGATGTGTACCACCGATCACAGCAAAGATATGCTTATCGCCCAACTGACGAATCACATAATTGAGAATATTGACCATACCGGCATGGGCACATCCTAAAACGACTATCAGGCCTTTGTCAGTGTCTAAGATCATGGAAAGATCGTCCACCATGGGATCAGGGTTAACCTTACCACCATCAGAAGAGATGAGGGTCATATTTGGATCGTTTTTTTCAAACGTACTTGTTCGTGGAATTTCACCACTCAGATAGACACCTGGGCCAACTTCCACCAACTTTGTACCTAATTTGAACGTAGCACCCAGAGACTCAAGGTAACTCCGTCGATACGGTATGCCTATATCACGAGCCACATCACCTTGGGACCAGATTCGCTGTGCAAACATTTCACGGTGCCCATAGACATCCACTGCTCCTTTCTGTTTCAAAACTGCCGGTAATCCACCCGTGTGATCATAATGGCCATGGCTGACCATAATCGCTTTGATACTTCGCAGATCCTTATTCAGCGCCAGAGAATTTTGCGTAATACTTAATCCCTGCCCGGTATCAAACAGATAATTACCGTTATCCGTTTCCACAAAACAGGAGAATCCATGCTCACCAAGCACATCAAGAGAAACTCCCACAGAATTTTCACATATAATTGTTACGCGTGCTTTCATAGGTATTTGGGTATCAGATATAAAAAACGAAAAACGGCCAGACGCTACAAAAACAGTTCTCGCACATCCTTTAAATGCAGAGAGTCGCAAATCACAATGGCCCGATCCCCTGCATTGATCCGGGTTTCACCCACTGCAGTCTCCCAGAGACCATCTCGAAAAACCGAACCAACAATAATATGATCTGCAAGTGTTGTATCAAGCTTTGCCAGTTTTTTTCTGGTGATGGGAGATCCTGGAGCTGCTATCAGATCTACAACTTCAGCATCAAAACCATGCATATGTAATACGGACAACATCTCACTGCGCTGGATAAAGGTGAAAATTTCATTGCCTGCCAGAATTTTTTTATTAATAGCAATATCGGAGCCGCTGGTGGACGCCAGAACCACGTATTCTTCCTTATTCACGAGAGAAATCGTCTTGGTTTTATCGCTGCCATTATCACCTCTTCCAGCCAGGTGCTTCACCAGCATACAGGTCATAATATTGGTTTCATTCTCTCCAGTTGCTGCAATAAAAGTATCGATATCTACGATTCCTGCGGCAATAAGCACGTCTTTATCCGAGCCATCACCCAGCAGCACTTCTGTATCGGGAAGCATGGACGAGAGTTCTTCAGCCCGTTTCTCATTTTTTTCTAGTAACTTCACCCGCACTGTTCGCCCAAGCAATTCAGCTATACGGCTTCCAACCAACCCACCGCCCACAATCATCACTCGCAGGCGACGCTCTTTCTGTACACCTGTTATTTCCATCAAACGGGGAAGATCTTCAGTGCCGGCCATAATCAGCACCTGATCGTGAGGAAAAATCTCAGTATGGCCATTGGGAATAATCGTTTCAATTCCCCTGGCGATTGCCACTACACGGAAAGAAATATCATTATAACTACGAGCAATATCAATGAGGCTTTTCCCGGCAAAAGGGGAATCGTCATCAATACGGGTGGCCATGGCCTGCATTTTCCCCAGGGCGATATCGATAATTTCATCACCAGCCGCTCGCTTAATAAGCCTTTCAATTTCTTGAGCAACAAGCTCTTCAGGATGGATAAAAAGATCGATTTTCAAATCGTCAGCAGAAAGGAAGGAATCTTTACGACCATATTCACCAGATCTTACACGGGCAATCTTTTGCTCTATGCCAAAACGATTGGCAATGATGGCAGATAGCATATTCACCGCATCATTATCAGTGACCGCGATCATAAAATCCATGGCTCCAGCATTCGCTTCCTGCCAGTTGGTTATGGACATGGCGTTACCGGTTATCAAGCGGGCATCCAGATGTTCATCAGCCTTACGCACCAGATCGGCATCCGGTTCAATAACGGTTAGAGCATACCCTTCGCGCACCAGTCGTTTAGCAAGATAGAGACCGATGCCACCAAGGCCGATAATCAATATGTTTTCTGCTTTTTTCTTTTTTCTGAACATGATTACGGGTTATACGAAATATGGCCTTAGAAAGCCAGTAGATATTCATTCCTACCAACTGACCCAAAATCAACTGTTGGCTTCAAGAAAAAACAGCTCAAAATGCTTCACAGAAACCAGCATTGCTGGTATAAATAGTCAAACATGTTCCATTACCTTAAATATCCTGAGGAAAACTCTTTTATTAGTTTACACATCACACCTGAATGAACCTATTACTTATCTATCTCTTCCTTGCCATTGGCGTGTCTTTTTTATGTTCTATCCTTGAGTCAGTTTTGCTCTCCACCAACATGGCCTACATTGCCGTACTAAAAAAAACACGACCGCATGCAGCCAAACTCCTGAAAATCCATAAGCAGGATCTTAACAAATCAATCGCTGCCATCCTGATTCTTAACACTATTGCCCATACTCTTGGTGCAGCAGGCGTTGGAGCCCAGGCGGAAACAATATTTGGCACCGGCTCGGTCTTCTTTGTATCTGTGGTACTCACCTTTGCCATTCTCTTTCTCTCGGAGATTATTCCCAAAACCATTGGTGCCGTTTTCTGGAAAGAACTGGCACCCGTTTCTGCTTACATCATACGTTTTTGTATCTGGATAACCTATCCAATTATTATGCTCACTCTTTTTGTAACAAATTGGATATCCAAGAACAAAGACTGTACAAATTCGCTTACTAAAGCAGAGTTACTTGAATCCACACTACTCAGTGAAGACGATGGAGTGATAGATGAACAAGAATCAGATGTTATTGAAAATGTCCTCCACCTCGACGAAATTAAAATCCAAGAAATATTAACACCACGGTCCGTTGTCTACGCCCTTGAGGAAAATGCCACTATTAAAGAGGTCATAGAACAAGAAGATCTCTTTCAGTTTTCCAGAATCCCTGTCTATAAAGATTCCATTGATAATATTACCGGCATAGTGCTCACCAAAAACATCTTCTTCCAGGTGACCCGTGACGATTCCCTGACCTTAAAAGAAATAAAAAAAGAATCCTATTCCATCAACGAGAATATCCCAGTTTCCAAAGCACTGAACCTCTTTATCAAAAGGAAAGAACATATGTTTATCGTCGTTGACAGTTACGACCAGACGGAGGGTATCATTACCCTGGAGGACTGTGTGGAAACCATTCTCGGAGTGGAAATCATGGATGAAAGCGATTCCGTTGAAGATATGCGTGCCTATGCAAAACAGCGGATGAAAATGAAAAGAAAACACAACAGCACATGATTTACGGATAGCAACTGATGAAACTCTTTATGGTCCAGATTCTCTTTTTTGTCCGCAATAAAGAAGCAAAAAAGAACGTCCTGCTTCTCGCCAAATTCCTCATTTTTCTGGCTGCAATTATTACCTTATACAGCACTGTTTTTCACCTGCTTATGGTGTATGAAGGAAAGAATTACAGCTTGATAACCGGATTCTACTGGACCCTCACGGTCATGTCCACCTTAGGGTTTGGAGATATCACCTTTTCTACGGACCTGGGTCTGCTCTTCACTCTGCTTGTGCTGCTCTCCGGGGTGGTGCTGATGCTGATAATGCTGCCCTTCACCTTTATCCAGTTTTTTTATGCACCCTGGCTTGAGGCCCAGAGTCAGGCACGCACACCACGTAGTTTGCCCAAAACCACCCGAAATCATGTTATACTTACCAGCTACGACCCTCTCTCCAGAAATCTAGTCAAAAAACTTAGAAAGCATGACTACCAGTACTGTTTTGTTACCAGTGACCAGCACCAGGCCATGGAAATTTATGATGCCGGCTACCATATTGTGCTTTCTGAAGTGGATGCACCGGATACCTACACAAAGTTACGTGCAGAGCAGGCAGCACTCATTGTCGCCACAGGCGATGATTTAACGAATACCAACATCTCTTTCACCGTGCGGGAAGTGTGTGAAACCACGCCCATTGCCTCCAGTGCCGACAAAGAGCACTCCCTTGATATTCTGAATTTCTCTGTAAATACCCATGTTTTCCCCTTTATGAAAATGCTGGGTATCACTATGGCCGAAAAGACCTTGCCTTTCACCGAGCCTCATATTACCGGCCGCTTTGAACAATTATGCGTTGCAGAGGTCCCAATAAGAGACACAGCCTTAACCAACCAGACTCTCGCCCAGGCAAATCTCAGACAAAAACTGAACATTACAGTTATCGGTATCTGGGAAAAGGGGAAAGTGCTGCAACCAACGGCAGCTCACCTACTGGAAAAAACAAATATCCTCATTATTGCAGGATCTGAAGAAGCCATAACAGAGGCTAACAGACTTCTGAGCACAGCAGATGTTACACATTTTCCGGAACCAACTGTTTTAATCCTCGGTGGCGGCAGAGTTGGTGAAGCGGCGGCAGATTTTTTGAATGAAAAAGCCATCCCCTATATTGTCATTGAAAAGCGAAAGGGAGCTTTTAAGAATGACAATTTTCACGTCTATGGTGATGCTGCCGATATCGAAGTCCTGAAAGAAGCTGGTATCAATCAGGCGAGCTCTGTACTTATTACCACCCATGACGATGCCATGAACATGTATCTGGCATTTTATTGTCGGCAGTTACGCCCGGATATTCAAATTATATGTCGGGCAACAGAAGAGCGAACTATCCCCAAACTACATCGAGCCGGAGCTGACCTGGTTGATTCTTCTGCCGTTATGGGAGCAAGCACTATCATGAATATACTTCAACCTGCCGATGTCTCTTTCTTCTCAGAGGAGATGAATGTCTTTGAGGTTCCGACACCCGAAGGTTTTTACGGAAAGAGCCTAACTGATTTAGAGGTGCGAAAAAGAACAAATTGTAGTTTACTGGCTATAAAAAAAGGGGAATCATTTATTACAAACCCAAACCCTGAAACAGCATTCCCTAAAGGGGGTAAACTCATCCTGGCTGGCTCTCCAGAATCTGAGAAGCTCTTCCGGCAGGAATTTATGGAATAAGTAATGGCCGACGAAGAAAACCCTCAAGTCTTACTGCGTCAGAACGTGCAAAAAAAGCTGAGTCTTTTTTTTCCAGAAGATAACTACTCGTTTACCAACCAGGCAGTTGACGATGGTCTTGAATCAGGTGAATTCATGATTAAGCCTGTCACCATCCTACCGTTCCTACAGACAGCTCTTCTTGACGATAAAATTCTTGAAGTGGAAATGGACGGTATGACCCGCGTCTATTTCAGCCGTCTCTACGATGAACTGCCCGAGCTTGAAGAAGTTGAAGGTGAAGACGGTCAAACCAGTCTTCTAGAACCTGAGTATATGGCAGGCGATTATCTCAAGCTGATGCACCATATTATCTGCTTGCCACTGGAACCAGGGCTGGGAAATCTGACGATTCGTAATTCTCAAAAAGTCGTGCTCCGGCTTTTCACCTCTTCCATGGCCATTGAACTAGGTACATTTTTTAAGGGCCTTACGGTGGTGCGTGGTCTACCGGTGTTACAGCTCTCCTTTCCCATTATTGGCAGAAAGGTGAAAGGCAACCGTGCATTTCGGGCAAAAGTAACACTGGAAATGGATTTTTCACTTTTTATTAAGGGGAAGAAGAAACGTCCAGATATCCAGACCCATGCAATCGACATATGCAGCGACGGCATGTCATTTGAAATTCAAAAAGAGGAACAAAAACTCTTTAAAGAAGATGAGATCTGTTCAATTCAATTTATTCTGAACGGTGAACCACTGACAAAAGTCAACGGAACAGTACGACACAATTCAAAAATTCGAGAGAAAAAGGGAATCCAATACCGTATAGGCGTACAGTTTGACCTTCCAACCCGTTCCCTCGCCGCAACAATTGAAACTCTGGTTGCAACTGTACAGCGTGTACATTTGCAGGAGCTGTCAGATCTCTCCGAAGAAAGCGGTATAGATTTAATAGAATAGAAAGAGCATAACCTCTTTTACGGAGCCAAGCGCTCAACCACCCACTTGTTGTCTTCACGTTGATAGAGAAAACGATCATGGAGACGATTTTTGCGTCCCTGCCAGAACTCTATGCTCGTGGGTTCCACCCGATACCCTCCCCAGAACGAGGGAAGCGGAATTTCTCCCTTACCAAACTTTGCTTTCATATCTGAAAAACTTTTCAACAATAGCTGCCGCGACGATATTCTTTGGCTTTGGGTCGAAATCCAAGCTGCAATTTGTGAATCCCGGGGTCTTGTAATAAAATAGCGGGCCGATTCGGCGGCGCTAATTGCTCTGGCACTTCCATTAATGGATATTTGCCGTTCCAGATCCAGCCATACAAAATGGAGATTAACCTGATCATTTTCGGTAATTTCCCGCGCCTTCTGGCTCTCCTGATTGGTAAAAAACACAAACCCACTTTCATCATAGTATTTGAGCAAAACTGTACGCTGACTTGGCCGCCCATCTTTTGAGACAGTTGCCAGAACCATAGCATTAGGATCTGAGATGCCGGTGTCTTGGGCCTGATTAAACCAGTGGGAAAACTGAGCCATGGGATCAGTTAACAGATCCTTTCGCTCAAGGCCGCTCTTTAAATATTCTCTGCGAAACTGACTGATATCCATCATCTCACCCCTTCTTTCCAAAACACTCGAAATGCAACCTTTCATTCAGGAGCGTAGATGTATCATGTCCCTTCATCTCTTTTGTGGGATAGCCGATGGCAATTATTGTCTGCACCTCAAGACCATTATTAATTCCCAGAATTTCAGCAGCTTTTGCAGATGCACTCTTCTGCTCATCATACTCCCGCAAACGTAACTGTATCCAGCAACTGCCAAGCCCCAAATCGGTGGCGGCCAGATGAAGGAGTATAGAAGCAATAGAACAGTCTTCAATCCAGACATCACACTTTGCAGGATCTGCGCACACCACAATTGCCAGAGGCGCATTCTTCAGGAATGCTGCTCCATTGGGTTTTACCTGAGACAAGGCTTCAAGAGTCTCTTTATTCTGTACAACGATAAATTCCCAGGGATTCAGGCTCCTTGATGAGGGGGCACGCAAGGCGGCTTCGATAAGTGTATTGATTTTTTCCTGCTCCACCGCTTTCTCCTGAAACTGGCGGATGGATCTGCGTTTTCGTAAAAGATCGATAAACATGGTCACTATTATTCCTGTTTAAGAAGTAAATCAATATCACGCCATTCTGGCATGAAAGCATCCAGATGCGCGTAAAATTTTTCAGTATGTCCCGGCTCCAGCAGATGAACCATTTCGTGTACAAGTATATATTCCAGACACCGTTCCGGCTTTTTGATCAGTTCAAGATTCAACCAGATCCTCTGCTTGCGGATATTACACGTTCCCCAACGAGTTTTCATCCTCTTTATCCGAAATTCAGCAACCTCTTTTCCAATCCGTGGCTGCCATTTTTCCAGTAATGGAGAGACACGGAGGGTGAGTTGTTCCCTATACCATTTCAGCAACAGGTTCTGACGTTGCTGCGCACTGCTTTTTCGCCTGACATGAAGTGTAATTCCAGCTAGTTGATCAAAACACACAAAATGACGACGACCGCCTTCTGCTATGTACAGAGGATATTGCTTTCCCAGAAAAAGATGCCTCTCTCCCGGAATATAATGCAGCTGCATGGTGGGTTTTCGCTCACGAAACATACTCTGCTGCGCTCTAATCCATAACATTCGGGCTTCAATTGTCTCCTTCACCCTCGACATTGCGGTTGAGAATGGCACAGAAATCCTTACCCTGCCATCAGCTGCATAGACAACAAGATTGATACGTTTTACAGCCTTCCACCACACTTCCACCTGTAGCCCTGAAACGGTGATATGCTCTTTTTTCACACGTCTTAATCTCGTGCTCGGTTTCTTATAAAAAAACATTTCCAATCACAGCTGTGGTAATTCCCACTCAATTGGACTTTTCCCAACACCTTCGAGATACGAATTTGCCTGCGAGAAATGTTTATTCCCAAAAAAACCTCGATAGGCTGACAGGGGTGACGGGTGCACCGATTGCAACACCAGATTCCTTGTTCTATCAATGATTTTCCCCTTTTTCTGCGCGTAACTACCCCACAGAAAATAGACGACCCCGGAACGTTCCGTATTCAAGGTATTGATAACAGCATCCGTAAAATACTCCCAACCTTTCCCCTGGTGCGATCCTGCTTTATTTTTTTCAACTGTAAGAACACTATTAATCAGCAACACACCCTGCTCAGCCCAGCTCTTCAGGTATCCATGTTTACTGATGGCAATGCCCAGATCATTGTGTATTTCTTTATAAATATTTACAAGGGATGGGGGTATTCTCACGCCCGGTTTTACGGAGAAACAGAGTCCATGCGCCTGACCTGGCCCGTGATAAGGATCCTGTCCCACAATCACAACCTTAACGCTATCAAAGGGGGCGAGATTCATACTGTTAAAGATATCTTCCCCTGCCGGGTATATTATTTTCCCCTGCTGTTTTTCAGTGATAAGAAACTGCCTGAGATTTTGCATATAATCCTGCTCAAACTCACGGCCTACCCTTTTCTTCCATGAGGGCCTTATCTGAACCCGATCCTGTATTTCTGACATCTTCATTTTTCCTCAAAATAACGCATGCTGCTTTCACAAAAATCACTTTTCTAAGATGCAACCGTAATTTGTCCATCACTTAGTTGTAAAAAGTAGTAATAGATCATATTCTATAAATGCAAACAACACGTTGATTCCAAATACACTATAGACACCACAGCAATCTACCAGCGGAGGACTCCATGCTGCGCAAGCTTCTCTTTCTTATTACCCTTTCCTGCATCATCATTCCACAAACTCTTGTGGCGGGAACAGTAACTGAGCGCATCAAATCTAGCCAGACACTGGTTGTGGGTACCACCGGAGACTTTCCGCCATTTGCAGCCAACACAAGTCAAGGGACGATAATCGGTTTCGACATTGACCTTGCCCACCAGCTTGCAAATGGTCTCGGGCTCAAATTGCAGTTAAAACGGATGGAATTTGCCAAGCTTCTACCCGCCGTCAAAGATGGCAGTATAGATATTGCCCTCTCTGGAATTACCATGACACCCAATCGTAATCTGGAGGTTGCCTTTATTGGTCCCTACACCACTTCCGGCCAATCACTCCTTGGCAGAGAAGAGCTCATATCTTCGATCACCAGCAATAAAGATCTGGCAAATACGACTCTCAAGATTGCTGTCTTAAAAGGCTCAACCAGTCAAAAAGTAGCACGCGAAGGAACACCGCATGCAAAGATCACCTTGACAGCAACCCATGACCAATCACTTATACTCTTAATCAATGGTGAGGTGGATGTCATCCTTGCCGACTTTCCCTTCTGCAAGGTTGCAGAATTCCGCTATCCGCAACACAACTTCAAAGCCCTTGAAAAGGCTCTCACTTTTGAACTTCTAGGGATAGCTATCTCTGGTGACGACCCGCTCTTTCACAACTTGATACAAAACTTTCTGCTCGTTATGGAGAGCAGTGGTACTCTGGAAAAATTAAAGAAAAAATGGTTTAAAAACAATGGCTGGATAGAAACACTGCCGGACATGGATTTTTTTAAAAACCTGGAGCAGTAAGCAGTTATGGACAGGATCAAAACACTTGAGCAAGAAAACAAAGAGCTCAGAAAACAGTTACATACGGCACAAGCAGAAATCAGTAAAAGACGACATCTTTTCCTACAGATTGAAGATTTCTCATCCCGATTGGGAGCAACAGTCCAATTAAAAGAAGCCCACCGCAACTGTCTGCAACTCTTTAAAGATCTTTTCGACTTGGATTATGCCAGCCTTTTCCTTAAAAAGAGTGGGCATGACACAATGATGATGCAGGACACCCTGGGCTTTCCCGAGTTTCTGATTAATAACTCAATGATCAGCGAAGGTGTTGGCTTACCTAGCCTTGTTCTCGAAACCCTGCGGGTGGAAATCGTCGAAGATTTTTCAACAGAAAAACGAATAAACATCCCCGACATTATCTATCAGGAAAACATCCATTCTGCCATTGCCGTTCCCATGCTGCACAACAATCTGCTTTTTGGTGTCATTGTCGGCCACAGCAAAAAAAGAATGTGCTTTTCAAAGGAGCAACAGACAGTCAGCCAGATATTTGCCAACCAGTCAGCAACGACAATAAAAAATGCAATACATATTCAGTCCCTCAAGCGTTCAGATAAAGCACTGCTGGAACGCTCAAACGAGTTACAGTCTATTTTCGAAAATTCCATGGCAGGCATTCTGCTCCTCAAAGGTGACAGCATTATTACCCGTTGCAATCAACGACTGGCCGATTTCATGGGGTACGAATCACCAGAAGAAATGACAGGGATCGGTATGAGGAATCTGCATCTTTCTGAAAAACGATATGTAGAAAACGGCAATTCATCCACTGCCGCTCTTTGCGCTGGAAAACAGATTCGAGAAGATTATCGGCTCCGTAGAAAAGATGGGAGTAGTATCTGGTGTGAGATCTCAGGAAAGGCTCTGGACAAGGCCTCTCCACCGGATCTTGCGAAGGGCATCGTCTATGTCGTCAACGACATCAGTCAGCGAAAAAAGATGGAAGAGCAACTCCTTAACGGGCAAAAGCTCGAGTCACTGGCAATCCTCACCGGAGGTCTTGGCCATGACTTTAACAATATTATTACCGCCATACTCGGGAACATCGACCTCTGTCTGGCCACCACAGAACCGGAACACAAATCATATGCTTTTCTGTTACCCGCAAAAGAAGCGACACTGCGAGTTAGGGATTTGACCCAGCGTCTGCAAATGCTGTCACGACCCAGTAAGCCTATTCTCAATCCAGCTGCCCTCCCGGAAATTGCAAAAGAAGCAGGGTCCCGAACGCTGCCGAAAGAAGTAGAAATCACATACGACTTTGCTAAAAACCTGCAAAAAGCCGAGATTGATCCCGGACAGATCTCCAAAGTCTTTGAATATCTCCTTGTAAATAGTATTCAGGCCATGCCAGCGAATGGTACGGTTCAGATCAGTTGCCATAACTTCATCAACAATGGAGACATTACAGGGCTGCATCGAGGAAACTATATCAAGACATCCATCCATGATAATGGCCACGGTATTGCTCCCGAAATTTTTGACCAGATATTTGACCCCTATTTTACCACCAGAGGTCGCAGTAAAGAAAAAGGCAGTGGCCTTGGACTTGCTACAGTTGTTTCCATTTTGAAACGTCATCATGGATTTATCACTGCTGATTCTAATATAGATGAGGGCGCGACATTTACCTTCTACCTCCCGACATCAAAAAGAGTTGAGAAAAGAACAGCAATGAACGGGAGTGATGATAAAATATCTGCCACCAGTAAGTACAAGGCTAAAATTCTTTTGATGGATGACGATGAGAGTGTCAGGCTTACCACACAACAAATGCTGAGCTTAATTGGGTATGAGGTTGAGGTCTCAGAGGATGGAGAGGCAGCTATTGAATGTTACCGTTCTGCACTTAATATCGGTGCGCCATTCGATCTACTAATTATGGACTTAAATATCCCTGAAGGTATGGGAGCAATCGCAGCAGCTACAGGAGTATTAAAGCTTGATAAAGATGCCAAAATTGTTGTTGCCAGTGGTGATGCAATGGATTCCGCAATGCTTCACCATGAAGACTACGGATTTTCCGCATCTCTTGCTAAACCCTTTGAATTTGCAAATTTACATAAGATCCTGGCAAAGATGCTCACGTCCTGAACACGTTTCCATCGATATCGTAACGACGTAAAATTTTTTGTAAAGCTGCCCGGGTAAGTTGTGACAGACGTGCAGCTTGTGAAATATTACCGCCAGTCTTGCTAAGCAATGTGTGCACATACTGTCGGGTAAAAGAATCAAGACAACTGTCTTTAGCCAACTTGTAAGGCATCACCTCCCCACGTACTGATAATTGCATCCCACGACCTTGCGCTGCCATCAGTGCCGGGTCCAGCATCAGATGCTGACTGTCGATTTCCGGCTCATTGCAAAAAAGGAATGCACGTCGAATAACGTTTTGTAATTCCCGGATATTTCCTGGCCAGCGATGAGCACAGAGCACTTCCAGTGCCGCCGGAGAAAGGTTTTTCTTTTCTTTTCCCAGTTCTTTTCGCACTTCACTTAAAAAATGGGCACTCAAAATAGGAATATCGTCTGCAATTTCACACAGTGACGGCATACGCAGCGTGAGCACTTCAAGACGATAAAAGAGATCTTCCCTGAAACTCCCTTCTCCGGTTTTTGCCTCCAGATCCGCATTTGTGGAGGCGATGATGCGCACATCGATCTTACGCGGGCTTGCAGCACCCAGCTGTTTAATCTCCTGCTCCTGCAAAACCCGTAACAGCTTAATCTGAATGCTTACCGGAATATCCCCAATTTCATCAAGACAGATCGTTCCGCCATCCGCCTGTAAGAACAGCCCTTCATGGTTCCTCTCTGCACCGGTAAAAGCTCCTTTTTTATAACCAAAGAGTTCAGACTCAAGTAAATGCTCCGGTATAGCCGGACAATTAACCATAACAAAAGGTTTTTCACGACGAGCACTTAAAAGGTGGATAGCGCGGGCACACAACTCTTTCCCTGTGCCCGAGGCACCACGGATCAAAACGGTATACCCACTGGTAGCTGTTGTTCTAATGGTTTTGTAAAACTGCTGCATAAGCATGCTTTTACCAACAAATCCGGGAACACTCATTTCCGGGAGTATCTGACTGCGGAGTTGTCTGTTTTCGGTAAGAAGAAAGCTGCGTTCAAGCCCCTTACGAATAAGTCTTGCCAAGGCATCAAGCTCCAAAGGTTTCGTTATAAAATCCCAGGCACCTCTTCGAATAGCATCGACAGCAAGCTCTATGGTTCCGTAACCAGTCATCATAATAACGGTGAGCTCCGGCCTAATGGTATGAATACGATCCAGTATTTCAAGTCCGTTTGTCTCACCCATCATAATATCCATTAGCACCAGATCGATATCGCCCTGCTCCAGCTTTTCCAGGGCCTCATTTCCGTCTTTGGCGGTGAGTACCATCACCTCAGGCAAACGTTTGACAAAGGTTCTTTGCAACCCTGTGAGAAGATCCGGTTCATCATCAACAATGAGAATGTGGGAAGTTCGCAGTGATTGTTTATTCATTGTGTGCTCCATTTTTGCTTACTGGCAGTATCACCGTAAAAGTGGTGCCGTTCTCTTGGGTGGAACGTACTTTTATTTCACCGTCATGTTCCCGAATGATGCCGTAACTAACAGACAATCCAAGCCCTGTTCCCTGCCCCGGTTCTTTGGTACTGAAAAAAGGATCAAATATTTTATCCTGAATTTCTTTTGCTATTCCGGGACCATTATCCTCAATTGCCACCAAAATGTGTTCGTCCTCCACACTGGAAGAAATTGTTATTGCCCCTTTACTGCCTATCGCCTGAGCAGCATTCATAATCAGATTGAGAAATACCTGCTTCAATCGCCTTTCATCAATAAAGCAGTCGGGTAGTGTTAAATCCAGATCTGTTGTCAGTTGAATCTGTTGTTTTAAAAACTGCTGCTGTACCATGGAGCAGACATTCTCAATGCTGGCGTTAATAGATTGTTCCTTCCTCTCCAACTGTGACTCTTTACTGCGTGAGAAATCGAGAAGATCTGCCACAATGCGCCGGCAATTTTCTGCGTGTCTATCTATTATTTCAATATCCGCTATGATTTGAGAATTATCCTCATTATTCTCCCTAATAATATCCGTATAACACAAAATCACCCCCAGGGGATTGTTGATTTCATGGGCTACACCGGCTGCCAACTGCCCGATGGCAACGAGTTTTTCTGTCTGCTGAATGCGTCGCTCCGCCTCCTTTTCACCAGTGACATCTTTAGCAAAACAGACGATATCATTTACCGTATTTCCATCACTTAAAATGGGATAAAAAAACATATCAAAAATCGATCCATCATCCAGTTGAATTTCTTCCGTGTGCGGTGTTTTTATTGTCAGGTCAAGCTCCAGTAAATGACCTTTAAACAGACATTGCTGCTGGGTGCTCAGCTCATCAATCACTTGTCCAATCGCCTCTTCACGACTGAGATTATGACGAAGAAGAAAAGCCTGATTCACCATTTTCAATACGCCGTCTGGAGCGAGCAGAATAAGTGGATCACTTATGCCATCAAAAACCGACTGCAAGAGTTCGCTGCTCCTGCGTAGGCTTTGGATATTATCGAAGCTCTCAACAGTCTGTCCAATCTGGCGACCGATGGAAAGCAGCAAAGCATGCAGGCAATCATTGAGTACATCCACCGGCAACTCTGTTAACACCAAAACCCCCTGCAACTGATCGCGACAACAGAGAGGAACACTAATATTTATTGTTTCCTCATTTGTAGTATCATTTAGTTTAATGCGATCACAGGCGGTAATATATTGCTGCTCAGTAGTTTCGTCACTTGGCGTAAAATCATGTATCAGATCCGGGAGGATATCGGTCCCCTGTGAACAACGAAGTTCAAAAGTCCCTTCCACACTATATAAATAGATCCCAGCCCCCTGGACAGGCACTACCTGTAGAACCTCACGAAGCACCTGATTTAAAATAGTCTGTAGACTTTCTGTGCTGGTTATCAGACCAGCAAGTGTATTGTGGAGTTTAAGCTCCCTGTTTCGTTTATTCACCTGCACCCGAAGTTGGCCTTCTGACTTTTCCAGCGCTTCTGTTCGTTCTGCAACCATGACTTTTAAATTGTCGGCATAACTGCGTAGACGGGTACGACTCTTGCGCAAGTGACCGACCAGAGTTCTCGCCTTTTCAAACAACTCTTTGAGCTCCTCGCGATGTCCTTTTTTTCTGTATGGTTCTGATAAAGCCTCATCTTCATCAATGCTGGTTTTGAACAATTCCACCAACTCACGCAGATTGGTGATAATCAGTTGATGGAACAGTAACCAAATTGTAGCGTACAACAGAATGGCAAGGAGCAAAACAACCCCAAACATTCGAAATGAGTTTTGCCAGATGGAAGCCAGACTGAGCTCAACAGGGATGGAAATAGACTGAATACCTGTCACGACGTCAGTCGTTCGGTGAAATCCTCTGGAAGCTCCATACATCTCAACAATCGCCGAAGGCGCTGCACTTGGGTCCCCATGACAATGCAGACAACTGCTTTTGAAGGCGATGGGGAGATACAGGGTATAATATCGACCATTTTCCATCCGGTTCATTCCATGCCACTCCTGCTCCTGTTCGTTCTTACGAAAGAAACCTATCATTTCCTGTTCCTGACTGTTTGCCTCAAAATCCGGGTTTCTGGCATCTATAGCCACTCGTCGATATTTAAAATCGGGTAGTTCTCCCGTGAAACGGTCCATTATAACCCTAGTGATATAGGAGGTAGACATGGCCTCAATCATAAAGTGATCATCACCCAATTCCGCAAACATTTTAGGCCGTAACACTTCACGAATGTAGCCCCTGGTGGACTCAAGAGAGGTCATTATCAATTCAGCCTGCCGAAGCGTTTCTTCTTCAAGCAGATTCTTTTGGAAGTGATAGATGATGGTGGTAGTAAAGAGGCAAAAGCAGAAGAGAATCACCCCCAGCCCCACCTGGAACTGTAGTTTGAGATTATGTTGATCTCTGTCTGCAAGATCTCGAAGAATATCTTTCATAGAAAAGCTCCCACAAATTGTTATACAACGACCGCCATATGCATCCACCAGTATACACTTTTCGTATACAGGTGCAAACACAATGACGCACCACCGTGTAGCAGTAGAGCCCACACACTATAGCCATTCCATATTACATAGTATTTTCAGCATATTACAGAAACATAAAAGTTTATTGCACACTGGAATAAACTTTGCTTATTGAAATAAAACAGGAGTTATCACAAACTATTTTTTAGGAGCATTCCATGAACAGAACTTTTCTCACCCCCATCACCATACTTATTGGCATTGTAGGCAGTGTGGGACTGATGGCCGGCTCCAATATTTTTGATCCTCTTATTCAGTTTATACACACGGGAGACATTACGCCCACGCAGGCGGTTTTTTGTCTCCTCTTTACCGTAGGCGGCTTTGCTGCCTATTTCTATCTTTTAAATCTTATCTGCAGTTATTTTGTGCCTCGTATTGATAAGGATGCACAAACCAATGGAGCCAAGTAAAGGAGGTTTGACACAGCAATAATGGAAACGAACAGAAAAAATTTTACTACAAACAATAAAGGAGGATTTGTATGTCACAAATAAAAGAACAGATGCCGACCCTGATCATGGGTGGCTCTTTACTTATGTATGGACTCATTGCAAAATCAGGCGCCCTGTTACCCATGGCGAAATATTTGCAGACCCATAAAACAATGGATTTACAGGTTACGATGACCTTAATCGTAGGGATTATCGCAATTGTAGGCGCTCTTATTAATACTACAAGAAAATCCGGCACCACCAATATTGATACATTTATTCTACGGCCACTTGGCGGGATTGTTTTAATTCTGGTAATGGCCATGGCTATTCGCTGGTATGCAGAACCACTGATGAAGCTTATCAGTAAAGGTTTACAGCCAGCCCTTGGCTTTAAAATTTATAAGGTCTTAAATCTTAACTATGTTGTTTTGGGAATTCTTGCCGGTGTGGTATTAACAAACACCTGGGGTATCCCAAAATTTGCAGGCGAAGGAGTCAAGTGTGCCCGTTTTGTTCTAAAAATGGGAGTTATCATGCTCGGTGCCCGATACTCATTTGCAGAGCTTGCAAAACTTGGTGCTTACTCTGTCATTCTTGTTGGTTTCTTCGTACTTGGTACTGTTTTTCTGGTACTGTGGCTGGGAAATCTGTTTAAACAGCCAAAGTCCATGACTGGGGTACTTTCTGCGGGTATGGGCGTCTGTGGTGTTTCGGCAACTGTTGCGGTAGCTCCTGTTGTTAAAGCCAAGTCTGCTGAAATGGCCTATACCATCGGCACAATTCTTTCTTTTGGTATCATCTGTATGTTTGTTTTCCCAACCATCGGAAAACTCGCAGGTATGAGTCCCGTTCAGTTTGGGGCATGGGCAGGAACCGGAATCCTAAACTCTGCTCAAGTTGCAGCTGCTGCTCTTGCATTTAATGCAGTGGATATTGAAACCCTTAAAGTTGCTGAAATTTTCAACATTACCCGTGTTCTCTTTCTGCCCATTATTGTTCTTGTGCTTGCCACATGGTTTGGCAAGGAAACCGGACAGAAATTAAGTTTTAAAAGCGTTGTAATTGATAAGTTCCCCGTTTTTATCATTGGCTTTCTGATTCTCTTTTTCATGTCCTCAGTTGGTCTCTTTTCACCACCCAGTCATTACAAAGGTAAGTACATAGATGTATCCTATAATGACCGTAGTCAGGTTACTCCTGAAGAGTGGGAAACGTTAAACGTTGCCATGGAAGCGGGTGAATTTTCCGGCCTTACTCCAACACAGCTTGAAGCAGTAACAAATCTTGTGTCGCAACACCAGATTGCAGGGAACTTTGACGACCGTAACGATAAGAAATTATTTGACAAGACCGGTCGGGCCCGTATGACACAGTTGCAAGGGGTTCTTGCTGCTGCGAAAGCTAAACAGGTACAACTGTCTGCAGATGTTAAGGGCGCTATTAAACACGCCGTTAAGCAGGTGAAAAAGAAATCCAAAACCGTTGTAACGCTGACTGACTTTATGATCTGGTTCTTTGCCTTTGGCTTAATTGGCCTTGGTATGCAGATTACCAAAAAAGCCATTACTCAAGCGGGTGGATGGCCCATAGTCATGGGTGTTATTGCAGGAGTCACCAAGGCAACACTTTCTTTCTTTGTTGTCCTTTGGCTGATCAAGGATGTTGTTCTTAACTAATTTTCAGCGAAGGAGTATAATATGAGTGATAAAGATAAAAAAGTAGTTATTGATACCGGTGAGGCCGGTAAAGGAACCACTGAGATTTCAGAAGGTGCAAATACTGAAGAACTGGAGGAACGTGCTTTATCAGTTTTTTCCAGTGATCGTAATGAAGACATAGTTGCTCTTGTATTTTGTCTCATAACCACCTTTCTGGTTTTGGTTTTTACCAAGTGGATGGTATAGTTACTGAGTAAGTAGAAATCGGTAGCTTAAATCTGCACCATGACCGGTTCATATACTGGTCATGGTGTTTTTGTTTCCTGGAAAGTGAGTGTCCTCTATGTTTAACAATGTCCTTCTCTGTACCCAAGGTACTGATGGTGCCAAGAAAGCTGAAGTTTTTGTTTTTGAAAAAATGGAAGCTGCCCCCAAGCTCAAGGTCACTGTACTAACAGTGCTTGATGAAGACTGGCGTGAAATGACGGGTGATGACTGGCTGAATTCAAGCAAGACGCACACCACGTTTCTTGACCACGTTGAAAACCAGATGAATGAGGAAATTACAGAAGAGTGGCAACGGATAAAAACAAGTCATCCGGTTGCAGAGCGAGCAACGTTTCTGCAAAGAACAGGTAATATTGCAGAAGCCATCACAAAAACTGCGAAAGAGCTAGGTTGCGACCTGATCGTTATCGGGGCCTGGCAAAAGAGCAAGAGATTCTCGATACATAGCACCAGAGTGGGATTGCGGGGCACCATGAAGAATAAGGATTTGCATCCACTCTTACCATGTCCCCTTCTCATAGCCCCATGAAGATGGCCCATTCTATACTTACAGAGGAAGTGGATCTGGGGCTGCAGGATTTACCAGCATCCTTTGACCTGCAAGCTCTTTTTCCCGAAGACAAGCTCCTGCGCTTTCATCCCAACTGGTTTGTCTCTGATTTTCAGCAAAGTGGAACATCCTTCACCGCATCCATAAAAGATTATGTTACGGAGGAGGAATTTCCTCTATCAGGAAGTTTTCTTTTTAACAGAACTGATGACGAACTGTTACACATTCAATTAACTGAAACCACAGATATAGGAATTTCCTTTCTGAACCGTGACAATACATTAAAAGTTCAGATTTCTTCAAAGGATGAAAAAATTGACCCCGACGACCCGCTTCTTCTTTGGATACGCGCGATCAAAGAATATATTCGTCTCTATCTGAAACGCACACCTGTCACCTTGTTTTTTCGCTTGTTAATGAATAAAATGATTTTAAAGATGGATCCTTCCCAGCGAAAAATTTGCCTGATGATGGCTAAGATCACTGCTGTAGAACTTCTGGTTATTCTCCTCGTTGTGGTAGGCTACGTTGTCTTTGCCCCCTAATTCGGACGTCTCATGAGGATGTCACCAAACGGGAGCTAACAGCCTTAATTTAAAAATAATTTATGAATATATTAAAAAATAGCTTCTGCACAAAATGTTCATGAAAAATGCGGACTAAACTTGAGAGAGCACTTGAAGTCGGAGACAGTCTTGACGGTTTTATTTTAGAGGAACAATTATGCCAGGGAGCCATGGCCACCCTGTGGAGAACACGCTCTCCTGAATCCACAAAAGAATTTGTATTAAAAATCCCCTGTACTGACATTCTTAATCATCCCATTCTTTTCTATCATTATCAGGCTGAAGCCCAAATCAGCCCCTTGCTGAATCATCCCGGAATTATCCGCTTTTTCCAACAAAAAAAAAGCAGACTATATATTATAATGGAGTATGTGGCAGCAAAAGACCTGCGTTCCACGCTCGGTTGTAATCGTGCAATCACATTGGACAATGCCTTGCGTCTGATCATGCAACTCTGTGATGTAACCGCATATCTCCATAAACAATCAATCTACCACTTAGATTTCAAACCGGAGAATATCCTTCAATGTTCAGATAATACTATTAAAGTAATTGATTTTGGCCTGGCCTACTGTGCCAACTATCCGGACTTACTGGCCGCAGACTTCAACAATCCCCAGGGAACACCCTGGTATATTTCCCCGGAACAACTGCTTGGCAAACGAAACTCAGCGCAGTGTGATATTTATGCCATCGGTATGATACTCTATGAAATGCTCTGCGGGGCACTTCCGTGGCCACGCTCCAGAAGACTGGATGTGGCTCGCCGCAGATTACGGCATGAGCCCATCCCACCACGCCATTTCAACTCTGAAATCCCGCCGCAGATACAGGATATTATCCTAAAAAGTATTGCTCGCAAAGTTAATAACAGATACCAGACTATTGCCAACCTACAGACTGACTTGAATAGCTGGAGAAATGGAGCTATTACCGTAACAGGCAGAGAATGCAGGAAACCAAAATTCTGGAAGCGACTTTTTCCTGATGCTGCCATTACCGTTGATTCAAGCTCCGCCAGTACAACCCTTCGGGCTCCCGGAAAACGACAAATCATCGGAGCAATCATTGATTCCGAAAAGAGCACCCCCATGCTCATGGAAGTCAAAAAGCAGGCATTTCTCCAATCAGCAGAGGTAACCCTAATCCACGTTATTGAAGAAGACACCGATTCACACGTCAGATGTTACGGAATCAAAGTTGAGGGTGAACAGTTGATGATTCGCCTGGAACAGGCATGTCAGTTTCTTCAGTCTTGCAATATCCAGCCAAATATCAGGCTTGTCCGTGGCGAAGTAGTGGAGATACTGACCAGGATCTGTAAAGAAATACATGCTGATTTGTTGATCATTGGCAGCTCACGAAAAAAAGAAGGATTGTTGCGTAGTGCCTCTGTTTTACGTCGTCTTCAACGGCATAATCCATGTCCATTCCTTATTGCTGAGGAGCATTAAGCATGCGACTGATGATTTTCTCTGATATACACGGCAACCTTGAAGCCCTGCAAGAGGTATGTAAAGACAGCAGCACTCGTAATGTCCACAGATCCATCTTTCTAGGTGACCTCGTGGGCTATGGCCCCTATCCAAATGAGTGCATTGAACTGGTCCGAAATCTAAAAAACTGTCGCTGTCTGGCTGGCAACCATGATGTGGCGACATTATGGGAAACATCCCCTTACGGTATGTCAAAAGCAGCAAAAGAGGCCATTCTCTGGACAATGGATCAGTTGTCCCCTGAAAATAAAGCGTATTTGAGTTCTTTACCTGACCGACTAGATCTTGGTGAAATGACCTTTGTCCACGCTAACCCATACAACCCAAAAGGCTGGCGTTATGTAATGGATCGTAAATATGCCCTGCGCAGTTTTGCCGCCACCCGTTCCCGGATCGTTTTTATTGGACACAGTCATCGACCACTTATTATCAGTAAAAACCACTGGCTGAAGGTAAGCATTGAGACCATAGTAGGAGATATAAAATCTGCCGTAAACGATTCCAGACGCCGTATTATTAACTGCGGAAGTGTTGGACAGCCAAGGGATGACGATCCGCGTGCCTGTTACCTTATCTATGACACCAGAAAACAGACAATCCACTTCCACAGAGTTGGATATGATGTACAGAAGACTGTACAGGCCATTCAGAACGCAAATCTCCCGCCAGTACTAGGACGAAGAATAGTCAAAGGAACCTGATAATGAGGCAACAACAATGACAATTAAGCGCCATGGAAAAGCATCAACCACGAATCTCAAACAGCGTTTTCTTCTCTGGTCTTCTCTTATTTTAATCAGTGGTGGATTGTTACTGTCACTCCTCTCATTCTGGAATACCCGCAGACTCCTTATGGCCGAGGCCATGGACAAATCTGAAGTATTGCTCCAGGAGGTTGAGGCCATCAGGTCTTATGTAAAAAAAGAACTGCGCCCCAAAATGGTAGAGCTGCACGGCAAAGATGCGTTTATAATTGAAGCAATGTCCACCACCTATATCAGCACAACAATTATGGATACCTTTGCCCAATCCATGCCCAACTATATCTATCGTCGCGCTTCTTTTAATCCACTCAATCCACGAAACCTGGCTGACCCATTTGAAGAAAAAATGCTGGACTGGTTTGAGGAAGACAAAGCTCGAACCTTTTATCAGGGAATAGTGAAAAAAAACGGTGAATCTTTTTTTATTTCCATGATCCCCGATTATTTCACGGAACCCTGCCTACGCTGCCACGGCAAAGTGGAAGATGCCCCACAATCCCTCATTGATCGTTACGGGTCAATCAACGGTTTTCGTTTTCAGGTTGGAGATCTTGCTGGAATTAACTCTGTTGCAATTCCTGTTTCCGCCTCGCTCAGGGCTGCTTGGCAGGGAAGCCTTGTTCTTTTTATTATGACAGTCCCTGCAAGTCTACTCCTGTTGTGGCTACTGAATCTTCTCTTTCAACGTCTGGTCATCGAACGGCTGGGCTCCATGCTCTCTCTTATGAAAGAAAAGAAAAAAGAGACGGACGCTGAACAACCAGGCGATGAACTTGATGCGTTACGTGCCTCCCTCGGCTCCTTGCAACAGTATGTGCATTCTGCCCGCAAAGGCTCATCACTGCAACCAAACTTCATCAACGGATATGTAGCAGGCACACCAATCATTGCAGGGGCCATGTCCTGGCTTTATAGAGGATATACGGCAACAGCAGATAACAGAGAAAACGTCGCCATAAAAATTGGGTTTGATGAAGCCCTGCAAAACCCTCTCTACAGAGCATGTTTTGAAACAGAACTGCATCTATTTGAAACCCTGTCTCACCCATGTTTACCACGCTTCAGGGAACGAATTGGTGACGTCGTTATCCTTGACGCCATTGCCGGCGAGTCTCTTTCTTCTCTTCTGGAAAAAGGCCCTTTACAGGAGCCACTTGTGCAAAGAATATTTTCTCAACTCTGTGACCTTACGTCCCATATGCATGCAACAGGCATTGTTCACCACGATTTACGCCCGCAGATCCTTCATCTTGATAAAAACAAAAAACTTACACTTTTGGACATGGGACTCGCAAGCAGTGACCAGCAACCAG
The DNA here is from genome assembly GCA_022712895.1 of Desulfocapsa sp. Taxonomy (GTDB): domain Bacteria; phylum Desulfobacterota; class Desulfobulbia; order Desulfobulbales; family Desulfocapsaceae; genus Desulfocapsa. The sequence goes on from JAFLJS010000023.1 coordinate 150,748, forward strand.
ATCCCATCGTTGCAGCAGGCCTTGGACCACAAGGAGATTTTCTGTATATGGCCCCGGAACAGATCCAGGGCAAACGAGGTGACCCACGTAGTGATATATATACTATTGGAGTGCTTCTCTATCTGGCAAATACCGGCAAACTCCCCTTCTCATCCAAACAGCGTTCTATACAGAAATGGGTACAGCAGAAGGTTAAATTTGTTGTGCAGAAAGAAGACGAGGAGGCTCTTTCCCCAAAAATGATTGCTATTATAACAAAATCCCTCTCCAACACCCCTGAGAAACGATACCAATGGGTAGAAGATCTGCAAGAAGACTTAGAGAAAGAGTTTTTAAGAATGAACAGTTGAATAGAGTAAAGCAGTATAATTCACCGGCGCGGCCTGATCTTCAGGCCGGCAGGCATATCATTTTATAGGAAATAGTTACCGTTAGAATCCTGTTTTGGTCCCAATATTTTAAGATTTGGAAAAGCATTTCGGGCAATGTAAAAACTGAGCACAACAACAAAGAAAAGAACAAACAGTTTTAGGGCAACGGTAATAGTCGAAATTTCAGTAAACAAAATGCTTTCAAATAAATCATACAGACACCACAGGCCAATCAGTCGATAAACCCCTCCATGAAAACGAAAAGTGAAGTATGCAAAAACGAGCGGTACCAACGTTTTAATAAGAAGGAAAATAGTTGGCTCATTTAGGTCAATCGGTAATTCGGCAAGAACGGTAAGCACGGCGTAGACCACAAGGAGGAGCGAAAGCAGAGCATTGATGGTCAGATATTGCTTTCGAAGTGTTGGCGTGGGAATGCTTGCGATGCAATAAGCGTATTTAGTAGCTCCTGCCGGATCTAATTGTATATATTTTTTAAAAATCTTTTCCCGACTCAATCCAGTTTCTAATTCGGCAGATATTTCATTGCTGATGTTCAGTAAACCCATAATGCTTCCTTTGCTGTTGTGCTGTTAATTCAATATATCTACATAATAATGAAAATTGGTACGTAGTCAATTTTCTTCTTAATTTACTCTCTTCTTTTACTCTATTCATTCCAATATGTATATAATCAGGCAAGGTTTTATTGCGGCTCATACAGAATCCATGACGTTATTCCTCCAATTATACACGACTACAGATACAGTATATTTATACTCTTTCCCCGATCTTTATTTGTGCAAGGATTTCTCAGCTGTTTATTCTGCACATCGTCTTATTATATATTGATGGCGTCGTAAAAACTCTCCATCTCCTTCGTTGCTGCACATTTTCTATCATTACGACGTACCTTAGTACGCCGAAATGATAGAAAACATTTGCGCCTCGGATATGAAGTCTTTTACTTAACCATCTAAATTCTGGGTTTTTACGAGTTTATTATATATTGACAAGTTGGCTTGCCATCACTACCTTGCGTGTGCATATACCCTTAATGCTTCTCTTCGAGAGCATTCATTGGTCGTAAATGCTTTGGCTTACCGATGTGACAGTTATGAGAAACCACACGCCTCTTTCAAAAACAAGAGATACCCACTCTGATTTTTTCTTTTATAGAATCAGCGAGAAAGCGGCGGTATATAATAAGTCTTCGCTCACCGCCTTCCACGACCATTCACTGAAGATATTTTTTGATCTTGGCCAACAACATATAGTTAACCAATAAACCCATTCGAAACAGATGCAACCAAACAAACAATCAACACAGCGACCACCCTTTAGCAAAGTTTTACAGAAAAGCAGTCTCTCATTTCTGGCCATGATGCCGCTGCTATTAGGAGTAATTGGGCTGGTTGGCCTTTTTCAGGTTCTGGTAACACCTGAAATGCTCGCCTCGTTATTTCAAGGGAATCCTCTACTCGACACGCTACTTGGCACACTCATCGGTGGAATATCTGCCGGAAACCCTTTTATCAGCTACATTCTTGGAGGAGAACTCGTGGAACAGGGAATTTCCCTCTATGCAGTGAGTGCGTTTATCCTTTCCTGGGTAACCTTGGGTTTAATCCAATTGCCTGCCGAGGTGGAAATATTCGGGGGTAGATTTACCCTCTACCGCAATATGCTCTCCTTTGTTTTTGTTATGCTTATTGCTGCAGCGACCACTTTCAGTCTACAGGTAATCCTATGAAAAGTAAGGACAAACCCTTAACGTTTCGTGGGAAACACCTTTTCCTGACTGTCCTTTGCCTATATATTCTCTTTTTTCTATTCAACAGCCAATCCGCGTTCCTTGCCCTGCAGAAAAGCGCAACTGTGTTCACTAAAATCCTCCCTATTATCGCCGTAGTTATTATTTTAACCGCCCTACTCAACTTTTTCTTACAGCCCAAACAAATGGCCAGACATCTCGGCCACGAGAGCGGTATCAGGGGGTGGTTCTGGTCTCTACTTGCTGGTGTGGTCAGCCACGGACCGATATATGCGTGGTATCCCCTGCTTGAAAATCTTCGGGAACATGGGATGAAAGACGAATTAATAGTGGTCTTTTTTGCTTCCCGAGCCATAAAAATACCACTAATCCCCATTATGATAGATTATTTCGGTCTGCCCTTCACACTTCTCCTCTCATTTTACATGCTGTTTGGCGCTCTGCTTCAGGGCGTTTGTATGCAGTGGTTACAGTCAACAAAAGTGCAGCAAATATAAGACACCCGCAATGTATTCTGGGAACTCTGCATGCAGAGATAGAGCATCGCATTACGTGATGGATCTTGAGAACCATAAAAACCAACCACCACTAAGACTGTCTTAGCATAATGAAAAGAAACTGCTGAGCAAAGGAGTGGACTCGTTGATTGGAAAATATTGTGTGAAAACGTGGAAAAGCTATGAAAAAATCAAATCGTGCAGCCGGATCAGATAAAACCTTGGTGACCGTTTTTATGAACTTCACAAGCCCTTTCTCATTTTTCCTTACGGAAAAAACGCTTTTTCAGCTGGAAGCCAACTATCAGGGAAATGATATAGCTTGAAAGGAAGAGTAAGGTCACAGAAATGCCTTGCATACCAAGCGGATGCGAAGGAAGAACAAAGAGATATGCTTGCCCGGAAACTACTGGCAGGACACTCTCATCCAGGCTGTTGTTAAGCCAGGCCATAACCAGAAAAAGAGGCAGGAGGTAAATCAGGACGTAGCGAAAATAATGTTGAGCCAGATAGGTATTAAAATCCTCATCAATGGACTGATCGGCCGAGGTGTACAGTGCATTCCTGTTCTTAGGGTCCGGTATAATACCGATGGTATCACGCTCAGCCTTCTGGGCCGCAAACTTCACCCTGAACACTTTTTCCTTAACCTCAACGGCGAGCAGTCGACGTAACAAAAAGGCAAACAGTACGGTACAGACAGCAACCACAATCACTTGTCCACTTTTAGAAATTGAAAGCAGTGCCAGACTATCAAGAAAGACAACATCAAGAAGCACCTTGGCTCCCAGGAATAATGGCTGAAGCATCCCGTAATAAATAGCATCAAGAATGGTGTTTACAATTTGCATAAGACTCTGTTGAAAATTCATCAGAAATTTATAGCTCTGCCTGTACAAAACAATGGGATGAAGTTTCCTCCACCCCATTGCCCCTGGCAGGGCATATTATCACATGCGGCATTCCGCAGTAACGTATTTCCCTAGCGCATAAACCAGATGAGTCCTGTATATTTCAGGCAGGTCAGAATCAAAGCACCAGCCAGAAGTCGCTTGAGTAAAATCTCAGGCATTTTCTTCTGAATCTTCGGACCAATCACCCCGCCACACATGGCACCGGCTGCAATGAGAGCCGCCATAATCCAGTCAGGCTGATATCCCATCATTACATACTTGGCAATACCACCAATTGAGGTGGAAAAAGCTCCGGCAAGAGCAATAGGTACAGCAAGATACATGGGGTATCCTACCATGGTAGTCATAAAAGGCATAAACATGAAACCGCCGCCGACACCAAAGGAGGAGGCAACAATGCCCATCACCACACCACCGCCGAGCATAAGCATTGGCTTGGCGATAAAGGTCTCACCCCAAAAACGCATCTCAAACTTAACAGGATGAAATTTATCAAATTCAATGGAACCGAGTTGCAGGGCTTTACCAGATTCTTTGGCGTCCTTCACTGCTGCATTAAATTTCTGGACAATAGCTTTCATTGCTTTTTTCTTCTCAATGGAGCTGGCAAGAGATTCGATAAAAAGTTTGATACCGATAACCAGACAGATCATCCCGAGATAAAATTTAAATGCGGCAAGATTCAAGTATTTTGCTGAAAGTGGGGGCCCGATAAAAAAGGCTCCGATCACGATTCCTATGGCAAAGGGAATAGCCACCGGATAGGCAAATCGTTTTTCTTTAAGATAACTGAGCAATCCGCTGATGGGAGAGCAGAGAGTGAGAAACAGGTTTGTGGGTTTGATGGTATTACCGGCATTGATTCCAACAGGACCGTTGGTTCCAATAGCTGTAATTTGAAAAGCAGCAGTAAACAGACCACCTGCAGCACCCATGATTACGAAAAGAATACCAATGATAAAAGCTCCACCAAACACGATCAGTGGATTCATATAGACGTTTCCGGTCTTAAAGAAAAAGCCCGATTTTTCAATGCTAAAGGTATTAATCTTCTGTCCATTTACATAAACAGCCATCACAGTATCAGGACGGAGGTTTTTGTATGGAGACATCAAAACAGAATACTTTCCGGTAGTCTTGTCTAGCGCTACGGTAACGCCTTCATTCCACTGCTCAGCATCCGTTGCGTAATCGCTCATTACCATTCGGGCATTTCCACCAGTGCTTGGTTTTTCCTTCACTATGGTGTTCATTCCAAATTTCTTTTCATGGGCGTACACCAACATCTTCCATTGAGCTTCGCTGCTTATTGGGCCCAACATTACCTGACTGCCAGAATCGATATCAGCCCATGGCTTGATCTTATTTACTTTGACATTGTACTTAAAAGGAGGAAAAGCAAAAATACCCGATGTTTGCCCCTTGGGGGAGATTTTGGGTATTGCAAATACTCCAGGATTACTTGTGACCACGTAAAAAGAGGCTGGAATAGCAGTGTCACCAAAGACATCTTTCCCTTTTTTACCATTCATCAAACGTTCTTTTTCTTTTGGGCCTGGTGAATCTTTTGCTGAAAATAATTTGTCTGAACAGACGACTACTACAAGTTCCTGGCCTGGATCGATACTGCCCGCTACCCCAATGGCATCTCCTGCCCTGACCCTGTCTGCACTTAATTTGCCATCAATGGCCATGGCGTTGCTGCTCGCAAACACCAGACCTGCGAGAGCAATGAAGAGTAACGAAATACGTTTCATATTTTCTCCTTAACTTTTTTGCTTAGTGAGCTAAGCATTTTTCTAAAATCACTTTATTGCAACAATTTTTGCCTCACCGACATAGTCTTGACTTTCAAAACCTGTCATGCTTGTCATCTTTTTTGTCAACACCCCAATTTCTTTTAGATTTCTGATAATTGTATTTACATCATCAATGAGATCCTTATTCTCCAAATCTTCCTCAAGAAGTTGTGCTGTCCCAAGAGCAGCAAACAGCGGTGAATTAATTTCATGTGCAACGGTCCCTGCAAGTTCTACAATTCCCTGAAGTTTCACACGCTCCAGTTGTTCCTCTTCCAGTTGTCTTTTAGCAGTAACATCACGTATTACTTCAATGACATACTCCACCTCTCCATCTGAACCTAACATGGGCGAGGCCGTACGCTCACACCAGTAGACTTCGGTACCCTGTAGTGTCCTGTGGGTAAAAGTAGCACTTTTCCCCGTCGCTAAAACTCTGGTCACAGGACACTCATGTTCTTCATAATCCTGCTCCTGCCAAAGCCCATCATAATCACACCCCAGAAGTTCATTTTCAGAGCGGTTCATCGTTTCCTGCAAAACTTTATTTACAAGAATCAGGTGCTTGGCCTTATCAACAACCAGCAACTGCGGTCTGATACAATCCAGAATATCGGCAAGAAATCTTTCATTTTCTTCAATCTGATTAAAGAGCAACGTAATCTGCTGATAGGTCTTGGCATTGTGAATGGCAACGCCACCAACCTCGGCAGCAGTAACCGCGAAATTAATTTCACTGCTAGTGAAACAACGAGCAACATCTGAAAGAATACGCAGCACCCCTATTACTTCATGCCCTGCCTTAATGGGAACGGAAAGAAGTGACTGGATGCCCTCTTCTTCCATATTTTTCTTGTAAAAAATCCGGTCATCCCGCCTCACGTCAAAGATAGAGACAGGAGAACCGGACAGAGCAGCTTCCACATTTTTTTCATTTTCCACTTTTCCGCGCTGCAGATAAGTCTCTGACAGCCCATAGGAAGCCACCAACTCCAGCTGGTTGTTCTGGGACTGAAGAAGACGGATGCTACAGCCCTTACAACCAAGAGATTTAGGCAAACGTTCAACAATGGTATCGAGTACCGCCGACAGATCGAGGCTGGAGTTCACCAGGGTGGAAAGAACCTGCACTTCCTTCATAAAATCAACCTGATTTTCCATCTCGGTAAACATCCGGCTATTGGAAATAGCAATTCCTACCTGTTCGGCCAGAGCCATGGAAAAAGAAATCTCATCCGCCGTAAAAATACGTTTATCCCGAGTCAGCAGACGAAGCATACCGATAGTAGCGTCCTGAAAGATAATGGGCAGGGTGAGGATTGATTTTACCCCCTCACTCTGCACCAATTCCTGGTCATGTTGACTAGTCTCAAGATCCACATCAGTCCTGGCCACAGGGTAACCAGAACGAATCATCTCCATGGTCTCTTCCGTATCAATACTGTAGCGGGAGAGATACTCCACAGAAAGGCCATGGGCTGCTCCCATAACAAACTGACTGGTCTCGGCATCCAGCAAACGAATGGTTGCTGCGTCCACAGACAGAAGATCGGGCAGGCTGCAAACAATGGTATCCATTACCTGTTGATGGTCGAGAACCATTGAGGTCAGTTTGGTAACCTTCTGATAGACCTTGAGATATTTTTGTTCTTGCAACAACATCATAAAACTTTTTTCTCCTATCAGATTTTTTCAATCCTGGTTTTGATATATTTAAGAGGCGGTGTTGCCGTCCACTTACAGGTCGTATTCGGCCTGAGCAGTACGTTTGTATTAAAACCTTTATACTGTGGATATTTTGGATCTCCTTCCAGACCATACTTATGGCCAAAGCCACCTGCTGCAGCGAGTACGCCCTGGCGAATCCCCCAGGTTACTTTGGCTATAGCTTCAACAGAAGCCCATGGTGAACTGATTCTCACGGTGTCACCATCAGCAATTCCAAGCTCTTTTGCGTCCACGTAATTGACCCATACAGGATTGCTGCCACAGGCTTTCATCAGGGAAACATTCCAGAAGGTGGAGGTATGTTCATGCTCAAGCACACGGAAGAAGCCCAGAATCATGGGATGGTCACTATCTGGTTCAAGATCTGGCCAGTCTTCCCAGGGATCTTTGTAGTCAGGAAGTCCATCCACACCGTTTTCTTCAGCCAGCGGATTCATAAAGTTATACTTCCCGGTCTTTGTATTTCCAGACGAACCGTAACCTGCCGGAGGATTCATCGAACCCCACTCTTTGTATTTAAAATACTCATGCTCATCGGTGATGTGATATCCAACTTTCCTTAACTCCTCCAGGGTGATATCCTGGTTGCGGAGCTGGTTTTCAAGGAATTCATCTTCGCTTTTCCAGGTAAAATATTCTCCATATCCCAGTCGTTTGGCAATCTCCTGAAAAATTGAGACCACCGATTTAGAGTCATACATTGGTTTGATGGCCCGCTGGGAAAGCGAAATAAAAGATTCATACATCCAGTCAGCGACGACACGACTCTGCTCAAGGTAAGTACAATCAGGAAGCACCACATCACACAACTCGGTGGTATTAGACATGTAACAGTCGATGGAGCAGGAGAATTCCAGTTTTTCAATGGCACGCTTGATCGATGGCTCACTGCCACAAGACATAACGGGATTACCAAAATAGCAAAGCATCGCCTTCAGCTTGCCCTCATCCACATCTTTTTCGAAATACGCCGGAATCCAGCCGCTCCAGAGATGGCCTTTATCGAGTTTAAATTTTGGAGCATTGTTAGGCGGCTTAGCCTGATCATCACTCCAGGCTGAAGCGAGTTTTTTCTTGCGAACAAGAGAAGGGCCACCGGGTGCGTCAAAGGTACCCATCAGACCGTTCATCGCAATAAGTGCCTGAGTTGCGTGCAGCGTATTTGGTGCCTGGCTAACGCCGGTCCAGCTGTTGACCCCAACGGCAGGAGCTGCAATGGCAAATTCATGAGCCAGGCGGGTAATGGTACCTGCTGATATCCCACAGATTTCAGCTGCCCACTCAGGTGTACGAGCAACGCCATCTTCCTCCCCCATAAGACGCTTTTTGAAAGCGTCAAAACCATAGGTCCAGCTCTCAACAAATTCTTTGTTATAGAGATTTTCTTTCACCAGCACATAACACATGCCCATGGCCATGGCACCGTCAGTACCGGGCTTGATGGCAATCCACTCTGAGGCCAGCTTTGCAGTCTCACTACGCCTGGGGTCTATCACCACCAGCTTGCAGCCACGCTTAACTGCCTTTTTCAGAGTAGCAACTTTTCGCTGTCCTGCAGATGTTGCCAGTTCGTTGATACCAAAAAGCATGATAAATTCTGAATTTTCATAATCTATCCAGGGACGCTTCTCGCTGAAATTTTTCTCATTTGCCATACGTGCTGGGTTATCGCACATCTGTCTGTGGGTAACCTTGTTTGGAGTACCGTAAGCAGACATCACTGCCTCATGGCACCAGTTATTGAAATCATTGCCACGATGAAAACCAAGCTCTGTAGGTTTGATTCGTTTTAAATTTTCAACGGTACGATCGAGCGCCTCTTCCCAACTGGCCTTACGGAATCTACCATTCTCCTTGATCAGTGGAGTTTTCAGTCTATACGCAGAGTATGTATTATGATGGGCATTCGCACCCTTAATACAAAGTCTGCCACCACCCTTAGGATCACCAGGCAGCCCCTTACAACCAGTTATGATATTGTCTTTAACCTTCATCTCCTGGCCACAAAGTCCCAGACAAATAAAACAATGCGATTTGACACTTTTTAATTTTTCAGGTGCTACTGTTCCATCGGCAAGAGTTACATAGTCATCACCCAGTTCCAGTGTTGCAACAGCCTTACTCATATGTTCCAGAATATAGGAATAGGATTCATCAGTAGCCTGCTGTGAAAGCATGGCAAAAGCAAACATGCGCTCATTGAAGAGAAAACTCATGGTGATCTCTGCAAGTCCACGATAAAACTCTGTCTGCGCTGCACTGGTGAGGACAGCTGAGAATTCAACAACCCAATTCAGAAGATGCCCCCGAAGAAAATCAAACTCTTGATCCTGTTTGACTTCTTTATAGGCAGCCTGTTCCGCAAAATGCCGCATGAGTTCAAGTTCTGCTGCGATATGGTCGTCCAGGTCAAGAAAGTCTTCACGCTTATGCAATCCGGCCTTATTCAAAACTTCACGCATTTTGGCAACTGGCTCCTGCATAACCAGAGGTTCACGGGTAACATAGCAGGATTCATATGGAAATGCGGGATTACAGCCAGCATTTAGAAAAAGATCGGCATATTCATAGCGCAGTTCATTAAAGACGTCTGCTGCTGACGCAGATTCCAAGGTTCCGCGTATCCGGCCAAGCCCAGAACAGAAATCTTGAATGGTACACACTTCCTGAAGTTTTTTTATCTGACCAAGGAATGCTTTCTCTCCCATTTTTTCAATAAGCCACAAAGGGATTTCATCGCGATAAAGAGTGGAAAGAAACTGGTATATCTTTGCTCGGGCCAGATTTATTGCTTTACTATCCATACTATTCACCTTTCTTTTACACGTTCATTGCGCTTTTCAAGCCTCTTGCCTTCAGGACTTTTTCAACCTTATCTTCTAATTCATCACGATCGATGGGTTTAACGCAATATTCATCGGCACCCAAACTGATCGCTTCCCGTGCAGTTTCTACTGTGGGATAGCCTGTAAGCATAATCGCCTTCATAGTAGGCCGTAATTTTTTGAGAATCCCCAGCACTTCAACTCCACTCATTTTTTCCAGTTTGATGTCAAGGATAGCCAGATCCACGGCATTCTCCTTCGCATGAGCAATGGCCTTATCTTCTTCAGTGAAACAATGTACTTTGTGACCCTTTTTAGAAAGGATCTTCCCAATCAGTACTGTTGCATCCAGTACATCATCCAGAGCTAATATTTCAGCCATAACGTCTCCTTTTTATAGTGTATTTCGTATCATATTTATTTTTTGTTTACAGAAACTGGTTCCCCTGAAAGCACGGGTAATTTCACATAAAAAGCAGTACCCTGCAATTCTCCCTCTTTCCCATGGGCCGGACTCTCAACCTCAATAACACCGCCATGCTCCTGGATAATTCCATAGGAAACAGAAAGACCCAGTCCCGTTCCTTTCCCAACAGATTTGGTGGTAAAAAAAGGATCAAAAATCTTGGCAATAACATCTTCTGGAATACCATGTCCAGTATCACGTATTATGGCCACCACCCTGTTACTCTCTTCTTCGAAATGACTGGAAAGAAAGAGATCACCTCCACCCTCTTCTTCCATGGCATGATGGGCATTATTGATGAAGTTAACAAAAACCTGACGTAACTTTTCCGTATCTCCGACAACGGTTGGTAAGTCTTCACTAAAGTCACGATGGGCATGGATATGATCCATGTTTAGGGAGTGTTCCGTTACAGCAAGGACATCGCTTAGGACTTCATTGATCAAAATATTTTCCCGAGCACTCTCTGCCTGACGAGAGAATTTCAGCAAATCTGCAACAATTTTACGGCACGCTTTTGCCTGGCGTTCTATAACTATCAGACTTTGTCCTTCTTCACTGTCAGGAGTAAAATCATCCATCATTAACTGGGAATAACCAAGAATTACCCCTAGTGGTGTATTGATTTCATGGGCCACACCAGCCGCCATTTGTCCAACAGAGGCCATCTTTTCACTGGAGGCCAATTGCTCCATCATTGTTCTGACCCGGGTTAGATCTTTGGCAATGCCTTCACAACCAGTAAACTCCCGGTTTTCACCAAACACAGCAGTTGCTGATAGAAGAACGTAGATAACCGTTCCATCAGCACGTAAGAATTCGACCTCCAGATCTTCCACAAACCCCACAGCAACGATGGTCTCAAGATAGTTTTCCAAATCCTCTTCATTACAAAAGATGTCGTGTAATTTAAGTTCCTGCTCTTCTTCCATGGAATAGCCAAGCATCTCAAGCCCTGCAGAATTCATATTGACTAGCCTGTTAGTAGAGTCACAGAAATAAACCATATCCTTGGAATTGATGAAGAAATTACGAAATTTCTTTTCCGATGCAGAAAGTTTTTTAGTCCGTCTCTCCACCATGTCTTCAAGATCCACATTCAACTGTAGGAGTTTATCTGCTGATATTTCAAGCTGATCATTGGCTTCTTTTAAGCTATGTGCCTTTCTCTGAATGGCACGATACCCCTCTATTCCCTTGTGATAATATATACTTACAGCGGCCAAGGAGATCATCAACAGAGTGTTAAACCCTCCACTGTACGGAGCTAACACCTGCCACTGTTCCCTATTATCGAGGATCAACAATATCTGCTTGATAAGATGCCCCACTGCACGAGAAACGGAAAAACAGAACAGAGTAAGGCAAAAATAGAAAAGAAAACCCCACAGGAAATTCTCAGACTGTTTGCGGAGAAGGAGCCATGCGTAACGCAGTGAGAGAAATGAAAGAATGATAATAACAAGAGACCCTGCCATATCGATCATTATGGCGGGAAGCATAGGAAGACTGGTCATATTTTTTCATCCTCACAGCTGCTACGATATATAGTTTTCATAGCCAGATAGAGAAAGAAGAGCGACGGAATACTGAAAAGATGATCAAGTTGTGTAAAATAGTACCAAAGTTTTACACCGGTAAATGGTCCCTGGAGATGCGTACTCAAATATCCTGCCTCACGCGTATAATCTGCATGATCAATAAACGGAGCAAGAAAGTGTCCTGTAAAAGCCACCACGTTCCAAGCGATCATGAAGATGCAGAAGATTTGCAGAAAACGCCATCCCTGTGATTTAAAAGCGCTCTGTCGAACCCCCCAAAAAAGATACCCCAGTGCGGCAGTATAAAAAATGTGGGCTAATTGATGGACGTATAAACCCTCTGGAGCACCGTGACTTTGCACAGCCCACGCATTTCCAGGACACACAGTTACCATCAAAAGGAGGAGAAACGGAAACATCTTTCGTGTGTTTTTTATAGCATTCATTTCATACCATCAAAATATTTTAGGTTTACCACAAACCTGTCAATACCTGCCCGCAACTAGAAGCAGTAGCCCACATTGCCTATGACATAGCACAAACAGTGCCACATTTGGGGAACATTTCAACATTTCACGAAACAACGTAAAATCAGTATGATATTCTAGGCAAGAGATACATCGTGGTAAAATACATTTTGGATAACGACAGCAAGGATGTGCACCTAAATCGATGCACTGCACCAAAACGAGTGCAGTTCTGCGATGAGGCAATACTCGCGATGTATACTGTATCCGCTTGTATTGTTATGGATAAATTGATGCTGAGGGTCTAAACTAAGACTGATGCCGCACAATCGATGCACCTGAGAAGGCAAGAAAAACTACCTGAAAATGATCACTGAGTGTATTGCCTGCGACAGAACTGAAACTCAATCTCTGAACGCCTTGGATATCACCTTAAAACGCTGCATCAGACGTTGAAAAGATTGGCGTCCCAGACCACTTTCACGGGCAGCAGCAGATACATTCCCGTCACTCATAGTTAAAGCTCTTTTCAGATAGGTGGAAGAAAAAGAAGACATTACTTCCTCCTTTGCCTCATTGTATGGAAGTCGATGAACACACACAGGGATGTCCACTCCTGGCCTGTTCGTTGAATCGTCTTTTGCTAATTCTTCAGGACTGAGCAAATCCTTGGGGGTGATAATACTACCAGGAGTGAGAAGCACTGCGCGATTAATTCTGTTCTGTAACTCACGAACATTCCCCTTCCACTCCCTTCGTTCCAGACATTTCAATGCTTCTTTGGAAAGTTCCATATTGATACGTTGATACTTTTCCACATAAATATTAAAGAAATGAAGGGCCAGCAACGGGATATCCTCCTGCATATCCTGTAGTGACGGCATAACAACCGTCATCACATTCAAACGATAAAAAAGATCTTCCCTAAACTCCCCTTTGGCCATCTTCGCCTCAAGATCCTGGTTTGTAGAAGCCAGTACACGAACATCAACCTTTACGGTGCTGGTCTGGCCCAGTGGCTGGATCTCTTTTTCCTGCAACACCCGGAGCAGCTTCGTCTGTAGAGAAACAGGGATATCAGCAATTTCATCAAGCAGGATGGTAGAGCCTGCTGCCTCAAGAAAGAGCCCATCTTTATTATGATCTGCTCCTGTAAAGGCACCTTTTGCATAGCCAAAAAGTTCACTCTCTAAAATATGTTCTGGTAAGGCCGGGCAGTTGACGATAACCATTTTCCTTGCTGCACGATCACTCATCTGGTGAATGGTTCTGGCTGCGACTTCTTTACCGGTTCCTGATTCACCACGGATCAGGACCGTTGCATCACTCCGACCCAGTCGAGTCAGTAGAGTGATTGCACTCTTCAGAGACCGACTGTGTCCTATAAAGTCAGTCGCTCTATTCCCTTTTTGCAACTCTTTTTGCAGTTGGGAATTTTCGCGTAGCAGTTGCGTTCGCTCAAAAGCACGGAGAATAATCAGGCTGACTTTTGTATTCTCAAAAGGTTTTTCCAGAAAATCATAGGCTCCATCTTTCAGGGCTGCAACTGCCATTTCAATGGTGCCATACCCTGTCATGATAACAACGCTGATGGACCTGTCTATCTCATAGACCGTCCTTAACAATTGCAAACCATCAATGCCTGGCATGACAATGTCAGTCATAATCACATCTGGATGCCAGGAGGCGATCTGCTCAAGCGCTTCTTGGCCGGATAGTGCAATGGCAACCTCACAATCACATTTTTTCGCAAGAACTTTGCGCAAAAGGACAAGCAGATCCATTTCATCATCTACAATGAGCAGTCGTTTAGGTACCAGGGATTCCATGTCTCTCATCTCAGCCTATTCCTGTATCACGTGTAGCCTGGAAATACTGCTGCACAAAGCGGCCGGAAAGGGTATCGACAATAGAAAAATGCAACGCGTCATCGGCGAGGAATGAATCCGTCAATGCGAGGAAAATATCCCTGGAAATTTTTACTGTTATACCCTTGAGCATACTCTTCTGTTCATCATTGCTCACTGTACGGCAACGTAAAGGGCGATGATCACAAATCAGACAATTGCCGTCTTCTGCAAGGGGACACAAATAGTTTTCCAGTGTGGAAACATTGACTGCCCGTTCAAGAATGTCATTACGCTTCTCCCTGCTCAACCTTGAATTTACGACATGACTGACATACACGGCCTCGATCAACTGCAGGTCAAAGGGCTGCTTACAGATAGCAGGATCAAATCCCCCCACCCTGCCATCTGCCAGTAACGCATCGTAATCATGGAAAAATGGCAGAAGATCTATTGTGCTGGGATTTTCAATACTTGCCTCCCTTGCATCCAGTTGTCCCTGTTGCTTACTGTACTTTTTAAGGAGTTTCCACTGGCTATAGTTGGTTGGATTCGCCCTTGTCCCTTTGAGTTTCTTCTCCGTATATTTAAGAGCAAGCCCTCGCCGCAATAAATAAGCAGAGATAAAAGTGCCTGTTCGTCCATGTCCATGACGACAATGGACAAGAACTTTCTTCTTTAAATAGAGGCTTTCATCCAACCATTCCAGAGCCTCTTCCATCTTTTCGAGATCCGGTGCACACTCATCGGGAGTGGGGAGAAAACAGACCTCAAACCCAGCCTGCTCTTCAATTTCATGCAGATCGCTGAATTCTCCGCAGAGATTAACAATGGCCCCTACCCCTTGGTCTTTGATGGAATCAAGCTCGTCATATGACATGGGAGCATAGCCAACGGCAAGTTGGCTGGTTAACCAGGTAAGCTGGTATGTCATGTTCAGTTCTGCCATTAGCCAGCCTCCCAAAATGCTCGTATCTGTTCCTGTACCATATTCTCATCCTTAAGACGCATATCCATGAGCTTCGTCACTCCAAGGAGACGTCCTACAATCTCTAACTTTTGTAAAAGTTCTTCTGCTGCCAGATGTTGCAACCTGGCATCAAGCAGATCTCCTTTGGGGATGACCTGAAAACCACTCTCTTCAAGAATGGCCTCAACATATTCTATACGCAGACTTCTTCCGGAAAAACCACCACCACCACCAGCGAAACGTAGCTGACAATAATTTTTCGCAGCATCATTGTCGCACATGGTATCAACCAGCGTAAAGTGATAGCCAAATCGCATATTGATATTCACGTAATTGCTCCCCAGTACTGCAAAGCTTGCAAATTCTGCTGAGTCCTTACTGGCAACCCCACCGGCCAATGCAATTTCATCATAACTTTTCCAATCGTAATGAGAACGTTCGTCCCATACCACACTGGGATGAGTCAAACCCCGCCAGAGGGCAAGAAAAGGTGGCGAGTAAACCTCCTCCAGGGACACATCTGCTTTCCCTGTATCTTGCACCGACAATCCTCCCCCGATATCTAACAGGAACAAATCAAGGGGCAGGTCAGAAAGCAATTTCCGTTTCCCTTTTGACCTGCCGCTGCCCCTATCCCCAAGAGAAAACATGGTACGTACTGCCTTTTCATGAGAAAAGCGTATAATATCATGGAGAGAACGGCAGGACTCAGGGACAAAAGTTTCAGACTCCGGGTCAAGTAAATTCAGAGGGGTTACAAATTCCAACAGGCCATGCAACCTCCTGAAATAGGGTAGTGATGCCTGCCTTTCATGAATTGCTATGGTTTTCCCTTCCGCAAGACAATTGCCCTGCCACAGCTCCTGCAAATCAGCAAAAAGGCTTAACTCCTCCCCATGAGTAATGTCTTCAATACTGTCCCCCACAGCCAGGAGCAGAGGAACCCCAAACTCCCTGCAAACGGTGGAAAAATGCCCCGCCACAGAACCGAGCTCCGCCACCACACCAACAACCTGTCTTAAAACACGAACAGTGGAAGGCAGTGTTTCCTTAATCACGAGAATTGCTCCCTGCGACACATCCTCCAGCAGATGATCAGAATCAACAACATATGCGTTACCACAGACTTGCCCCATGGCTGCTGTCACACCCGTTTTAAACAGTAGTTGGCCTTTATCAATCAGAGGTTTTACTTCCTCAACAACTACACTTGCATCTTGCGTCTCAAGAGGCCTGTTTTGCAGAAAGATAAGGCATCCCTCTTTTGTAATTGACCACTCCACATCCCTTGCAGAAGCAAAGTGATCAGCAATAACTTTGCCCTGCTCTAGAAGATGAGTTCGTTCCAGGTGTGTCAATATTGATTTATCCGAATTGTCAGGATTTTTTCTTTCAGTCATTACATAAGATTCGGGAATAACCCGTCCACTGACTAAAGCGTCCCCCAGACCGTAAACCACATGAATGGACAGTTCTTCTTTTTGTTTCCCGGATGGATCAGCCGTATACAAGACCCCACTGGTAACGGCCTCCACCATTTCAACAACCAAAACAGCCATCCCCGTCTCCTCATCACCAAGTCCTGAATGAATACGATAGGCCAGCGCTTCCGGGGTGTATTTACTGCTGATTACCTGGCGCCAAGACTCAAGGATATTGTCACCGGAAACATTGAGCAGGGTCAGATATTGCCCGGCAAAGGAACATGCACCATCTTCATTTAAACAGCTACTTCGCACAGCCATAAGAGGCGTATTGTCAAATGTATCAGCAAACCTGTTCCAGGCAGCTGTCACTTCATCCCTTATTTCGGAAGGAAGATCACCATGCATTATGAGATCGATGAGTTGAGCAGAGATTTCAATTAAACTATGCGGATTTGCACTTTCGATGGTGCAGAGAAGAGCATCAACAGACCTGCGTAAATCATTATACTCCATGAAATAATGGAAACTATTTGCGGTAATTACAAAGCCGTCAGGAATGGGAAGCTTGAGTTCCACAGCAAGAGCCGCCAACTGGGAGGCCTTTCCTCCAACAAGAGAGTCTTTCCCGGCTCCTTCCTGCAAAAGACAAACAAAGGGAGGAGTACAATCAAGCTGTGGAGGAGCCAGCAGAAATTTACTATAAAAATCAAACTTTTTGTAATAACTTTTGAGAGTGATATGAGAGCCCGGTGCCATTTTCTCCAGACTTTCCA
The DNA here is from genome assembly GCA_022712895.1 of Desulfocapsa sp. Lineage (GTDB taxonomy): Bacteria > Desulfobacterota > Desulfobulbia > Desulfobulbales > Desulfocapsaceae > Desulfocapsa. The sequence goes on from JAFLJS010000023.1 coordinate 168,147, forward strand.
CCATTCCCAACACATTTGCAGAAAAGCTTTCATAACGCTTTCGAATAGCACTGAAGTCTTCCTTTATCCCCTGGTAATACAGAGCCTCCAACTCCGCCATTCCTTCATGAGTCTTTCCATCATATTCCAGGAGTTCCTGAAAAGACTCATAGGTTGAGCGTAACACTGCACCAGGAGCAAAGACCCTATACGTCCAGTATTTGAATAAGTTATTCACCAGCATCAGTAAAGCCTCATGTACACGAGCAAACCAGAAGAACAAGTAACAAGAAGTAATACCAGGAAAAACTATTTGTGCATATGTTATTTTTCCATCTTACTCGTTTTGGGAAGAACAGAGGGCGTAAAAGCACTCCTGCCCGCCAGTAAAATAGGTGAACAAGAGTAGGAAAAGAGGCAATGAATAGTTCCAGAAAAAAAGCCGTTAATTCAGATTTACAGAAGACTCCCGTCTGGCATCAAGTTATCCGGAATGAGGGAGCCTGCTACTTTCTCTTGCATTCTAACATTATAGCGGCTACATGAATCATGTAATCCCCAGCAAAACTGCTCCTTATAGGCAGTGGAAATCTCATTTTTTTCTATACGACGAAAAATAGTACACTTCGCATGAAATGGACAATCTGTTTCTCCATCCTGTTCCATCATTGCGGAAAATGCTGAGGCTAAATATGGGTCATACTGACTGTCTGATCCATTTTGTATTTCCCGAAGAGCAACTTTCTTATCCATCCCTTTACGATACGGTCTGTCAGAAGTCATGGCATCATAGCTATCAGCAACGGCCACGATCCTTGCCAATAAAGGAATATCCTCTCCTTTTAATGCTTCCGGATAGCCCGTTCCATCATAGCGTTCGTGATGATATTTCACGATTGAGATAAGTTGCGAATTTTTATGCTCATGTTTCATGGGCCAGAGAATTCGCTCTCCCTGGCCTGGATGTCTTTTTATGATTTCATATTCTTCACAGCTAAGTTTCCCCGGTTTAAGCAGTATATGATCCGGAACGCCTATTTTACCGATATCATGCAGTATACCGCCAATCCGAAGGAGCTCTAGGTCAGATTGTTTCAAACCTATGTTCCGCCCCAAAGCTAAGGAAAGATTAGTAACCCTGCGAGAATGCCCATGCGTATACTGATCCCGTTCATCCAGTGAATTCGCCAGTACTTCGATTATATGGAGAAAAGATTGTTGTTCTTGCTTGTTTTTCCGGTGAATAACTGATTTCAGAAGCCCGATTATTGTGCCGACAGCGTACCCGAGAAAACTCGGAACCAAATAACTCTCAAGGCTTCTGGGAAGATCCATTCCACCATGGAAAAAAGAAACAACAATATAGAGAAGAACTCCAGCTACCTGAAAGAATAAAGTATTCTTAATGAAAAGCCATTTCATTTCTGAGTTCATATATGCAATCTCTTCCGTCACTGACTTCTGGCGTAACACAACGGCTGTCACAGGCTGTTTTGCAACCTGTTACGTTTGAATTTTTTCTAATTTCTTTCGTCTAAAAGCTACCGCTGTTTGTTATCAATTCTCATTATCTACTGCTTTTCAAGGTTTCCCTGACACATGACTCCCTAAAACCAAATTGATGTGACCAAGCAATTGCCAAGCAGGATACATGCCAACCAGGAAAATCCCACAAGACAGCGCATACTCACTACCTTAAGCGAATCACCCTTGCACCTGCAAACCTTACACCTTCCCGATTTTCGACAATTTTGTCGTCGCAAGACAGACTTGTCGAAACATGATGGGGGGATTTAAACCATAGATACATCATTGCCTACCCCGCTATGTGTGCGGGAGGAGACAACTCTACGTCCTGTCCAAGAGATGGACAGCTCAGTTTTTCTGGAACTAATAACTGTATAAAATTTCTTTTTCCTGGGCCTTGCAACCAGGTCTGATCATTTTTTACTCTTTATCAAAAACTTTCCTGATTGCAGAAGCAATTAAATCAGCCGTCAGAGGTTTCATGATAAAGTCCCTGGCACCAAGCTCACTGGCAGTCCGGGCGTCCAGCATTTCCGTAAATCCGGTACAGATAATAACCGGCATCTCCGGACGGATATCGAGTATAGCCAGAGTGAGCTCTTTTCCTGTCATTTTGGGCATTGTATAATCGGTGATAACCATATCAAAACGATCAGGGGCATCCTTAAAAAGTTTAAGGGCCTGTTTGCTGTCTGTCTGCCCTGTCACGGTGTATCCATAATATTCGAGCATTCTAGTCATGGATCTGACCAATGAATCTTCATCATCAACGAGGAGAATACGTTCTGTTCCTCTGGGAATAAATGATTCTTCTTTTTCTTCAACAACAGAACTATCGGAACTGCAGACTGGTAGAAGTATGGTAAACGTTGTCCCGCTGTCAGGTACACTAACAGCAGTTATTGAACCGCCACATTTCGTTACAATACCATGTACTGTGGAAAGACCCAGTCCGGTACCTTCACCTGTTTCTTTCGTGGTGAAAAAAGGATCAAAAATCTTCTCCAGAGTAACTAGATCCATGCCGCAACCGGTATCACTGATAATCAGTTTCTCATACAAACCGGGTTGGAAATCAGATACTGCCTCACATCCCTTGTCGTCCAGTTCAACAGACAACAACTCGACGGTCAACGTACCGCCATGCTCTTTCATTGCATGCAGAGCATTGACTCCAAGATTCATCAGTACCTGATGAATCTGAACAGGATCTGCCAGAATGCACCTATGCGTATTCTCAAATTTTTGTTGAATTGTTATGGTACTAGGTAGAGATGAACGCAATAGTTTAAGTACTTCTTGTACGATGTTTGTAAGATCAATCTGGATAAAATGCGTATCATTACTTCTACTAAAGGTAAGAATCTGGGCAACCAGATCTTTTGCTCGAAGGCCAGCATTTTTGATTTGCTGCAGATTGGCAGCTAATTCAGATTCTTTGTCGATTTTAAGCAGACTGAGCTCTGTGTAGCCAAGTATAGCACTGAGAATATTATTAAAATCATGTGCGATACCTCCGGCAAGGGTACCGATAGCCTCCATTTTCTGTACATGATGAAGCTTTTCTCTGATTTGCTTCTTTTCGAGAAAATCCTGTTCAATTTGTTTTTTCTGCTTTCTCTGCTCTGCACTGAACCGATTATAAATTCTCATAGTCAGCCACCAAATACAGACGGTAATACAAAATAAAAGTATACTTGAACTCAGAATTACAACATTCAAAGTATGCTTTTTGGACAGTATCAAGGTGTGGGCAGCCTGTAACTCCGCCAGATGAATATCTCTATGAAGGTAAAGCAGTTCATTGAGATCTAAAATGGATTTATGAACAACTTCAGAATTATATTTCTGTAGCGTTTCAATATCTACTTGCGATTTAAGTTCATGAAACGCATCAACAGAAGAACGTAGGGCTGTTATTCTTTCTATCAATTTTTCTGCAGCTTTTTGTTCCTCCTGACCGACATGTATCTCATGGGCAAGATGGATTTCTCCCTGCTTGTATAATGCCTCAAGCGCATTTTCCTGTTTTCTGAGAGATTCATGATCAACCTCCTTCCCGAGAGCTATATGTGTCGTGTAGAAACCAACGTCTGAGCCAAGCACAGCCATCTCAGACATTGCCATGGCACCGGGCATAATGTCTGAGACAATTTCAGAAAGCACCTTCCCCCCCCTCTTAGAGTGCATAAAGAGGAACAGATTACTTACAATTATGAGAACACTGATGGTGAGGAACCCAAAATAGAGATTTTTCTTCATTATCAACTCCGCTTAATTCGTATCATCCGCCATCAACCATCAGAATCACTTTCCATTTTATCTTCATAATCACCAATTCAAAAGATTCTACCAAAGTAGCAAAATGCAACAAACATACTCAAGAATGATAAACTCGTAAAAACCCTGAAGTTGGATGGTTAAGTAAAAAGCTTCATATCCGAGGCGCAAATATTTTCTATCATTTCGGCGTACTAAGGTACGTCGTAATGATAGAAAAAGTGCAACAACGAAGGAGATGGAGAGTTTTTACGACGCCATCAAGAATGACCATACCATACAATCAATGTGGATTTTATTTTTTTGTCGACACAAACCCCTCATGGTACTTTGCCACGATCATGTACCACAGCAAATCATATGGTGGCAGCTCTTCCAGTGCCCTCCTTCGAATTATTGGGGCCGCCTTAAGTTGCCAAATAGAAAAACAGTGACTATCTCTTAGACATGTTCATGCATGATCAGGAGCCTCAAGAGACAGACGATCCCCCCGTATACAGTGAAACTGTGCTGGCAACACCGAATGAGCAGAATATTATGGCCTGCTCACTGGTACTGTCGGCAGTAGGTATCAGCCACAAGATTGCCAACTTGCCGCACAATACTACCTTGCAGGTCTCCACAGAGGATCTGCATGCCGCCCGCTTTCAAATTCAAGCCTATGAAGACGAAAACAGGAACTGGCCCCCCAAACCTGATACGTCATTCAAAACATTTGAGCCGTTCCTGCAACCTCCAACCTTACTTCTTATTGGCGCACTGGCTCTTTTTTTTACAGTGACCGGGCCGTGGTCAGCCCATTCTTTCTGGTTTATACAGGGTGCTGGAGATGCGACAAAAATCCTGCGACATCATGAGTATTACCGATTAATCACAGCACTCACCTTGCATGCCGACACAGTGCATCTACTCGGCAACTGTTTCTTTGGTGGGTTTTTATTTCATTTTTTCTGTAGACTGACGGGAAATGGACTGGGATTATTTGCCATGCTGCTCACAGCTGGCCTTGGAAACTATATCAATGTCGCTCTCCACGGAGAGGAACATCTCTTTGTCGGATTTTCCACGGCTGTTTTTGCTGTTATCGGAATGCTCTCCATGCTGGGGCCGCACAACAGAGTCAGCAAACGCTATGTTCGAATAATCCCTTTTATGGCAGGAGCAGCACTGCTGGCCATGATCGGCAGCTCAGGAGAGCGTACAGATCTTGGTGCTCATTTGTTTGGACTCTGCTGTGGATTTGCTTCCGGCTGGATCCTTGGACGACCACTGTTTTTACGACTACGCAGATCGATGTGGCTGCAAACTTTTCTTTTTCTACTTTCCATAGCAGTTATAGTACTTAGCTGGCGGGCAGCACTTGCCTAGCAATTTTTTTCCGATAAAACTTGCGCTCATCAAAAGAATCATTACTTTACTGAGGATCGACAATTAACTCTTAACGATTCATCCTTTTATACCCGGAGACATTCTATGCCAGGTCAGGACCAACAACCGCCATGGGGAAAGAAGAAAAAGCCCCAAACACCTGAAGAGATGGTGGCACAAGTCATCAAAAAAATTCAGGATTACTTCTCAGATTCACCGAAAAAGAAGGGGCCTTCAGGCCAACCCTCACAACAGGGTGAACCACCCAGTCCTTTTGCCGCCATAGGTAAGGTTCTTGGCATCGTTTTTATTGTTCTTATTTTGCAGGGTGTATATGCTTCTTTCTACAAAATCACACCCGGTGAAGTCGGTGTTGTCCTACGCCTTGGCGAGTACAACCGTACCTCCAACCCCGGTCTGCACTTTAAAATTCCCTACTTAGACGCTCTGTATAAAGTTGATGTGGAAGAGATCAGAAAAGAAGAATTTGGTTTCCGCAGCCGCTACATAAACCAGCGCAGCAACTCGAACAACCGTCAGGTCTATGACATGGAATCACTGATGCTCACAGCTGACAAAAACGTTATTAACGTTGCCTGGATTGTCCAATATCGTGTTGACGACCCCAGCGCCTATCTTTTCCAGATTAAAGATGTTCGCTCTGCAGTTCGTGATCTCTCTGAAAGCGTGACCAGACGAATCGTAGGAAATATGGACTTTGATTACGTTCTCAGCAACCGTGATCTGCTCGCTGCTGAAGTAAAAGCAGAGCTGCAAAAAGAACTTCGCAACCTGAAGGCAGGGCTTGTGATTGGAACCGTCCAGTTCCAGGATATCAACCCACCAGATAAAGTAAAACCAGCATTCAATGAGGTAAACGAAGCAGATCAGGACATGAAACGTCTGGTCAACGAAGCGGAAGAAATCTATAACCGTAAAATTCCTCGTGCACGCGGTAATGCCAAACAGATCATTGAAGAAGCACACGGTTATGCTGTTGCTCGCGTCAATGATGCCAAGGGCGAATCCCATCGTTTTCTCTCCATCCTCACCGAGTATAAACACGCACCCGTAGTTACCAAAAAACGTATGTATTTAGAGGTCATGCAGCAGATTATGCCGACAGTGGAATCGATTTACATAATGGACAAGAATCAACAAACACCACTGCCGCTGTTAAATTTGAGCCGTGGCAATACTGCACTCACTGCTCCAGCAAGAGCTACTAACTAGGAGGAATAAGACATGAAACAGATAGTTCAATTTTTTCTCGTAGGTTTGGTACTGCTCAGCGTCACCGTAATCTACGATGGATTTTTTATTATAAAAGAAGGCCAGCAGGCCATGATCACGCAATTTGGTAAACCGATTGGTGAGTCAAAAACAGCTGCAGGTTTTTACTTCAAAATGCCATTTGTTCAGGATGTGAGCTATTTTGATAAACGGATACAGATCTGGGACGGCGAGCCAAACCAGATCCCAACAAACGACAAGACCTACGTCTATCTTGATGTTACTGCCAGATGGCGTATCACCGACGCTCTACAATATATGCAGGCAGTAAAAACTGAGGCCCGTGCCAAGTCACTGCTTGATGATATCATTGACGGTACCGTCCGGGACATGGTGAACAAGAACAATCTTATTGAAATCATACGAAGTTCAGACTGGTCAACAGACACTATGACCAATAAGGACATCGATAACACTCCACCCATGAGAGGCCGGGATGTCATCAGCGATATGGTTCTTGAGGCTGCTGCCAAAGTGACTCCTCAGTATGGAATCGAGCTCCTCGATGTTATGTTTAAGCGTGTAAACTATATCGAATCGGTGCGTTTGAAAGTGTATGACCGAATGATTTCTGAACGAAAACGTATCGCTGCTGAGAAACGTTCAACAGGTGAAGGTCAGAAGGCTGAAATCCTAGGTAAGGTTGAACGTGAGCTCAAAGTTGTTCTGTCTGAAGCCAACAGAGAAGCATCTGTAATCAAAGGTAAAGCGGATGCAGAGGCCACCAAAATTTATGGTGACATTTATGGCCAAGATCCAGAGTTCTTCTCTTTCTACAAAACCCTCGAGAGCTACTCAGAAGTTATTGGAGATAATACTTCTCTGATTCTCTCTTCTGATTCTGATCTGTATAAATACTTGCAGAAGGTACAGTAACACATACCGTAACGCATGTGCCTCTTCAGCAAGGCACTACAGGGCGCTTTTCCTATGCACAGGAGAAGCGCCTTTTTTTGTTTGTAAAAACCACTGATGAATGACTACACAACAAAAATAGTATCCGATTTCCAGCTGAGTGAGACAGTAATCATTGCACAAGAGTCCCTCCTTCGCAATGGTCACAAGGTAACGCTAATGAAATATCTTCCCAAACTGCACACTGCATTGTCTCAACCACTTCCCTTACAATTCACAAAACCTTGACAGCCCGTCCCTTAATCGTTACCTTACGATTAAGATTAAGGAGAACCTATGAGCGACCAAGCTTCCGCGGCAGTTATCCCCACCACAAACCAGGCAGACATCGACGAGTTAGCGAGCCTGTGCAAAGCCCTCGCTCACCCCGCCCGCATCCTAATTCTCAAGCACCTGCTTGCAGAAAAACAATGCATCTGCGGACGTATAGTTGAGCTTCTTCCTTTAGCGCAATCAACAGTCAGCCAGCACCTGAAAATTTTGAAAGAAAGCGGGCTGGTTCAAGGTGAAGTGGAAGGCCCAAAGATGTGTTACTGCGTGGACAAAACAAAACTGGCATCAATCTCTACTGCAATGTCCAGTCTATTTTCCTCCGAGGATGATCAGTGAAAAAAAAATGCGAACAACAAAATGGCCCGGAGTTTCCAAACTTGCAACCCATAGGGCAGTTTAAAATGGGACAAGCAAAAATGCCTCTACAACCCGACAACGTAGAAGACGCACCCTGCTGAGGCCCTAAACCAGATCCCAGGTCAGGGATCAATGAGTTACCTGGATACGCTATTAAATCGTATGTGACAGGCTTTACTGAAACAGGGAACGGGGCTGTCCCCCAAGTCAAAACCGTCTTAGATTTCAAAGATCAACTTGGCACTCTGAGGGCACGTAGCGGTATTGCCCGAAACCAGTACAAACTCAATCCAGGGCTCTACTGTGTCGGCTCCCCGACTCCCGAATCGCCGGTTCTGGTAACGGCCAATTACAAACTCAGCTTTGATGCACTACGCAAGGAACTGACAGATCTTGCTGTATGGATACTGGTGATTGATACTCGTGGGATCAACGTATGGTGCGCAGCCGGCAAAGGCACCTTTTCTGCTAATGAAATCGCCTTGCAGGTACAAAGGGCAGGGCTTGAAAAAATCGTATCTCACAGAGAACTTATTCTTCCGCAGTTTGCTGCGAGCGGTGTTGCCGCGTACCAACTCAAGAAAAAATGTGGATTTAAAGCGATTTTCGGCCCGCTACGGGCAAAAGATATTCCACAGTTTCTGCAAAACAGCAATAAAGCTGACGAAAAAATGCGGACCGTTACTTTTTCCTTTTCTGAACGGCTGGTTCTCGTGCCAGTTGAGATCGTACTGGTATGGAAGTTTTTCGTCTTAATCACTGTTATTTCTTTTGCCATTTCCGGTATTGGCCAGGAAATATATTCCCTCCAGACGATGTTAACTAGAGGATTGGTAGCTGGCGGTGCAACATTTTCTGCAATCTTCGCCGGAGCACTGCTTATGCCCATACTACTGCCCTGGCTTCCAGGCCGTCAATTCTGGTTTAAAGGAGCTGTTGTTGGTGCCTTTTCTGGTCTGGCATATGTTTTGACAATTATGACCGGGGCAGGGATTGTAGAAAAAGCCGGGATCTGGTTCTGGATAGTAGCTGCATCATCATACATGGCTATGAACTTTACAGGAGCCACTCCTTTCACCTCCCTTTCCGGTGTTGAAAAGGAAATGCGGAAAGGATTACCAGCCCAGCTCATTTGTACAATTGCAGGCCTTTGCCTTTGGATCACTGCCCCCTTTTTAGGGTAAGAGAGAAGATACCATGAAAGATTTTCGATATATTGACGGAGCTGCCATTCTGACCTTAAATAAAGAGGCTTGTATTGGCTGCGGCATGTGCGTGACGGTATGTCCTCACCGCATTTTTGCATTGCAGGACAAAAAAGCAAAAATTGTTGATTTGAATGCCTGCATGGAATGTGGAGCATGCGCGACCAACTGTCCGACGGAGGCTATTTTCGTCAATCCGGATAATGGCTGCGGATGTGCATCCATGATCATTAACAGCTGGATCTCCAAAGTCAGAGGCAAGCAGGTAAATGTCTGCAGTTGCTGATTGGACACAGTGATTAGCAAAGGGCTTGAAAAACAGCTCGGCAGACTCTCTTTTGCTCTCTTTTATAAAAAGCTATAGATCTAAACAAATACCAGGAAGGGAACGGTAAAGGATATCAGTAAAAAACAGACGACTATTCGCCGGATTCCTCTTCAACCATAAATGTTGGACGCTGTTCCTTGGCATAGGCAATACGCCCTTTTTGTTCGAGCTTCACAGCAAATTTATCCAGCATTATATCATCTGTAAAGGCTTCTACATCCAGCTGCTCAAATCGACAGTTACAGTAATTGAGTTGCCCGCGGCACCAGGGGCAGACCTCAACCGGGCAACCCAACGTATGCATGCTTCCTGTTTTCACACCGCAGGACGGGCAGAGCTCTTCATCCATTCGCTCCAATGACCTATATTCCCTGCATTTTTCCATATCAGAATGTGTTTTTGCAAAACTTTTGCTGTCCGCATAGCCAAAAAACGTAAGAAGCTGTTTATCCTCCAGTCCCCTATCCCATTCTGAGAGGAAGAAGCTCTCATCGGCATTGGTCACATAGAAATAATGATGTCCAGTGGTGGAAAGCAGCATCAGAAACACCTGCTCTTTCTCTTCCAGCACTGAAATTTTAATCAGGGCTTCCTCGTAAGCATTGGGCAGAGTCTGGTAGTAATCTTTTATGATACCCAATGCAAAAAAGTCTTCTGCAAATGTATTGAGAAATGTATTGGCACTCTCAATTTCTTCGGGAGGCACGGCATAAGGAATAAGGACATTGATTTCCTCTTTTAATTTGCTCAATCGTTCACCTGTCAACATTACTCTCTCCCTTGATACGTTGCTGCCAAATTGCAGTTTCAGCCACCATATCTCCTGCCTGACTGATGGCAGTTACCACTGCCACGCGTTTGGCACCTGCTGCCAAAATCGCATCCAGATGCTGCAATTTTATTCCCCCCATAACAGTAAAGGGGAGCGAACAGTGGCGTGAAAAGGTCTCTACCCCTTCAGCTCCGAGAAAATGATGTAACCCTTCCTTAGTGCCGGTCTCAAAGAGAGGACCGATGTTATAGTAGGAGACAGCACTTGCCTTCTGCTCAACTTCTCTACCTAGTATTTTAGTCTGTTCTTCAGTATTGCAAGAATGACCTATGAGAATATCGGGAGCCAATTTTCGGATTTCTTCTGCGGGCAGATCATTCTGCCCCACATGCATGCCATCCGCATTCGTGAGTAATGCAATATCTAGACGGTCATTAAGAAAAAATAACACACCGGCCTTTCGAGTTTTCTCACGAAAATAACGAGCTTTGGCCAAAAGCTGACGATCGTTACTCTCTTTATCCCGAAGCTGGACAATCCGGGCACCACCAGCAATCACCTGATCCAACCATTCGGCATCACTTCTTCCAGCCGCAAGTTTTTCACAACTTACCGGATAAACACCAACTTCTTCTTCAAACTGTGTCAGCCGTTTTACATACAGCTCTTTATTCTTTACACCTTGTGGTATTCGCATGTTAATCGTCATTATCCCAAAACTTGCTTTTTCAGAGCTTTTCTGTTAGGTTTGTTTCTTTAAGGAGCCAGTTTACTTTGCCGTCCATGGTAAAGTTCCCCAATAGATGGCCACCCATTTCCCTAAGCATCAAACATTAATAACTCGTAATATATCCTTTCGAGCAACAGAAACATAGGTACACGATGTCAAAAGAACATGCAACATTGACCATAGAAGACAAGATTTACAAACTTCCTATTGTACGTGGGACAGAAGGCGATAAAGCCATCGACATCCGCAAGTTACGAACTGAGACCGGATACATAACCCTTGACTCTGGATATATGAACACCGGCTCCTGCCGCTCTGATATCACTTTTCTTGATGGTGAAAAAGGAATTCTCAACTATCGAGGCTACCCCATTGAAGACCTTGCCGAGAAATGTTCTTTTGTTGAAGTTGCCTATCTTATCCTCATCGGGGAGCTACCGACAAGGGAACAGTTAAATGATTTCAGGGCACTACTTTCTCGTTTTGCTCTGATCCATGAGGATCTCATTCATTTTTTCGATCATTTCCCGCCCCAAGCATCTCCCATGTCTATCCTCTCCACCATGGTCAACACGCTCAACAATTTCTATCCTGAAATGAGTGGAGATAGCGACGAGGATCTGATGATTATCTCTGCACGACTGCTCTCTAAAATCAGAACACTAGCTGCCTTTTCTTACAAGAAATCAGTTGGTCATCCGCTGGTTTACCCTCGATATGACCTTTCATACTGCGGCAATTTTCTGAATATGATGTTTGATAAACCCGTCAGACCCTACGTGGTTCATCCTGAAGTTGTGGCCACCCTGAATAAGTTACTCATCCTACATGCTGATCATGAACAGAACTGCTCGACATCTACCGTACGGTTGGTTGGCAGTGCAGGAGTCAACCTCTACACATCCATCTCTGCGGGTATCAGTGCCCTCTGGGGGCCATTGCATGGCGGCGCAAACTCAGCGGTTATTGAGATGCTGGAAGGTATTCGTGCCGACAATAATGATTTTGAAAAATATATTCAAAAAGCCAAAGATCCCAATGACCGTTTCCGTCTCTCCGGTTTTGGACACAGGGTATATAAAACCTTCGATCCACGGGCAACAATTATAAAACGTGCATGCACAAAGACCTTGGAAGCTCTGCAAGTGGAAGATCCACTCCTTGAAATTGCTATGAAACTGGAAGATATTGTCAGACATGATGACTATTTCATCAGTCGTGACCTCTATCCAAATGTCGATTTTTACTCAGGAATTATTTATCGGGCCATGGGCATTCCCACCGACATGTTCACAGTAATGTTTGCCATGGGCAGACTCCCTGGCTGGATTGCTCACTGGAGTGAGATGATGCAAGATACTGACGACAGACGTATTGGACGTCCGCGGCAGGTGTATGAAGGCCCTGTCCAGCGTGATTTTGTTCCTCTTCATGAACGGAGCTAAGCAGGGAACGGCAAGCTATCGATGACAAGTCTTATCCTGGATTACTAAGCCCCAATGCCATTTGAGAACAAGGTCCACTTTAACTTGCCCACACCAGTGGAGTAGGACTGAAAACTACAGGTTTTTTTTAGAAAGCCGAGCAACTTGAGATGGGCAAGAAGTGGCTCGGCTTTTATTATACTGTGGAGAGATCAATTTTAAAAACATGTTCCATAAAACGTTAATGACGCTATGAAATATTATGATTGGGGAACGACACCACCCATTCCTATACACTCGACACAATATTCCTCATTTGTTTCCGGACTATGACAATCCTCACAGAATTTTTTATCACAACCGACACAGATCGTGATTTTTTCTTTATCTGTTTCTTTGCCACATACTTCACATTTTACTGTTTCTTTACTCATTTTATTGCCTCTTGGTTTTAAATTAGCCGTTAGCACTACACGTTAGCCATAGACACCCATTACAAGTAATTTGTATCTCTGCATCCTTATACGAAACCACATTAGGAATAACTACTATACCTAGTATGGCAGAATTCGCAAATAGAAAAATGTGTTCCTGTTTTGTTTATTTTTTTAGAGGATAATTCACGGAAAAGGGTATACAAGAACCGAGGTGTCTCTTGATTCTCAAAACTTTGTGAAACAAATGGGAGTCAACCAACTGAACCACCAGAACTTCAGATAAATTACGTTACTATTTGGCCAAACTATCCCCAGTTTCAAAATTTACTACCAGGGGCACATCCAATGCAAGAGCCTCTTCCATAGCCTTTCGCACCACTTCCTTAGTCTTCTTCAGCTCTTCTTCTGGCAACTCAAAAACCAGTTCATCGTGAATCTGCAATAAAAGCTTTGCGGAAAGATTTTTCTCTTTGAGAGATGGTACAACTTTAATCATAGCCAGCTTAATGATATCTGCGGCCGTTCCCTGAATAGGAGTATTGATAGCAGTACGTTCAGCAAATTCCCGTCTAGTCTTATTCTTGATGTTAATCTCAGGAAGCATCCGTCTTCGATTGAGCAGAGTTGTCACATATCCATCTTCCCCCGCTTGTGCCACAATATTTTTCATAAATGTTTGCACACCACTATACAGATGGAAGTACTTATCAATAAAGCGACTGGCTTCTTTACGACTAATCCCCAGCTGATTGGAAAGACCAAATGCGGACATACCGTAAACAATGCCAAAGTTAATGGATTTTGCCACTCGTCGCATTTCTGATGTTAGCAACAAGGGCGATACAGCGAACAGTTCTGAGGCCGTTCGGGCGTGAATATCATCTCCGTTACGAAAGGCATGCAGTAGTGCTTCATCTTGTGAATAGTGGGCAAGAACCCGCAGGTCAATCTGGGAATAATCCGCTGACAGAAAAACTTTCCCTTTGTCTGGAATAAACGCACCCCGAATACGATTGCCTTCTTTGCTGCGAATGGGAATGTTCTGCATATTTGGATTACTGGAGGAGAGTCTTCCCGTTGCCGTTACTGTCTGGTTAAAAGACGTATGTACCCTGCCACTCACAGGATTAATCAGTTTCTTCAGTTTTAGAACATAGGTTGACTGCAGTTTTGCAAGAATACGATAACGCATGATTTTGGCAGGAATCTCATGTTTACTCGCCAGCTTCTCCAACACCTTCATATCTGTGGAATACCCAGTCTTGGTCTTGCGACCGTGGGGCAATTCCAACTCTTCGAAAAGTAAAACACCAAGTTGTTTGGGGGAATTCAGATTAAAGCTGTAGCCGGCAAGCCCATGGATTTCAACCTGCAAAGAGTCCAGTTCAGTCTGAAACTCCTCTTCGAGCTGCCCTAGCACCTGTTTTGAAACAGTGATTCCGGCAAGCTCCATATCGGCAAGAATGGGAATCAGCGGTGTTTCCACATTACTGAACAGTGCATATTCTTCCAGCTCCTCCAGCTGTTTTTCGTAATCTTGCCACAGCAACAATGCTCCGTACACATCCTCACAACTGTACTTGCACGCTTCTTCCAGACTCACATAGGCAAAACAGTTCTCTTTTTTTGGATCATCTACCACGGCGCTAAAAGGAGTAAGTTCATACCCATGTTCAAGACATAACTCATCCAACTTCAGGGATCTCCGCCCAGGTTGCACAAGATATGCAGCAATCATGGAATCATAGAGAGGGCCTCGCATGGTAAGACCACAGGATTTCTGCAACACCGAGTAGTCGTACTTTATATTATGTCCCAGCTTGGGCAAAGCTTCAGATTGCAGAAACGGCTTCAGTGCTTCCAGTACAAGGGACTGCTCCAGTTGCCCCTCTTGCAATTCTCCACTCTCCTGTATATGTCCCACAGGTATATACCAGGCAGACTCAAAGTCAGTACACACAGAGATTCCCACCAGTGTCGCTCGTGAAACATCAAGAGATGTGGTTTCAGTATCAATCACCAGCAAAGCGGTTTTTTCCAACTTCTCAATCAGGTGCAGCAGGGACTCTTCGGTCTGCACTAACGCAAAACCCTCCGTTGGTACAGGCTTGGTTACTACCGTTTCCTCCACCATGGATTTAAAGCCAAGGCGTGTAAAAAGATCCTGTAATTTCTCAGTATCACCTTCTTTAAATGCATATGCTGCAAGCTCAACCGGTACTTCCGCATCATATTTCAAGCGAATCAGATCTCGTGACAGAAAGGCCTTTTCCTTATTCTCGGCCAGTCGTTCTTTCATCTTCGACTTTTTCATGCCTTCCAGAGCTTCGTACACACCTTCAAGACTTTGATGCTGATTGATCAGTTTCTCAGCAGTCTTGGGACCAATCCCCGGAACGCCTGGAACATTATCAGAGCTATCTCCCATAAGAGCATAACAATCGAGTAACTGTTGCGGCTTTACATTATATTTTTCTTCAACAGCAGCAATATCCATGATCTTATCTTTCATGGGATCCCACATCACCGTGTTCTCATTTACCAGTTGCAGAAGATCCTTGTCCCCCGAAACCACAACCACAGTATAGCCTTGTTCTTCAAGTATTTTTGCTGAAGATGCTATAATATCGTCTGCCTCAATTCCCTGTTTTTCAAAACAGGGAATGTTCATGGCCTGCACCAGTTCTTTAATATAAGGAATTTGCACCGCAAGATCATCAGGCATAGGAGGGCGGTTGGCCTTGTAATCCGCGTACATTTCGTGACGAAAGACAGGACCTCGCATATCAAAAGCCACTGCCAGGTATTTTGGGTTTTTCTCCTTGAGCATTCTTTTCAGAATATTCAGAAAACCGAAAACGGCATGGGTGGGCATGCCCTCACTATTCGTTAAGGGCGCAATTGCGTGATAAGCACGGTAGATGTAGGCACTGCCGTCAATAAGATATACTGTTTCTGTCACGTGTTTTCCTTATGTCCTCAATAGAAACTGATTAATCAGCTTTGTTGGATTTATGCTAATTAAGAAATAGCAAGCATCTGTTCTAATGATTTCGCAGCACTGGCAGCGATTTCAGGAGCAACAGAGATCTGATTTTTCACTTTTCCTGCCACCAGATTATCAAGCAACCAGAGCAGATACACCGGCTGATTACAATCCATGGTTGTACACTGACAAGTCGTCGGTGCAAGCAGATGAATTTCTTTATCGGGATGTTCACGGGCAAGGCGCTCAACAAGGTTGATTTCTGTACCAATTGCCCACTTACTTCCAGGTTTTGACTGAGCGACTGCTGCGATAATAGCCTCTGTGGAGCCATACTGATCGGCAATACTCACTACATCCTGTGGACATTCCGGATGCACAATAATGTTAATCTCCGGCTCTTTGATTTTCCACTGGTGGATGTGCTCTGGTAAAAATCGCATATGCACTTCACAGTATCCGTCCCAAAGAAGGATTTGTGCCTGTTTCAAAGCCTCAACAGAGTGGCCGCCAAGTAACTCGCCTCGTCGCCAGAGGAGAACCTGTTCGTCGGGAATCCCAAGGGCGGTGGCGGAGTTCCTACCTAAATGCTCATCAGGAAAAAAGAATACCTTTTCCCCCTTATTTATAGCCCAGTCCAGGACTTTTTCTCCATTAGATGAAGTACAGACGGAACCTTCACGATCTCCGACAAAAGCCTTAATCGCAGCAGATGAGTTCACATACGTAACAGGAACCAAATCCTTCTCGTTTTGCATAATGCCAACTGACAGCAGTTCTTTGTAGGCCTGCTCCACAGCACCGGTGGTTGCCATATCGGCCATGGGACAACCTGCATGAAGGTGGGGAAGCAGCACTTTTTGATGCTCGGCGGCCAGGATATCTGCTGCTTCTGCCATAAAATGCACTCCACAGAAAATCAGGAATTCACGATCTGATATCTTGGCTGCTTCACGAGATAATTTCAAGGAATCACCTGTGAGATCAGCAAACTGGAAAAGATCCTGCTGCTGATAGTGATGACAGAGGATCAATAAGTTATCGGCAAGCTCTGCCTTCCGTTTGCTGATTCGATCCAATATTTCATCACGGCCAAGGCTATAGTATTCTGATCCAAGATTTTGCTGTTTTTCCATTTCAAACTCCTTCAGTGGTGCATCGAAAAAAACCGGTTTCACGCGAATGGTTACGAGTCTGAACTTGTACCACTGGTCGCCAGTTATGGCAACATTACGATATGAAAACCCCGTGACACAATGTGACAGAAACGGCTGTCAGAAAGAGTATTTCAACCCAGCCATAACTTGATAGTCGAGGTAATTGCCAAACTCATCGTTCTCAGAAACAGAATTGACAATCGTATTGTGGAAAAACAGGACGTTATCATCACCGGACAATCTGCATTTGCCACAAATTGTATTGAATTGTCATCCACATTGGCAGTAGCTGTCAGCAGTAGTTCGATTCGATTTCATGATCTCGTTTTGATAATATTGTAGCATTACAGTATTATGATTTAAGAAAACCGGATCATTTTTTCGATACGTGTATTCCATAGACAGGGTTGGAGCAGATTCCAAAGTATATGAGAATCCAGCCAGTAGAGCTATTTTCTATAAATAGGCTCTACTGGCATCTGTACTGTAGTTCACATCACCATAAAGCAGCATGGCATTAGTTGCTGTCCAGCCACCAAAGGTGCCTGCATTTGATACCCGTAGTTAGGGTGAGAACTCTCAATCTCCTTCGTTACTGCACATTTCCTATCATTACGACGTACCTTAGTACGCTGAAATGATAGAAAATATTTGCGATTCAGATATGAATTTCTTAACGTAACCATCTAAATTCTGGGTTTTTACGAGTTTATCGTAAATAGTTAGAGTCACAAAAAACATAAAAAAAGGCCCCATGCAAAGTTCAATGCATGGAGCCCATATATAGTTTTACTTCGATTATTAATTCAATGCCCCACACGCACCCAAGTTGCCTGTGGTCCTTTATCACCCTCGCTTTCAGCATACATGACTTCATCCCCCTCACTGAGGGAATCAAGGGATACATCCTTTAAAGCGTTTTCATGAAAATAAATTTCACGTGCATCCTGGCTGACGATAAAGCCATAAGACTCAAAAGGTGATAATTTTCGAATCACACCGAGCTGGGCGCCTCCAT
>JAFLJS010000029.1 GCA_022712895.1 Desulfocapsa sp.
GACTTTCAGCTCTTCTTCTGTATGGGTGACTGTTGTAACTTCTTTCTCCTCATCCTCTGGTTGAATTATTTTATCAGCGACAAGGACAGAGACAGAAAGTGAGTTGATCGTCCCAACAGGTAGAATCGTTTTCGAGATTGTTTTACTGATTTCAAAGTTGGTAGTACGGGAAGTTTTGCTGGAAGAAGGACCGGAGCCTGTTTGTCCGGCACCTGGCCCTTGAAGGTTTGATTCTACGCCAGGTATACCGCCTGTACTATTTGAACCGGCAGATTCGCTCTGGGTCTGTTCACTCCTGATAACCGGCTCTTCACTATCAAATATTTCTTCGGTTTTTTCGACTTTTGAAAAGTCCAGATTGGCAGTAACTCGGACCATTGCCTGTCCATACCCCATGGTTTGGTCAAGAAGATCCTGAGCACGTTTTTCGAGCCTACGCTCCATCTCCTGTTGATACAAAAGCATGTCAACCGAGAAACGTTCTTCATCATTTTCCTCCCGTGTTCCCTCAAGTACTTTACCATGGCTGTTAATAACCGTTACTTCATCCCCGGCGAGACCTTCTACAGCACCAGAAACCAGGTGGATAATACCCTGAACCTGGTCTTTTTTGAGGTTTTCACCTTTACTAAGAGTTAAAATAATTGAAGCAGTGGCTTTTTTCTGTTGATTCTTAAAGAGTCTTTTTTCGGGCAACGCGAGGTGCACTCTGGCATTTTCTACTGGATCAAGCGAGGCAATGGTTCTTGCAAGCTCACCTTGCAAGGCACGTGTATAGTTTACTTTCTGAACAAAATCGGTAAGGGCGAATGATTGTTTGTCGAAAATTTCAAAGCCTACACTCCCGCCAGATGGCAAACCACTTGAGGCCAGGTTTAAACGGATTTCATAGAGTTGATTTGCGGGAATCCAGATATTTTTACCGTTGTTTTTTATCTGGTAATCGATCTTTTCACCCTTCAGCCAGGTGACTATAGAACCTGCGTCTTTGGGGCTGAGGTTTGCATATAGCAATTGGTAGTCAGCAGTTCTTGCTTGAACGATTATCAAGGTAAATAAAGCAATGGAAATACACGCGACAGCAGCAAGAGCGATTTTTCTGGAAATGGGCCATTCTTTGAGAACGACCAGTAGCTTTTTCCTCTCTGGAATTGCTATCTCTTTTTCCTGTTCACTTTCTGTTCCAGTAATATCTGTTGGAGTTACATTCTCTTCAGCCATGAAAAAGTCCTTTTTTCACCTGATTAATCTCTGTTGGTTTGTTTATATTTGATGGCGTCGTAATAACTCTCCATCTCTTTCGTTGCTGCACATTTACTATCACTACGACATACCTTAGTACGCTGAAATAATAGAAAATATTTGCGCCTCGGATATGGAGTGTTTTACTTAACCATTTAAATTATGGGTTTTACGAGTTTATCAAACTAATTAAGTATGTAAAAAATGATGGACTCGTAAAAACCCCGATTTTAGTGATTTTACACACTGTAACATGCTGAAATCATAAGGTTCGACTTTGCCGATTTGACCTTTTTACGGGTTCATCAAAAATGATTCAGATAAAATTTCGGAATAGACCGGAATAATAAAAGAGATCATATCTGCATACGCAGCACTTCTTCATATGCCTGCAAAGCTTTATTTCTAAACTGCACCAGCATTTTGAGCGAGATGTCGGCTTTTTCGACACTTATCATAACCTCATGCAAGTTTTTGGCCTGTCCGCTGGCTAGTCTCTCAATTGCCTGTTCGCCTTGCTGTTCTGCTTTAACTGTGTTGGCGATGGTATCTTTAATAATATTCCCAAAATTGTTTTTTGTCTGCTCTATTGGATTGGTTACAACCTGGTTTAAGGGTAGGGGCGGAGCTCCAGAAGTTATGTTAATTGGATTCATATTTGTTATCTCCCAATCTCAAGTGCTTTAAGCGCCATTCTTTTTGCTGATTTGATGACCGTGGTGTTCGCCTCGTAAGATCTGGTGGCGGACATCATATCAGTCATTTCTTTTAAAATACTGATATTTGGCATGGCCACATAACCATCCTCTGCCGCGTCGGGGTGGGAGGGGTCGTAAACCTTTTTAGGTTCACTTTCGTCTGATATAATTTTAGTGACTTTGACACCGTTGATAGAAGAATCCAACTGTTCCTTGAAAGAAATGGGCTGTGTCTGGAAATATACAGACTTCTTTTTATAAGGGCCACCTTCAGGGGTTGAGGTTGTCTCAACATTAGCCATATTGGAACTGATCGTGTTCAGCCTGATACGTTGTGCTTTTAAGGCTGAGGCACTTATATCAAATGTTGTAAAGATATCCATCTTTTCTCCTGTTATTTACCTTCCGAGATAGCATATTTAAGCATACCAAGTTTTTTCTTTAGAAGCTGGGCTACGGTTTCATAAAGCAATTCATTTTCTGAAAGAGCGATCATTTCCATGTCAACGCTTACCCCATTTTTATCCCCTATACCGGTTTCATCTTTTATCTCTATGATGTTACCGCTTATTGAACTGACATTAGATGAGCTCATCGGGAAATGATTTGCATGGGTTGTCAGCATAGTGCCGGTGGGGTTGCTGACTGCTGTCTGTAACGCTTCTTCAAACTGAAATTCTCTTCTGGCGTAACCAGGAGTTTCTGCATTAGCAATATTAGATGCAATAACAGTTTGATTTCTTGCACGAAGATCAAGAACCTTGTGCAATAAATGAATGTTAGAGTCAAAGGGATCCAGTGTTTTCATAATGGTCTCTAAAGTTGTTTGCTAATCTATTAGTTATGATGGCGTCGTAAAAACTCTCCATCTCCTTCGTTGCTGCACATTTTCTATCATTACGACGTACCTTAGTACGCCGAAATGATAGAAAATATTTGCGCCTCGGATATGAAGTTTTTTACTTAACCATCTAAATTCTGGGTTTTTACGAGTTTATCAGTTATTTAAAATTGCAGAGTACTCGATGGCTTTAGTTGCCAATCCTTTCCACAAAGGGTTCTTTCCTGTTTCGGCTAATTCTTTGTAGAGTTTTAATGCAGCACTCTCATTTTTGTTTTTACGTTCGAGTTCTGCCATTCTGTAAAGAGCCTGATCGTAGTGAGCAGAACCCTTTTCAATTTTTTTAAAATAGAGTTCTGCATTTTCTGCTTGCCCTTTTTTGTAGTAACTTTCAGCAATCATGAATGCATTTCGATTTTTCTTTGCAGAGCTTATATTCAGTGGGCGAACAAGTGTTTTGAGTACATTGTCAAAATCATTCTCATGGAAATAAAGTGTAGCGGCCAGCATGGAAAATGATTCTGTAGCAGGGATCTCGTCTGGCAGCATGTTGATAGCCTCAAGATATTTACGGCTGGCTAATAGACTCTGTGTACGGATTTCAAGAATGGCCATATTGTGCTTACCGTTGGGATAACGAAAACTGTACTGATCTGCGTAATCTTCAACAACAAAATAACTGCCATGATCGAATGCCGCCTTTATAACAGGCAGATAATATTGTTCTTTCTTGTCTTGGGAGGAAAGCGTGATCAGGTAAAGATAGATATTTGAAGCCTCGTCATAGATGCCAAGAGAATTATAGGATGCTGCAAGTTCAGAAAGAAGATTTATATCAATCCAATTTTTCAAAAAAAGTTTTCGGTTTTGCTTGGCTAGTACAAGGGCGTCCATATATCGCCCCTGACTAACATATTCATGGATAACGAGAGGGAATAATTCAATAAGAAGTGCTTGTCCTTCCTTGTAGAGAGCGCCTTTTCTGAAATTACGTAAAAAGCGCATGATGTGTTTAACGCCTTTGATATTTTCTTTTCTGAATTTATAGAGCAGTGCTATTTTAAAACTGGCCTCTTCCCGAAATTCTTTTGTAATACCTTTTTCAGCAAAGGCTTTATAGTGTAAAATGGCTTTTTCATCCCAATCCGGATCGGCTAGAAATCGAAGGTCATTTTTTTTCATAGCTCCACGAAAACCAGCATCTGTACCGGGGTAGGTGTTTTCAATGCGTGAAAAGAAATCGATCATCTGGGAAGGTTTTTTATAGTGGAGTTCGGCCATGTGTTTTCTAAAGTTTATCAGACCCAATTTGCTTTTATCGTCAATATAGGTGGCCAAGTTATTGTAACATTCAGATGATTCAAGGAACTGCTTTTGCTGGTAAAGGGTGTTGCAGTATCCATTGAGGGAATAAACTTTATCTCTTAAAATTGAATGTTTTTCAAGAAGCTGATAGCCGACATAGGCCTTGATTGCATCACCAGTGCCTGACCAGTAGTCTGCCTGACGTAACTCTTTTAAGAGCTCTGTATCTTGAGGGTATCCCACATTGTCGATAGTGAGAAGATCCCGTAGACGATTGTACTGTGCGGTCGCCAAGGCCGTTTCCATCTGAGTGATTAGGAAATATGGTGTCAATGGATTGTCGGGAGTCATCGATGGGTTCAGGTTGCGAAGTTCAAAATCAGCAATAAATGGATCTTCAAATTTTGCACGCAAAAGAAGGAGAAGATATTTTGCCATAATGCCAATATCTTCTTCGTTGTACTCCTGAGCAAGCAGATACAATTGTTTGTAGGCATCAGAAAACTGACCTGCTCGCAAGAGAACGTCACCGTAGGTCATTGCCAGCATTTTTTTGATTTCTGAATCACTTTCCGTATCCAATAGCTCAAGAAGTAATGGAGGAATTGCATTCCAGAGGTGTTGTCGCGCAAGCGATTCTATCTCACTTCCCAAAAGTTCTTTGTTCTTTTCTCTGTCAGGTATCAAAAACTGGATGGCTGGAAAGGGAAGCACTGTATACTGGACAGGTACTGAAATATCCAATTTCGCCTCATATAATTTGAAGAAACTTCTCCAGTCTGCGGAATAGGGAGATGCTATATATGGGTTTGAAAAGTCTTTTGTCGTACGTTCAACGATGGTAAGTCCGGAAAGTCTGGATGATAAACCAGGAAGAGCGGCACTATATGGGTTCCCAAGAAGAATACGAATGACAAGTTTGTTTTCTTTCTCGTTGGGAACAAGGTCAAATTTTTGTGGAGGATATCTGAAAAAGAAAGAGAGGACAGTCTTATTATTTTTATGTTGTGACAATATTTTGACTATTTTATCATCTTCTTTAAAAAAGACAAAGTCGTCAGCAAGCACCGTGTCTTCAAGGATAAAATCAACACGCTTGGCCCTGGTGGATGAGCGGTAGATAGGGAGACTGGTGAAGGTGCAATAAAGCTCTACCGCGTCCTTTGTGTCTATTTTGTTTATTCTTGTCAGTATACTCTCGGCTACCGAATATGAAGGCAGCAGGAATAAGAATGAAAGAAGCAATATGAAGGTTTTTATCATTGAAACTCAGTTGTCAGGTTAATTTCAATCAGCACATGCAATATATGATCCAGAAGTGAAAGCCGTTTTAGTAAAAAAGATTTGATCAGTTTTTTTTGGTTTTTCAAAAATATTTTTTATTTTTTATAAAGTTATTTGATTTTTAGTGCATAATGCTGATATTCTCTATTTACTAAAAGTAGGGATGATCAATTTCGAATCGTTGAGATTGGTTTACAGTATTATTTAAATGAGCAATTGCAGGAGAACTACAATGGGTAAGAACGTATTATTAGTTGACGATTCAAAAACCATGCGAATTATTATCGGTCGGTCTTTGCGACAGGCCGGGATTGATTTTGATAATATTTTTGAAGCAGCTGATGGCCTGGAGGCCTTGGAAGTGCTGGAAAACGAATCTGTGGATATCGTTCTCAGTGATATAAATATGCCCAATATGGATGGCATCGCTTTTCTTCGTGAAAAATCAAGTCGAGATTCTATGAAAGACATTCCGGTACTTATGATTTCCACTGAAACTGGTGAAGATATTATTGGTGAAGCAAAATCTCTAGGTGCTGTAGGTGCTATCAAAAAACCATTTACACCAGACAAAGTAAATGAGGTTCTTGGGCCACTACTTTAACAGATTACTTTTACACTATGGAGATTGGCGTGGAAATTCAGGACAAAATGATAGACGCCACCAAGGAAATTTTTTCCACCATGATTATGATGGAGATCACCCTTGAAGAGATGCAGGAAACTCATGGCCCGTTAACCAATACCATCACTGCGATGATAGGACTTGCAGGAACGCACAGGGGGGTACTTGCTGTTCACTTCCCTTATGCTGTCGCCATGGCCATTACATCCAATTTTCTTATGATGGATGTAACGGAAATGAACGAAGATGTACATGACGCCATGGGAGAAATAGCAAATATGCTTGGTGGAAATGTGAAAACTATCCTTTCCGAAAAAGGAAGGGATATCGATTTGTCGATGCCATCGACTATTAGTGGCTCCGAGTATTCTTTTCAGTCAGATAAGGACGTTGATAAGGTGATAATCAAATTTGGTACAGAAAAAGGTTCCTTTATGGTGGAGATGGATCTAGAACGATGAGTATAATTGTTGCTGGTTTTGATACTTTCAAACCAGCAATTTATTTTTATAATGATTTCTCTTATGTGGTATGATTTATGGACGTTGGTCAGGCAATAATAGATGGAACAGAAGAAGTTTTTTCCTCCATGCTTATGGTGGAGCTTCAAACGGGAGACCCCATAGAAGGTAAAGGTGGAGATGTAGAATCAAACCTTACCAGTATGCTGGGTCTTGGTAAGGATATCAAAGGAATGCTTGCTGTTCATTGTCCTGCTGTTGTAGCAAAGGATATTACAGGAACCTTTTTAGGACTTGAGGTGCAGGAGCTTGATGAGGATGTGAAAGATGCCATTGGTGAAATTGCCAATATGGTTGCAGGGAATTTAAAGATATTTTTCCAGGAAAATGGCATAAATATCGAACTTGCAATTCCCACAACTGTAGTGGGGAAGTCATTTCGTACCGGAGGTATGTCTGGGGCGACCCGGGTAGCCGTTCCATTTTCCATGAATGGAACAACTTTTCTAGTCGAATTGAAGTATGTCGATGCCTAACAGGCAAGTATTTTATAAGAAACGATTTTTCCTATTTATAAAATGTTAAGAAATTCTATTTTTGTGTCGATACCTATTTATTGGGTTCATCTTTATAATTTCTTCCTCTCTATAATCGTATGTCAGCAGATAAAGTAAAAAAGAAGTTAGATAAAATCCTCGAATTTGCTCAGGAACGTCTGGGCGAAGAGGTTGGCGGTCTTATGGGTGCCAAACTTGTTATGTCTGACTTGCAAACTCAGTTGATCAGCAAGGGGGATTTTTTTGATGAACCATATGGCAAAATGGTTTTTTCAGAGATGGAACTCAATGGCGAGATTGAAGGCAATGGAGGTCTTTTAATATCAGTTAAAGATGCTATTCGTCTTGGTGGTACCCTGATCATGCTTCCAGAGAGTGAACTTGTGGAAGCAGTTACTTCGGAAGATTATAGCGAAGAAATTGATGACTCATACGGAGAACTTGCCAATCTCATTGCCGGTGCATACACCTCCACTTTTGAGGAAATGTTCCCCAAATCGTTTCGATTTATCCGAAAAACATCCACAGTTATATCTCCCATGAAAGTAGATGTTGACTCAGATCAGCCTCTACCCAATCAGCTCTATTATCAGGTCTCCGCAGTAATTACCCTCAATGATACTGAACTTGGGCGACTCATTCTATTGGTTCCCGCCGCATCTTTTGGTTTGGAAGAGGAGCTAGTTCAGGTTGAACCCGAAAAAACCAATGATGGTTCACAAGCTGGACAATCAGCTGAAACGACTGGTTCAGTTGATGACGCTGCTGGAGATAGTGGCCAGGCCGAACCGACGCAGCCTGAAGGGAACCCATTTGATCTTGAAAAGCAAAAAAAGAGAGTGGATGCTTGTCTTGCTGAGTGTCGGGCACGAATGGAAGAAGAGGTGGGAGCACTTCTTGGCGCGGATATTAAGTTAAGCGATCACGCTACTACCATCATTACTAAAGAAGATTATTTTATGGATGAGGCTGCCGGTAAACTCGTGCTGGCACACATGGATCTAGTAGGCGATCTTGATGGGAACGGTTACCTCGCTGTTAGTCTCAAAGATGCAATTCGTATCGGTGGCACATTAATTATGTTACCACCAGAAGAACTTGATAATGTCGTAAATGAAGGCGATTTTAGTGACGATAGTGAAGATGCATATGGCGAAATCGCCAATATTATATCTGGTGTTTATACCAAAGTTTTTGAAGAGCAGTACCCTGAAAAAATTCGTTTTGTGAAAACCCATCTTGAAGAAGTAATTTCCATGAAAGTGGATAGTGAGTCTGATGAACCTATACCCGATATCCCCTATTATATGGCAAGTTCCAGCATAAATTTGAGTGGGAAAGATTTTGGGAAAATGCAGATGTTGATTCCGGCAAAAACCTTTAAACTCGAGGCTCTTGCTCAGGATGAAGCTGCTGATGACGCAGAAGACGACGGCTCAAGAACAAAAGGGAGCGTTACTGGCGCTGCCGATAGTTCTGAAGGAGATAGAGTAAAGGGTACTCTTGGAGGAGTGGTTGGATCTACTCCGGGAGCTGTGCTTTCGGGTGCTGTTGGCTCAGGTGGCGGTGGAGAAAATCCTGAATTCCTTATTGTGTCCAACGATGGTAATGAATGTTCCAAGCTTGCTGAAATCTTTAATCAACGTGGCATAGCATACCGGATTCTTGATTATAAAGACAATGTGAGCAATTATCTGCCAGGTGCTGTTCGCGCTGTCTTTTTACTGATGTCCTCTGTTGACGAAAAAGGACTTGGTGTTGCCATAAAGATAAGTGCCGCGAGTTCACTCCCCCTTGTTGCCGCTGGGCCTGAGTGGACACGAACAAAGGTTATAAAAGCTGTAAAGTATGGTGTAGATGATATTCTCCTTACACCTGCAAGCGATAATGATATCATAGAAAAGATTGATTCTCTCCAGGCACAAAAAGCTGCCTGATTCCTGTCTTTCCCCCTTGACTGTAAGCCATACGGTTCCTATTGTTAGCTCAATAAAGAATAGCGTTGTTTGGGGAGAAATCCTTTATTGTTTTAGTAGATATTTATTCAAATACAGAAGAATTCAGAAATAACGTGTAGAGGCTGGGATTGTTACAGGCACTCTACTGGCTCGTGTTAGTGACCTGATGTTGGCGTTAAGGTGGTCAATTTAATACGCTTCAACGTTTCTATTTTTACAGCTTTTACGGAGTAGGGCACTGCATGGAATATTATGAGATTTTAGGGGTAGCCAAAGGGGCGTCATCCCAGGAAATTAAGAAGGCATATCGTAAGCTTGCGTTGAAATATCATCCAGACAAAAATGCTGGGAATAAGGCAGCGGAAGAAAAGTTTAAAGGGATTAGTGAAGCTTATGCTGTTCTTTCTGATCCAGAAAAAAAGAAACAGTACGATACCTATGGTTCAGCAGATTTTCAACAGCGCTACTCCCAGGAAGACATCTTTAAGAATTTTAATATGGATGATATTCTACGGCAGTTTGGATTTGGAGGCAATGGCGGAGGTGGTGGTAGCTATCGAATGAATATGGGTGGAGTAGGTGGAGATATCTTTGGACAAGCATCAAGGGGAGGTGGATGTGGAGGTGGCGGTTGCCAGCAGGCCCCCCAGAAAGGTCAGGATATGACCTACCAACTTTCTATTACCCTTGAAGATGTGCTCAATGGCACCGAAAAAAGCATTGCCTTAAGGACTAATGGAAGTAATAAAAGTGTTAATGTTAAGGTCCCTAAAGGTATTGAAACCGGCAAAAAACTTCGACTGAAGGGGAAAGGTGGACAGGCACCTCCCGGAGGCATTGCAGGAGATTTGTTCCTGAAAGTTGATGTTGTCAAACATGCACACTATGAACGAGACGGTGATAATCTCATTTTTGAAAGGAAAATTCCTTTCAGCCAGGCATGTCTTGGGGCAAAACTAGAAGTAGAAACCCTGGAAGGCAAAAAGTTTAAGGTGAATGTTCCTGCTGGGATTCAGGGTGGTTCCAAGCTACGTTTGAAAGGTTATGGTCTTCCCAGCGGCCCTAACAGTAATAGAGGTGATCTGTTTGTTAAAGTGGGTGTTGATATACCCATAGAGCTGGATGATGAACAACGCGATACCATAGCAAAATTGCAGGAGTGTGGCTTGTAGCAATACTAAGAAATTAATAACGGCAACAGTAGGCTTGTTGCGTATACGCTCTGAAAGTTTATAAAAAATGATGGCGTCGTAAAAACTCTTCATCTCCTTCGTCTTGGAGGCGTTCTTATACCCTTTTACGGGTGCAAAATTAACATGATTACGGCCGTACTAAAGTACGTCGTAATCATGTTAATTTAGTAGCAACGAAGATAGGTGGCGAGTTTTAACCCAATTCAGATCTATCAATAATTTGCATCCGCATAGGCCAGCCAGCCACCAGCACTAACTAGATTTTTATCATACTCATTCAAAATAAAAGTACACTCCAGAACATCCTGATTGCTATCGCTGGAAGTCGCCTTAAGTTTTCCTTCAAGAACCTTCACCTCGATCTCAAGCTGCCCATTCATTGCAAAGAGTGCTGCTATATCTTCAGCCGATAATTCCATGGCCAGGATACCGCAGTTGAACATATTCTGTCTGAAGATTCTTGCGAAACTCTCGGCAATAACGACATTAATGTCATTCATTTCAAATGCCCATACAGCATGTTCCCGAGAAGAGCCGCACCCAAAATTGGCTTTACTAATCACAACTTTGGCCTGCTTCATGGAGTCACTCTGTGAATCAAAAGCTTTGCCATCAACAAGTAAATCCTCAAGCAGATGAGGTTTAAGAGCAGCTTTCGTTATTTCTGTGAGATACTTCGCAGGAATTATTTCGTCGGTATTTATATCGTTTCTGTCCAGCATTATGGCTGGTCCACCAAATGATTTCATAAGTAGTAACCTCTTATTCTATTGCAGGAATTTTCTAGGATCGCTGATTGTGCCGGTGATTGCAGCAGCAGCAGCAGATGCCGGGCTCATAAGATGAACCATACCACCTTTGCCCATTCTGCCATTAAAGTTTCTGTTTGTTGTTGAGGCACACACTTCATCCTCTGCAAGAACTCCTGCACTCATTCCAAGGCAGGCTCCACAAGTTGGGTTCAATACGCAGAAACCACAATCCATAAAAATCTTAATGATCCCTTCTTCAAGAGCCTGGGAATAAATAGCAGGGGTAGCAGGTGTTACGATACCTCGGATACCTGTTGCTAGTTTCTTTCCTTTTAAGATTGTGGCAGCTTCACGAAGATCCTCAATTCTTCCATTGGTACATGATCCGATATAGACCTGATCAATGGCCTCGCCTTCCATATCCTGAATATCTTTAACGTGGTCAGGTTTGTAACCATAAGTGGTCTGAGGGACAAGAGTTGTGACATCAAAGGTAATAATCTCAGCGTACTCAGCATCAGCGTCTGAATGCCAGCGTTTAAAATCTTCTGTTGCGGCGTCGATGGTTACATATTCATCTTTTATAAAAGGCCATAAATATTCAGCAGTAATACGGTCCGGGTAACAGACACCAGATGTCGCACCTGCCTCAACAGCCATGTTGCATAATGTCATACGCGCAGACATGTTCATCTTTTCGACCAGAGTGCCGGTAAACTCGATAATTCTGTCTGTGGCACCATTTACAGTAAGTTTTTTAATGATGGCAAGAATAACATCTTTTGCAGAAACTCCGGTTTGAAGATCGCCTGTTAATTCAACTTTCATTGAAACCGGTTTTCGAAAGGTACAAACTCCTTTTAAGATACCAACTTCAAGGTCTGTGGTGCCAACGCCTGCAGCAAAGGCACCGAAAGCGCCATGGGTACAGGTATGTGAATCACCCATAATTACGGTGTAACCGGGACGGATAAAACCCTTTTCAGGGAATAATGCATGGCATACGCCGTTGTCACCAACATCAAAGAAGTCTTTTATGTTCTGGCGCTTGGCCCAGTCACGCATGATCTTTCCCTGCATCGCAGTTTTAGAATCTTTGGCAGGAGTGACGTGATCAATGACAGCTTTAATCTTTGTCGGGTCAAAAACTCTGTCCATACCTTTTGCCATAAGATCCATAATGGCAATGGGGGTGGTGATTTCATGACACAAGACCACATCAAGATCGAGCACCATGTTCTCTGGTGTTGGGTTGTCACGTAAATGAGCATCAAAAATTTTTTCTGTTATGGTTTTTCCCATGGGATAGGCTCCTAATAATAAAACGATTACTTTGCTGCAGTTTGTATTGTTTTTGCTAAGAAAGCCTGACATATTACCTGAAAAATGATACAGTTGCCATGGATAAGTTATAAAATATTGACCACAAATACCCTTTCCTGATGTTGATTGGAAAAAGTCCTATTAATTTTTTTCAATATCTTTAAATGCGATTCGGAGAATATTTGAATGTTTAACCGTTATAACCTGGTAGTATCCCTATTTGTTTTGCTGACCACTCCATCTCTGCTGCTGGGCGCTCACGGCATCTCAATCGATGGAACGCTCAAATATCCGGTTGATTTTAAGAAATTTGATTACGTATCAGAGAAAGCGCAGAAGGGGGGCAAGCTTTTACTCCATGATAATGGAAGCTTCGATAAGATGAACCCGTTTACCTTAAAAGGAACACCTCCATTTGGTCTTGAGATGTTTGTTTTTGAGCCTTTGGCTGCTGGTAGCCTTGATGAACCATTCGCCGAGTATGGCTTGATCGCTAAAAATATAGAAGTCGCGGATGATAAAATGTCTGTTACTTTTACTCTTAACAGTCAAGCCAGGTTCTCTGATGGGAGCCCGGTAACTCCAGAAGATGTAGCCTTTTCGCTCGACACCTTGAAAAGTGATAAGGTTCATCCCTTTTATCCCTACTATTATCAGGATATACAAGAGGCTAAAATTCTTGATGATACAAAAGTGCAGTTTCTCTTTTCCAGGCCAAACCGTGAGCTGCACATGATTGCCGCCCAGATTCCTGTAATGTCAAAAGCCTTTTACCTGAAACATCCCTTCGCAGGAACCGGAAAAGGTAACCATCTTATCCCACCTATTGGTAGTGGGCCATATATTGTCAGCGACGTTAATCAAGGCCGTTCCATAACGTACAGCAGAAATCCAGATTATTGGGCGTCAGATCATCCTGTTCGTAAAGGGATGTATAATTTTGATACTATAGTTGTCAATTATTATAAGGACCAGGTCGTTGCTGTGGAGGCTTTTAAAGCCGGTGAATTTGATTTTATGATGGTAAATATTGCAAAGCAGTGGGCCAGGGATATGACAGGGAAAGGATTCTCTAATGGGACTCTGCTCAAGAAACGTTTTCCACATCAGAATAATGCCGGTATGCAGGGATTTCTAATGAATACCCGGCGGGAACTTTTTAAAGATGTACGCGTTCGTCAGGCGTTAGGGCTGGCTTTTGACTTTGAATGGACGAATAAGTCCCTGTTCTATGGACAGTACACCAGAAGCAGTTCATATTTCAGTAACTCGTATCTCGCCGCTACCGGTTTACCGAATGGTTTAGAATTGTCATATCTCGAACCTTTCCAAAACATTTTACCTGCCGAGGTGTTCAGTACCCCTTTACAAGCACCGGACTCCAACGGGAAAAGGGGCATGCGTAACAATCTTCGTAAGGCAAAAAAATTACTTGCAGATGCAGGTTGGATAATAAAAAATGGTACATTAAAAAATGATGCTGGAAAAGTGTTCAGATTCGAAATCCTGCTTGTTTCTCCATCGTTTGAACGTGTTATGGCACCGTATGTGGCAAACCTCAAAAAACTCGGAATAAACGTTGATTATCGAACAATCGACCCTGCTCTTTACACCGACAGAGTCCAAAACTTTGATTTTGATATGATTGTTCATGTTTATGGGCAGTCCTTATCGCCTGGTAACGAACAGAAGAATTTCTGGACTTCAGAGGCTGCAAGTCGGCCAGGATCAAAAAATCTCGCCGGCATTAATGATGAAGTTATCGATACATTGGTAAAAAAAATAGTATATGCAGCAACACAAGATGAGTTAACTGCTGCATGTAAAGCCCTGGATCGGGTACTCTGGTATGGCTATTATCTGGTACCCAACTGGTATTTGAATGTTCATAGACTAGCGTTTCATAAAAAGTTTTCCCAACCTGATACGCTGCCTTTGTACTATAATCATTATGAGCTCCTTATGACGTGGTGGATGGATACGAAATAATATGTGTCAATTTAAAATATTATTTGTAGATGATGAGGAGATAAATCTTCTCAATTTCAGAATTATCTTCCAGGAACAGTATGAAATAATTACGGCCCTGTCTGGTGAAGAAGCTCTCGATATCTTTAACAGAACAGAAAATATAGGCCTGGTTATCTCTGATCAGCGGATGCCGGGTATCAGTGGCGTAGAGGTACTGAGTACTATCTATGAAATTGCTCCGGCCACCATTAGAGTATTGCTAACTGCTCATTCTCAGATTGAATATGTTCTGGATGCCATTAACCGTGGGCAGATTTATCAATATATTTTAAAACCATGGGATACAAATGAGCTCAGTGCAATTATTGACAGAGCAAAAAAACTGTATCAGTTAACCATTGAAAACAGGGGTCTCACTAAAGAGCTGGCTCTTAAAAACAGTACCCTGGAAAGTGCCAACAAAAAGCTGCAAAGTGTAAATCGAAAACTTGAAGAGGATGTCCAGCGCAGAAAAAAACTCGAAGCGTCTTTAAAAGAAAGTGAAGAGCGATTTCGTAAATTTACCACTGCCTCACAAGATATTATCATTCTTTTTGATGTAAGTGGAAGAGCTTTATATTCAAACCCAGCTGCGAAAAAATTGCTTGGCTATAGCCAAGAATATTTCATTAACAAACCACTCACAGCCTCCTTGCATCCGAATTACCGAAAAGTGGTGAGAGATGAAGTTGCAATGCTTCTTGTCACCAATAATCCACCCCAGGCTCGAGAGGTAAGGATTCAGAAAAAAGATAAGACATACCTGGATGTGGAGCTCAATTTTTTCTGTATTTCTCTTGAAAGTGGAGAACGTATAGTTGGATCAATTGTTCGTGACATTACCAAGAGAAAAAAAGATCGAGAGCAGTTACGTCTCTCAGAGGAGCGCCTGGGTGATCTTTCAGCCATGCTGATAAATGCCCAAGATGATGAACGTAGAAGAATCGCAATGGAACTTCACGACGAGTTCGGGCAATCTTTGGCTGCGTTAAAACTACAGTTACGTGGAATGGAAAATAAAATTTATGAAGATAAGGATTATGAGCGTAAGGCTATTGTCGATGACCTGTGCGAGTTGCGGCAATATGTGAATCAACAGATTGAAAATGTACGTAATCTTTCCCACGATCTCTGGCCAATGGTTGTCGATGATTTAGGTGTTGATGCTGCATTTGACAACCTTATCGCTACATTCTTGAAGCATGTTGATATAAACCTGGATCTCAACATGGAGGCTATTGGCCATTTTTTTTCCATAGAAGAGCAACGGCATCTGTATAGATTGTTGCAAGAATCATTGAATAACGTGATAAAACATGCTGATGCTCGTAGTATCCACATTGTGGCCAAGCAGGTGGCAAATGACGTAGTACTTGCTATTCACGATGATGGTGTAGGTTTTGATGCTGCCGCTGTTGCCAGAGATACCGGTACTTCAAGGGGTATGGGATTGCAGGCCATGGATGAAAGGATAAAAATCCTCCAGGGAATAATGGAGATTCATTCAACTCCTGGGATTGGTACTTCTTTGGTTTTCACCATTGCCATTAACAATATGACAGAATGAGCGACTACGTACTCTATTTGCATGATTTGCAGGAAACCAGTCGTTTTGCTCGAACGCTGGCCAAAATTTCGAAACCTGGTGATGTAATCTGTCTTGACGGTGATCTTGGTGCCGGGAAAACAGCGCTCACCCAGCAAATTGCTAAAGGACTTGATGTCCCCGATTCCTGTTATGTGACCAGCCCTAGCTTTGCAATTCTTCAGGAATATCCGGGAAGAATTCCGCTGTATCATATGGATTTTTACCGTCTTTCAGATGAAACAGACGTAGAGGACCTTGGTTTTGAAGAGTTTTTTTATCTTTCAGGGCTAACAGTGATAGAATGGTCCGTACGTGCAGGTTCTTTGATTCCTGGATCGCGATTATTGTTGAAAATGACGATTGAAGATGATTTAACGAGGCGTGTCGAGATAGATTTCGGGAATGGCGATTGGCAGGAACGTTTAGAATCGTATTGTAAAAAATAACAAATTTCCTTAACGTATGAGATGGAAGAAAGTAAACAATCGTTGTATGACTTTTTTCACTGTTTTCTACTCATAATTGTTCAGGGGCTCGATTGATCAGTTGTAGATGGAGAACGTATGGATGTTTTTGTTGCAAGACAACCTATTTTTAATAAGCAAAAACATATTTTTGCTTATGAGTTGCTGTTTCGAACAGGCATGTCTAATGCTTTCCCGGATTTGGATGGTGAAACTGCCACATCCAGTTTGCTTTCCTCCTCTTTTTTTACCGTCGGTATTGAAAAAATATCCGGTGGAAAAATCGCATTTATTAACTTCACTGAGGAGCTTCTGTTGCAAGGTACTCCCGCCATGTTTCCGCCTGAAAACATTATGGTTGAGGTTCTTGAAGATGTGACACCAAGTGAAGAGGTTACTGAGGCATGTAAAAGTCTTATTGCTAAAGGGTATGATATTGCTTTAGATGATTTTGTATTTAGTAAGGAGTGGTTACCGCTGGTCAAAATAGCAAAGATCATAAAAGTTGATTTCATGCTTAGCAGTATTGAGGACATAGAGCAGATTGTTGCAGCTGTTAAGCCCTATAAATGTAAATTGCTGGCTGAAAAAATAGAGACTTATGATGAATTTCAGCTGGCACTGCGTATGGGATTTGAGTATTTTCAAGGCTACTTTTTTGCCAAGCCAGAAATTCTGAAAAATAAAGATATCTCCAGCTCACAGCTGACGCTTCTCCAGCTTATCACTGAAATAACCAGGGCAGAATTTGATCCTAACACGCTCGAAAGATTAATCAATCAGGACGTTTCAGTATCCTTCAAACTCCTTAAATATTTGAACTCGGCGTACTATTCCCGTGTTTCCCCTGTTTCTTCAATAATACAAGCCATAGCGTATCTTGGAGAACGTGGGGTACGGCAATTTGTCTCTCTAATTGCTACCTCAAAGTTGTCTGAATCAAAACCGGATGAGTTGATTCGCACGTCAATCATTCGTGCACGTTTTCTTGAACAGATGGCAGATTCATTGGGCTATAAAAATTCCAGCGATTATTTTATGTTGGGACTGTTTTCCCAAATCGATGCAATGCTCGATAATTCTATGGAGTATTTAATGGAACAGCTTCCATTAAATACAGAAGTAAAGGATGCTCTTGTTTCCCGGAGCGGGAAAATGTTTCCCTTTATACGTTCTATTGAATGTTATGAACTCGGTGAATTTGCAAAGTTTTCTGATATTATTCAAGAGCTTGGGCTGGAGTCTGAAAAAATACCAACTTTTTATATGGATGCAGTGAGTTGGGCAGATAGCTACAAGTAAATGCCGCTACTATTTTCCCATTCCTCTTTCACAACTCTCTTTGCAAAAAACACTCAAGCTCAGTATAGTAGCATCCTCGCAAAAGTAGGAAAACACACGATACTCATAACTTTGGTTACCCAATGCTTCAAAAGAAATTTGTTCAACTTCAAGACTGTTTAAAAACATATACCATCGATCAGGACAAAGCCATCAGTCCTGAAGAAACTGTTGCCAGATTTAAGCAGAAACTGGAAGATCTCAACCTGGATATTTTAAAAGAAGTCAAGCGGATAGATAATGGAAGACTCGGTATTCCAGTTTATTTTTCTGTCTGTGGTGAAGATGCCCGAGCAATGACGGGGACAAAAAAACAGATGGGAAAGGGGGCCTCGCCTATCCAGGCTAAAGCTTCAGCCTGCATGGAACTGGCGGAACGGTTTTCCTTTTTCACTTTTAAAAATAATCCAGATAACTTTCTGTATGGTGACTATCAAACAATGCAAGAGCAGGGACATCCCGTTCTTCCACTGCATTACCTGTTGCAATCAGTCCATGATAGTGAGCATGATGAAAAATTCATTGAAGAAGTCCTGCATGGAATACCAATGCAGTGGGCCTGGGCCAAAAATCTGACCCAGGATACAGAGGTACTTATTCCTTTCTCATGGTTTTTCGCGATCAATGAATTCAATGGTCCTTCAGCAGGAAATTCATTCGAGGAAGCTGCATTACAGGGCATTTGTGAGATAGTGGAACGCCACGTATGTGCGCTGGTGAATCACAAAAAACTGAAAACACCCCTTATTGACCATGAAAGTATTAAAGACCCGGTCGCCCGAGAAGTTGTCGCTATATTTAAGAAGAATGATATAGAACTCTATCTAAATGATTTTACACTGGATACGGGAATATGTACCATTGCGGCCCTCGCCATAGATAGAAATACCTTTCCTGAGACAAGTGAAATTGTGTATACGGCAGGTACCACTCCCGACCCGGAAAAAGCACTTATTCGTGCAGTGACAGAAGTTGCACAACTTGCAGGTGATTTCAATTCAGGGTCAAACTACGTAGCTTCAGGGTTGCCAAAACCTTTAAACATGGATGAGGTTGCCCATGTACATGCAAGTGGTGAGAGTTGTGCCATGGATGATATTGCGAATCTTGGAGATATAAATATCCGTGTGGAAGTGGAAAACTGTCTTGAATCACTTCAAAATATTGGCATGGATACCTTTATGCTTGATGTCAGCCATCCGGATTTGAAGATCCCTGCAATTTATACAATCGTGCCTGGGGCACATTTTCGTGAGCGTTCCATGATTAACGATGTGGGACTCTTTGCTGCCAAATTACTTGTTGAGATGGTTGATGATCCACAGCAACTTGAAGAAAAACTTGCTCGACTTGAAACAATCATTCCAGATGCGTATTACCTGCATTTTTACAGAGGACGTAATCTGTACGAAGCTGGAGAGGCTACGCAGGCACTTCAACATTTTGAACAGGCATTACGTGGGAACCCGGAAGCAGAGGATCTTCCTTATATATACTCCTATATGGGAAATGCCTATAAAGACCTTGAGCAGTACGATCTGGCATTGGATATCTTGCGTAAGGGGTTGGATGAGGACGAAGAACGCTCAGATATTCATAATATGATTGGTGTCTGCCATTTTAAACAGGGTAACTTTGCTGATGCTGTGAAAAGCTTTGAACGTGCAGTTGAGCTCAATCCTGTGTCTGCCATGGATTATGCAAATCTTGGTGTAAATCATCGAAAACTCGGGAACATTGATCAGGCCATTCATTTCTTTACTCTTGCTTTGTCGCTGGATGCTGATATCGAGTTTGCCAGAATACAACTTGCTGAATTGATGGCAGGATAAAAAGGTAGCGGATATGTCAGCGAAAAACTCAATTGACCATCTTAAGCCTCAGCAAATTCTGATCCGTTCCACCAACTGGATTGGCGATGCAGTGATGACTACGCCTGCCGTACACACCATCAGAAAAAATTTCCCTGACGCTGAAATTACAATGCTGGCCGTGCCCTGGGTGGCTGATATTTTTCGAATGAGCCCGGATGTGGATAAGCTGTTTATCTATGATAAAAAACATCTGTATCAGGGGAAGATGAAGGGGCCCCTAAAGCTCGCCAAAGATTTGAAAAGTTTTGGTTTTGATATGGTATTTCTCCTGCAGAATTCATTTGAAGCTGCTTTTATTGCAAAAATGGCAGGAATTCCTGTACGTGCCGGCTATAAACGTGATGGTAGGGGGCTTTTACTTACCCATGGAGTTACAATAGCTGAGGAAACCAGAAAAAAACATCATGTGCATTATTATCAGGATATGTTGGCAGCCCTTGGGCTTACACCGGGGTCAAATACATTACGCCTGCCTATCCTTGCGAGCCTGGAGGCAAAGGCTGAGGGGTTTGTTGATTGTTTAAGGCATCAAAACCCAATCTCTCATGTTGATTTGAGTCAAATGGATGAAAATCAGGGCTTGTCCCAGATACAATCTATGAACGATGACAGAGTTGCAATTCCTGTTATTGGCTTTAATCCGGGTGCCGCTTTTGGACCGGCTAAACAGTGGCCAGTAGATAAGTTTGGTAAGTTAGCTGAGCTGATCTGTGATAATTATGGGGATTCCGGCTGTGTGGTCATGGTATTTGGAACTGATGCTGATTCTGAGGCCGCGACTTCCATTCTTCACGCATCAGAACGTACTCCATATCATGTGCTCGATATGACAGGGAAGACAAGTCTCAAACAGGCAATGGCATTGATTAAATGCTGTGATGCTTTTGTGACCAACGATTCAGGTCTGATGCATGTTGCTGCAGGGCTGGGTACGCCGAGTATTGCAATATTTGGGTCAACCGATCATATTGCGACCGGGCCGTTTTCAGAAAATTCAATAATCTTAAGACGAGAAATAGATTGTTCGCCTTGCATGCAAACCCATTGTCCAAAAGGGCATTTAAAATGTCTTGAGTCTATTAGTGCTGAGGATGTGTACAAGGATCTTGCAAGAATGCTTTCAAAAAATCTACTTGCTGTATCATAGAAACAATGACAAAAAAAGCAGCCGTATTTCTTGACCGTGATGGCACCATAAATGAACAGATGGGGTATATTAACCATCTCTGTCGGTTTCATCTCCTCGCCGGCGCAGCTGACGCAATTAAAAGACTCAATGATGCTGGTATTCCTGTGGTTGTCGTCTCCAATCAATCAGGTCTTGCCCGAGGCTACTTTCCTGAAGAACTGCTTACAGCGGTGCATGAAAAGATGCATTCACTTCTTGCAGAGAAGGGCGCTCGGGTTGATGCAATTTACTACTGTCCACATCATCCCGAAGCAAAAGAAGAACGGTTTCGAGAAAAGTGTAACTGTCGTAAACCACGGCCAGGGCTCGTTTTACAGGCAGCTGAGGAGTTAGGCCTTGATCCAAAAAAGTCTTTTGTGGTTGGTGACAGATGGTCTGATATAAAAACTGCTGCTAACTGTGGAGCCAGATCTATTCTCGTTAGGACAGGGTATGGTCGGGGAGATGAACAGTACATTGGATCTTCGCAGGAAATACAGCCTCATAAAAAATGTGACGATTTGTCGGGCGCTGTAGACTGGATTTTAACTCAAATTGGCTGACGATGATGCTAAAATCTACGAGCATTGATTTTAGCGACTCTTTTCCTGAAGTTCAGGAGCTCAGCCATTCCAAAACCAATACTGCTAAAACGTTTACTCCTCGATTTGAGGATAAAAACTGGACTTCTATTCTCTATATAGAACGTGGTAATTTTCAGATTCGTTATGAAACCGGGGAACTGCTTAGGGCGCAAGGAGGTACATTTTATTTTCACCCTCCCTTGTCATTGAAATACCAAACAGAAGATAAAACAATTACCCCTTATTCCATGTACCATCTTGCTGTAGATCTATCCCTTGGTAATCGATCCCTATTTTCGTCGCATACTGCTGATGAGCAAATAATTCGGCAAATCCCTGAAAAGCCATTTGTCAGAAATGCTGCTCCCTTAATGGTAGACTCATTTAAAACTATTTTGGTGGAATATAAGGAGCAGAAAGCTGGTTATCTTGTTCAGATAGAAAACTCAATTCGACAAATTGTAATCTCTGCCATACGGAGTGGAAATATCCGAGAAGGCGTTTCTGTCACTCACTGTAAACATATAGAAGTAGTTGATACTTTTCTTGGGGAAAATATCGATTTTATGGGGCCCGTTGAGCAACTTTTCGATTTAATGGGAGTGAGTAGAAGTCATGGATACGATCTTTTCCACAAAACATTTGGTATAAATCCAAAAGATTATATTATTCGAAAAAAAATTGTTTTAGCAAAACAGATGCTGCTCGAAGGAAAAGCTGTTACCACCATTGCCTTCGAACTAGGTTTCTCCTCCAGTCAGAATTTTGCGACTATATTCAAAAAAATCACCTGTATTACTCCAAGCCAGTTCAGAAAAAAATAATCGATCATCCTGCCTGCTTTTTTCTCTATGTACTTGCGATTAGCACATGATACTCAGCTGACGGCAGAAGTAGAAGAGCCTTGATGCTAATGTTTTGAAAAATTTATTGTACAAAGCTGAACGCAATTCGCTGAAATACGGAATAACTCTATCGTTAAGATATGCAGTTTTAAAGCTGTCTTCCCTTGAGGAGAGTTATACTGTTTACCGGTTAAATACGTATCACCGGTATTGAAAACTGTTATGGAATTTTTTTATAGGAAGTGGGGTACAATGGAAATTGCTACAGATCAGGAAATCTTATTCTCCAACTTCAAATATGATGCTGATATTTATTATTTCTTTTATTTGGGTGACGTCAAAGCATATTATCTGAATAGCTTTATTCAAGATGTTTTACAATCAAAAACAGGGCAAAGAAAAGTTCAAATAATTGCTGTGATCCCCGATGTTTTAAATCAATACGATTATCAAAATATCATTGTAATCAATCCTGTTATACAAGAGTATAGTAATTCCTCAACAGCACAAACAGATAGGGAACATTCCAACATCAGTTGCAGAATCAAATCTTCTGTCTTTATGAAAGCAGTTTCCAGCAATCCTCAGATCCGAAAGCTCATACAGTTGATTCTGACAAAACAAAGTAATCTGTTTATTTATCTCTTTGAATCCGTAGCGGAAATGACCCTTGATGAGATAAGTGGTGTTACTGTCCTTGGGCCTGATAAAGTTCTCTGCAGAGAAATAAATAATAAAATCGTTCAGTACAAGCAGGTGAGCGGACAGATTCCGACAGCTGAACACTGCTTTTGTGATGACACTGCTTCACTCATTACCAGTACTAGTCAAAAACGTAAGACATGGGACGATGGTATCTTTATAAGTTGCGCCTACTCGGCTGCGGGTGCAAATTCTATTGTCACAAACTATCAGCATGAGGTGGAAGAATGGTGCAGTAACAAAGAAGGTCCATTTCTTTTGTCTCGTTTCATTCCGCATACCCTCGATCCAACAGTACTTGCCGTTGTTGCAAATGAAAATGATGTCTATATAGCAGGTGTTGCTGATCAGGTTATCGAAAATGGAAACAGGTTTATAGGCTCAACGTATCCCTCTGTTGCATCCCTAAAACAAAAAGAATTATTGCATCAATATACTGTTACCGTCGGCCAGATGCTCGGTCGTCAAGGATATCGTGGTATATTCGGTTGTGATTATATAATCGCTGATGATGGTACCATCTACTTTATAGAGATAAATGCTCGTAAACAAGGCACTACTCTTGAGTTTTGTTATACTTTGGCACAGGCGTTACCCGATGGTTCACCAATGCTACCTGAGCTTGAATACTATGCCGTAACAGAAAACCGTTTTCCTGATAACAGTGTCGAGTTAAATTTAACTTATGATCAGATAAATTGGGGGACCTATAACTTTAAAATTTTTGAAGAGAAGTTAACCACGGGCTATGTACCACATAATTCTTATGAGAGAGTGTCATTTGAGAAAATAGCACAGGGGTGTCTGAACAATGATTTCGTAGTTCTTGAACATGTAGGGCTCGGGGTTACAGTATTGCCAGGAACGTTTCTGGCACGAGTTGTGTCAGTTGCTGACAGTATAGCTGATATGGAAATAGGGCTGCGGCAAGGTGTCGATTTTATAAAACAAACAATTAATGAGGCTTAGAAAAATATTCAGAATGTTACTCACTTTATTTTGAATAATTCTACGATAAAAAATGGATAATTGCTCCAATAATTCTACCATTCAAGCTGGTTCATTTGATAGTTACACTCAGGAACTAATCGATGAACTTTGCTCAACGTTGCAAGATAGTCGTGAACCAAACCATGATGAGCGCAAGGAAATAGCCGATCTTTTTGAAACGGCAGCAAAAAAGGATCTTACAGCTCCTATTATTTTGCTCTTTGAAAAGTTACTGGATTTTCATCGCAATCGAAAAATTGATATAGAAGGGCTCGGCTTTGACTGCAGTGAACTTACGGGATTAGCACTTAAACACCAAGAAATAGATGAGCATATGGTTTCTGTCGGTGGTCGGCTTACCCGGGCTTTACCAATTGCTGCTGATGCGAATGACCGGGTTACTGAGTATTTACAATCCAAGACCGAAGAGGCACCCAGTGGTATCGAGCTCTGGCCACAGATTCAAGAAAATATTGAAAGAATTAAACACGAATTGAATATGAGTGATGAGGAGTGGGACAAACCGTCAGGACAGCTCAGAAATGTTATTGATTCTGTTGATACCCTTGCTCGGTTGATAGATCTCCCTCCCAAAGCTGCTGAAGCAATAGGCAAGATTACTAAAGCTTACCGAATGCGCTTAACTCCTTATTATACTAGTCTAATTATGCCAGGCATGGTGAACGATCCCATCATGTTGCAATCAATTCCAACCGGTGAAATGATAAATAATGCAGGTATTGAGATACCTCCTGTTGCGGCAGACCATTCCCCTGCACGACTGGTGGACCAATTTTATCCAAGGGTCGTAACTATCAAATCAACGAATATGTGTGCAATGTATTGCACACACTGCCTCAGGCTTGCACATATCGGCAGAAAAGACAATGTGTACTCAAAAGAGGCATATGGTGAGGCCTTGGATTATATTCGTAATAATGACCGCATTAGAGACGTACTTATCACTGGTGGAGATGCCTTTGTTCTTCCTAATTCTATTATTAAATATATTTTATCAGAGCTGGATTCCATTGACCATGTCAAAATGAAACGAATTGGAACGAGAATTCCAGTGACCATGCCCATGCGTGTTGATGATGAATTGCTCGATATCCTGGAAGCGAGTAATGATAAAAAACCCCTTAGGGTTGTTACACAGATCAATACAGCTCGGGAAATAACTCCCGTTTCACGAGACACTTTCAAGAAAATTTCCAAACGGGTTTATGCGGTATTAAATCAGGCTGTTTTGTTAAAAGGAATTAATGATTCACGAGTTAAGATGTGGAAATTATGTGAAACCATACAGGAATCTTACGTGCGACCTTATTATATATTTAACTGTAGTTATAGGAATCCGCAGTTTAAACACTTTCGGGTTCCACTGGAAGTCGGCAGGGATATTGTTGAATCAATGTACGGCAATATTTCTGGTGATGCCATTCCCAGGTATATTTCAACTGCAGGCGGAAAAATCCCCATGCATCGAGATAATGTTATAAGCAGTGATAGTGATGGAAATTATACCCTTAGAAAACCATGGAATGGCGAAGAAGTACAGTATCCTGATGCAGATATGGAACTGTATAACAGTGCCGGTTTCGCTTTTGCTGAATATCAGGAGTAATGAGAGAGGAGTAGTTGTATCCTTTTTAGTGTAGCAGGACAGGAGTAACTGTTCAGCAGATTGTGCTTATTGCAACTGTTGAACAGTTATATTTAGCCTGAGAGTACTGTTTTAATTCTCTGCAAAGAATTGTTCAGCACCTTGTTGAAGTTGAAGTCCTTTAATTCCTTTGCGGGATTCCTGTACAGGAAAAAGGGACAAAGCAGGGTGGCTTTTCTGTAAGCGTTTTTTGTTTTTATACAGAGCTTTTGTTATTGCATACCCGGTTTTTTGATCGATTGCACTGGACGCAACGAGTATTGCTCTTGTTCCAAAGGTCCTGACAGGTAAGGAATCGGAAGCAACCTTAATCTCCGTTTGCCAGCAAGATTCACGCGAATCAACAAGTTTATCAATGGCATCGTCAGTAATGTCCAACACCGTTCCTTTACAATTTTCTATCAAACGCCGTGTTGTCTTTGACGGGTGTACACCAACTATAATCATAGCCTGTACGGTTCCCTGGCAGAAGGCCATGGTGTCTTGAGCATGAGAGGTGGGCAACTCTTCAAAGCGTTTAAAATCGCTTACAGACCATCCTTTTGCTTTCAGTATTAAATCCATGGCTTGACGTTCAATGGACCCTGGTGCACCAGCGTTTATTCGTTTGCCTTTCAGATCATTCAATGATGATATTCCCGCATTTGATCGGACTATAATACCTATGGGACGGGCATAGAGCGGGGTGAGAATGGAAAGGTTGCTATAGTTAATGTCGAGGAATTGAAACTGTCCTGATTTTTTTACTGCCCCTTCAAGAACGTTTGAATTGATAATGGAAAGATCAAGCGAGCCTGATTGCAGGTTGGTCAAATTATCAATTTCACCTTCAGTCACCTGTATACGGCAGTTGAAATCGGGAATTTCTTTGTTGATAACTCTGCATACCATTCTGCCGGAAAAATAGGAAAAACTTCCGACTTCTCCAGTTCCCAAAAGGAGGTCATAAGCATTGCCATAGGAAGGCGTCAGAAACAGAACAACAGCCAGGAGCCAATTACAGCGTTTACGAAAAGCAGCTGGAGCACAGAACGTAAATGCGTATATCTTTAGTAAAGTCATTATCACCTCCGGTTGATTCGATTTTTTACTATAAATATAAGACTTCTTACACAACGTTACCCCGTAGATTTCTTAAACGTAAAACAGAACAGGGGGCATCGCGATAGACATGTTTGGCACAGGTATGACTGAACACCTCATTAATCTCACGGGTTCTATTGTGGTAGACGACAATGAGGTCAGCTTCCCATTTTTTTGCAAGTTTTACGATTTCATCGTAGTGTTTTCCTGAGCGAATATGGAATCTGACAGAGTTTTCACAATTCTTCTCCACAAAGGATGTTAATTCATCTCTAAAATGTTCGAGAGCTTCTTTACGAACACGATCCGAAATAAAAGATCCAACAATCGGCAT
Organism: Desulfocapsa sp.; assembly: GCA_022712895.1. Lineage (GTDB taxonomy): Bacteria > Desulfobacterota > Desulfobulbia > Desulfobulbales > Desulfocapsaceae > Desulfocapsa. The sequence continues at coordinate 26,889 of JAFLJS010000029.1, forward strand.
ACCAAATCCCGGCATAACACTGACCAGGCGAATTTCTGCATCAAAAGGTTTAGCTATTGCAACGGCACCATCGTAAACAGCTTTGGCAGCAATAGGACGATCGACATCGATGGGAACTAAAATTTTCTTAAACATGCTTCACTCCAAGAGGTGATTTACCCATTTTCAGTAAGAGCCTTGAGCTATTGCTCAAGGCTCACTTGTGTCACTGAACATTTTCCAATGTATATCTACACAGGGATACCCTGTTAATGCCTGATGCTAATTTAAAGCAGGAGATATTTCCTGTTCATCCCTCCGTCGTCTTTGTAATAAATAGACAAGAGCAAACAACGCTAAGGTAGGTATATAAACAAGTTGTTTGGGGAGCCTGTCTGTTGGCATTTGGATGTTCAGGATTTCCTGATCGAAGTCTAACCCTGCCTTTTCTGCAGCACTAGCAAAGACCACGTTGTCTATTAGTATTTTTCCTTCTTCATTGCGGGTTTCAATACCAATCGCATCCAATCGGGCTCTACCGCCTTCCTCACTACCAACAGGCAGCATCACGGTTTTGGTATACCCTTCACCGTTCATCTTTTCTCCTTTGATCATTACCCTCATCAAGGAACCAGGTTTGATCTCAGTCAGCAGAGTTTCTAGTTGAGCAGGGGGCTCAGACGTGAGAGGGGGGAAAAATTTATCCCAGATATATCCTGGCCTGAAGAGTAAAAAGGTTACCAGCAGGAGGGCCACTGTTTCCCAGATACGAGATTTTACCAGGAAAAATCCCTGGGTAGCGGCAGCAAAGGCCATCATGGCGGCAATAGCTGTAGAAACAACCATAACTAAAACAAAGACGCTATCCACACCAATCATTAATAACTGGGTGTTGAAAATAAACATGAAGGGAAGGATGGCTGTTCTGATATCGTAGGTAAATCCTTGTATACCCGTTTTGATGGGATCACCTCCTGAGATCCCGGCTGCAGCAAAAGCAGCTAGACCGACAGGTGGGGTATCATCTGCCAGAATTCCAAAGTAGAACACAAAGAGGTGAACGGCAATCAGGGGTACGATAAGACCATTTTGAGCCCCTAAATCCACGATAACTGGTGCCATCAGGGTGGAGACAACGATATAGTTTGCAGTGGTTGGGAGTCCCATGCCAAGAATTAAACTGATAAGAGCAGTAAAGCCAAGAATCAGCATCAGGTTACCCCCTGAAATATATTCTACAAATTCTGTCATTACCAGCCCAACACCGGTGAGGGTAATGGTGCCAACAACAATACCAGCTGCCGCAGTAGCAACGCCGATACCAATCATATTTCTGGCACCGGAAACTAAACCATTGATAAAATCATCCCACCCATTTTTAAAACTGAAATTGTCTTCCTGACTTTTTCTGAAATACCCTTTCAAAGGTCTCTGGGTTAATACGATAACCATCATTAACACTGTTGCCCAGAAGGCAGAAAGGGCAGGAGACAGCCGCTCAACGACCAGACACCACATCAGGACAACAATAGGCAAAAGAAAATACAAACCCGCCTGGGCTGTTTTCCAAAGATCGGGAAGTTCTGTTATGTCATGGGTCTGTTCAAGCTCAGGTACTCTGGTTGCAAATTTAAGGAGTATCAAATAAGTACCAGCAAGAAGTGTTGAAACTATATAGATGGTGGAATCACCTGCGACAGTCTTAATCCAGCCAACGCCATAGTAAGTGGCCGCAGCCATAACAATCATAAAGAGAAAGGTGAACACAAAGGAAAGTAATTTCTGTGCGAGAGTCTGCTTGACTTTTTTCTCCATCCCTTCAAGTCCCATTTTACAGGCTTCAAGGTGAACAATATAGACAAGGGCAATATAAGAAATGATGGCAGGTAAAAAAGCACATCTAATAACTTCTAGGTAAGTAATACCAACATACTCAACCATAAGAAAAGCTGCTGCTCCCATAACCGGAGGCATCAGTTGTCCGTTGGTTGAACAGGCCACTTCAATGGCCCCTGCCTTTTCGGCTGAAAACCCAACTTTTTTCATTAGAGGGATGGTAAATGTTCCAGTGGTAACAACATTTGCAATGGATGAACCGGATACAAGGCCAGTAAGTCCCGATGATACAACAGCTGCCTTGGCGGGCCCACCTTTAAGATGGCCCAAACCGGCAAAGGCAGTACGAATAAAATAGTTTCCAGCACCTGCTGATTCCAGCAATGCGCCAAAGAGAACAAACATAAAAACCATTCCGGTTGAAACACCAAGGGCTACACCAAAGACACCCTCAGTTCCAAGCCAGTAGTGGGACATGCCTTTATTAAGACTTGCCCCTTTATGCGCAATAACATCCGGCATTAACTGTCCACCAAAGGTGTAGATACAGAATATGGCTGCCACAATCATCAGTGGTGGTCCTAAGGCACGCCTGGTTGCTTCAAGAAGTAGAATCATTCCGATTACTGAAACGATGATGTCCATCTGGGTCGGGTCACCGGGGCGTTCAGCAAGACCGGCATAAAAGAAATATAAGTATGATGCGCAAAAGGCAGCAATCATACCAAGAACCCAATCCTGAATGGGTATATAGTCTCTGGGGGATGATTTAAAAGAAGGGTAAGCTGTATACGAAAGAAAAACGGCAAAAGCTAAATGAATGGCCCTGGCTTCAGTGTCATTGATAACAAAGAAGTTAAATATAAATGGAAGAGGAGATGCATAATAGAGTTGAAAAATAGTCCAGATCAGGGGAACTAAGAAGAGAACTTTTTTAGGAAAACCCCCGGTGGGGTTTCGAGCTCCAGAATCTGTTTCAGCGATCATCTCCTGAAGTTCTTCATCGGTTTTGATGTTTTTCTCTACTTCACTCATGCGATGATACCTTCAGTTATGTTTGTTTGGTGTAGTTATATAAAATAACCTGAGGAGAGGCTTGTCATACGGAAAATAACAGGTAAAACAAAAAAGGCGCACCGTTTGACGGCACGCCTTTAATCAGTCTGGAGAATTACATAAGTCCAGCTTCTTTATAATACTTAACAGCTCCATCATGTAAAGGAGCAGAGAGACCGTCTTTGATCATTTGTTCTTTCTTCAGGTTTTTGAATGCTGGATGCAGTTTCTGGAACTGGTCAAAGTTCTCAAATACTGATTTAACAACGTTATAGATAACGTCTTCAGGAACATCAGTGGAAGATACAAAGGTAGCACCTACACCAAAGGTTGGTGTGTCAGCGTCGGTTCCACGATACATTCCGCCAGGAATAACAGCAGTTCTATAGTAGTCGTTATCTGCAACAAGTTTATCAACTGCAGAACCCGTCACACTAACCATAACTGTGTCACAAGTAGTGGTGGCTTCTTTGATAGATCCACTGGGATGACCAACGGTGAAAACCATGGCATCAATTTTGTGGTCACAAAGTGCTTTGGATTGTTCGGAAGATTTACGCTCAGAAGCAAGTTTGAAATCTTTTTTGGTCCAGCCGACAGCTTCCATAAGAACTTCCATGGTACCACGCTGCCCGGAACCGGGATTACCAATATTTACACGCTTTCCTTTCATATCCATAAAGTCTTTGATACCGGAATCGGTACGGGCAACAACGGTGAAAGGTTCAGGATGAATAGAGAAAACTGCACGCAATTTTTTGTTTGGTCCTTTTTTTGCAAATTTAGAGGTACCATTATATGCGTGGTACTGCCAATCGGACTGGGCAACACCCATGTCAAGCTCGCCGGCAGCAATAGTATTAAGGTTGTATACAGAACCACCAGTACTTTCTACTGAACAGCGAATACCATGTATTTTTCTTGTTTTATTCACAAGACGACAGATAGCGCCACCAGTTGGATAATAAACGCCGGTAACACCACCTGTTCCAATGGTAACAAACTTTTGGTCAGCAGCAAATGTGGGCGCAGCACTGAACGCAAGAGCTAAAACAGCGGTAGCTGCAAGTCCTGTAACTAATTTTTTCATTATTCTTCTCCAGAAGAGTGATTGAGGATTACGGCTGGGGAAGGAATTTCCCTAACCATTTGGTAAAACTATAAACTCACCGATACCACAATGAAAAGCGTCTGGCAAATGCTTTATGGCAAACAATATCATAAAATATTTTTTGTCAGGAAAAGCTCAATGAGGCCTGACAACTATCTGCATTCGCTATAGATCCATGGGGAAGGATGATATTGTTGGAACGGTGCCCTATGGGCAGATTTCCCCAGACTGGGATGCTTGTGTTTTCAGTGAGTTCGAGTACGCGTGTCCAGATTTCTTCATGGAAGCGAATGGACTCCAGAGAGTCCATTTCCTGGGATGGGGAGAAGTCACCCAGGAGAATGGCAGCAGGTTCATTCAGGATGCCAGCTTGAAAAAGTTGGGTGAACATTTTGTCGAGTTTATAAAGTGGTTCTCCGACATCTTCTAAAAAAAGAATACATTCTCTAAAATCCGGTTGAAACGGTGTTGAGAGTATACTGATAATACTACTGAGATTTCCGCCAACCAGTGGACCCGTGACAGAGTCACCGCCACGGAGAATTTCGATGGATTTTAAGGGTAAAGGTTTGTCCCACTTCCCCATAAGAGTTGCATGAAATCGTTCAAGCGCCGCGGAGGAACAAGAGGATAAACTGGTGAGCACCGGGCCATGAAAAGATATTAAGCCGCACTGCTGGAATAAGAGGGTGTGTAAAATTGTCAGGTCTGAAAAACCAATCACTGGTTTTGGATGTTTCTTGAGTTCTTTCAAGTCGAGCAGTGGCAGGAGGCGCAGGCAACCAAAACCGCCTCGAAGAGCCAGCAATGCGGAAACATCGTCGTCTGCCAACATCTTATGCATTTCAAGGGCTCGGTTACTATCTGTATCTGCAAGGTATCCGGTACCGGGCCATAGATTTCGCGGAAGCTTAACCTCAAATCCCATCTCCCGAAGAATCGATACTCCCTGTTCAAGGCCTTTTGTGTCAGGTATCTGACCAGCAGGGGCGATAATGGCTATAGTGTCACCACGTTTTAGTGGTTTGGGCCTGATGCTTGGTGGCGTTTGCATTTATATTTTATTGTATAACAGTTGAAGGCCATGCAGGGTAAGCATGGTATCTACTTCTTTAATACACTTACTGTACGGAGCGATAAGATGTGCCATACCACCTGTGGCAAGTATTTTATAGGGTTCATTTGCCGGGCAGAGCTCAGTTACAATTTTTTCACTGAGTCCATCAACCAGAGAGCCATAACCGTTAAGGATACCACTTTTCATGGCCTGCACTGTATTCTTGCCGATAATGGTATCTGGTGGTTCGGATACATCGATTCGGGGAAGTTTCGCAGTTCTTGTGGCCAGCGCATCTAAAGATATGGCAATACCTGGTAGAATTGTTCCCCCCAGGTACTCACACTCTGCGGATACGCAATCAAAGGTGATAGCTGTACCAAAATCGATAATGATTAAATTTTGTTTGTGTCGCTCCCAGGCGGCAATTGCATTGACCAGACGATCGGCACCAACCTCTTCAGGGTAATCAGTTTTTACTTTGATGATATGGCCAATACTTTTGGACGAAACAACAAAGGGTGCCCTTTTTAATGATGCGGAGAAATAGGTGTTGATACAGGATATCCATGCTGCTTCAAGAGAGGGTACAACACTTGCAATGATTATCCCGTCAATATCATCTTTATTGATTTTTGCCATGGAAAAGAGGGCGTGGTAGCGGATGGCCAACTCGTCATCGGTGCGTTCACGGTCTGATTTGAGTCTCCAGTGGCCAACAAGTTTGTTGCCGTCGAAAAGTCCTGTTACCGTGTGTGAATTGCCTACGTCTATGGTAAAAAGCATAGCTTGTCCCTAAAAAGTGATTATAAACTTTCCTTATACCAGTAGATACTATAAAAGAAAAACCGAGAAAGCAATGAGCAAAATAATCCTTGTTACTACAACGTTTGATTCAAAAAAAGAAGCCTTGGATCTTGCGAAAAAACTCCTTGAAAAACGTCTCATCGCCTGTGCTCAGTTAAGTTCTCCTATGGAGTCTCTTTATTGGTGGAAAGGTATTATTGAACCGGACACCGAGTATAAATTGCTCGTAAAAAGTGTTGAGTCTCTATGGAATACTTTAAGAAAAGAAATTGAAATCCTGCATCCGTACGATGTGCCTGAAATAATCTCGACTCCAGTCCTTGATGTTAATGATGAATACAAAAAATGGTTGCTTGAGGAACTGCAGAAATGAGTGAAGAAAAGAAAGAAAAAAAATATCGTAGAAGAAAGAATGAAAAATATATTTGTCACTGCTGCAAAAAAGAATTTCCTTACTGCTTTAGTTGCCCGTGTGGGTTTATGATTTGTGAAGAATGTTTTAAGGAGAATCGGTGGGGGATGTCTAACGGACCAACATGGATCTGCCCTGACTGTGAACGTATTCGCATGACGTATTAGGACGTAACTAGTTAACACTTTCAAACTCAGCATATTATAAAACCATGTTATTTTTCTCAGAAGCCGCCATCGTGGAGAAGATCAGAAATCGTGAAATTTTTACTGCAACCATTGAGGATGGAGCATTTACACTCAAAATAAATAAATACATACCGGCACTGAGTGCAGCCATGCATAATGGCGGACGACTTACTAAAGAGCTTGCTGATAATTGTCTGCTTTCACAGAAAGAACGCTATCACGAGGAAGATCCTTTTACCGGGAGCTTTATCGAAAATCAGGAAATCACTATCATTGCCCATGATTCCCGTTATGAATACGATCTGAACAGGACTCATGAGGAGTGTGTCTACGAAACAGCGTGGGGAAAAGAGATATGGAAAACCGCGTTAAAAAGTAAGCGTATTCATGAAAGCCAGGCAAAGCATGCACGATTTCACCGCGTTATAACGGCCGTTATAGAGGCTTTGAGAGAGGATTTCGGCCAGTGCATTGTCTATGATATACACTCTTACAATTACCAGCGATATGAACGTACTGACTTGCCTGTTTTTAACCTTGGCACTTCCACTGTGACAAATAAAAACTGGCGACCAGTGATTGCGTCATGGCTTGTAGCGCTCCAGGAGATAAAGGTTGATGGCATAGAGACAACAGTTGCTGAAAATGATATTTTTTATGGCAAAGGCTTCCTGGCCACCTACTGTCACAAACGTTATGATAATGTCCTCGTTTTGGCAACAGAAGTGAAAAAAGTTTTTATGAACGAAATGACAGGAGAGTCGGATGTTGAAATACTAGGATCTTTACAACGTGTTTTTAATGCAACTGTCTCTGGAAACAGTGAATGCCACCTGTCTGTCTGAATTAAAGTTGCTTATAACTGAACGACAGCCAGGGAAGCAATGTGTTGTCAAATCTTACAGGAGTCATCGTTGAGCTGGTAATGCCACCCCAACGATCATATATTTGACAATGGCAAGCTCTACCCGACTGCGCTTACCCCCAATATTAGGACCACCCTCATAAGTGGAGTTTGCATTCCAAAAGTAGTATTAAAGGAGAATGCAAATGAAAGGGAAAAGAAGAGCACATTCGGATAACGGATTGGTTGAAGGATAAGGGACATCAGGCCATAACACCAGGGCCTCACACGAGCAAACCTGCACCGGGGCATAAAACTTATCCATACCTGCTGCGAAATATGAGTATCGAGCAAGTTGGACAGGTTTGGAGCATGGATATCACGTATATCCCAATGCGATACGGCTTCATGTACCTTGCGGCAGTAATTGATTGGTATAGCCGCTACGTTCTTGCCTGGGAGCTTTCGAATACTATGGAAAGCCTTTTCTGCGTGGCCGCATTACAGCATGCACTGACGAAGGGTAATCCGACTATATTCTATACCCATCAGGGGGCACAATTTACTTCTGAGGCATTTACAGGTGTGTTCATAAGAACATTGATTTCTATTCACTTACATCTTCACAGAAGGGCTGTGGCAATCAGATAGTAAAGTCCATTGTTGATGCTACTCCTGAAGATTGGACTATCGTGGTAACAATGGATTGGAGTGGTGTTTTCTGGCAAAGAATGATTGAAGAATATCCACACATTGTTGTTTTGTAGAATTATTCACTTCAAGGTAAAAACATGAACAAATCAGACCTAATAGAAGAACTATACAAGCAAGTAGATATCTCTCTACAAGAAGCCTCAAATTTCGTTAACACCATTCTGCAATCTATGACGCAAGCCTTAGTGGATGGTGAGAAATAAGTAATGACTACTCGTAAAGCTCTAATAGTAGGGGCTTCAGGCCTAATAGGGGGTTACTGTCTTCAAGCTCTTTGTGATGATCCCAAATACTCAGAAGTAATAGCTCTTGCAAGGAAACCACTACTCAAAACGCATCGTAATCTCAACGTAGTCATAACAAATTTCAACAACCTTGAGCAAATAATAGCTTCAATTTCTGCCAATGATGTCTACTGCTGTTTAGGAACAACGATCAAAAAAGCTGGATCACAAGAGTCATTCAGAATGATTGATTATTCACTGGTTGTTACTGTAGCAGAGCTGATGAAGAAACAGGGAGCAGAACAGTTTCTGGTTGTATCTTCTGTTGGTGCTGATGAAAAATCGAAGGGTTTCTATCTCAGGGTTAAAGGGGAGATGGAAGAGGCTGTTAAAGGAATCGGTTATAATTGCTTGCGAATAATAAGACCGTCATTACTTTTAGGAAAACGAGAAGAATTTCGTTTTGGAGAAGGAGTTGCCACTATTCTCACTCCTTTATGGAAACCTTTTTTATTTGGTTCTCTAAAAAAATATAAGCCAGTTGAAGCTGAGTCGGTTGCACAATTTATGGTGAAAATAGCTCATGACCAACCAGTGTCTGGAGTTCATGTTTACGAGTCAGCCCAGATCGTTTAGTCTTATTCAAACTGGTTTATGTAAAGAATATTTCTTCTGTCTCATTAAAATAATATACTGCTATGACAATCCTAAAATTCCCCAAACAGCCCAAAGAGCCACCGTTTTTCAAAGATGTAAGAGCAAACGGATATCATATCTATAGCCTGACGAATGCTAAGAAACTCAATTATTACGCACCAGAACTACCCGATTATTCCGGTGTGTTGCTCAATGATTTACGGGAGGGTGATACCCTAACTATCAGAGTCTTCTTCGGTGTCGGGAAAGGTAAGAAAATGCGTGTTGATGGTGGGTATCTGGATTTGAAAGTGGAGCACATTGAGGATGATAGCGTTTCGGCCGTTATCGTGACTCAACTTCCAAAAGAATTTGCACTCAGTACTGGTGATTCTATAGAGGTATTTCAAGAAGAGATTCTTTATAAGGTTGAAGAAAAGGAACATAACTAATGGAACTTACAAATAATCAAGCCGCTCTCATTATAGAAACCTCTGATACTGGGGAAATAACCGTAAATGTAGCAACACCAGATTTTGATGGGTTGTCTGGAAAGGTATGTCAGGCTATTGCTATGAAGCTGATGCAGGATGTTGATTTCCAAGAAGAGATTATGCGGATGGTGGAAGAAGAGAATCCTTGATTCTGTTTTTTCAATGTGATTTAGTAACCAATGCTGAAGTGTAAAGTTAAGCGTCTCGAAGAGGGTATTGTGGACATCGATCAACTTCAAAAATTGTTCTTCTGGTGCTTGGTCGTCAACACTGGAATCTACACTTTCACTGCAATTGCGGTATTGCTTTTCCGAGGTATCCTTTGCAGGATTCATGAAAAGATATTTGGGTTTGACGAGGAAACTACACTGAAATCAGTCCATAGGTATCTCGCAAACTACAAACTGCTGATTACTGCATTCAATTTCGTTCCTTGGATAGCGATATTGATTATAAAATAAGGTAAGTATGGTTGTATTCAGCCCATTTTTAAAGGGTATTAAAAGCAGAGCTTTTTGTTTCCCTATTTTATCAACTTAGCTTTAACTTTTTCCTCCCTTTACAAAAAAGGGAGGGAAGAAAAAATTAAAGCGGTTTCATGCTGCCATTTTAATTTTTGGTTGGGAGTTATCCCCCCCAATCCCCATATTGGGACGCTCGTTGTTGTAACTCCAAAGCCTTGTGGTTCCAGCCAAATCCCTTCACATTGCGTAAGTCGTATCAACCAATCTGCTATTTCAGCATACATCTTTTTCAAACGACTATTTTCAGATTCCAGCTCCTTTAAACGGCGCATAAGGGATGCATCCATACCGCCATATTTGGCACGCCATTTGTAAAAGCTGGCACTACTCATACCATGTTCACGGCACAGTTCTGGAATAGGAATACCACCTTCTGCTTGTTTCAGAATGCTTACTATTTGATTGTCACTAAATCTTGATTTTTTCATGTCGAATCTCCTCATCATTTTGTTAAGAGAAAATTCTACTTTTGAACACCTTTATTTATCGGGGGGATTACCGAGTGATACTCTTGTCGTATTTGCACTTAGCAGCCAGAAGAAACGAAATATTCTATTTACGATGTGAAGATGTAGATTTAAAGTTAAGGTAGGTCAGGTTGTATACACGTAAAAGAAAAGATGGTTCCCTGGAGTACGATTGGTTGCCGCTGACAGAGTATTTGTATGAGATGTATAAAAAGATAGTCGAAAAAAAATGCATCTGAGTGGATGTTTCCAAACCTAGAAACAGAAATACCATATGTTGCTAGATCGAAATGGTTACCCCGATTGTGTGACACAGCTAAGGTCAAATCGTTCGGTATACACGCAATCAGACACCTTTCTGCATCTAAATTGAGTAAGAACAATGTGCCTTTAATTGACATCCAAACAATATTAAGACACAAGAATCTTTCGACAACAGAAAAATATATACATAGGCTGGAAAGTGTGAGGAGCGCTTTAAGGCATTTTGAACAAAAAGCCCCCTTACCAAGTCCCCTATAAACAAAAAAGGACCTAACGAAAACTCGCTAAGCCCTTGAATATATTCATGGTGACCCCAAGGGGAATCGAACCCCTGTTCCCGGCGTGAGAGGCCGGTGTCCTGACCGCTAGACGATGGGGCCATGATAGACAGCGTTTTTACCTGTTCGTCTGAATCTTGTCAAGCTTTAGTTCCATCTCTTTTAGAGTTTGTCTGTGGGAGAGTCCTGATTTTTAATGAGGTGCGTTCCAAACTGAACGCAGTCAGCCATTATTCCCATGTTGTTCTGAACAGCATGGATCTTGTCGACATTTTTTACGAGCAAGGGTGCTCCGTAATGGATATCTAAAGTGTCACAGAGGCATTGTATTATAAGTTCGGCACCCTCAAATAATTTTTCACCTTTGGTGGCTGCGCAAGACAGCAGATAGCCTGAGCGAATGATTGTCCTTGTCTGAGTTCTATGTAATAAGTATTTTTGTGCCCATTGAGCCTGACACCTGTCTATAAAGGTTTTTAGCTGTGCGCTGACGGAGTAAAAATATATGGGGCTTACAAAAAAAAGTCGATGGGCCTCGTCTATTTTGTTGTACAGTTCCTGCATGTCATCATTAATAACGCATGTTCCTGTCTTGTTACAGCCACCGCATCCCTGACAGGGGCGAATATTTAGGGCGTTCAGGTAAATATATTCCACGTTGTTATCTGTACTCTGCAAGATCCCACTGGCAACAGCTCGGGCCATATTTTTTGAATTGCCGCTTTTTCGAGGACTGCCCAAAATAAAAAGATTTTTCATATTTGAGAGTTTTGTTTAGAAGTTTTTTCTTTTACAGGTGTAGGTAAACGGCCAAAGAGTTCACATTGTGCTCGTAACCAGTCACTGATGTCATGGGTCAGAAAACGTTCGGCGCACCGCCAGGTCCAGTTTCCCTCCTTACTGCCGGGACTATTCATTTTACAATCATTGCCAAATCCTAAAATATCCTGTAAAGGGATAATCGCGTAATTGCTCACAGATGATAGTGCTAGATAAATTAAATCCTTGTGGATGGCACCAACGTCATGCGTTTTTTTGTTACAGTATTTTTTTATTTCCAGACGTTGTGAGTCGTTGATTTTATTACTGAGATACCAGCCAACGGTGGTGTCGTTATCGTGTGTGCCGGTGTAGATAACACTGTTGCTGTTTGTATAGTTGAATGGCAGAAATGCATTCTCCCGGTTTTGATCAAAGGCAAACTGGAGGATTTTCATTCCAGGAAATCCAAGATCATCACGAAGCTGGATAACCTCGGGGGTGATCTCACCAAGATCTTCGGCAATTATATTCAATGGGCCCAGTTGATTCTGTAAATCATCAAAAAAAGCCTTCCCAGGTCCTTTAATCCATTTTCCTTTTACGGCAGTCTTGTGGGCTGCCGGGATCGACCAATAGGATTCAAACCCCCTGAAATGATCAACACGTACAATATCAACCATGGAAAACATTGCCTGGAAACGTTTTGTCCACCATTGCTGTAATGTCTTTTGAATGTTTCTGTCTTGGCTATTCCACCTGTAGAGCGGGTTGCCCCAGCGTTGTCCTGTCTTGGAAAAATAGTCGGGTGGAACCCCTGCAACATTGGTTGGCCGATAGTTTTTTTTGTTTAGTTCGAAAATCTCCTGATTTGCCCAGACATCTGCACTGTCCCAACCAACGTAAATTGGAATATCACCAATTAGACGTATATTTTTGTCTTTTGCATTTTGTTGGAGGAGCTGCCACTGTTTGTGAAAAAGAAACTGTTCGAAGGCGTAGTAAGTGATTTTGGGGGCAAGGTCTTTTTGTGCTGCGGCAAGTGCTTTTGGTTTTCGAGCTGCAATATCAGCAGGCCAGTCAAACCAGCCTTTCTGTTTATACGTATCTTTAAGGCTCATAAACAGGCAATAATCGTTTAACCACAGGCAGTTCTTTCTAAATCCAAGGAATTGTTCATCGTCTTTTATGAATAGTTTAAATGCTGATTGTAGAAGATCTTTTTTATAGACTGAGACTTCCTGGAAGGATGTCTGGTATTCAGAAAACAAGTCTGATTTCAGATCTGTTTTAGGGAGGAGTCCATCTTCCACCAAAAGTTCCATTGACAGGAGTAGAGGGGAGCCTGCAAAGGCGGAGTTGCCCATGTATGGAGAGTTGTCAAAAATAGGATTGGTTGGCACTATTGGTAGAAATTGCCACAGAGTCTGCCCACTTTTGTGGAGAAATTCGAGAAAGTTCCAGGATGAGTAACCTATATCGCCAATGCCGTGAGGCGAGGGGAGTGATGTTATATGTGCCAGGATACCGCTGGCGCGGGTCTGAGAATGTTTTGTCATAATAGTTACATTGTATCATTGAATTTTGTCCTTGACAAATGCTTGCTTCGTGAAGACTTTTGTATGCAGAAATTTGAGTTTAAAACTGTTTGCACCGTAGGGTGGTTGCAGAAAACAACGGGTTATTTATTTGCTTTTCGCATGAATCTGTTGTATTATGTGATGTTCGAGAAGTTTGGTACTTGGCAGCGTTTTTGCTGCCATTTTTATTTCCAGATGTACTTCACTTCACGTTTCACATTAACTAGAATCGTATCATGAGTGTAGAATTATTACAGTTATTGATGCGTCAAACATATTCTAATTAAGTAAAGGAGCAACTTTACGGTGCTGGTCGAACTTAAAGAAAATCTTCTCAATGCAGGAAAAAAGGAAGGCTGTATCAGTTTTACAGAGCTGAACAAGTTACTTCCTGATGATATTAAAGATCCCGCTGCAATCGAGAAAGTATTTAATTTTCTGAGTGACAACAATATTGAAATTGTCACTCAGGATGGAAAAAACGGTGAAAAAAGAACTCTTTCAGGAGAAATCTATAAAGAGGATTCTGAGGCAGATAACGATACGCAGGAAGATGCTGCTGCAAATTCTCAGCCTGATGAACCTCATGATGGTGAAGAGACTACCACTACCTATCTTCGTGAGATGGGGCGCTTTGATCTCCTGACTCCTGAAGAGGAAGCTAAGTATTCCAGAACTATTCGACAGGGATTCGAGTCCATTATTGAAGCCATTAGGCTTGATAAGTCGGATGTGAAAGATATTGAAATTCTTTGCACTCGGATTGCTCTCTGGGAAAAAAGGGATCCAACGTTAAAGCCTAAAAAGCAGCAGCTGAATTTCATGCGCTATAGCGTTACCAGTGCTGCCAAAAAGTATTCTGAAGTCCGGGAACTCCTGGAGTTGCAGACAAGACTTGAGGCCTACTCACGGTCTATCGAAATTGCCAAAGATTGTATGATTCGTGCGAATCTACGCCTGGTTGTCTCCATCGCCAAGCGTTATATGCATCAAGGTTTAACCCTTGCTGATCTTATTCAGGAAGGAAATCTCGGTCTTATGCGAGCTGTTTTTCGTTTTGATTATACCAAGGGCAATAAGTTCTCTACATATGCTTCCTGGTGGATTCGCCAGGCCATCACTAGAGCGATCCTCGATAAAACCAGAACCATCCGTCTTCCAGTTCACTTCCTTGAATTGCGCAGCCAGTTCTTTAAGGCTTTTTATGCGCTCTATAAGGAACTTGGAAGAGAGCCAACTCCCCTTGAGATCTCTAAGAATACTGATCTACCCATGGATAAAATCCTGGCTATTCTTGAGGCTTCCCGAGAACCGATTTCCCTCGAAACTCCAGTGGGTGACGACGACTCCACCTTAGGTGATTTTCTTGAAAATCAAGAATCGCAGTCGCCCTATGAGGCTGTGCAAAACCGCGAGCTGTCTGGTCGTGTTGAGGAAATCCTCTCTACATTAAGTGAAAGAGAAGAAAAAATTATACGTCTGCGCTTTGGTATAGGTGAAAAAGCCGAATATACCCTCGAAGAAATTGGTAAGCGATTCAATGTCTCCCGTGAACGTATTAGGCAGATTGAGAAAAAGGCATTAAATAGGCTGCGCCATTCAAGTAGACGTGATAAGTTAAAGTTTTTTCTTGATTAGCTACTATTATTTAAAATAATTGCTGGATACAAGCCGGGGTTATTCCCGGCTTTTTTTATGACTATGAAAAATTTTATTGAGCAGGCTGGCCTTGGGGATATCTTCGAAAAAGTAGAGGCTCAGGAACGTCTTTCTGTTGAAGATGGTGTCAGGTTATATAATTCAACTGATATTCTTGCCCTTGGTTATATGGCCAACATGGTTCGTAACAGGATGAATGGAGATAATACCTATTTTATCTATAACCAGCATATAAATTACTCTAATATCTGTACAAATCTCTGTAAGTTTTGCGCCTTTGGTAAAGACAAAGAGTCTGAACTTGCCTACGAGATGGATTTGGAGACGGTTAAACAGAAAGTTCGTGACCGACTTGATGAACCTATTACTGAAATTCATATGGTTGGCGGTATTCATCCTGATTTACCTTTTTCTTATTACACAGATCTTCTGGAAGGGATTAAAGACGTTCGACCAGATGTTCATATTCAGGCATTTACCTGCGTGGAGATTGCACACCTTGCCGGACTTGCTGAAAAACCTGTCGGTGAAACTCTTGAAATTCTAAAAGCTGCTGGGCTTGGTTCAATTCCTGGTGGTGGTGCAGAAGTTTTTGCCCCTCGTATTCGTGAAATTACCTGTGAAAAAAAGCTCCCGGGTAAAGACTGGATAGAAATTGCTAAAGTAGCTCATAAACATGGGCTGCATACCAATGCTACTATGCTGTACGGTCATATAGAAACCATGGAAGAGCGCGTTGAGCACCTTGATGCGTTGCGACTGGCTCAGGATGAAACCAATGGCTTTCTTGCCTTTATTCCACTGTCATTCCATCCCAAAAATACAGAGATGTCTAGCCTGTCCCGCACTACTGGAATGGATGATTTAAAGAGTATTGCAGTGGCCAGACTGATGCTCGATAATTTTCCGCATATAAAAGCTTACTGGGTGATGATTGGCCCTAAAGTCGCTCAACTTGCACTTTCCTTTGGCGCTGATGATATGGATGGCACCGTCAAGGAAGAGGTTATCACCCATATGGCCGGAGCTGAAACAGATCAGGCCATTGGTTCAACAACGCTTGTTAAACTGATTAAAGAATCGGGACGTATAGCAATTGAACGCGATACTCTTTACGAAACAATCCAGGTACATAACTAGAATCAGGTCGTAAACATGCAACTTCAAGTTGATACGTTTCAGGATATTAGCAGTAAAGTTCTTGATGGTGGTCGTATAGGGGATGAGGAATTTCTTGCACTGTACAATAATGCGGATATTTACCAGCTTGGTTTTCTGGCAAATGCTATCAGAAAACAAAAACACCCAGAACCCATTGTTACTTATGTAGTTGATAGAAATATTAATTACACTGATATCTGTGTCTCTGCCTGTAAATTCTGTGCCTTTTTTAAGGCTCCTGAAAATAAAGACGGATATCTACTCAGTAAAGAAGAACTGGCTGAAAAAATAAAAGAAACGCTACAACTGGGCGGAACACAAATATTACTGCAGGGTGGACTGCATCCCGATCTTCCCCTTGAGTATTATGAAGATATGCTCCGCTTCATCAAAGAAACCGGGATACATGTTCACGGTTTTTCTCCACCCGAAATTTACCATTTTGCCGAAATATCTAAATCTTCCATATCTGAAGTTATTAATCGTCTTATAAACGCTGGGCTTGATTCCATTCCTGGCGGTGGTGCTGAAATTTTAAATGACCGTGTTAGGGAATCAACCGCTCCACGCAAGTGTACAGCCGATCAATGGATAGAGGTGATGGAAGAAGCACATAACCAAGGCCTTCGTACCACCGCTACCATGATGTTCGGGCATATTGAAACCATCGAAGAGCGTCTCGAACATCTCCGGCGTTTACGTGAACTGCAGGATCGGACTAAAGGATTCACTGCGTTTATCCCTTGGCCATTCCAGCCTGATAATACCGCATTAAATGATCTGAAGGTAATTGAAAAAACGTCAGGTTTCGCCTATCTACGTATGCTCGCTTTGTCCCGCATTTACCTCGATAATTTTGACAATATTCAGGCCTCATGGGTTACACAAGGACCAAAAATTGCGCAAATATCTCTTAGCTTTGGGGCTAATGATTTCGGTTCAACAATGATTGAGGAAAATGTTGTGGCTGCAGCTGGTATAAGCTTCAGGTTATCTGAAAAAGAGATTAATCGTCTTGTCAAGGATGCAGGTTTTGAACCGAAACAGCGATTGATGGATTATAGTCTGCTCGTGTAAGACTCCCCTTATTATGTCCACCCTTGTTGACCACTCTTCTGTTGTTTTATACAGAGCACCGTGGGTAATCCCGGTTACATCGCAAACCATACATAATGGTGTGGTTGTTGTTCACAGGGGCCGGATAAAGGCCGTTGGTCCCTGGAATGAATTTTCCACTATTTACTCCAAAAGCCCTATTTACAACTGCTCTGGTGTTTTGATGCCTGGACTTGTGAATGCCCATATCCACCTTGAACTATCTGTTTTAGGTGTGGTGTCACAGGAAAATCCAAACAGTACTATGTGTGACTGGGTTCGTAGTCTGCTACAAAAACGTCTAGCCTGCCAATATTCAGAGGAAGAAATTCATTTTGCTGCTGCAAAATGTGCCCATAATCAATTCGAGTCCGGTGTTGTTGTGTTGTTGGACACCGGGAACACTACTCTGCCATCTCTTTCCGGAGAGACTCCGGACATACATTCACTCTTAGAGTTAATAGGCCCATCTGCAAAGGCAACTCAGGCTGCTTTGTTGACTCTTGATGGTCTTGCTGAAGATGTTTTTCCAACTGGGCATGCCCCTTATTCAACTTCTCCACAACTGCTTCAAAGCATTAAGCAACGAGCAAGCGTAAAAAAATCTGTTTTTTCTTTACACGTTGAAGAAAGCAGGGATGAGGCATTATTGCTTTTACAGGGGGAAGGCTGTTTTTATGATTTCTTACAGGATAGAGATGCGCTAGATGGTACTTTTCCCCTGGCCGTAAACAGCTGTAAGTCTGTAGTGGACTACTTACATAAAATAGAAGTTCTTGATGAAAAGACTATCTGTGTCCATTGTGTATTTGTCAGTGATGATGATATTCAGATACTTGCTGGGGCAAAGAGTCACGTTTGCCTCTGTCCTGGTAGTAATAAATTCCTGGGTGTTGGTAAGGCTCGACTAGAAACCTTTTTGGCACACGATATTATACCGGCCCTTGGTACTGATTCACTTGCCTCTAACCCTGAGCTTAGTATGTGGCATGAAATGGCACTGCTCCGCGAAGAACATCCAGCGGTCGCTCCCGAAACAATTCTTGCCATGGCTACAATTGCAGGAGCCAGCGCGATTGGCCGAGAGGCTGATTACGGAAGTCTTGAACCTGGAAAAAGTTCCAACTTTATAGGTATTGAAGATAAAAAAATATCTACCGCTGTCAGTGAAAAAGAAGTATTAGAGATACTCACGGTCATTGACAAACCTGAGAGGGTTATACGCTACAGTGAATAATATTCGGTTTGATAGGTAACGAGAAGTGAACAAAGCTTTAGATACTAAAACCATACGCATTGGAATGGTTAATTTCATTAACACTGCTCCAATATATGAAACCTGGAAGACGCGCTCACATCCAGAAAATTGGCATGTTGTCGAAGCACCTCCGTCAACACTTAACCAGATGCTGGCTGATGGTGAGCTTGATATGGGCTTTGTTTCTTCATACGAATATGGTGTTCGACCGGAACGCTATAAAATATTACCAGATCTGTCGATTAGTGCTAACGGCTCTGTTGGTTCAGTTTTTCTCTTTTCAAGGATTGATCCTAAATTACTGGACAAACATGTTGTCCTGCTCAGTGGTCAATCTGAAACCTCCATCGCCTTAGTTAAAATTATCCTGGAAAAATTTTATTGTGTTAAACCTGAATATATTGTTGGTGATGTAATTGGGGTTGAGGCCAATGATGCCGCTGGAATTTTAGCCATTGGTGATGAAGCACTACGTTTGTCAGCCAGTGGAGAGTTCCAGTACCAGATGGATCTGGGTGAGGTATGGTGTAAATACACTGATCTTCCGTTTGTTTTTGCGATTTTTGCCGTTCGTGAAGAATTTTGCAGAGATAATGCTGAGGTTGTAACTGCAATTCATCAGGAGTTCCTTACCTGTAAAGGGGAGGGCAGACAGGACCTAGAGTCAATTTGTCTGCGAGTGGCACCACGTATTCCAATGCATCCTGATGAGTGTTATGTGTATTTAAGGGCAATTGAGTATGGGCTGGGAGATAGAAAACGACTAGCCCTTGAGAAGTTTTATAATTATCTTATAGAGCGTGGTGAGGGGTCTTCTCTAGCGGTTCCTTTGCAATTCTTCTAATGCCACCTGGCTTTACTCTCGGATGGTTACACTCTGTGCTGATAGTTTCATAAATAGATATTATTGAAAATGAATACTCTGCAAGCAAAGAAAATCGTTGTTGCGATTACTGGCGCATCTGCCATGGTATTTCTCCATTCTTTTCTACAGCTCCTGGAAAACGAACAAATTGAAGTACATGGAATCTGTTCGGAATCCGGAGAAAAAGTCCTTCAGTTAGAAACTGGTATTTCGTATACGCAGTTGCCAGGTGTAACCAGATGGTTTGACAGTAAAGACTTTGCAGCACCTCCGGCTTCCGGTTCAGCCGGGTACGATGCGATGGTTGTTTTGCCTTGTTCCATGGGAACGTTGGCAGCGATTGCTGCAGGTATCAGTTCCACTCTTGTACACCGTGCTGCAGATGTAATATTGAAGGAAAACAAAAAACTTCTGCTTGTCACCAGAGAAACGCCACTCAACAGAACGCATCTCAAAAATATGCTGGCAGTACACGATGCCGGAGCGACGATCTGTCCACCACATCCCAGTTTTTATTTAAATCCAAAATCCATTGAAGAGGCTGCCACCACATTTTCATGGCGTCTTGGTGATCAACTCGGTCTTGAAATGAAAGGGCGTAAACGCTGGGAAGGAATGAATGTTTAAGAAAATTGCAATTCTCTTTGAGATGATCAAATTTAAATTGACCATATTTGCCATGCCCTTTGCTTTAATGGGTGCTTTTCTTGCTGCACGAGGTCTACCCGATGGGAAAACATTTCTCCTGGTAATCCTTGCCATGGTTGGGGCCAGGACTTGTGCCATGGGATTTAACAGAATAGTTGATGCGAAATTTGATGGAGCAAACCCGAGGACTGCTGGGCGTGCAATCCCCGCAGGAGCCGTGAGTACTCTTGAGGCATGGAGTATGGTTGTCATGGCCGGTGTTCTCTTTTTTGTGGTCGCATGGATGTTAAACCCCTTTACATTAACACTTGCTCCTTTTGCTTTAAGTCTGACGCTTTTCTACTCGCTGACCAAACGCTTCACATCTTTTTGCCATCTGATTTTAGGTGTTGCCCTTGCCTTTTCACCACTTGGGGGTTGGGTGGCGGTTCAGGGCGATTGGCAGAATTTTCCATGGGCTCTGTCGGCCGGTGTTTTATTTTGGGTAGCAGGGTTTGATACTGTATACGCGTGCCTGGATGCTGATTTTGATAAAAAGACAGGTTTACATTCCCTACCTTCACGCTTAGGTCCTAAAAATGCCTTTCGTCTAGCCGCGGTGTTCCACGTTATAGCTTTTCTTTTATTTGTTTTGACAGGTGTTCAGTCAGAACTGAATATTTATTATTTCGTA
>JAFLJS010000067.1 GCA_022712895.1 Desulfocapsa sp.
AGACCACCAGAATAACAACTAGAACCAAACTTATTTATGCCGAGAGCGCACAGACACTACATACCGGGATGCGTCTGGCACATTACCCACAGGTGCCACAAACAAGAGTTCCTGCTCAGTTTTGAAAAAGACAGAACACGATGGCGTCATTGGCTCTTTGAAGCGAAAAAACGGTGCGGTTTGTGTGTGCTCAACTATATCTTGACCTAAAATCATATTCACCTGCTGGTGGTCGATATTGAAGAGGGCGTTATTGCAAAGAGCCTGCAGTTGGTTGCTGGAAGAACAGCTCAGGAGTTTAGAGAAAAGGAGCCTTCTGGGAAGACAGATATCAGCTACTGCAGTGGAGACGGATGAGCATCTGGCAAAATGTGTTGCCTATATCGATCTCAACATGGTGCGGGCAGGAGTGGTGAGACATCCCTCAG
Source organism: Desulfocapsa sp. (assembly GCA_022712895.1). Classification (GTDB taxonomy): domain Bacteria; phylum Desulfobacterota; class Desulfobulbia; order Desulfobulbales; family Desulfocapsaceae; genus Desulfocapsa. The sequence continues at coordinate 429 of JAFLJS010000067.1, forward strand.
AATACAGGTTAAGTGGGTTTTATGAAATTCAGAATCCATCCTAACGATATACAGTGATTAATAAGAAAGCTTTGCTGGATTTTTTTTTCATCGACAATCAAGAGCATTTTCGGCAGGAGCATAGGAACTGGATCGAGGTAGAGTTACAGGCTGACGTAAAGAAAAGAAAGAGCCTTTGGAGTGAATCAATTGCGATTGGCAGCGAGGGATTTATGGACAGGATACAGCAGCCCCTTGGCTTACGAGCCAAGGGGCGTACGCTTGTCTCAGAGAAGGAAGGGATTGCTCTGAAAGAGGTGTCGGCCCCTTACAATACGCTTTTTGAGGGTGAGAAGAGTACTTTAAGGCCAGATAATAGCTATTTTATTGACTTAACGACAGCAAATCCTGGTGATAGCTTGGTTCGACCCCGTTTCAAACGTTTCAAACTGGCTGCTCACTGAGAGCAAACTCTCAATAATCATGCCGCTGGCTCTGCACAGCTTGGCTGTTATGTTAAGAAAAACACAGATTCAATGAATAAAAAAATTAAAGGAATAATTGAAAATCCCCAAACTATTCAGGGGAAAATATTTGCATTAGCAATACAATTTTTAATTATCATTTCCTTGATCACGTTCTCAATTGATACCCTGCCAAATCTGTCTGTAGCTACCAAAAAAATACTACGAACAATTGAAATAGTTACGGTAATTATATTTACTTTCGAATACTTGACTCGGATATTTGTAGCAGACAATAAATTGAAATTCGTTTTTAGTTTTTTTGGTGTAGTGGACTTATTTGCAATCCTTCCATTTTATATTGCGTCAGGAATCGACCTTCGTGCAGTAAGAATTTTCCGGCTTCTTCGTTTGTTTCGTATTTTAAAACTGTTGCGCTACAGTGAAGCTATAGGCAGGTTTCATCGTGCATTTCTCATCGCCAAAGAAGAACTAATCTTATTTTCATTTGTTTCATTAATCTTGTTGTATTTATCTGCTGTTGGTATCTATTTTTTTGAGAATCAAGCCCAACCAGAACAATTTAAGTCAGTTTTTCATTGCTTATGGTGGGCTGTGACGACATTAACAACAGTTGGGTATGGAGATGTTTTTCCTATAACTGCTGGTGGAAGAATCTTCACTTTTTTTGTACTCATGGTAGGGCTTGGTATTGTTGCTGTTCCTGCTGGATTAGTCGCATCTGCACTATCGCAAGCTCGTAGGGAAGACGGCTGTTAAAACAAACGATTAGACTTCTAAAGCTAAACGCCAGAGATACAAATAACCATTTGTAAAACAATAAAAGGGGGGCGGACCAAGACAACTGATTGTTATATTGTTAAAGTATGTCGGAAAACATCCAGTTTTTGCCCTTAGAACCGTCTTTTTAAACGTACAATTGAAAATGGAAGAGAAACATGACAATGGAATACCGTACTGAATTTATTGAACGAATAGAAAGAACGCCTACTGCTATAAGTTATCGCTTAAAAATGCCCGAGCATTTTATCTTTACTGCTGGTCAATATATACTGGTAGATTTAGGTAATAAACAGGCCCATCCATTATCAATAAGTTACTGCCCTGAAGAAACCGAGTTCATTGAAGTAACCAAGCGGATGACCGGCAGTCCATACTGCGGTCGACTGGAATCTCTTAAAAAGGGAGAATCGATCACCATAAAAGGACCGGTTGGGAAATTTTGCATTGCTGACTCAAGCGAGACACTTGTCATGATAGCCGGAGGCATTGGCATCACACCGATCAGAAGTATCCTTACAAGCCTCGAGAAAAAAAAAGGAAACATCGGCACGGTTATCCTAATCTATGGGAATTTGAATAGAGAGGATATCGCTTTCAGGGATGAATTGGAAAATATAAAAATTGCCGATTTCCATTTGGTCCATGTTTTATCAGACAATAGCGGCATGGAAAACGCTTATAAAGGGTTTATAAACGCCGATATAATTTCAAAAGAAGTACCCAGAAGCAGTAGTGCCCACTATATGGTCTCAGGGCCACCTGTCATGGTTGAGGCGATAAAAAAAGCCTTAGCCACAATTGATGTCGCAGAAGATCAGATTCGTACCGATATATTTCTTGGATATAGTTGATAGGTTGCGTTTCATATTCGACGATAGTCATTTTTTTGCCAAATACATATTGAGAATCCCCCCCCCCTGGACAACCAGAGCTGGTTGATACGTGCAATGCTGAGGTTGTAAAGGGCTCGGGCCACTGTAACTGGCTGTTCTGTTTGAAATGAAAAGCTCTGAAGGAGGCTTCGGTACCTTATTTCCAGATTTTTCAAAGCCAGCGCCGTGCTATCCAACCGATAAACTCAAACAAGCGGCTGATCAAGAGACGACGCTTCCACTGTTGGAGGTGAATCTCCTTTGCTTCCATAAGATCTTTCTGAAACTGTTCGTGAAGCTTCCGGCACAGTATCGAATCCGGGCTGAAAAGATTGAGCTCATAGTTGAGAAACAGGCTGCGATAATCAAAATTCGCAGTACCTACGGTGGCCCTTTTCCCGTCCACAATGGCCGTCTTGGCATGTAACATTCGTGGTTTGTATTCGAATATACGTACTCCGTGACGTAATAGTGCATCATAGGCTGCATGGGCTGCCCATTGGGCGACACGATTATCACTTTTATCCGGTACCAGTAGGCGTACGTCAACACCACGTTGAGCCGCTGAGGTAAGCAGGCGCTGGGAGCGGTGATCGGGAACAAAATAGGGAGTGGTTAAAAAAATCGATCGCTTGGCCCCTGAAAACAAATCGATAAACATCTTGTTCAGGAAAAAGCGGCCACGCAGGGAATAGTTGGGTACCAGCAGATTCCGGTTGATCGGTTGAGGCTGGAGCCAGCGTCGATTCCCCTGCCAGAACCGATCAAATATCTGTCCCGCCTGGACAGCTAACCCTCCGCAAAATTGTACATGGGTATCGCGCCAGCGTTCTTTACCATAGATGAGGTACGAGTTTTCCCGATGAATATTAAAGCCGCCAACATAGGCAGTGGAGTCATCAATCACCAGAAGTTTACGATGATTGCGGCGATTATAGCGTAATGGATTTCGCCAGCTCCAGCGATGAAACCAGCGCACCTCCACCCCATTCCTTTTCAGTTCCCGTTCCAGACGCCGTGAATACCAAAACAGAGAGCCGGCCGCATCCAGGTGAAGCTGAATACATACACCCGATGCACTACGCTTGCTCAGTGCCCTGGCAAAGCGCTGTCCGATTTCATCGTCAGCGAAAATATAACTTTCAAGTTTAATCGTCTTACGAGCTGTTGCGATATCGGCAAGCATGGCGTCATAGAGCGTGTCACCTTCAGTGAAGAGGAGCGAGGTGTTTGTATCACAATCAGTTGAATCCTGGATAGCAGTTGTCATCATAAGTCAGTCCAATCAGCAATGAACAATCAGTAAGCCAAAACACCTCTCTTCAGAGTATTCTAGCCTCCCTTAACTTTATGTCCATTTTTTCTATATTCCCAATGGTAATGTATTTCGATGAAATGAGTCAATATTTCCAGCAACGAAGCAGATAAAGTGTTTCGTTTGCCTTGCCAAACTGGATAAATGGGGTATCTCTGATTATAATGAATAAGCTTTTACTTGCGGCCCCATAAACCAAGGAAAAGCCTCACCCTGAATAACCGGGACAAAGGAGAATATCAATGAATCCATCAAGTATCTTAAAAGATGTTGAAACAATAAGAAAAACCGCCCCCCTGATCCACAATATCACCAACTACGTGGTGATGAACAATAGTGCCAATGCTTTATTGGCTCTGGGAGCCTCTCCGGTCATGGCCCACGCCGTACCTGAAGTTGAAGAAATGGTCCAAATTGCTGGAGCCCTGGTCGTCAATATCGGCACCTTGAGTGATCCTTGGATTGAAGCCATGTTTAAAGCAGCCAAAAAAGCAAAACTAAGACGGATTCCCATTGTCATAGATCCTGTCGGTGTTGGTGCCACCCAATACAGAACGACAACTGCCAGGACACTTATCGAGACAACTGCACCCTCCATTATCCGTGGAAATGGTTCAGAAATTATGGCGTTGTGCAAACAGGACATAATGACCAAAGGCGTAGACAGCACCAGTGCTTCTGATCAGGCCATTGATTCCGCCAAGGGTCTGGCTCGGGAGTTTGATTGTGTGGTCTGTATCAGCGGTGAAATTGATTATATTGTATCAAAGGAATCAATTATCCAGGTAAAAAACGGTCATGCTATGATGCCCAGTGTCACAGGCCTTGGCTGTACTGCTACTGCCCTGTGCGGAGCCTTTGCCGCAATAAATCAGGAGTATGATAAAGCCGTTGCCCATGCCATGGCTGTTATGGGTATTGCAGGCGAGATGGCAGCCCAGAATGCCCAGGGGCCCGGAAGTCTCCAGGTCAATTTTATTGATGCCCTTTATCAATTGTCAGCCTCTCATATTGAAGAGTTCTTTAAGGCTTAAGGATGAGAATGGAAGGAATCTATCTTGTCACAGATCAGAAGGCGTGCCTGGGAAAGTCACTTGAGTCAATAGTCCTAGATGCGGTCAGGGCAGGTGTTGCCTGTGTTCAGCTCCGGGAAAAAGATAGTGGCACCCGTCTGTTTTTGAAAAAAGCCCTGGCCCTGAAGTCCATTTTAAAACCGGCCGGAATTCTTTTAATTATAAACGATAGAGTGGACATTGCCCTGGCAGCAAGGGCAGATGGAGTGCATCTTGGCCAGAGCGATATGCCCTATGAACATGCCAGAAATCTTTTGGGTTCCAATGCTGTTATCGGTCTGTCCGTTGAAACCTGGGAAGATGTAGAAAAAGCCCAGGATTTGGATGTGGACTACCTGGGGATCAGCCCGGTGTTTTCCACCCTCACAAAAACAGATACCAAAATTCCCTGGGGCCTTGAAGGACTTGCAAAAATAAGAGACTATTCCTGCCATCCTCTGGTGGCCATAGGCGGGCTTGATGCATCCAATGCTGAAGCAGTTATAAAGGCTGGGGCCAGTGCCATTGCCGTTGTCTCTGCCATTTGTTCCGCCAATGATTCATTTGATGCAAGCAGAGAACTTGTCACTCTTTTTGAACGAAGTCAGTCCCGATCGCTTTAATCAGCAGTCGCAAAATTTGCTGCCAGCCTTGTTGGGTCTACTCTCCTCGAACTATATGTTTCCAGAGGCTGAATATGACAATCTAGATTCGTCACAATCTCCCAAAATTAACTCGCCCTGGGGTTCATCGCTGCTGATTGGTTTTAGGAGATTACTGCTACGGTTAGTATTCCAACCACATGCGGGGAGAGCGGCGTAAACTCACTGGTTTTTGTGTCAAAATGCTAAAACAATCAATTACATCAACCCACCATAGTAACGGCTAGTCAGTTTACGATGGCAGACGACAGGGACAAATAGATTGGATCTGCTGCCACTGCTTTTTTAACTTTTTTGCTGAAACCTGACCGCTTCCTGGAAGTTCTGGAGCAAAAATGGTTACTCGAAATTCGTTGAGCATTGTTTTATAAACAGCGACTGCTTCTCTGCATTCAACAGGCATGGTGCCAATATCGTCCGGTAAGCTGGCAAGCTTGTGCAGGTATGGTGTCAGTTGTTTTGCCTTGTTGGTATCTTTGTGCAGACTTGCATACGCTCGCTCAATACGGATCATTAACGCCTGGAAGAAGCGCGGGCAGTTTTCCAGTTCGGCGAGGTTGCCGGTTGTTAGAAAATCTGTGGCCAGGATCTCTTCGGAGAGTTGGTCATACTCCTCAAACTGCTCTTTGTTGTAGGTTTTGCTCTTTTGGGAAAGACTTGCAAAACGTGAAATATGATCGGCCATATCCTTTCGTTTGCGCAGTACCAGCATCACCGCATCACAAATTTCCTGTCCTTTTTTGTATAGCCCTTCCTGGCTGACCTTTTTGACCGTTTTGTCGAATGTTTGTTTGTCAGGAATAGTCTCAGTATCCTGATTAAACAGGGTCTTCATAATAAAGTGAAGGAGGTTAGCTGAGGCATCCTGCCTGTTACCAAGGAGATTTGCCAGCCAGAAAGAGGATGGCCCTGAAAAGGAAGTATGACAATACTTCTTCAGGCTTTTAAACTGATCTTTGAAGTGGAGTTGATAGAGAAATAAACAGCCCTCAGTATTGCACTGTATTGACAGTTGTCTGTTTGATTCAAAAGTGATGCGTACTCCGCCTCTGTTTCTTTCAACATGCAGTGTAGGGTAGAGATATCCTGCTATTTCCTTATCTTTAGTGAAGAGTGGTGTTCTTCTTTCCAGTCCTTCAAAATCCCATTTGCTGAAAATCTTGTTCTGCCAGCGTTCCAGGTTTTGTCCACTTTTTTGTGCTGGTTTTATTGTTTTGGAAGATGTTGCGTTGATACTCGTCCTTAAGCTGTGCAGTTCTCTTCCAGCAGTCACTGCACTGCCGTTAGCATCAAAGAGCTGATAACGCATCAATAGATGGGATGGCAGCTCACTTGGCCAGTCTCCGCGGCCCACGTGGAGTTGAAATCGTTTCTGGATTCCTTTTTCCAATGCATGGAAGAGTGAACCTTCATAATGGTTACTGTCATCGAGCAGTAGATCCACAGTGTTATTTACTGGAATCAGATGTTTGCGGATACGCTTAGGAAGGCCTTTCAAAAGAAAGGTGACTTTCTCTCTGAGCAGGCCCGGAACCAGCCATTCAAATACGGTGGCATTGAAACTGTCGACATCATCCAATGGGATGCGAACTGTTACTCCATCATCATCTTCGCCTGGAGACAAGTTATATTGCAGACGCAGTTTACGGCCGCCAAAGTTCAGTTGTTTTGGGAAATCCTGTAGTTCTCTGTCTTCTGGTTTGCGGCCGAGGATATCCTTTTCAGCCATTTCCAGGAAGCTGTGATCTTTTTTGCTTCGTAAAAAACGGTTCAGGGTAAACGTGTCATAAACCGATGCCGGGAGACGTGTATCGTAAAAGAGGTACAGGGTTGTATCGTCAACCAGTAGATCCCTTTTGCGGAGACGTTCTTCAGTTTGTTGCCAGTGAGTCAGGAGTTTCAGGTTATGACGCAGGAAGGGATAGTCACCCAACATATCATTCTCAAGAAGAGCGTGCTGAATAAAAATCTGTCGCGCCTCAATCTGGTTTGCGTTTGAGGTTTTGCCAAAATTCACTTTCCTGTCAGCGGTAATGATTAAACCAAAGAGGGTGATTTTTTCATCAGCTATGACTTGTCCGCTTTTTTTACTCCAGCGTGGATTTGACCAGGACCTGCGACAGAGATGATCCACCGTCTCAATGAGCCATTTTTCATCAATATCGGCAATGGTCAGGCCGTAGAGACGGTTTGTTTCAAGGAAAGAAGCGCCGATGATCCAGCGTCCTGCACTGTGGAACTGGTGAGAGCCGGGGAAGATCATAAACTCCTTACCGCCTGCGCCCTGATACAGTTTTCTCTCCTTTTCTTTCTTGAGCCCGATGTTGCGCACAAAACCGGTACATAAACTTTTATGGACGGCGGCGTAGGAAGCTTCATTTTTGTTGTCTATAAAACCCTTTTCACGTTGGAGAATACGGCCCAGCTGTTCATGCAGATCCATCCATTCACGCATACGTTGGAAGGAGAGGAAGTGTGCTTTGCAAAATTTTTTCAGACGATTCCAGGATAAACCTTTCTCTTTTACGTTATGGAACAGATCCCATATTTTTAGAAGGGCCAGGAAGTCTGAATGTTCATGGGCGAATATTTTATGAGCATTGTCCGCTTCTTTTTCACGTTCTGCTGGCCGTACCCGAGGGTCCTGAATGGCAAGGGCAGGTGCTATGATTTTAATTTCACGGACACAGTTGTTTTCCCGGGCAGCAATTAAAATTCGGGAGATTTGCGGGTCGATGGGAAGCCTCGCCATGATTCGGCCGGTATTGTTTAACTCGTTATCATCTTGAAGGGCTCCAAGTTCCTTTAGTAGCGCATATCCATCCCGTATGGCACCGGGGTGTGGTGGTTCTATAAAGGGAAAGTCAAAGGGTGAACCAAGGTTCATGCTGATCATCTGCAAGATAACATCTGCAAGATTTGAGCGTTTGATTTCAGGTAACGTGTATTGGTCCCTGTCCTCATAATCTTCTTCTGAGTAGAGGCGTATACAGATACCTGGCCCAATTCGACCACAGCGCCCTTTACGCTGGTCAGCACTTGCTTTTGAAATTCTGGTTATGGGAAGGCTTGTTGTACGTGCTCGTACGTTATACTGGGAGATACGGGCAAGGCCAGTATCGATCACGTAACGAATTCCAGGGACGGTGATGGATGTTTCGGCAACGTTGGTTGCGACCACGATTTTAGTTTTAGACGATTGTTTGAAAATCTTTTTCTGGTCTGCTGCCTGTAATCTGCCAAACATGGGAAGGATAAGAGACTCTGGTAGTTTGCTCTCAAGCAGGTTGCAACATTCCCTGATATCTTTTTCCGTTGGCAGAAAGATAAGAGTGTCTTCTGGCACCTGTGTCTGATGGAGTTTGCAGATACTTTCAACACATCGGTCTACATAGGAGCTGTCATCTGTATTTTCAGTAGGTACATCCATATACTGTACTTCAACGGGATAGCTTCTGCCTTCCACATTGAGAATGGGGGCATCGTTAAAGTGAGCGGCAAAGATGGATGTATCTATAGTGGCAGAGGTGATAATGAGTTTAAGATCCGGACGTTTTGGAAGTAGCTTTTTGAGGTAGCCCAGTAAAAAATCTATATTAAGGCTTCTCTCGTGTGCCTCATCAATTATGATGACACCATATTTTCTAAGGTGTGGGTCTTTCCGTGTTTCTGCAAGCAGAACACCGTCGGTCATAAATTTGATTCTGGTACTTCTGCTGGTTTTGTCATGAAATCTGATTTTATAGCCAACTAGGTGACTGTTTTCCTGGAGCTCTGTGGCAACACGTGCGGAAACCGAAGTGGCAGCAACTCGACGTGGTTGGGTACAGCCGATAAGAGTTGATTCTTCTGGGAAAAGCTCCAGGCAAAATTTCGGAAGTTGGGTTGTTTTACCAGAGCCGGTTTCACCGGAGACAACGATTACCTGATGATTTTGCAGGAGGTCGAGAAAGTCTTCCCGGTAGTTAATTATGGGGAGGTCTAAGGGGTAATTGAATTCCATTTGAAGTCGTGTTTAACCGGGGAAAATATGCTATGTCTATGGCAGAAGTCAGAAAGAACGTTCTTCTAAACGTTACAGGCTCGACGATAATAAATTACTTTCCAAATTCTGTCACCCAAAAGAGTATAATACGCCCATGAGTCGAATTGAGGTGGCCGTTGCTGCGCCGCTGTTACATACCCTATCATACTCCTGTACTGTTGAGGAGGTTGGCGACCCTATAGGGCGACGTGTGCTTGTGCCAATGGGCAGGCAGCGTATTACCGGCTATGTGCTGACCGTGCTGCCTGAAGAGGATGTCAGTTATCGCATTCTTCCCGTTTTAAAATTTCTAGATACAACAGCTCTTTTTCCTGGAAATCTGATTCCCTTTTTTAGATGGATCGCAGAGTATTATCATTTCCCCATTGGTGAGGTCATCAAGACAGCACTTCCTGGTGGCTTGACCCAACGAAATCGTAAGGTTCTGCAACTTACAAACGAAGGTTGTGAGCTTTCGGCAATTTGGCCAGAGGGGCAGGGGGAAGAACCTGACTGGTTTGTAACGCTGCTTGGCAAAGGAACATTGAGCGCTGCCGTCACAAAAAAAGTATTTGCAGATAAAGCTGTTCGGGCAGTTCTGGAAGAGTGGCAGAAAAAAGGTTTGGTCGAAGTTGTTGATATCTTGGAGAGGGAGATTGTTAGTGAGAAGCGTGAGCTCTGTTACCGGCAAACAGGAGACGTGGATCTTCCAGATACAATTGAAGGAGATATTGGGAAAGAGCAGTTAAAAACAGCTTCTTGTCAGGAGGTGAAGGGAAAGAAGCTTGGTGTCCCTCTGTTACGAACACTCTTTGTACTCAAGGCATTGGCCCAAAAGCAGAGACAGGAAATTGTCGCGGCCAGTGATATTCGAAAAGTATACAGTGGTGCTTCAAAAGCACTACAGGAACTGGAGAAACGAGGACTGATTGAAGGGCAACAGCGCAGGATCTATCGGAATCCATTTGGGGAAACACTGGCTTTTTACCCTGAACCCGAAAACTTGAGTGAAGAACAAAACCAGGTACTTTCCACGATAAACCCAGCTCTTGCAAAGAAAAAATATGCAACTTTTCTACTCCATGGCGTCACAGGCTGTGGCAAGACAGAGGTGTATCTACAGGCAGCTGCCAAAACCCTTGAGTCTGGCCGTGATGTTCTCGTTCTGGTACCGGAAATTGCTCTGGCTACGCAGCTTGAAGCTCACTTCGTCTCACGTTTTGGTGATCAGGTTGTACTACTCCATTCTGGCTTAAGTCAAGGAGAGCGTTACGATCAGTGGACCCTTGCAGCATCAGGCAGGGCAACCATAGTAATAGGTGCTCGTTCGGCTGTGTTTGCACCCTTGCAAAATCCAGGACTTATCGTAGTTGATGAGGAACACGACGGCGCTTATAAGCAGGAAGATGGTTTGCGTTACCAGGGGAGAGATCTTGCCATTTTACGCGCTCATATGAATGATGCTGTTGTTATCCTGGGCTCTGGAACACCTTCCATTTCCAGCTATTCTAAAACGCAAAACGGAAAATTCACTCTGCTGACCATGGAGAAGAGAGTTGAGAATAGACCTCTACCGCATGTGACTATTGTTGATTTGCGAATTAAAGAGTCGAAAAAGAGAGGGGACGCCCTTGGTGTGCAATTGCAGGCAGAGATAGAAAGTAATCTCCAACAGGAAAAGCAGTCCATTCTTCTCCTTAATCGGCGTGGCTTCTCCTCAACGTATCTCTGTCGCGACTGTGGAGAGCCGGTCACCTGCAATCATTGTCATGTGTCCCTAACGTATCACAAGAGAAAAGCAAAACTGGTATGTCACTATTGCGGCTTTTCTCTACAGGATAATGTGATTTGCAGTGCGTGTCAGTCCCACAATCTTATCCCTGTCGGTTTTGGTACCGAACGTGTGGAGCAGGAGGTTGTTGCAAAGTTTCCGGATGCCCGTGTGGCCAGAATAGATTCAGACACAGCCACAGACAGGCGAAAGTTTTTTACCCTTCTCAAGCAGGTACATAACAGGGAAATTGATATCTTGATTGGAACGCAGATGATTGCCAAAGGACATGATTTTCCGCATGTCACTCTGGTCGGTGTTATCTGGGCTGACGGTGGCTTGAGTATACCGGATTATAGAGGCGCTGAACGAACGTATCAGCTTCTGTCACAGGTTGCTGGGCGTGCGGGGAGGGGAGAGTATCCGGGCAGGGTTATTATTCAAACCCTGCGTCCGGAACATTATGCGATTCAGCTTGCCAGGCAGCATGATTATCACAGCTTGTATGAAAAAGAGATGGAGATCAGAAGCAGTCCGAAATTTCCGCCCTATTTGCGTATGGTTAACGTCAAAATATCAGGAAGTAACGAGGAGCAGGTACAGGCCAGTGCCATGCAGGTGGCACAACTGGGGCGTAAAATAGCAAACAAAGAAGTAGACGTGCTTGGCCCTGCACCGTCTCCCATAGATCGTATCCGTGATCGTTATCGTTGGCAGATATTACTTAAAGGGGAGAACGCTGGGGTATTGCACCAGATATGCTCAGAAATTCTTAGAAACTATTCAAAACTCACCAGAGGTGATATTAGAGTCAGTATTGATGTCGATCCTGAGAGTATGATGTAGGTTGTTGTTTTCAGGTGAAAAGACGTTTGAGGGATTCCAGGTCTTCGTCAACTTCCATCAGTAGGATTTGGGCAAGGGCGTTGAGGGTAACAATGGCATTTTTGTCTGCATCCATTTCAGATGTCATATTGATTCTTTTTAAGATTCCTTCGTTGACCATCTGTACTTCTTCGTAATGCTCGTCGATTCTATCCATAAAGAAATCACAGCTTTCTCCACTCTTGTGAGAGAAATACTGACGCAACAAATAGGCAGATGCCGAGCGATACATGGACTCTTCCACAGTGGCGAATGGCAAATGAAAGCAGGCCATTGGTTTTAAGATAGACATGCTTGGACAACCGCTGGTGGCCATGATAATGCCCATGATGGAAGCCAACCCTTCCTGGACGGTTGTTTCTTTGGAGCAGGTTCTGGCCGCTGAAATACAGGAAACCTGGCATGACTTGTGGGAAGGTGTTTCTTTAAAGGCAAAGACCAGATCGGAAATATTTTTTGAGATGGGACAGTAACTATACTCTCCAAGATCAAGTTTACAGCATTGGCAACGGGCAACACCTAAAAGCGCCCAGTCTGGTGGGGAGTTGTTGGATCCTTTGTAGGTTAAGGTGTCTGAATCAAGTTTAACGAGAAAACGTTTCTTACTGTTATCCGGGAAATTAAAGTGATAGCTGAATGTGATTTCGTTCATAACTGCTCTGTGTATCTACCTCTAATATATTCGATACTGCAAGAACTCCTGAAGAGCCCAAAACAGCATCGGTCAAAAAATGTGTTATTCCTAGTATATTAAAGCATAGTGCATAATAGTTTTATGCGCCACTTTTTTCAGTGATGAAAAATGCTTGATCAGCTTCTCAGGCAGTCAGGAGCATTGTGCGGTAACCAGTGTTGTGTGAAGATGGCAGAGCAAATTAAAATTTAAACCATTTTTTCTTTTCGACAAAGACCGCAACCCTGTTTCTGCCAGCTTCCTTGGCATCATATAAAGCAGTATCTGCCTGATTTATAAAATTACTTTTGTCAAAATTGTCTGTGGTGAGTGGGGTAGAGGTGGCGACACCAAAGCTTGCCGTTATATGGTATTTTTCCCTGCCGTCGTTATAGCTTGTATCGTCAACAGCACTTCTTAATTTTTCAGCGACGGCCATTGCCTCTTCTTTTGATGTGTCAGGTAAAATTACGGTGAATTCCTCCCCGCCATACCGTGCCAGGGTGTCATATTTACGGATTTCACCCTTCAGGGTAGCGCTGAACTCTTTTAATATAAAATCACCCACCTGGTGGCCATAGGCATCATTGAATTTCTTGAAAAAATCGATATCAATCAGCAGCAATGAGATCTCTGTTTCACTGCGCAGGGATCTGCTGATTTCATTATCCAGGCTGTTTTGGAAGTAGCGATGGTTATAAATCTCGGTGAGTCCGTCTATGTTTGCCAGATTGTCGAGAATTGCATTTTTCCCCTTTAGTTCCACAGTTAAATCTTCAAGTTTCATTTTAGCCTTGATCAGTTCCCTATTCATCTGGTCAAAGTCGAGATTCATAAGGCTGAGGCGTATATTTGCTTCCTGCAAAATCTCTTGAATTGATTTGGTATTTTTAATACGTAAACCAAAGTACTCACCGGCGTGATCAACCTGGGTATGTACTTCACTTAAAATATATTCAAGGTCCTCGTTCTTGAGATTGAGAAGGTTCTTCGCTTCTTTTCTAAAACGTTTATGAAACTCCTGGGGTTTGTCCGAGTAAAGGATAGACACCAGTAAGTCTGAGAGGTAAGCGGCTTTGCATGTTGTCTCTATCTTTTTGTCGCCATCGGTATAATCTTGCGGTGCGTGGTGGTATCGGATAGGCAGGAGCAAAACCTCAGGGAAACCCCAGCTTTTAGCAACTTCATAGCCAATCACATCGTGTGCGGTGCCGAACTGTTCCTCTTCTGCTGTGATCGGATCGTATTGCCCTTCCTCTATTTTCCTCAGCACTTCGTCATATTCGTCCTGGAATGTTTTTGCCAGGATGAGTTCGCCTAGATTTTGCAGCAAACCACAGATGAAAATTTCCTCAGTATCGGCACCGTCAACACGTTCAAGGATAAGTTTTGAGGCAACCGCGCAGGCCAGTGAGTTTTTCCAGAATTTTTCGAAATTAAACTGACTTTTTTTCTTGCCGCCTTTCATACTTAAAAATGAAAAGGAGAGCACAAGGCTTCGTACAGCGTTGATGCCAAGAATTGAAACAGCCTGATTAATAGAGCTTATCTGTTGAGCAAAGCTGTAAAAAGAGGAGTTAGAGACTTTGAGGATTTTGGCGGAGAGCCCAATATCTTTGGAGACTAGGCTGGCTATATCAGAAAGAGTCGTATCCTCACGGGCTGTCAGGGTTATAATTTCTGATGCAACTGTTGGTAATGTTGGGAGTTCGTCGGAACAGAGTACTGCGGCAAGGGTCTTTTCCTGGTTCATAGACAGCCTCTTGGTAGAGTGTGGTAGTGCAAAAGGATTAAAGAAACGTTTTCAATCATTACGCCTCGGATATG
>JAFLJS010000034.1 GCA_022712895.1 Desulfocapsa sp.
GTAAGGTCGAAGCGCTGATGCCTTGCAAACCGCAGATTGTGGTTATCAGCCCTGAGCTGTGTTCTGGGCTTGCAGAGTGTGTTGAAAGGGAGCAGGTCAAGTGGAAACAGCGGAAGTACCGTGTTGGTGATCTGGCTGGAGCAAAACTAGTTTTTGCTGCAACAGACAGTTGTCTGACGCAGCAGGAGATTGTAAAAGAAGCAAAAACTGCTGACATCTTAGTGAATGTGATCACTGATCCTGGCTCCTGTAGCTTTCAAGTACCAGCAATGTTCAGACAGAGAGATTTGTTGATAACTGTTGCAACAGGTGGTGCAAGCCCAGCCCTTGCAGCCCGCATTCGTAAAGAGCTTGAAGTGCAATACGGTGAGGAGTATGGTTTGCTACTGAGACTTATGGCTGTAGTGCGTAAACAGATCGTAGCCTCAAGTGATGATCAGGAACGGCATAAACTGCTGTTTGAGAAACTTCTGAATAGTGATATCCTAGCCTTGATAAAAACTGCTAACTGGCCACAATTGCGAGTAACACTACGGGCTGTGTTGCCACCGGAAATAGAGGCGGAAGGTCTTGTCGCTAGTATACAAATAGAGGCGATTGCATCAATGGAGACATTGCCATGTTGAGTGAAGTCAACTACCTTTTGTTTAACGCTGTGTTGCTGGTCAATTTTGTGGCCTGCGCAGTGTATCTTGTATTTTTCTTTAGTCAAAAAGAGCATCTTCGAAAGATCGCAAGAATTATTTTGCTCAGCTCGGGTGTGTTGCAGACCCTCTATATTCTATCCCGTTATCTGATTGCAGGTTATACACCGATCACTTCCCAGCATGAGGCGGTTACCTTCTTTGCGTGGTCTGTCACATGGGCTTATCTTTCATTTCATTGGCGTTATTCAGTGAAGAACTTTGGGACCTTTGTCTCCATTCTGGCTATGATTATGCTGGTGATTGCAGCCTTTGCCTCCCGTACCTTTCAACCATTGGCACCAGCTCTTCAATCCATGTGGCTGCCGGTACATGCCGGAGTGTCAGTAATGGCCTATGGTTTTCTGGCCCTGGCATTTTGCGGCGGACTAATGTATCTGTTGCAGGAGCGTGAGCTCAAGTCAAAACGGTTTGGTTTCTTCTACAATCGTCTCCCCTCACTCGAATCACTTGATCAGTTAAACAGCCATTGTCTGACCACAGGCTTTGTCTTTTTGACCCTTGGTATAATAACGGGTTCTGCCTGGGCCAGACAAGCATGGGGGACATATTGGCATTGGGATCCAAAGGAAACGTGGTCTCTTATTACCTGGTTTCTCTATGCAGCACAAATTCATCAGCGTCTGACTTACGGCTGGCGTGGAAAACGTGCTGCGGTAATGGCTATTGTTGGTTTTTGCTCGGTATTATTTACCCTTTGGGGAGTAACGTTTCTGCTGGGAGGAGTTCACAGTTATGCCCAGTGAAATGATTCTGCTCCTTGGAGTCAATCATAAAAAAACTCCGCTTGCCATACGTGAGAAGCTGGCGCTTTCCAGTGGCTACGACGAACCGTTGCAGCTTCTTGGGGAGATAGAGGGAATTAAGGAATACTACCTCCTTTCTACATGTAACCGGGTGGAGGTTCTGGTCGCTGTTGAGGAAGGTGCTGATGTGCAGTTAGCACTTTCCCGTTTTCTTTTTGGAGATGCCCTCTCCCCTGAAGAGTTTCAGAAATATTTATACTGTTACCGTGATTCGGAAGCAGTACACCATCTCTTTATGGTGGCAGCCAGTCTTGATTCCATGATTGTGGGAGAGTCTCAGATTCTTGGCCAACTGAAAGAGGCATATCGTTATTCTTCAGATAAAAAATGCACCGGCCCCATTTTGAACAGGCTTTTGCATAAATCTTTTTCAGTTGCAAAAAGGGTCCGTAGTGAAACAGAGATCGGTTCATCTGCCGTATCCATCAGCTACGCCGCCATTGAGCTTGCAAAAAAGATTTTTGGATCCATTGAAAAAAAGCGTGTTTTACTGATTGGTGCCGGAGAAATGGCGGAACTTGCTGCGGAACATCTGGTGGGTAACGGTGCCACGGATGTTGTGGTTTGTAATAGAACCCTTGAGCATGCTCTTGATTTGGCAAAACGCTTTAATGGCAGCGCCGTTGGTCTGGACGAACTTCATGAACAACTGGGACGTGTGGATATCATTGTCAGCTCCACGGGGGCCCCAGGTGTCATACTGCACAAAAAAGATGTGAAGCCCATCATGCGTGACCGTCGTAACAAGCCCCTCTTCTTTATAGATATTGCAGTACCAAGGGATCTTGATCCTGCCCTTAATGACCTGGATAACGTGTACCTGTATGATATCGATGACTTAAGTAACGTAGTAGAGTTGAATAAGGCAGAGCGTGATAAAGAGGCGATCAAGGCCAGTCGCATTGTTGACGAAGAGGCCCTGAAGTTTAAAGACTGGCTGGCTGGGCTTGGTATTACTCCCACCATTGCTGATCTCCGTAAAAAAGGGAATCAGGTGGTCCAGCTGGAGCTTGAACGAACCCTGCCGAGGTTGAGCAGTTTGACCGATAAAGAACGAAAAAGTGTGGAAAAAATGGCTCATTCCATTGTTTCACGCCTACTGCACGACCCGATGATTTATTTGAAAAGTGAAAGCTGTAAAGACCAGTCAGCCATTAAGGTGGATATGTTTCGTTCTGTATTTGACCTGGAGAAAAAGAAGTGAGTGCAACTGAGTTGTTAGATGATGAGTGGGTGATTGTCAGAAACTCTGGAGAAATCCCTGAAATTACCTATCACGCCTCTCTCTATCATCTGGAAAAAGATCCTCTGGGGCCCGATATTGAACTGACTAAGGGACAGAAACAGTATTTGAAAGACGCTGCTGTTGAACGTTATCATGAGATTATTCTTCGTGATATCCAAGTTGTAAATGTTCCCAAGACCATTTACCGCGGGGTGAAGCGTACGATCTATAACTGGCATCGATATCAGGCTTTCTGCGCGCGGCAAGGGCTTGAATGCCGGAAATTTCGTCAAACAGTTGCCACGACATTACTGCTTTTTCTGGAACAGGGAGTGGACGCGGCAGGGGAAAGTTTGCCGGAGCAGTTTCTTAATTGCAGATTCGATGAATTAGTACAATTTGCGGAAGAATTGTGCATTAGGGAAGAAAAGATTTCAGACAATCTGTACCGTTATTGTCTGACTGAATAAAATCAAGCGAGGGAGAACAAAATGCCATACGTCAGTATTCGAGTTGCAGGTGAGCTCAGCAAGGAACAGAAAAGTAATATCAGTGCAGGAGTGACCGAAGTGATTGCCAGAGAAGCAGGAAAACCACCAGAGACCATTGTGATTTTTATCGATGAAGTAAAACATGAGAATATTGCCAAAGGTGGTGTTTTGCTGGAAGCACCTAAATAAGTACTGTCGGTAATGGATTCTAAACAGCGCCTAACCGAGCTGCAACAGTTACTGACAGAGCATTCCAGTAACTATTATGTTCTGGATAATCCACAAATCTCTGATGGTGAATATGATAAGCTTTTTCAGGAACTACTTGAAATTGAAAAACTTCATCCTCAATGGATCACAGCGGATTCTCCCAGCCAAAGGGTGGGAGGCGAGGCGTTGGAGTCTTTCGGGCAGGTCGAGCACCGCATCCCTATGCTCAGCCTTGAAAATGCTTTCAGTGACCAGGATCTTTACGATTTCGAAGATCGTCTCAAAAGGTATCTCCTTCTGGAAGACAACAGCCTCACTTATATGGCAGAGCCCAAGCTCGACGGTCTGGCGGTGGAGCTTGTCTATGAAAATGGTACCCTGATCCAGGGTAGCACCCGAGGTAACGGGAAAGTTGGTGAAGATATAACTGCCCAGCTACGTACCGTTTCCGCCATTCCTTTACAGTTAACCCAAACAGATATTCCACTGATAGAAGTGCGTGGCGAAGTCTTTATGAATCGCCATGGCCTTGAGACATTGAATCGGCGGCGTGCTGAGGCAGGTGAAGATCTCTTTGCCAACCCGCGTAATGCTGCTGCAGGTTCTTTGCGCCAGCTTGATCCGGCAGTTACGGCTAAACGTCCCCTTGATTTTTTTGTCTATGCAGTTGCTGATCCCAAAGGAAGTGGCTGCTCCAGTCAACGGGAATTGTTTCGTTTTCTTGAAACACTGGGGCTTCCGGTAAATAAACATATTTTTTTCTGCGCAGATATAAAAAGTGCAATCGCACGGTTTGCTGAACTTTCCACACTTCGCCAGGAATTGTCCTATGAGATTGACGGCATGGTGGTGAAAGTAGATGAATTTAGTCTGCAAAGTCGTCTTGGCGTGAAAGCTCGTGCTCCCCGCTGGGCCATAGCCTGTAAATTTCCTGCCATTCAGGCCACCACTCAGATTAACGATGTCATCTTTCAGGTGGGTCGAACAGGAGCCGTCACTCCCGTTGCACTCCTTGAACCTGTTGATGTGGGTGGGGTACTTGTCAGTCGCGCAACCCTGCACAATGGCGATGAAATTCTACGTAAGGATCTACGCCTTGGTGATACTGTAGTCGTGCAGCGAGCAGGAGATGTGATTCCTGAGATCGTCAAACCATTACTTGAAAAACGTAATGGCAATGAAGTGACGATACAATTCCCAGATTCGTGCCCGGTTTGCGCCCATCCATTACAGAAGTTGCAGGAAGAAGTTGTTACCCGCTGCGTCAATCCGCATTGTCCGGCCCAGCGATTGCAAACCATGGTCCATTTTTGTTCAAAAGCAGGACTTGATATTGAAGGGCTCGGTAAGAAGAGTGTGGAACAGCTCTTTGATTTACAGTTGATTCATGATCTGCCCGATATCTTTTTATTAAAAATGGAAGATGTTGAGAACCTGGATGGCTGGGGACAAAAATCTGCGGAGAACATGCTACGCGGTATTGCCGCAGCCAAAACACCATCTCTGGCACGGTTTTTGGCGGCCCTTGGCATTCGTTATGTGGGAGAGGTGACTGCAACACTTCTCGAAAATACATTTCTGAGCCTTGCGAAGGTGCTGTACGTCTCAAAAGATATCTTACTGGAAGTTGATGGCCTTGGGGAACAGGCAGCAAATTCAATCGTTGAGTATTTTTCAGATCCTGCGGTGCAAAAGATGTTTATACGATTTGCTGATGCGGGTCTTGTTCCACAGGTGGCAGAAAAGAGGACAGGAAAACAGCTCCTCAGTGATGAAGTGTTTCTCTTTACCGGAAGTTTGCAAAAACTCTCCAGAAGTGAAGCCAAAAAGCTGGTAAAAGAGCATGGCGGCCAGATTGCAAGCGGCATTACCAAAAAACTAACCTGTCTGGTGGTTGGTGAAAAACCGGGGTCGAAATTGAAAAAAGCTGAGGAAAAGGGTAAGAAAATCCTTACCGAAGATGCATTTTTACAACTGCTTCCCTTACCCTGATTGAGCTGAGAGTATAATGGTCTTCAGCTCTGTCTCATTTCTTTTTCTCCTTCTGCCCATAGTCCTCTGCTGTACTTTCCTTTTTCCTGTAAAATATCGAAACCATGTGTTGCTTGCAGCCAGTCTTCTCTTTTATTTTTGGGGAGAGGGCGTGTTTACGCTGTTACTTATTGGCTCAATTGTTCTCAATTATTTTCTGGCAAAAGGGTTAGAGAACTGTAAGGGAAGAAAACAGACAATTCTTCTTGTTATCGGGGTGTGCTGCAACCTTTTCCCCCTCTTTCTTTTAAAGTATATCGATTTTTTTCTGCAGATATTCCATGTGCAGCAGGATTTATCGTTTCATCTGCCTGCTGGCATCTCATTTTTTACATTTCAGGCCATCTCCTACCTTGTTGATGTGTATCGTAAAATTGTACCGGCTGAACAAAAGATACTCAACTGCGGCCTCTATATTTCAATGTTCCCTCAACTGATTGCAGGGCCCATTGTTCGTTACCATGATATTGCCAAACAGCTTGTGCAGCGCACGATCTCCCGTGATGGCTTTGCCGGGGGAGTTGAACGGTTTATTTTTGGTCTTTCCAAGAAAGTATTGCTTGCAGATCCCCTAGGCATTAAAGCCGATGCTATTTTCGCTTTGCCCATTGCTGAGTTGAGCACTGGGCAGGCCTGGCTTGGGGCGACCTGTTTCAGTTTACAAATATATTATGACTTTTCCGGATACTCGGATATGGCCATTGGTCTAGGTAAGATGTTTGGTTTTACCTTGCCTGAGAACTTCAATTATCCTTATGTCGCACGTTCCATACGTGATTTCTGGCGTCGTTGGCATATCTCTCTTTCCACCTGGCTTCGTGATTATCTGTATATCCCCCTTGGTGGCAATCGTTGCGGAAATCGACGGAATCTTTTTAATCTGTTACTTGTTTTTACTCTTTGTGGCTTATGGCATGGAGCTGCATGGACTTTTGTCGTCTGGGGTTTATGGCACGGTCTCTTCCTGGTGCTGGAACGTATCGTTCCTCTCAAAAGAGAAAACTGGCTGATGCGTGGTTTTGGCTGGGGATACACATTTCTGGTTGTGATGATTGGCTGGGTTATCTTTCGTTCCCAGTCAATGGAGGTGGCGTATAACTATTTGTCTGTGATGGCGGGATTTGGTGGTGGGGAAGGGGGATTGCTAGCAAGGCTAGCAAACGAGCCCAAGTTTTTAACAGAATTTATTATGGCATGCATACTTGCATTTCCAGTTTATGGCAGCATGGTAAAACGTTCCCTTCGTTGGCAGGGTGAGCAGCATGAACAAAAGTGGAATGTTGTGGCTGTCTCAGTCTCTGTTGTGGTGGGGCGTTTGGCCCTTTTTGTGCTGCTTTGTTACTGCACACTGATTACGATCGCCGCACAAGCGTATCATCCATTTCTTTATTTTCAGTTTTAAGCACATGGGCAAATTAAGAAACATAGGTGATTGGCTGATTATTATTCTTTTTACTGCCATAATCTGTACACCATTTCTGCTCTGGGTTTTTCTTAAAGATTCAAATTTTTCAGAGAATGAAAAACGTCCTCTGGCTGCTTTTCCACAAATATCTGTGATAGTGGATGTTGAAGATTTCATAGAAAAATTTGAGCTCTACTATCAGGATCATTTTGGCCTGCGTGAGTGGATGATTCGACGATATCAACGAGAAGTTTCAAAACGTTTTGGTGAATCCGGGATGCCTTTTGCCATTGAAGGCAAAGACGGTTGGCTCTTTTATGCCATGGAAAGTGTTCTTGAAGATATGCAGGGGCAGTTACGTTTCGATGAAGGTGAAATAAAACGTCTGTGTCAGGGCTTACAGGCCAAGAGTGACTGGTTTGCAAAGCAGGGAATTCTCTACATCCCCCTTGTTGCCCCTAATAAGCAATCGATTTATGAGCACAAGTTAAAGGATTCCTATCATGCCCTAAAAGGTAATACAACACGCTTTGATCAGGTTCTTGATGCCTGCCGTAATGGACAGGACTCTTTTTTGCATGATTTGCGGCCGGAGCTCAGGGAGCAGAGTACTTATGAAAGAGGATATGCCAAAACAGATACCCATTGGAATGAAAAAGGTGCTCTGCTTGCATATTACTATCTGATGAACAGAATTCAGACAGCTTTTCCGGATTTTCTCTCCCGGAAACAATTTACCTTTGCAGATAAACCATCCGAAACCAAAGGTGGTGATCTGGCAGTGTTACTGGGCCGAGAAGAGCTCGTAAAGGAGTTTTGGCCTGTATTGTCAGCAAATGAATTACGGATACGCGTTGGTAAGCTGTCACCTGAACTGAAGCAATACCTTAGTCTTCCTCAACTACAGCCAGTACTCTACCATGGTAATCCAGCCGCGCAGCGTCTTCTTGTGTTGCATGATTCATTTTTTAATACCTTAAAAGCCTATGTGTCTATAAACTTCTCAGAATCTTTATATGTGTGGCAGTTTTTTGATGAACAGGCAATAGATGTGAGTGCCCCTCAAACTCTCCGGCCAATTATTGAGGCTTTTCAACCTGACATTGTAGTTGAAGAGATTGTTGAACGTCATCTTGAGATGCTCATGGAAAGTGTTGATCATGACTGGAACGTAGTTAAGTAATTTACCTGTACCAAAATGATAGAATTTCCTTGTACGGCAGATGGAATTGTGAGAAAATTCTATTAGAAGGTGAATAAGTCACTTAGGTCGCAGTGCATTATTGGATAGTAAATGTTTTTTAGAGGAGACAATATGAAACGAATAGGTCATGTGAAAACGGTTATAACCCCGGTTGATTTTTCCGATAACTCCATATTAATCGCTGAATATGCGGCGTATCTGGCTGGAAGTTTTAAGGCTTCGCTGGTGTTGCTGTTTGTTGTGCAAAAATTTGAGGATTATTCGGGATTCTTTGTTCCACAAATGAATGTCCCTGATTTTGAACAGGATCTGTTTCGCCAGGCGGATGAGAAAATGGCCGCCTTTTGTGAGAGTCTCAAACCCTTTGCCGGAGAACAGGGAGTAACTGAGATCTCGGGTAAAGTACTGGTGGGGGATGTGGCCGAGCAGATTGTAAGTTATTCCGATGGCCAGGTGTATGGGATTGTGGCCATGGGAACTCACGGCTATAAAGGTCTTGAAAAGATCATGTTTGGGAGTGTTGCTGATAAGGTTGTGAAATCTGCATCATGTCCGGTGATGACCATTAACCCGTACACTTGTTGCCCTGAAGCTGATTAGTACCTTATAAATTCTTTTTGGTATTTATAAAAAGAATTTGGTGAAGGTACTTATACCGGCTGACCACCTCCTACCGGTGCTAGTACCTTATAAATTCTTTTTAATGTTTATGGAAAGAATTTGGTAAAGATAAGGAGTCGTGCCAAGTGGCTATTCTTGCGCCAGCTTTTCTATTCTCGGCAGATGGCCACAATTGAGTGACAAAGCCCATCTGTCGTTGTCTCTTTCCGAACCAGCTGGCTTAGTGAAATATTGGCCAAAAACTGAAGGTCAAGAACTTTACAGCCAAACTTGGACTCAGGAAAGTAGTACTCGATCTGGTCATTCCAGTCACGGCTAAGAACGCCAGCATCAGGAAGCAGAGCAATGGGGTCCACAAGGTCAAGATGGCTCTGTTTCACTATGTTGTGTAGTTTCTCTACGATCTGTTTCCGTATTTCCGTAGTTTCTTTATGGAAGTGCTGGATGGCTTCCAGCGCATCTTGCTCTCGCATTAGCATATGTTCAGGAATGTTGAGGCGCAAGAGAGGCACTGAAACCCTGGTGCTTACAGCTTCATAATGACTGATTAGCATCTCTCCGGCCTCTTCATTGGCCGTTATCCACAGCCAGAACTCTTCTGCCAGTTTTCCTGATGCATAAAATGATTTCCATGCCTGTAAACGCCTCTTGATGGTTCCGGGGCGCTGTTGGCTCAGTTTTGAGCGTATGCGTGTTAATTCTGCGAAAGGATCTTCTTCTTCGGTTCCGGCTTCTGCGTCGATTTCTCCCTTTAATGCCTGAAACAGATCCATTTCACTTGAGTCAATATTGGAGAAGTTCTCAGCCAGTTCAGCTTCTTCTTTATCCAGGATTTCAGCTAGAGCAAGTACCAGGCGGTTCTGCCACAGTCTTTCGGCATTATTTGCTTCATCTGTAATGGAATCGGGTATGGCACTTCCACCCTGAAGGTTGGTTCTTATGCTACGATAATTCTGGTCTCCGCGCTGCATTTCCTCAGACAGGTGGGCAAGAGTCAGGCTACTGAATTGCTCGGCATTACTACTCTTCTGTTCTTGGATTTCATGGATAAGTCCCAGGAATCGATCCCTGTCTTTTCCAAGGGGAGATGGAGTATGAGCTTGACAGATTCTCTTTTCCATGAAAAGATCAGTACTTGTCGAATCATTTTCTTCCACCGGTTGCAAAAAATGCAGACTATCCGGCAGGAGCAGTAATGTGTTTCGTAGGTGATGGGGAAGAACAGTTTCCGGAAAATAAAGACTATTAAGAGATTGCATATGGAAAGTACCGAAGAGAAGAAGGGTAGTGTTTTGTCGTTTTATGTTACAGGACTGGTGTATTTATTATTTAATCTGCGCATTGGTGCTGATCCGGTTAGCAGTGCACTTGCAACACTGAAACAGATAGCGCTTACTGCACCCTATATAGCAGCTTTTACAATGGCAGTTGTGTCTATCTTGCAATATGCATCCAGAGGAGAAAAGGTTCCTTGGCCACAACGCTTCAGACTGTTTTTCACCATAGGAATATTTGCCGGACTTGTCTATGGAATTTATGACTATACTGGTGGCGGGACGTTGCCGTAAGCTTGAAGAGTATTACCTGAAGTCAGGAGCAGGTCTCGATCTGTAGCGTTTTCTCCATTATCTGTAGCAGAGCGACCGCAAGAGAAAAAATCCATTTCGTGGACTCTCTCCAATTCTTCTCACCGAATAGGACCACCACTCAGTACCAAAGGGCACATATAACCTGAGCTTGTGTCCACATTTTATTAAATCATCTTGAAGGCCTTCACGTACACCGAGTAAAAATTCAAATTCATACGCATTGTCTTTCCACCCGTTATCGCTGGCGTAATTGCTAATCTTGTCTATCATTTTGTCGTCGTGTGTTGCAAATATTGGATAGAAATTGTTAGCTTTTGCCTGCCTTGAGAGCATGTTTTGAGCCAGAGAAAAATAGGATGTGTTAATCATATCGCGACGAGTGTAAGCGATGGAGTCAGACTCAGCAAAAGCCCCCTTTACCAGCCGGACTGTGCCACCAGTCGAAATGATTTTTTGAAGGTCTGCTTCTGTGCGATGGAGGTAAGCCTGAAGAGTAACCGCACATGGTAGCCCTTTTTCGTGCAGGAAGTGATAAACATCAAGAGTCGTTTGCGTTACTGTGTCGTCTTCCATATCGATCATTAAAAAATCGCTACTTGCCGGGTCACCCGAAGAATGTTCTTTTATTAGCATCGATAAGTGAGTGGCATTATCTTTAAATTCTGTAACATCATTCATAAGGCCAATTTGTGTCGGATCAATGGATATATGTATGTCGAGATTTTTTTCTGCGAGTTGCTTTATGCTCTTTTCCAGTTCATGTAATGTTTTGGCAATCTCTTTTTGATCCTGTACATATTCTCCCAAATAAAATAATGAACTCCGTTTATCTTGCTGGAGATGGAGTTGCTCGGCCTTATTACTTCCTTCCTGGGCAGATTTCCCACCAACAAAGCGGCTTGCCAGGTTTGTCATCTTTCTTGAATTTTGCATCCAATGCTTTGCCTGTGGGTTTGTTGCTAGTGTTATCATCAATTTTTGCCAGAGCATACTTACCTCTTTTTGTTATTTTCAATACATGAGCACGACTGTGCTTATGGCTGGTGCGTGCGCTTAAAGAATCTTGGCGAAAGGATACGTGATGGGCAGATGGAATTATTGTACAAAATTGACTCGATATATTTTGTTGCCTATCTAATCCCAGCTGCCTTGCTCCTCGTTCAATTCGGATACTATGCTGATAATATGATGCGTATGTACGTAGGGACTATTAATGGTTGTGGATATCTGAGAAATACTACCTTTGTGGCTAAAAAAGCCGATTTGAAATTTCTTGATTTATTGAATTTACTTCGTAGCTTACAGAAGATGGATGGCATTACGTTTTCAACAGGTTGACAACAAGAAGACTATGATGATAGTCTTTAAACTGGCAAAAAACGAAGCTGCTGTAATGTTTTTGTTGCCATTCACAGAAAAGGGGAGTGCAAGCGAATGGCTCTAGTAACAACGGTTCTTCCCGAATAATTGCTTTATAAAACATCCCAAAAAGGAGATTAGACCCATGAAACAAACTTTACGTACAGTGCTTTTGACCCTGCTGATGTCCCTGGTATGTTCAACTGCCTGGGCAGATAACTACTCTGACACAAAAAAAATGTTTGGAGACGCTGGCATCACAGACATGTTTAAGAGTGCTTATGGTTACGCTCTATTTCCGACCATTGGCAAAGTGGGATTTGTGGTAGGTGGTGCATTCGGTAAAGGCCGTGTTTATGCGCAAGGTGAGTACTACGGCAATACAAATATGACCCAGGCGAGCATTGGCTTTCAACTTGGTGGTTCCGGGTATAGTCAGGTTGTATTTTTTCAGGATAAACGTGCCTTTGAGGAGTTTATCACTGGTAGCTTTGAGTTTGGTGTGGATGTTCAAGTGGTTGCGTTGACAGCAGCAGCAAGAGCTTCCGGTAACACTGGTGGCAGCTCTGCCACTGCCAGCGGTGGTAAAAACAATGCCGTAACCAGTGGTGATGGGTATAACAAAGGTATGGCGACCTACACCATCACTAAAGGTGGTTTGTTGTATGATGTCAGTGTAGGTGGACAGGCATTTAGTTTCACCAAGCGCTGAGTCGGTAATATGAGCTGAGCCAGAGGCTTTACGTTTCTGGCTCTTTTCATGTAACGGGTGTCGGGCACCTGTTGTTGGTGGAAAGGATGGATGGATAACGAAAACCAGGGAGAACTGGCTTAACGTGTCTTACCGATGCTAGACTTTACGCCCGTAAATAAACTGTCCACAAATCCTGTCTGGAAACTCTGCAATTTCCGGCAAGTGTCCCCACTGTTCGAATCCGTGTTTTTCAAGGAGTGCAATACTTACTTGGTTGGTATCAAGAAGAATGGCAAAGAGGTTGTGTAGCCCGCATCTTGGTGCCTCGAGCAGTGCATGTTTCATCAGCTTTTTACCGATTCCTTTTCCTTGCTGCATAGTGTCAACGTAGTAACTGATCTCTGCAACCTTAGCCAGTGCCATTCGACCTTTACGGTGGGCACTGATGCTGTACCAACCATAAATTTCCTGATTGTCTTCTCCGGTTATGACAAAGATCGGATATTTCCCAGGTGTGTGCTCGTTGAACCAGCTTTGCCTCTCGCTTACGTCTAAAGGGTCTGTGTCTGCGGTACAATTACCCTTTAAAACTGCCTGGTTGTAAATGGCAACAATTTGTTCCAGATCGTCTGCTGCGGCTGTACGTATTTGCATGGTAAAGAGTCGGGGAAAAGGGTATGGTTTATTGATTCAAGCAATCATACTTCACCCTTCAAACATTTCACTATGTTCTACCTTCATCTCTCAAATAAAACTGAAAACCTTCTCAGGCAGCTGACAGAAGTTTTACGTCTTGTTGGTGATCGCGATCCGTTCCGGCCTGAGTTTTTTCTGATTCAGAGTCAGGGCATGGAGCGTATGCTTTCCCAGGAACTGTCCCAATGTTTTGTCTCCTGGTGCAACTATGAATATACGCTTCCCACAAGGTTCTTCGCACTTATGGCAGATCGCCTAGGTTTGGACGGAGGGCCAGAAGACTATGCAAGAGAAAAACTCTGCTGGCGTCTGGAAGAAATATTACGTTCTGTTAATGGTGAAGAATTCGCTGCTTTGCAATCGTATGTTGGTGGGGAAGGACGGGATATGAAACGCTACCAGCTTGCAGGGCAGCTGGCTTACGTTTTTGATCAATATCAGATTATGCGCCTTGCTATGGTTGATGGCTGGGAGCAGAATCGTTTGTCTTCAGGCAATAGATCTGCAGAACGATATCAGATGAAGCTGTGGAATATGTTACGTACTGATATCGGACATTCCAGACATCGTGGTCTGTTTTTACGTGAGCTGATAACACTTTTACGCAAGACAGAAACGTTTGGTGATTTACTGCCTGAAAGACTGTCAGTGTTTGGTCTGCATAGTATGCCACCCCTTTTTCTGCAATGTCTGCAGGCTTTGTCTGGCCATTGCGACGTTCATTTCTACCTCCTCTCCCCTTGCCAAAATTACTGGGCAGATCAGCTGCCGCAAAAGTCAGCATTGCGTCAGGGGGATTTAACGAAAGTAGGGCACCCGTTGCTGAAATCCCTTGGACAGCAGGGAAGGGAATTTCAGAATATGCTACAGGATGTGCATGTCTCTGCTGAATTTAAAAGTTTCGAGGAGCCAATTGATGGGGGAAACCCAACTCTATTGCAGCAGGTTCAGTCCGGTTTGTTACAGGGAGAACTTGGAGCTCAAGATTCTGTGGCGGACAGCGATGATTCGCTCACCATTATTTCAGCTCACTCGGCCCATCGTGAGTTGATGATTCTGCGGGATCGAATATTGCATTGGCTCGGCCAGGATACGGATCTTGAGTTGAAAGATATTGTAGTTATGGCACCTGAAATTCAGAGTTATTCTGCACTTGTGCCTGCGTTGTTCCATGATATTCCCCATTCCATAGCAGATCGAAACCCGGCCTTCAGTAACACAAGCATCGCTACTTTTTTACAGCTGTTACAACTGTGTGGAGGACGGTTCGGTTGGGCTGAAGTGCTCGAGCTGCTGGAACGGGAAGAGATTTATCCACGCTTTGAAATCGCTGAAAATGATTTGGCACAAGTTCGCCACTGGGTTCTTTCTTCTGGCATTCGTTGGGGCTTCTCCTCTGAACATAAACAGGCCATGGGGCTTCCGGGCCGTACTGAATGTACCTGGAAGTCTGGTCTTGAACGTCTGCTTATGGGCTACGCAATACATACGGATGAACCAGTATGTGGTGTGCTTCCCTTCGCTGATATTGAGGGTGGCATGGCGGCGCCCCTTGGTGGCTTGTCATTTTTTTGTGAAATACTGGAGCAGGCGCAGAAAGATTTTGCAAAGGATCATAGCCTGGCAGAATGGAGTATACTTTTTTTCGAATATATTGATAAACTCTTTGCGGCAGGAGGTGATGCCGGAGATAATCTTGTTGAGCTCTACAAGATTGTGGCGGATATTGAGCAGGAATACGGCGGATTGAATACGGCTGCTGTTAGTTTTGATGTGATCCGTTCCTGGATAGAAGCAGCCACCAGTGAAAAGAAATCCAGTTCTGGATTTTTACGTGGTCAATTGACTTTTTGTTCCATGCTACCCATGCGTTCTATTCCCTTCAAAAAAGTGTGTTTGCTGGGGCTTAATGATAGTGTTTTCCCTAAGAACGACGTGCATCCACCCTTTGATCTTCTCGGACATTCGTTTATTGAAGGAGATCGCTCACGTCGGAGTGATGACCGGTATCAGTTCCTTGAGGCAATACTTTCAGCACGTGAAAATCTATATATAAGTTACGTAGGGCAGTCCATTCGCAGTAACGATACATTACCTCCCTCAGTGGTTGTATCTGAATTGATAGAACTGTGTGAATTGTATGGACGGAAAGATCTTGTGGAGCAGCATCCGCTGCACGGATTCTCGGCCAAGTACTTCACTGAGGGTTCTCCTCTGTTTTCTTACAATAGTGAGTTGCTTGATGTCGCTGCGGCTATTCGAGAGGTTTCTGCTGAGGAACAGGTGTGGTGGCATGGGGTTGTGTCAGAGGATGATCCTGCTCAGATTACAGTCGACGAGTTGTTTTTGTTT
The DNA here is from genome assembly GCA_022712895.1 of Desulfocapsa sp. Taxonomy (GTDB): domain Bacteria; phylum Desulfobacterota; class Desulfobulbia; order Desulfobulbales; family Desulfocapsaceae; genus Desulfocapsa. The sequence continues at coordinate 15,388 of JAFLJS010000034.1, forward strand.
TATGCACATCCGCAAAAGTATTTTGTCCGAAAGGTATTGGGTGTATATCTGGAATCTACCGCAGGTCAATACGAAGAGCATGAGCCATTTGTACTCGACTCTCTCCAGGCCTATCTCATTGGTCAGGAGTTAGTGCAAACAGCGGATAGGGCAAGTCAGTTGCAAAAGATGCAGGTTGCTGGGCAGTGGCCATTGGGGGCTCCGGGAAGTCTGCAGTTTGCCAAAAAAGAGGAAGAGCAGTCTTCCTTTAGAGGTATGTTGCAAGCATACAAGGCCATCGAAACAAGGGAAGATCTCTTTATTGATTTGGAGATCAGCGCTGTTCAGATAAACGGAATACTATCCCATCTCAGTGTCGACGGTTTTTTATTGTCTCGATATTCAAATCTCAAAGCAAAGGATATTCTGGGCGCATGGTTGCAGCACTGTTTGGCTGCCGTAGTCCTAGGCAATAAAATTGAAACAAAACTGCTTAGTAAAGAAAGTGAACTTGTTTTTCCGGCGAGAGTCGGAGGAATTGCGGATCTTGAAATTCTGCTTTCATATTTTCTGAAAGGGAACCGCTCGCCGTCATCACTTCTGTCAGAGCCTCTTCTGGCGTATGCCAAGCAGCGGGAGAAAACGGAAAAAAATGGACGTGGAGATCCGATGGCTAAAGCGGTCGCAGCCTATCTCCATTCCATGAAAAATGGATATGAGGCGGAGTGGGAGATGCTTTACCATGGGCAGGAAGTGGACGAAATACTTGGCGTGGAGTTCATGGAAATGTGTGACTGGTTTTACGAATCTGTCTGGCGGCAGGCCATCATACGTCCGCTGGAGCAATAATGACTGCAATATTTACAACATTTGATGCCGCTACGGCCTCTCTACAGAGGGGCATCAATGTGGTGGAGGCCAGTGCCGGAACAGGAAAAACATATTCTATCGCCATGCTGGTCTTGCGTTTTGTGGTCGAACAGGATGTGCTGGTGGAAGAGCTTCTTGTTGTGACCTATACCCGTGCTGCAACAGAAGAGTTGCGTGGTCGCATACGCAAGCGATTGGTGGAGGCTCGGGCGATTTTACTGGATAAAGCGGCTGACGATATCGATCCCGGGCTTGTCCTGTACCTTGAGAATCTGCCGGATAAAACCATCGCTTTAGGCAGACTTGAGATAGCGCTCCTTGATATGGATCGGGCTCCGGTTTTTACCATCCATGGGTTTTGTCAGAGAATGCTGCAGGAACAGGCGCTGGAATCGGGCCAGCTTTTTGATATGGAATTGTGTGCCGATGTCAGTCAGGTACGGCAGGAGCTAGTGGACGATTTCTGGCGTAGAAAGATGTATGATCTTCCCCCTCTACATTGCTCACTCCTCATGGAGTCTTTTTCGGGCCCACAATCGTTGTATGAATCGGTACAGGCGGTTGGCGCGGAAGATCTGATTGAACCCGCAAGCAGGGTCTCTCCAGAAGCTGTTTTGCAGCTGGTTGATGAACAGTTCGTTCTTGTGCAACGCTGGTGGAAAACAGCAGGCTCCGCCCTTGAAGAGTTGTTTGCTGATGCCATAGCAAAAAAGATGTTCAAGAAAAATATTTTGGTGGCTTTTGCAAGTTGGTGGCAACAGTGTGATGACTTTTTTTCAAGGGACAGTGCTTGTTTGCCGCAGAATCTTTCATGGTTGAGCACGGATGGATTGCTTCCTGAGCTGAATGGGACAAAGCTGCGCGGAGATGCTAAAAAAGAGGCATTTCTGGAGGAGTGGCCACTGGCTGGCAACACACTTGAGGATTTTTTAGCCACCTGTTCGCAGGCTGTTTTGAGTCTGCGCATTGAGCTTGCCCTTGAACTACAGAACAATTTACGAATACGTCTGCAAAAGCAGGGTTTATTTTCTTTTGATGATCTTGTTTTGCAACTGGCAAAAGCTCTTGAAGGGCCACAGCAGGATGTGTTGCGTCCGGTACTTGCCAAGCGATTTAAAGTAGCATTAATCGATGAGTTCCAGGATACTGATGCCGCACAATACCGAATCTTTTCAACACTTTTTGGCCGTGGAGAACATTATCTGTTTTTGATCGGTGATCCCAAACAGGCCATCTATAAGTTTCGGGGAGCCGATATCTACGCCTATTTTGAGGCAAGAAAATCTGCAGATAACTGTTTAACCCTTGCAAAAAATTATCGTTCAAGCCCTCTGTTGGTTGACGCTGTAAATAAGCTGTTTTTACTTAGGGGTGATAGTTTCGTAAATCCTGATCTTCCCTATAATCGTGTGAGCGCCGCAAAATCTCCGGCAACATTTCGTTTGTTTGATAATGACAAGCCTGAACCTGCAATGGTGTATTGCAGTCTGGAATCACCCGATGACGATGGCGTTAAAGCCTGGAGCAGCGGTAATTGTCTGGCTCGTTTGCAAACATTTGTACTGGCAGAAATTAAAGATCTGCTACAGCGCAAAACAATGGTTCTGGCTGATGGTAACAAACGAGCCCTCGCCGCAGGTGATATTGCTATCCTGGTGAGGAGCCATAGAGAGGCTGGTGCCTTTCAGCAAACCCTGGCCCATGGCGACATTCCTTCAGTGGTTTCCAGTAGGAAAACGGTTTTTGAAACCTGTGAATGTCAGGATCTGCAGAAGGTACTTGAGGCGGTCGCCGCACCCTCTGATGCTGCTCTTTTACGCCGAGCATTGAGTTTGAAGTGGTTTGGCTGTGATGGCCCCGGACTCTACGCCCTGGTGCATGATGAAGATAAGATGGAGCGCTGGCTTGAGCGCTTTTATAATTATCATCAGTTGTGGAAAGAGAAGGGAATTCTTGCCATGATGAACAGTCTGATTGCCGCAGAATCAGTTTTTGAAGAACTATCCGCTCTTCCATTTGCCCAGCGACAGATTGCAAATATCAGCCATCTTCTGGAGATCTTGCAGGAGGAGGAAGCTGCAAAAAATCTTGTCCCCACAAGGGTCTTGCAATATCTGGCACAGCAACGAGAATCCAGTGATGAGTCTGAGCATGCTCAACTTCGTCTGGAAAGCGACGAAGATGCGGTGAAAATTGTCACCATGCACGGAGTAAAAGGGCTGGAGTTTCCAGTTGTTTTTTGCCCGGTTTTGTGGGGGCGATCTGCTCGTTTGAAGCATGAAAAGCAGTGCATCCGTTTTCATGACAAAGAAAAAAAGCAGGTTGCCGATCTCGGTTCTTCTTTATTTGAAGAACGTCGCAGAAATGCTTTGCAGGAAGAGCTGGCAGAAGAGTTACGCTTACTATACGTGGCCGTTACGCGTGGCAGTTGTCGTACATATGTTTGCTGGGCGGATGTCAAGGCTCACGGTTGGGCGATGTCGTCCAGAAATTCTGCTCTGGCCTGGGCCCTTATGCTGACGGATTGTGCAAATATTGAAGAGCAAAATGAGCAAATTAAAAAACTCTGCGACGGGACAGCGGCAGCGTTTCGGTTGTTGCCTGCGGATACCCCCTGCGAGAATTTGTTGGCAACAAAAATTGTTGCGCCTGAAGTCTATGGTTGTCGTCAGTTTGACAGGTTTCCCTTAACTTCCGATTGGTTGATGAGCAGTTATTCAGCTCTTGCAGGTTCTGTACATCACTCAACGGCCATTCCTGGAGGTGGGCAGCAGGTTGAAAATCCTGTGCCAATCCATGAGCTGCCATTCGGTGCTGCTTTTGGTAATGTTGTGCATGGTGTCTTGGAAGATTACCCTTTTGATATGTTGGCGGGAGACGCAGAGTACGTGGACGCAGTGGAGGGGCAATGTCGTCGTTTTGGTGTGACGGCAGATGCTGAGAAGCTGATGGCCTTGCTTCGTGATGTCACCCGCACGCCTTTAACAGACAGTGAGTCTGGCCACTCCTTTTGCCTTGCGGATTTGTCGGAGCAGGATCTGGTGAAGGAAATGCCTTTTTATTTTCATTTGCGTCAGGAATCCACGCAGCGAATCAATGAGCTACTTGCTTTTTCAGATGTGGTGCGCCCTGTGCAGGAAAAAACCTTGAAAGGGTATCTAACCGGTTTTGTAGATCTGGTGTGCAGGTATCGGGGAAAATACTATGTGATAGATTATAAGAGCAATTACCTTGGAGACTATCTACACGACTATGGCGAAGGAAAAATAAGAATTGCCATGGGAGATCATAACTACGGTTTGCAGTATTGGATCTATACGCTGGTTTTGCATCGTTTTCTGTCGGGCACTCTCCATAATTACAGCTATGAAGAAATGTTTGGTGGTGTTTTCTATCTATTTGCCCGAGGCATGAGTCCAGACAGTCCTGGTAATGGTGTGTTTTTTGATCGGCCGCAGCAGAGTGTTGTGGAAAACTTGCTGCAGACATTGGGGGCGCGCTGATGGGAGACGATACTTTACGTTTGCTGGATAGGCAATTCTCTAGGTTTCTTGCTGAACGGTCATTGTTTTCAGGTGTTGAAAAAACATATTTGCAGGATCTTGTTTGCAAGCTCTCGATAACTCTTGCGAAGGGGGATAGCTGTCTCTTGCTGTCTGCGGAAGAAATAGATCTTGTAAAGCGCTCCGGATTGTGTGGCGACGGGCAATTTCCGCTGTGTATTTTTGATGGATATCTCTATCTGCAACGTTTCTTTCAGTATGAAAAACAGCTGGCTCGGAAAGTTGGGCGTTTAGCTGTGAAATCAGAAGTGCTCAAAGCGGATGCAGCTCTTGTTGAGAGTTTGTTTGTTGGGCAGGAAAAGGAAGATTTGCAGCGAGTGGCAGCTGAGCAGGCATTGCAGAAAAATCTTCTGATTATTTCTGGCGGTCCGGGGACTGGAAAAACCACAACGGTGATTAAGATTCTGGCACTTTTGCAAGATGCTTCTTCCGCCAAACTCCGCGTCGCACTGGCAGCGCCTACTGGAAAAGCGGCCATGCGTTTGCAGGAATCCATTGCCGCTGGTATTCATGGCTTGCCCATATCCGAAAAAGAAAAGACGAATCTGCCAATGAAGGCTTCCACTTTGCATCGTCTGCTGGGTGTTATACGGTACTCGCCATTCTTTCGTCACAATAGTAAAAATCCATTGCCTTGTGATGTGCTGGTGGTGGATGAGGCGTCCATGGTTGATCTCTCTTTGATGAGTAAACTGGTGGCGGCCTTGCGTCCCGGAACGCGTTTGCTTTTGTTGGGAGACAAGAATCAATTGGCCTCGGTTGAATCGGGGACAGTGCTTGCTGATATGATGACGGCTCTTCCTGCAAATACCATTGAGTTAACAAAAAGTTATCGTTTCGATCATGCTATTAAACAGTTTGCGGAAGCTATTAATAGTGGTGAACGGAAAGAGGCTTGGCGAATAGTATCTAACGGACAGGCAGGACATATATCCCTGCTCAAGGAAGATATTGCCGCCTACGGTGGAACAAGATATTTGTCTTATATGCAGGCTGTCTCACGCGCAAACAATAAAGATGCGTATAAAAAACTCTATTCCATGCTTCACTCTTTTAAGATTCTCTGCGCTCTGCGTCAGGGGAAGGCTGGTGTCGCTGGTATAAATAATATGGTTGAGCAATATCTTACAGCAAAAGGCTATGACTGTCTGGCTACAGAATGGTATCCGGGGCGACCCGTGATGGTCAGTAAGAATGAGTATGGCCTGGATCTGTATAATGGTGACATTGGCATCTGCCTTCCTGATCCTGCACGACCCGGAAGTGTAAAGGTGTGGTTTGAGAAAAATGATGGAAGCTTGCAGGGAGTTTTGCCTGGACGTTTAAGTTATTGTGAGACGGTGTATGCCCTCACCATTCACAAAAGCCAGGGCGCTGAGGTAGCTGATGTATTGGTGGTGCTGCCTGAGGGTGAGTCGGCGCTTGTGACCCGGGAACTTCTCTATACCGCAGTCACCCGGGCAAGTCGGTCAGTGACAGTGGCCGCAAGTCAAGCTGCTTTTCAAGGGGCCGTCCGTGCCAGGATACGGCGTTCCAGCGGGCTTGCTAAATTGATTTCGCAGGTAAATGGTGAACTGATATAGGTATTTTGTGGGAATGTTCCGGAAGGTTGTCGGGGGGGGCTGTATTAAACGTGGAGAGAGAACGACCATCCCTGCAAGGAGGAAAAGGGAGAGCAGGGACAGTCGAGGAGGAGTCGTGAGAAGTGTTAGTTTATGGTCTGGAAGTCATTATAGGCATGGGCACCATGTTCGGTGATGTCTACTCCAAGCATTTCATCTTCTTTGCTGATACGCAGACCGATGGTCATGTCGATTACCTTGAAGAGGATAAACGCTGTCCCGAAAGCCCAGACAAATGCAGTCCCGATTCCAATCAGCTGGGTTATCATGATTTTACTGGTTGTGCCCCCCATGTTGAAGATTCCTGCGGCAAGGGTTCCCCATGCGCCACACACACCGTGGACAGAAATTGCGCCAACCGGATCGTCAATATGCATTTTGTCGATGGTGACAACAGAAAGTACTACCAGGACGCCGGAGATGGCACCGATAATTACAGCGCTTGTGGGTGACACGTTTGCACATCCTGCGGTGATACCGACAAGGCCGGCCAGTGCACCGTTTAAGCTCATGCCGATATCCGGCTTTTTAAACATGATCCATGAAGCAAACATGGCGAAAATTGCACCCGTTGCTGCAGAGAGGTTGGTGGTGACGAAAATCATGGCAATGGAGCTGTCGCCAGTGGTGGTTGATCCGGCATTGAATCCGAACCAGCCGAGCCAGAGGATGAAGACACCAATTGCGGCCATGGGGATGTTGTGGCCAGGAATTGCACGCACTTCGCCTTTTGGTCCGTATTTTCCAATGCGTGGTCCAAGAACAATCGCTCCTGCCAGAGCTGCCCATCCACCAATCGAATGTACCACCGTGGAACCCGCAAAATCTATAAATCCCAGTTTTTCCAGCCATCCGCCGCCATTCAGCAGAGAGCCCCAGGCCCACGATCCAAAAATCGGGTAGATAACAGCGCAGAGGACAACGGAGTAAATCAGATATCCTATGAATTTTGTTCTCTCAGCAACGGCTCCTGAAACAATGGTGGCGGCAGTAGCTGCAAATACACACTGGAACATCCAGAAAGCGAGTACCCAATGATCTCCCTCGGGGCCTGTCCATCCGGAGAGAAAAAAACCGTCTGTGCCGATCCATCCCGTTGGGCTGGTGCCAAACATGAGCCCAAATCCGATTGCCCAAAAGGCGATGGAGCCCATGGAGAAATCCATCAGGTTTTTCATCATAATATTGACGGCACTTTTTGCTCTGGTAAACCCGGATTCAACCATGGCAAAACCGGCCTGCATAAAAAAGACAAGGCAGGCAGCAATGAGTGTCCATACGAAGTTCAGATTAGTCTGTAAAAGGTCTATGGCGTCTTTGTTGCTGCTTATGGTGGCGTTGGCAACCTCTTCTCCGCCGTAGGCGATGGCTGGTATGAGTAGTAGTGGGGCCATGGCCCAAATTCTTTTTTTCACGAGATATTCCTCCTGGGGTATCTATTGTTAAGACTACGTTTTGTTTGTTGGGTGTTGATGGCGAACAGTCGTCAGGTGTAAGTGCTAAATCGCATCATCGTCTGTTTCACCGGTGCGGATTCTGTAAACTCGATCAACCGGGATGACAAATATTTTCCCGTCGCCAATGGATCCTGTCTTGACGGATGACTGGATTTTTTCAATCACGATATCTACCATGCTGTTTTTTACAACGGTTTCCACTTTGATTTTCGGGATAAAATCCACTACATATTCAGCACCCCGATAGATCTCGGTATGGCCTTTTTGCCTGCCAAATCCTTTTACTTCACTGATGGTCATTCCAGTTATGCCGAGTTCGGCTAACCCTTCTTTGAGCTCGTCAAGCTTGAACGGCTTGATAATTGCTTCAATTTTCTTCATCTTTCTGCTCCTGTTGTATGTTTTGCCTCGTTTGTTTTTGTATGACATTACAAGTCCTGTGCCAGATTTGTTTTTTATGTTTTTAGTGTGCTAACTATCTATAATATCATGACTGTTGTGCGATGGATGTTTTTGCACTTGGTGTAATGTTACAATAATGTAGATAATCCGAATGTTGAAAACACAAAAATGTTATGTTTGTTGGGGTGTGGGATTTGTGAAAAATGGAGGTTGGCTAGAGTCGATTCCAAAGTGTTTTTAGAAAAGGAACGTGAAAAAAAAAATTCCATGAGCTAAAATACCTTGAATGGTTCCTTGTAAAGGAAAGTGAGGGGCAAACCTGCCAAACGATGTGACAAAACAATAACGAACAGGGCGGTGTAATACGATGAGTGACTTTTTTGGAAAAATCTTGGCATGGGTAGAATCGACGCATATTCAGGAACAGGTGGCAAATGTTGATTATGCCGGGCTTTTTACTAATCCCTGGTTCCTGGTGCCCTTTATAGCAATCGTTTTGTATCTTTTGTATAAGCAATCTTTTAAAGACCTTATCATCATAATTATCTTTATAGGTGTCTGGTGGGTCAGTGGCACAGCATATATGGATACACTTGTTGTCGGTAATGAATTGCAGATAAGTAAAATTTTACCAGTCCTCTTCGGTGGGGCGGCGGTGTTGGGGTTTGTCGTTTATATGTTCTTTGGACGTTCGGATTAGTACTTTATAAAATCTCTTCATGCTTTCCTGGAAAGAAGTTGGTTAAGGCCGATTTGTGTCGGTTCACTATTCATCACTGGTGCTGGGTCTTTTGTTATGAGTCGGAGGATGTGTAGGGCAAAGGTATGGGCCAGGTCAAAGTAAAGTTGATTTTTTTAGGCTAGAGGGGAGGAAATGCAATTTCGTAATGGTGTCTTTATTATTACCGAAGAAAAACGTTGCCCATTATACAACGTGGGGGAAGAGTTGCGCGTTGACGAAGGTGTTCTGACATTACCTGCGGCAAAACCTACCTGCCTCACCTTAACCAGTGATCTTATAGAGCTTGCTTTGGTGGATGTTGCCTACGAGCACTACGCTCAGGGCACCAAGAAGAAAGTAAAGTTTGAGTGTGGTGGCTGCACCGGTATTATCCGCTTTGAATTTAAGAAAGAAAAGGAATTTGCAACAATTCAAATGCGTTTACTTGCCGCTGCTGATCGCCGTGAAAAAGTACGGTCAGTTGCTCGTTTCGCAGGGCTTCTGAGGAGTTTGGCAATATTTGAACCCCTTTCCGATGATGACCTTCTGGATCTGGCGACCTTGCTGAATCTTGAAGATTATCACTGGGGGTTTCCGATTCTCCAGAAAGGTGATCCTGCTTCCAGCCTTTTTATTATAGTCAGCGGAAGAGTGGAAGTGATGGATGAAGACGGTGTCACCCTTGCCGAAATGGGACGAGGAGAGGTCTTTGGCGAGATGAGTCTACTCTCTGGCGACCGGGTTACAACCACTATTATGGCCATAGAACCCTGTCAGATTGTAAGTCTTAGTCAAAAGAATTTTCAGCATATGCTGAATCGTTTTCCTGCATTACAGGTTTTTTTCTATAAGCTGCTGGTTGGGCGTATTACCACTATTAATGAACAGCGTGCGGAGGAACTTTCTTCAGGGATGGTTGGGCAGCTGGGGGATATTCCACCCTTGGAACTGTGTCAGATGATTAATGCAAATCAGAAAACAGGCCGTTTGAAGCTTGAAGTGGGAGAAAAAAAGGCTAATCTTCTCTTTAATGAAGGTGAGTTGGTATCAGCCTCATTTGATGGTAAGGTGGGGAAGGAGGCGTTTTACGATGCTTTGGCCGTCGCTGATGGCCGTTTTAAGTTTGTGCAGGGCTTACAGAAACGTGACTTGACCTTGGGGGTTCTTGGTGGTTTTATGGGGATGCTTATGGAGGGAATGAAACGTATAGATGATACCTAGGCCGTGAGTGGTCACATCTTGCATATGCTGCGTCTAAGGAGTCTCAGCCATCTTGTAATGCTTTTTGTTCTGTGAAACTTAGTACCTGACTTTGTTTTCCAACATATCCCATGCCTTAAATGTCTGTAGCGCATCGTTGCGTAATAGTTGGTGCATGGGCATCTTTCTCTCGTTTATCTCCTTTTTCAGTTCCTCGTAAATGAAAACATCATTAAATCCAGCTTCGGCAGCGTCTCTTTGGCCGGCTCCATAATAAATACATTTAATTTTTGCCCAGTAAGCGCCGGAGAGGCACATGGGGCAGGGTTCACAGTTAGCAAAGAGCTCACAGTCTGTGAGCTCAAAAGTGTTGAGGTATAGACATGCTTTACGGATACAGTCCACTTCTGCGTGGGCTGTCGGATCATTTGTTGATGTTACCCGATTCCAGCCTCTGGCTATAATTACACCCTTCTGAACAATAACAGCCCCAAATGGTCCGCCATCTCGGGCATCCATATGTTCTGCTGCCAGTTTGATGGCTTCTGCCATGAAAAAATCGTTACTGGCGGCTTTTCCTGCTTTCATCAAGCTGATTCTCCTTGTAGTATGGTCAGTGTGTGTTTCAAATTCAAGCAGTCTACTGCGGCTGCCACCAAGCCCAGCCGGTGAGGTAGGTCGGAAAGTCAGCAGCTGATCAACAATTAAATAGCAGTATTTTAAAGATGAAGAGTTTCACAACCCCATTCTGTTTCCGGACTTTTTACGAGTCCATCAAAGATGAAGGAGTATACAAATGAAAAAGAAAATGGAAAAGGCATTTAATAAGCAGGTTAATGCAGAGCTCTATTCCAGTTATCTCTATTTATCCATGGAGTCTTATTTTCAATCAGTAAGTCTCACTGGTTTTGCGAAATGGATGCGCGGTCAGGTGCAGGAAGAGATGTTTCACGGAATTAAGATTTATGACTATATCCATGAACGTGGTGGTCGGGCACAGTTTGAATCTATTCAAAAACCAGAAGCAGAATGGAAATCTCCCCTGGTGGCATTTGAGCATATTCTGGCTCACGAGCAGAAGGTGACTGAACTGATTAATGATCTAATTGATACCGCCCTTGAAGCACGTGATCATGCAGCTAAGGCATTTTTAGATTGGTTTATTATCGAGCAGGTTGAAGAAGAGGCTACCGTGGGTGAGATTGTGGATCGCTTGCGACTGATTGGTGATGATTCAAGCGGTTTGTTTCTTTTGGATTCTGAACTTTCCAAGCGTGTTTTTACCATGCCCGCAAAATAATAGTATCCATTGCTTGCCTGTATACAGTTTCGTGCATACTTCTTTTGATAGTTATTCTCATTAAAAGGAGCTGGTATGAACAGAAAAATTAAAAAACGGGTTCTGGAACTCTTGGCAGGCGATCTTGCGACTGCCAGGAAGGAACTTGCGCAGTACGACGAACATGGGCTGGTGAATCCTTTGTTTTCGGCCCTATATCGTCCTGAAGAAACAATACGTTGGCATACGGTAACGCTGTTTGGTGAAGTGCTGGCCAGGCTGGCTGATAAGGATATGGAAGCCGCGCGTATTGTTATGCGTCGCTATCTCTGGAGCTTGAACGATGAATCTGGGGGTATTGGCTGGGGAGCCCCAGAAGCCATGGCGGAAGGAATATTTCATCATGACAGGCTTTGTGATGAGTATGTTCATATGCTACTCTCCTATATGCAGCTCGATGGCCCTCTGGAACATCAGGATGGAAACTATCTGGAGTTGCCAGCCCTGCAGCGAGGGCTGCTCTGGGGAATTGCCAGAGTTGCGGAAAAACGAGCCGCACTTCTCCTTGAAAAAAATGTGGTGCCAGATCTTTTGCGTTACATGACGTCAGAAGATGCTGTCGTTCGTGCATTTGCAGCAAGGGCTCTTGGCTTGCTTGGTGTCGTAGCTGCTGAGGAAATCTTGCAGGCACAGTTGTCGGACAAACGTGAAATTCGGTTTTATCATAATGGTGAGTTTACACTGTTAACAGTTGGTGATTTTGCAAAAATTGCGCTCGAACAGGTGACAAATCTGCAACCAGCATAAAGAAGCGGAGATAAATGTAAGGTGAGTGATCAGGAAATTTCCAGGCTGGGTTTTTTACAGTTTGCAGTAAAACAAGGTGATATTAACGCCAATCTTGAGCGGGTCAAAAAAGGACTCAGCGACTTGAATCCCCTCGCCGGTAGCCTGATTGCCCTGCCTGAGATGTGGGCCACAGGATTTGTGTATGAAAACCTGGAAATGTTGAGTGCTGAAATGCCCTCTTTGCTTGAAGAATTGGAGAAACTTGCTCGTTCCTACAGCATAATTCTAGCGGGCTCTCTACCCTTACGGCAGGTCGTTGATGGCAGTGTGAGCCTAACCAACAGGCTCTATTTTTCAGGAACCGAACACCAACTCGCACCCGGAATTGATAAGCAGCATCTCTTTTCTTTCTGGAAAGAAGATCTCTGGTTCAAGGCCGGTAGTCAGCCAAAACCCGTTTCCCTGGCAGTTGATACCATTGTGGGGGGCCTGGTCTGCTACGATTTACGATTCCCGGAGGCTGCACAGTTTCAATGTCGACAAGGTGCCAACATTCTCCTTATGTCGGCACAGTGGCCCATGGCTCGAATTGAACAGTGGCGTGTTTTACTCCAGGCACGTGCAATCGAAAATCAATGTTTTATTATTGCTGCCAATGCCTGCGGGCATTGGGATCATCTGCAGCTTGGAGGACATTCCATGCTGGTTGCTCCAGATGGGGAGATTCTTGCTGAAGCCGGAGAAACTGAAGAGTTTCGGGTCATGGAATATAATCTGGAAGTGCAGAAAGAATTGCGTGAGCGCTTTAATACCGTTGCCGGTACTCCCTGGTCAAAGGACGATGCCGAGAAGGTCTTCAGGCTTGATGATTTGCGACAGGTTTTGGAGGCGCGACGTCAGGTTGGGCAGAAGATTGTTTTTACCAATGGCTGTTTCGATATTCTGCATGCTGGTCATGTTGACTATTTGCAAAAAGCACGGCAACAGGGAGATTTTCTGGTGCTGGGGTTAAACGATGATCAATCCATACGCTCCATTAAAGGATCTGAACGGCCCATCAACGAGGAGTCGCAGCGTGCAAGGGTGCTGGCTGCCCTTGGATGTGTTGATGCTATTGTACTTTTTGGTGAGGATACGCCACTGCACCTGATCACGACTTTGCAGCCGGATGTGCTGGTGAAAGGGGCAGACTGGCAGGAAGATGAGATTGTTGGTGCTGCTGAGGTGAAAGCTGGTGGGGGCAGGGTGGAGCGTATTGCTTTTACCAGTCAAACCTCCACTACAGCACTGATTGAGCGGATCAAAGGATGAAGGCGGATCAGTAGGATAGTGGTGAATGCCGAACTATGCGGGATTTCCCTGCAACGGTTCGACATTCATAGTTCAATATTCGTTCTGTTCCGTTACTTTTTCACCTCTTTTTCTTTTTTTCCCTCTTTTACCTTTTCTTCCTCTTCGACCACATCAGCCAGGCCAAATCCCATACGGACTTTCTGGTCAATTTCTGTGGTCATCTCCGGGTGATCCTGTAAGAAACGTTTGGCATTTTCACGTCCCTGACCAATGCGTTCGTCCTGATAGGAATACCAGGAGCCGCTTTTATCCACTATCTCCTGCTCGACGGCCAGATCAAGGAGGTCGCCTTCTCTTGAAATTCCCTCACCGTAGACAATATCAAACTCAACAATTTTGAATGGTGGAGCAACCTTATTTTTCACAACCTTGACTTTTGTCCTGTTGCCGACAATTTCCTGACCATCTTTTAGGGCGCCAATTCTTCTGATATCGATGCGTAGGGTGGAGTAAAATTTCAGTGCATTACCACCTGTAGTGGTTTCAGGGTTGCCAAACATAACCCCAATTTTCATTCTGATCTGATTGATAAAAATTAGAACAGTATTACTTTTGCTTAAAACGCCGGTGAATTTCCGCATGGCTTGTGACATGAGTCGTGCCTGTAGTCCCATATGCGAATCACCAACGTTACCATCAATTTCAGCTTTTGGTGTGAGCGCTGCCACCGAGTCGATAACAATGACATCTACGCCGTTGGAGCGGATAAGGATTTCGGCAATTTCCAGGGCTTGCTCACCATAATCCGGTTGGGAGACAAGGAGGTTGTCAGTGTCTACACCAAGTCTTGAGGCATAGGAGGTATCCAATGCATGTTCCGCATCGATAAAAGCAGCAGTACCGCCCAGCTTCTGGGCTTCTGCCACAACGTGCAGAGCCAGAGTCGTTTTTCCGGAAGATTCAGGCCCATATATTTCCGCCACCCGGCCTTTGGGAAATCCGCCAACTCCAAGGGCAATGTCAAGGCTCAGGCAGCCTGACGAAATTACAGGTATCTTTTCGGATGCCTGGTTTCCCAGACGCATGATGGAACCGTTGCCGAATTGCCTCTGGATTTGAGTGATAGCGTTGTCAACGCTCCCTGCTTTGTCTTTTGCTGCTGCCATGGAAGGTCTCCTTTATTTTGTGAGTAGATAATTTCGTACAAGATTAAGTGCTGTTTGTGCTGTTTCGTGTTGAATTTCGTATCTGTTTCCAGAAAAAAGAAAGTGCTGAACGTCAGTTGTTCCGTCATATGCAAGACCTATAAAAACGGTTCCCACCGGCTTTTCCGTGGTACCACCACCGGGGCCTGCAATGCCTGTTATAGAAATACTGATATCGGCCTTACTTTTACTGCGCATCCCCTGTGCCATGGTTTTGGCAACTTCAGGACTTACAGCGCCGACTTGTTCGAGTAGCGTTGGTTCAACTCCAAGATACGTCTCTTTCATGGAATTTGCGTAAGAGGTAACGCCGCCTAAATAGTAGGATGAACTACCAGCCACGGATGTCATCAAATGACTGATAAGCCCACCAGTACAGGATTCTGCAACAGAAAAAGTTTTTTGCTGTTTTGTAAGTAATTTTCCAAGTACAGATGCCATGGTTTCCTGGTCACGTCCGTAGATAAACGCTCCCAGATGATTCTCAATAAGCAGAAAAGCCTTCTCCGCTAGTGTTAGTGTCGTTTTCTGGTCGTCACCACGAATGATGACACTGAGATGGACATCGGGGAAAACGGGATAGTACCCGATTGTGACATCCTCTCCAAGGTCGATTTGTTCGATTTGCAGGTTGATTTCCTGCTCGGTTTTTCCGAATATTTTGTAAATTCGTTGATAGTTTGTCTGTTGACGTCCCTGGTACCACGTGGCGAGCCGGGGAAGAACCTGTTCTACCAGTAATGTTCGCATCTGGTGTGGAATGCCTGGCAGGAAAAAAATGGGTTTGTCTCTGTGGATCAGCTGAAATCCGGCCATTTTCGATCCAGGGTTCAATGTTTCAGCGCCTTCTGGCAGCCATGCTAGTTTGTCCAGAGAACCGACCGGCTGATCACTGTTTTCTTCAAGGTGTTTTCTGATAAGAGATAATAGCTCAAGGTTGGGCATGGTGGGGCGATTTAAGGCCTCAGATACTGCCTCGGTGGTAAGGTCATCATCTGTGGGGCCAAGGCCTCCAGTGACCAGTACAAAATCCACCCGTTTGAGTGCTCGTTTTAATGCTTCGCCAATAAGTGTTGGGGTGTCGCCAATGGTGTGCATGGCATAGATGTCAAAGCCCGCCTCGAAAAGATGGTGCGCGGCAAACCCACTGGTGGTATTGGTTATCCTGCCCGATGTGAGCTCATTTCCTATGGCTATGATTTCTCCAAGCATTGTTCTATTGCACCAGTTCGCCCAAAACGGTAGCATTTTGGATCTTCTTGAGTTTGATGGAGACGATCTGGCCCATAAGCGTGTCGTCGCCTTCAAAAACGACGGCGATATAGTTGTCGCTGAAGCCGCTCAGCAGATTTTCGCGATTGCGTTTCTTTTCAACAAGGACAGGGCGTTCTGTCTGTAAATGCCGTGTGTAAAACTCGAGTTGTTTCTTTTTTGCAAGCTCACGCAGGATGGCAACACGGTTTGCGCTTACATCTTTTGGTATCTGGTTCGGAAAAGAGGCGGCTAAGGTGCCTGGTCGTTTGGAATAGGGGAAGACATGGAAATAGGTGGCATCGATCTCTTCGAGAAGGAGTTTTGAGTTGTTGAACTCTTCTTCGCCTTCCCCTGGGAAACCAGTGAGAATATCGATGCCAATCGCTGCATCGGGAAAGGTAGCCATGCATTTTTTGAGGATTGTGCGAAATGTTTCCCTGTCGTATCCGCGTCGCATGCGGCTAAGAATGGTGTCATCCCCGCTTTGCAATGGAATATGGAAATGAGGCATGAAGTTTTGGCAGTGAGTCATAGCGGCCAGCAGTTTGTCGGTTATTTCCTGCGGCTCAATGGAGCTTAACCTGAAGCGAATGGCGGGGTGGGCTTCACAGAGGGTGACCATCAGATCAGTGATGTCCATCTGTTTTTTCAGGTCTTTTCCGTACATCCCCACATGAATTCCGGTTATTACCATCTCTTTATGTCCTGCATCGACAAAACGTTGAGCTTGGTCAAGGATGTCAGCCAATTCGAGGCTGCGACTGGGCCCGCGGGTGTAGGGGACAATGCAGTAGGTGCAAAAATTATTACATCCATCCTGCACCCGTAAATAGGCACGGGTGCGGTTGCCAAAACGTTTCATCGGCAGTTTGCTGACGGTGTCCTTTTTCAGGATCTTGCCCATGAGCATGGTGAGATCACACGGTGTTTCTCTGAGTGCGGCTTCCACCAGCAGATGTTTATTGCCATTGCCCACGATACAGACTGGAGATTCTACAATTTCTGCAAGTTCGTTGGCGGCCATCTGGGCGTAACAGCCAGTAATAACAACTTTTGCATTTGGATGGCGGCGCATAAGGCGGCGAACTGTTTTTCTGGATTCGGCTCCTGCATTGGCGGTAACAGCGCAGGTGTTGATCACTATAATATCCGCGTCCTCTCCGGTCTTTGCCGTTTCACATCCCGATTCTTCAAAGGCACAAAGAAACGCAGCAGATTCATACTGGTTGACTTTGCATCCTAAAGTACTGATGATGATTTTTTTGTTCAAATGATTTCACCGCTACCAAGGATCAGATCCTGGTCGTATATGACTGCAAACTGTCCTCGGGTGACAGCTCTCTGTTGATCTTTGAAGGTTATCCGACAACGCTTTTCAGGAAGCAATTCGATGCTTGCTTCTCCTCCCTGATGTCCGTAACGGATACGAACCCGGTAGCTTTTGTCGACGGTTGGTCTTTTGTCGCAGTTCCACATGAGATCTTTGATTTCGATCTTTCTCTGGAAGAGTTCATCATTGCCGCCAACAATAATACGATTTTGGTCTGCGTCAATTTGAACAACATACAAGGGGCTGGCTGCAGAAATTCCCAGTCCTTTACGCTGGCCAATGGTGTAATTACAGATGCCATTGTGTTGGCCAAGGATTTCACCTGCTGTGTTAACGATGTCTCCGGTCGCTGAAGAGTCTCCGCTCTCTTTTTGCAGGAAATCGCCGATGGATTCTGTTCCTAAGAAGCAGATATCCTGACTTTCCTGGCCTTTGAAATCTGTAAAGCCATGTGTTTCTACAAAGTCATACACGTCATCTTTTTGCATAGTTCCCAGAGGGAATAAAACCCGAGCCAGTTGCTTTTGTGAGAGTCTGGCCAGAAAGTAGGATTGGTCTTTGCGTGCGTCTTCTCCCTGTTGCAGGTATAGACAATCTTCTTTTTCTACGATATTTGCATAATGGCCGGTGGCGATTTTTTCCATTCCCTGCTCAATGACTGCATCCATAAATAGACCGAATTTTATTTCAGGGTTGCAGATCATACACGGGTTTGGTGTGCTGCCGTTGTGATACGACGTGGAAAAATAGTGAAGCACTTTTTCCTGGAATTGGCTCCGAAGGTCAATGACCTGGAGTGGAATGTTGCATCTGTCAGCAATGTTTTGTACTCGTTGCAACTGCTCGGCAAAATCCGGTTGTACCAGTTGCATAAAGAAACCGCGAACCTGGTATTGTTCACGCAAAAGTAATGCACAGGCAGTGGAGTCCACGCCTCCGCTCATTGCTATGCCTATTTTCTGTGTCGCCATCTCTTTTTTAATCTTTGACTCGGCTTAGGAATGTCCTTACATAACCTGAACAGTTTCTTAGCAAGTTCATTATTAATTTGTTGAGTATCTCTTTTTGCTCAAAAGTATTATATTTTGTGGAAAATAAGTTGTTGAAAGGAAAATATATGCAGGCATATATTTTCAGTCAGATACCAAAAAAGAATAGTCCAAAATGAATAAAAAAGAAAGTAACAAAGTCCTTGTTCCAACCATCCCTGAACTCCTCGCTCCAGCCGGAAATTTCGAGAAAATGGTTACAGCAATCCACTATGGTGCAGATGCCGTTTATATGGGGGGCAAACAGTACAGTCTGCGGGCCAAGGCTGGCAACTTCAGCGATGAGGCCATGGCGGAAGCTGTGGCATATGCCCATGACCACGAGGTAAAGATTTATGTAACCATTAATATTCTTGCTCATAATCGAGATTTTGATGGTCTTGATCAGTATCTGCTCAGTCTGCGTGATGCGGGTGTCGATGCTCTTATTATTTCCGATCCCGGTATTTTCATGCGTGCACGAAAAACAGTTCCTGAAATTCCGGTTCACCTCTCCACCCAGGCGAATGTGACCAATGCCCAAGCGGCAACTTTCTGGTTTGAACAGGGTGTAAGTCGCCTGAATCTGGCGCGGGAACTCTCTTTGCAAGAGTTTGAAGAAGTGAGGCAAACCGTCAGTGGTGAGCTTGAAATATTTGTTCACGGAGCAATCTGTATCTCATATTCCGGCAGGTGCATGCTCTCTAATTACATGACAGGCAGAGACGCGAACCAGGGGGCATGTGCCCATCCTTGCCGCTATAAATACAAACTGGTTGAGGAGAAACGTCCAGGCGAATATTTCCCTGTGGAAGAAGACGATCGTGGTACCTATATCTTCAATTCAAAGGATCTGTGTCTCTTGCAGGGCTTGCCTGAACTGGTGGCAAGTGGTGCGGACTCATTGAAGATTGAAGGGCGCATGAAATCTATCTTTTATGTGGGTGGGGTCACCCGTATTTATCGTGCTGCCCTTGATTTTTTAAAAGAACTTCCCGAAGAGGCTTGGGGCAATCCGGCGGAAATCAAACTACCTGAAATTCTTGTCACCGAAATTGCCAAAACCGGAACCCGGGGAGGCACTGAGAATTTTTTCAAACAGGTGCCCGGTGGTTCGGAAATGATTTACACCACAACCCGTGTGGCTATGGAAGTGGAACCCGTGGCAGTAATACGAAAAGAAGGGGCGGCTCCTCTTGTTGAAGCCAGAAACGTATTGGAAACAGGGGATGTCATAGAGTATATGCTGCCTGCAATGGGTTGCATACCACTTCTTGTGCAACGTATGGAAACAGAAACGGGGGAAGAGACAGTGCGGGCAAATCCCGGGAACCGAGTTGTGTTGTACACAAATCCCCCTCTGGAACAGGGAAAACTAAACGGGATTCTACGTAGAAATAAAAAGAAATCTTAACGTTCGATAGCGTTAGCTTTGTGAAAACAAAACTGATTAGATGGATTCGAAAAAAGCCTCATATGCGAGGCGCACATTTTTTATTTAATTTCGGCGTACTAAGGTACGTCGTAATCAAATAAAAAATGTAGCAACGAAGCAGATGAAGATTTTTTTCGGATTAATCAACGTTTGATGGGGCCTTGTCGTTCACTCTCAGGTACTGGAATCATACATCCTCGAACAAGTTTCGGGTCGTAAGCCGGAATAGCAAGGCTCCTGATATGGGCAATGACGTCAATAATTTGCTCATCGGAAAGAATATGCTGCCATTGAGGCATGATATGGGAGAAGTTCATGGCTTTCCCCCCGAATTTGATCACCCGAAAGAATCGCATGGAGGGGATCATATTCATATAATCACCATTGGCATGCACGCGTGGGCGAGGATCTAACTGCTCATTTTTGGCACGGTCGCCATCTCCCTGGCCTTCTGAACCGTGGCAGGAGATACAGTACTGGTTGTAGATTCTACGGCCCTTCTTTGGGTCTGCAGCGTCTGCCTGAGAGACTAGTACTGCCTGCAAAGCTATACATGTGAGAACAAGTAGTATCTTTTTCATATGTTTTCCCCGTAGGAATGCTATCTTGAGTAAATTACCTGCAAACATTGTGAGAATAGACTACCACATGGTAAGATAAAACATCAAGTAATCTGTCGTATCTATGGCGTGAATGAATTACAGGAGATGTGAATGGACAGAGTCATGCAGCTGTTTCTCTATTTTACCGGAAAACCATATTCTTTTGCTTATAAAGTGTTTTCGCTGATTCCCGGAACCATTGTCTTCTTGGGAATTACCCCCTTCGTTCTTTTTCATGTTTCCCGTTATCTGAGTTCTTTCATCCCTTTCAGCTTTCCCGCATCGTATGAGCATATGGTGGCTACTGTTGCGCTCTTTTTGGCTATTTTTCTGATGAACTGTTCCATGCTGATTCTGTGGGTCGATGGCAAGGGAACTCCAGCTCCGATCACTCCAACACAAAAACTCGTGACGACCGGCCCATACAGATACTGTCGTAATCCCATTGAAATTGGTACCGGTGGTTATTTTTTGTTTATTGGTATCTGGTTTGATGGGCTGCTGACGGGATTGCTTTGTCAGCTATTTGGTATGATTCTTGGGTATGGTTACATAAAACTGATTGAGGAACGAGAATTGTCGCTCCGTTTTGGCGAGCCCTACAAGGAGTATCTGGCCAGCACGCCTCTTTTTGTACCTTCCCTGTTTGGAAAAGGACGGGCAAAACATGACTGAGGCCAGCAAAGAGAGAGTGCTTGTTGTGGGAGCGACAGGGTTTCTGGGGCCAGCTTTGGTTGAGGAACTGTGTTTTGCCGGTTTTCATGTCGTTTGTGGAGTGAGAAATCTTGAGAAAGCAGCCAGAGAATTGGGTTTTCAAGATGTTGAACTGCTGAAAGTTAATTTGAATACGGATCTTGATCCGGAGCTCTGGTATTCCCGGTTACAGGAATTCAAGATTGATCGTATTGTTAATAATGTTGGTATCGCAACATCGTTTGGTGGACAATCCCTTGAAAACGTAAATGTTCATGCTCCAATTGCTCTTTTTGAGGCCATGCAGCGTTTTGTGGCGGAAAAGCGGAATACCACAAAACATTCTGATAAAACAGAAGTGATCCAGATCTCAACCACTGGAGTGGATTGGGATGATTGTAGTTCTTTTTCCTATCCAAGCAGTAAGCTGCAAATGGATAACTTCCTGTCTGGTATGACAGGGTTAAGCCATATAATTATCCGCCCCAACGTGATTTATGAGCCGGAAAGGGGACATCTCCTGCTAGAGCGGATAGCCAGAATGCCAGTGAACTTTTATGTAGGTCATGCACAGATTCAACCGATTCATTGTCGGGAAATAGCCATCGGTGTTGCTCGTCTACTTCAGAAACCCTCAACTATTCAATCAAGTATCTTGCGGGCCGTGGGCCCCGTTCCCATGACCTGGGAAGAGGTCTTCGATGTTTCTGCCAAGGCTCTCGGCAAGGACTATTCTTGGGCGTGTCGGGTTCCATTGCGAATGGCTCAAGGGGTAACCATGCTTATCCAGATGCTTCCTGCAAAAGTCCTGCAACGACTGGGGATATTGTCGAAAATGGATCCGGAAACTATTGTTATGATGACCAAAGGCAGTACCGGTGACAATGCGGAATGGCTACAGGCAACAGACATGAAAGCGATCAGGCTTGATGCTTGCTATCAGGCCTATGCTGATGGTTCTGATGTATATGCCGGATTCATAAAAGCTGTCCGTGATTCGTCCTGTTGATGGTGTAGTATTTGAACGTTACATCCGATATGCATTTAAAAAACATCATCAATGTTGTTTTATATATGCAAACCGTACGTTAAGAGAACTATTTTAGTAGGAGATGCACATGAAGGGTTCGTCATTTTTTCGATTACTGTCAATGCTGACAATCCTGTTTTATAGCACAGCTTTGGCCCAAGCCGGCCAGGTTATTACACAGGGCGAAAGATCCTGGGCCAAAGAAGCAGTGCAACAGAAAAAGACGATGGGGGCTATCAGTACACCTGACTCCATTGCAGTGCTCTACTTCACTAATAAATCCGGTCAGGATAAACTGAACGCTCTACAGAAAGGTATGGCTGTGATGTTAATAAATGACCTGGCAAAGCTTGAACAGCTGCAGGTGGTGAGTAGGGTTAGGATGCAGGCCCTCCTGGATGAAATGGGTTTAGGGGGTTTCGGAGTGGTGGATGAAAAAACTGCTCCCATCGTTGGTAAACTGCTCGGTGCCTATTTTGTGGCCAGTGGTGATATTCTAAAGGGATCTGATCAGGATATTGCGATTGACTCTTCTGTTCTTGATGTGCCTTTTGAAACGCTCAGTTGGCAGCATGGAGTGACGGGGACATTTGACCAGCTTCACAATCTGGAAAAAAAGGTTCTTTTAAATATTATTGAGCAGTTGCAGATCACACTTACTCCAGCAAAAAGGAGTGAGCTACTTAAGCCATTATCCACCAACACTACAGCGTTGTTGGCCTTGTTCCTTGGAATAGATCATTCCGATAAGGGACAGTATGCCCAGGCTACCAGAATGTATGAACAGGCACTGGTTGAAGATCCTAACTTGAAGATGGCCAGGAGTGCACTTCTGGAACTCAAGACTTTGGGGTTGAGCGGTGTGGCAGAAGTCGTGGTTTCCGGGGATGAACCTTTGTTACCTCCAACTGCTGGAGATGACGAGTCATCAATGACTACTTATGTTGGGATAGGGCTGGCCGTGGCAGCTATTGGCGGTATTGCTCTTGCCCTGTCAGGTTCCAGTTCTGGTGGTAGCGGTGATCCGGCACCTGTTGATCCGCCTCCAGGTGATACTACTTCGCCAACTGTCAGTGCAACCCCAGATGTACATGTTACCGTGGTTTGCACAGAAGGTTCTATAGCATTTGCATTTTCTGAATCTATGGATCAGGCTTCGGGGCAGATTGATATTACTCCAGAGGGTTTTGCGGGGGGAAGCTGGAGTGATGGACAACATTACGTTGTCTCATGGGATCATTTTGAAAACAATTACTGTTTGGGGTTTGATTCTGATCTGCGCATCTCTTTTGGAGGTTTGCAGGATAATGCGGGAAATTCGCTGTCTGGCAGAGCTAGTTTTTCTTATACTGTTTCAGCGAATTAATTGGTGAAGGAAAAATTCGGTAACGTTCTTTAATTCATACCACTTAAAGGTGGGTAGGGGCATGTCGCGTAGCCACCACAGCAGGCACGGGTTTCAATCCATGTCCCGTGAAGGGGTGACATCAGCGACGTGGAGATGCCTTTTGCTCTTGGAAGTTTCAATCCACACCCCCGTGAAGGGGTGACGGTAATGCCAACACTTCCTGAAGGCAAGGGGATGGTTTCAATCCACACCCCCGTGAAGGGGTGACAATTGATAAAACTTTTACTTGGGTTCCCGTGATTGTTTCAATCCACACCCCCGCGAAGGGGTGACTCGTCCTTGTTGATTGGAGGAGCAACGATCTCAAGTTTCAATCCACACCCCCGTGAAGGGGTGACAGTTTCTTCAGGGGTATCTGTGAGGGCAGCTTGTGTTTCAATCCACACCCCCGTGAAGGGGTGACGCGTGGTGGAAAGTGTATCAAGCATCCTGAATATGTTTCAATCCACACCCCCGTGAAGGGGTGACGAAGAAAGGCCTTGGGCAGGAAACTACTCCTGATGTTTCAATCCACACCCCCGTGAAGGGGTGACAGAGGTGCAGCGGAAACAGCTGGGTCTCATGTACGTTTCAATCCACACCCCCGTGAAGGGGTGACAATCCACACTAAGTGGTATCCCCATTCAATTTCTGTTTCAATCCACACCCCCGTGAAGGGGTGACAATCCACACTAAGTGGTATCCCCATTCAATTTCTGTTTCAATCCACACCCCCGTGAAGGGGTGACCTGGGTAAATTCGCTCTCTCCGGCAGAGTCAAAAGGTTTCAATCCACACCCCCGTGAAGGGGTGACGTCTCATGCGTGAGCAGGATAAGCGCACAGCCCACGTTTCAATCCACACCCCCGTG
>JAFLJS010000042.1 GCA_022712895.1 Desulfocapsa sp.
TTCAAGGGGTATACTATGAAAGTTCTGGTTGTTGGTTCTGGTGGTCGTGAACATGCACTGGTCTGGAAGATTCGGCAAAGTTCCCAGGTAAAGCAGATTTTTTGTGCTCCCGGAAATGCAGGGATCAAGCGAATGGCAGAATGTGTTGACATCAGTGCCACTGATGTTGATGCTCTGCTGAGTTTCGCCAAAAAAGAAAAAGTTGATCTCACGGTTGTTGGCCCCGAACTCTCTTTAACCGCAGGAATTGTAGATGCTTTCGAAGCAGAAGGCTTACGAATATTTGGTCCGACTCAAAAGGCTGCTATTCTTGAAGGGAGCAAAGTCTATACAAAAGAATTTCTTGAAAAATATAATATTCCCAGTGCAGCATTCAAGGTGTTCACAAGCCGTAAAAAAGCAAAGAAATATATCGAGAAGTGTGGCGCTCCTGTTGTGGTCAAAGCCGATGGCCTTGCCGCTGGTAAGGGTGTAATAGTAGCCGTAAGCGTCGCTGAAGCGAAAGAGGCTGTAGACCTTATTATGAAAGACAAGGCCTTTGGAGAAGCTGGCAATAAACTTATAGTTGAAGAGTGTCTGGTTGGAGAAGAGGCATCTTTTATCGCTTTTACTGACGGAAAAACAATATTACCACTTCCGACTTCACAGGACCATAAAGCTGCTTATGACGATGACAAAGGGCCCAATACAGGCGGTATGGGTGCTTACTCACCTGCTCCAATTGTTACTGAAAAGATTGCTGATTATGTAATGCAAAATGTGATGTTACCAACAATTAAAGGTATGGCTAAAGAAGGTCGTCCTTACAAGGGTATGTTGTATGCCGGACTGATGATTGACGGTGATAAAGTGAATGTCCTCGAATTTAACTGTCGCTTTGGTGATCCAGAGGCACAACCCTTGTTGATGCGACTTAAAAGTGATGTCGTTGATATTTTTGAAGCTGTAATAGATGAAAGACTTGATCAGATTGAGATGAAAATTGATCCAAGACCTACAGTTTGTGTGGTAATGGCATCGGGTGGGTACCCTGGAAAATATGAAACAGGTAAAGCAATTCGTGGATACAAAAAGGCCTCTGAAGTTAATGGAGTAGTTGTTTTTCATGCAGGAACGACCACCCGTAATGGAAGGGTCTCTTCTGCTGGAGGTCGTGTTCTCGGTGTTACAGCTGTGGGAAAAGATCTGCAAACTGCAATGAAAAATGCTTATAAAGCAACTTCGATGATTTCCTGGACAGGATCTTTTTATCGAACAGATATTGGGGCGAAAGCACTTACCAAGAGAAACGAAATAGATTCAAGACCACTAGTTGGGATTGTTATGGGCAGTGATTCAGATCTGCCTGTTATGCAGGCCGCTGCCGATTTCCTGAAAAAGATGGCTATCCCTTACGAAATGACCGTTGCATCAGCTCACAGGACTCCCGAACGCGCAGCTAATTATGCTATTACTGCTCAGAAACGCGGGCTAAAAATGATCATTGCTGGTGCGGGCATGGCTGCCCATCTTGCCGGTGTTCTTGCGGCTCACACAGATCTTCCTGTTATTGGCATCCCTATTGATTCTTCTCCTTTAAATGGGATGGATGCATTGTTGGCTACGGTACAGATGCCTCCTGGAGTTCCTGTTGCTACCATGGGAATTGGCAAAGCCGGGGCTAAAAACGCCGGTGTCCTTGCTGCTAAGATCTTAGCCCTTGAGGACAAAGCTATTGGCAAACGTCTCGTTCAGTTTAAAGCGGATATGGTTGCGGAAGTAGAGGCCAAAGCTAAACGTATTGGCGGCTGATCTTGGCCCATCAATTACCTGTGCTGCCCAACTCTAAAGAATATGCGTTGGCAGTGCAGGCCCTAAATGATGGCGGAATTGTGGCTTACCCCACGGAGACTTATTATGGACTGGCAGTCGATCCTGCAAATCCTAAGGCTGTAGCAGCACTGTATCGTTTAAAACACCGCGAATCCAATAAAGCCCTTTCCCTTATCGTTGAAGATCGGTTAACTCTTTCCAGGTATTCGTCGCAGTTTCCCGCGGTCTATAAACTTCTCACCGACAAATTCTGGCCCGGTCCACTGACCCTTATTTTCACCGCTGCGGAGAGTTGCAAACTATCGCTAAAAAAAGATGACAATACCCTCGCAATTCGAATTTCATCTCATCCCATCGCTCACAGACTTTGCAGCCTTTGGGGTAATGCAATAACTGCAAGTTCAGCAAATATTAGTGGTAAACCAGCATTGAGTAGTGCAGAGGACGTGAAGAAACAGTGGGGGGCGAAGATCAGTTATGTGCTGGATGGAGGAACAACTACAGGAGGCAAACCGTCCACAATCGTGCGTTGTGAAAAAAATAGCTGCAAAATTATTCGCAACGGCGTTGTTACTGAAATTGATATCCGTAAGGTCTTGCCAGACTGTTATAAAATTTGCAAAACTTAATTAATCTGTGATAGCCTGATCTAAGAAAGTTGAGGCTAGTTTAAACAGTATCGTTTTCAGGTATGCATAAAAGGAGTTTAGCATGAGTGACTTAAGATGGAATAAAGCTTTCGCATTAGAACAAGTAGCAGACGACGAAGAATTACTACAGGAACTAATTGAAATTTTTAAAGAGTCATCTGCCTCTGATCTTGCCAACCTGCAACAGAGTGTCGAGAAAGGAGACACCGCAATGGCAAGGGCACATTCTCATTCGATAAAAGGAGCAGCAGCCAGCCTCGGTATGGACGGTATCCGTGAGATCACGGATCTCATAGAAAGTGATTGCAGGGAAGGGTCATTAACTGTTGCAGTTGAAGTGTTGCCACAACTCGAAAAACTCATGACTCTTCTTCAGGATTTATAATTTACCTGACATTGCTTAATGAGGGATGTGCTGCTTTTTAACTAAGACGTATAACCCTCATATTCCACCCACTATGTCCTCTGTGTGTGCTATTCAGTGCAACTAATGGCTCAGAACCTTTTGAACTGTGCTGAGCAATAGCTCGCGTTTAATGGGTTTGTATAAAAAATTAGTAGGATATTCCTTTTTACTATTTTCTTCCCCAAAAGAACCCACATGCCCCGTACAGATGATGACCTGAAGATTTTTATTTTTTTGAACCATCAATATTGCCAGTTCACTCCCGTCAATATCTGGCATAATAAAATCTGTCAGGAGAAGATCGTATTTTGTCGGATTCTTAACAAAATGAAGTAACGCCTTTCTGCTACTATCAAAAAAAGTCGTGCGATATCCCGCTTTGTTGAGGACTCTTCTTAATATTTCGCCAACTGCAGTTTCATCATCTACAATTAATATCTGTGCTCCAGGCCTGACAGGTTTTTGGGCCCCTTCAACAGTTTGCGGATTATCCTCTTCAGGGATAGCAGGAATGCGGATAGTAAAAGTACTCCCGTCCATTTCCTTACTCTCTAACTCTATACAACCATAATGGTTTTCAACAATACCATGAACAATCGCAAGTCCTAACCCAGTTCCTTCACCAACGGCCTTTGTTGTAAAAAATGGATCAAAGATTCTGTTTCTATCTTTTTTGTTTATCCCTTTCCCACTGTCTCGTATTGTAAAGACAATGTGAGGCTCATTTAATTGGATAGTAGCGGGACTGTTTGTTAAAGACAGGGATAGGCGACCACCTCTATCTTCCATGGCATGGATTGCGTTACTGGCAAGATTCATAAATATCTGACTAATTTGATTCGCATCAGCGTTTATATAATGACAATTTTTAACATAATCGAGATTCAACTTAATCGTGGGTGGTACTGAGGCTTGAAGCATCTTGAATGTTTCTTTTAGGATGCTTACTGGTTGCAGAGGTGAAAAATTTGCATCCTGTTTTCTGGAGTAGAGTAAAATCTGTTTGACAAGATCTGCGGCACGATCTGCGGCAGTAAGTACTTGCTGCAAATCGTCATAGGCCTCTTGCTTAGGCGATAGCGTGTCCATAGCAAGGATTGTAAAGCCATTAATTGTGGTGAGGATATTGTTGAAATCATGCGCTATCCCCCCAGCCAGAGTACCGATAGCTTCCATTTTTACGGCATGTTGAAGTTGCTCCAGAAGTTCCAGTTCCCTGGTTATATCCTGCTTGACAGCAACATAATTTTGAATTTCATCATTTACTGAGAGTACCGGGGAAATACTAGCATCTTCTGTGAAGAACGTCCCATCTTTGCGCTTATTATGTATCCTGCCTTTCCAGACCTTGCCACTTGAAATCGTTGCCCACATATTCTCGTAAAATTCTTTTGAGTGTATTCCGCTATTAAGAAATTTTGGGTTACTTCCAATCGCCTCCTGCTGACTGTATCCCGTCAGTTTTTCAAAAGCTGGATTTACATATTGAATATTTCCATTTGCGTCAGTTATGACAATGGTGTCAGCCGTTTGTTGGATGGCGGTTGTCAGCCGCAGATGTTCTTCTTTAAGCTTTTCCTGCCCGGTGACGTCAATGGTTGATATCGCAAGAAACTGTTCATCACTGGAATCATCTTTTATGATTACTCCTGTCATAAGCATGATCAGTTGTGCACCATTCTTATGAATATGATGTACCGTCTGTGGTAGGAATTTCTCTTCGTTTTTGATTCCTTCCAAGATAAGCCTTACTTCCTTAAGTTGTGACGGGCTATGTAGGATAGCAAGGTTTTCACCGATCAAATTCTCACATTGATAGCCATGAATTTCGGCAAAATATGGATTAACATAGGTAAGTTTTCCATCAAGATCAGCTATCGCATGGCCAAAGAGTGAGGTGTCAAATAAAGTTTTAAACGTTTTTAGTTCCAGTGCATCTCGCTGATTTTTAGTGATATCGTTAAAAATCAACACGATATTATTGTCAAGTTTGGATATAGAAATGGTCGCCCAGAAAGCTCGCCCCTGAGCCTGATAAGCAGCAACGGGGTGTTCTATGGGGTTTCCATTCAGGCAAACTTGTCCCATCTGGCTAAGAAGCCCTGTTGTTTCAATTCCAGGAAATAATTCCTGTATGCTCATTCCTATCACGGTTTTTTTGCAAATATTACAAATGCCTTCCAGCGCAGTGTTTCCGTCAGTCATAATAAAGTTCTTATCACTGCTGCTAATGGGTTTATAAATTGCAACAGGACAAGGGATCAGATCGAAGAGACTTTGGTAAAAACTGGAAAGGGAGGAATTATTTTTCATGCGATCTCGTTACCATTTACAATATAATAAGAGTGGAACTTCTTTTCGGGAAAGATATTCAAATCGTATGGGGTAAAGAATGCTAAAGTTAAAAATACTCGCCAGGGAGACAAGGGCTAGGAGAGTGAAGCCTGAAACAGTCTTTGCGTGTAGGGGTGTTGGGGGTTGTTAAATATTTTGTCGGAGGCTCCAACCTCTACAATTGCACCATTCTGCATCACGACAACCTGATCTGCCATGGCTCGAATAACACGCAAGTCATGGGAAATAAAAAGATAGGTGATAGTGTATTTCTTTTGCAGAGATTGTAATAAGCTTATTACCTGTTTTTGAATTGTCATGTCAAGGGCTGAAGTCGGCTCATCAAGAATGAGAAACTCAGGATGCAACACGATGGCTCTTGCAATGGCAATACGTTGTCGTTGTCCTCCTGAAAACTCGTGGGGATACCGATGGATCATATCGTCTGACAGTCCTACTTCAAGGAGCGTCTCTGCAATTATCCCCTCCTTCTCTGCTTTTGAGTTTCCTATCCCATGGATATTCATACCTTCAGCAATAATCTGACCAACGGTGAGTCTTGGGGAGAGGGAAGAAAAAGGATCTTGAAACACTACCTGCAAATGTTTTCGGAGAGGACACATCTCTTTGTTTGATAATTGCTGCAAATCCCGTCCCTTAAAGATCATTTTTCCTGTGGAATTGTTAAGCTTTAGCAGGGACATACCAAGGGTTGTTTTTCCGGAACCGGATTCGCCTATCAGACCACAGGTAGTTCCTCGATAAATGGTGAGACTTACATTATCAATAGCTTTTATGGTCTTTTTGTTTCTCTTGAAAAAGCCACTCCAGTTACCCTTTAAATGGAAATGACAGCTTAAATTCTGAATCTGAAAGAGGGGAGTAGTACCTATGTTAGATTTTTTTTGACCGGAGGGAACAGAATCCATAAGGTGGATGGTGTAAGGATTTTCAGGCTTAGCAAAGATTGATTCGGTCTCGCCATGTTCAACAATTTTACCGTCTTTCATGATATGGATATGATCACTGATACTTCGAACCATGCCAAGGTCATGGGTGATAAGCAGCAGTGCCATACCGAATTCTTCTTGCAAGTCTCTTATAAGGTCGAGTATTTGTGCCTGAATAGAAACATCAAGAGCTGTGGTAGGTTCATCAGCTATCAGCAGTGACGGTCTGCATGCAAGTGCCATGGCAATCATCACTCGTTGTCGTTGGCCACCAGAGAGCTGGTGAGGAAATGCTTTCATGCGGCTTGCCGCTTCCTGAATGCCGGTACGCTCAAGAAGGTGAATCGCCTCCTTGACAGCCTCTTTTTTAGACATTCCACGATGCAAAAGCAAAGGCTCAATCAGTTGATTGCCAATGGTGTATACGGGATTTAAGGAGGTCATTGGTTCCTGAAAAATCATGGCAACACGATTGCCCCGTAGCTTTCGTAATTCTTTTTGGTTCAGTGAAAAAACATCTTTACCATCAAATGTGATTTCTCCACTGCATCGAATATCGGAGGAATCTTCAAGCAATCTCAAAATAGAGAGCGCTGTAATCGACTTACCAGAGCCCGACTCACCAACCAATGCGACTGTTTCTCCTTTGTCGATCGTCAGTGAAACATCAAAAAGAACCTGTTTTTCAATAGGTTGACGTAATCCAGTGTCGGTATGAAAGCTGAGATTGAGTTTGTTTATATTCAGTAACATGAAGATGTTTTGCAGGAGTTAGGCGAAATTTGTTAAACTCTTTTTTCTGTAAAGTTTACTATACAGGATAATCAAATCGTGGCAAAGGGAATAGGGGGTATAAACGTATTGAAAAGAGTTGACACTTTCAGGTACTAACCGTAAGTTTCAGATTATAAGACCCGCCTGTTTATTAATTCAACAAGAGTAACTATATAACGTGTATCCTGACTATCCCTTTAACTCAAACTATTTTTCAGTACAATCCCATCGCATGCACTATATCGACCAGGGACAGGGTGATGTTATTGTCATGGTACATGGCAACCCAACTTGGTCATTTTATTATCGAAAATTAATCACCTTGCTATCAAAAACGCACAGAGTGATTGCAATTGATCATATTGGTTGTGGAATGTCTGACAAACCACAGGATTACGATTATTGTCTACAGAATCATATCAACAATTTAGATTCTCTTTTACACCATCTTCAAATTGAGAAGTTTTCCCTCTGTGTTCACGATTGGGGTGGGGCAATTGGAATGGGTGTTGCTGCTCGAAGGGTTGATGATCTGCAGCGTGCCCTGGTCCTCAATACTGCTGCCTTTCGTTCCAGTCAAATTCCACAACGTATCCAGATTTGCCGTTGGCCTGTTATTGGAGACCTTCTGGTACGAGGTTTGAACAGTTTTGCTGGCAGTGCCGTGTCCATGGCTGTCACTAAAACCATGAAGAGAGCTGTTGCTGATGCATATATTGCACCATACGATTCATGGGAAAATCGGATTGCTGTAGCTGCATTTGTGAAAGATATTCCACTGGATTCCCAACATCCATCATACGATACCCTGGTAAAAGTTGAACAGGGCCTGGAAAAGTTACAGGAAAGGAATTTACCCATGCTCATCTGCTGGGGCGCAAAGGACTTTTGTTTTAACAAAGATTTTTATGACGAATGGTGCGCTCGATTTCCTCAGGCTGAAAAACATTATTTTGAGAATGGTGGACACTATATTTTGGAAGATGAGTTTGCTGCTATTGCCCCTCTAGCCCGTAGGTTCTTTGAAAAGTAAACAATGAGTATCAATATTGGTCAAACCCTGGCAGAATGCGCTCAAAAATTAGGAAAGCAGCCTGCACTGATTGAAGCTGCCACTGGCCATACCTTAACTTTTAATGAACTGAATACTCGGGCAGATGCATTCGCCCATATTTTAAGTGATGGTGGGGTTAGACCGGGAAAAAAGGTTATGTTGATGGTGAAACCGTCAGCTGATTTTATATGTCTTACCTTTGCTCTATTCAAGATTGGAGCTCCTGTCATTTTAATTGATCCCGGTATGGGCTATAAAAATCTGCTTCGCTGCGTAAAAGGCGTTAACCCAGAATTCTTTATTGGTATACCAAAGGCCCAGATATTTCGTCTATTGTTTCCCAAAGTATTCAGCACTATTACAAAGAGTTTCTGTTGCGGGAATTCATTTGGCCTCTTAGGTGTTGATATCTGTAAAAAGGCTCGAACTCATCGTGGCTTATATGCCGCCTTCAATCCTGTCGCAGATGACTTGGCAGCAATCATTTTCACCACTGGCTCCACAGGTCCTCCCAAAGGAGTGAGATACGAACATTCAATCTTTTATGCTCAGCTTCGTCTTATTCGTGACTATTATAAAATTGGTCCCGGAGAAATAGATCAGCCAGCTTTTCCACTGTTTGCATTATTTTCGACAGCCCTTGGTGCCAAGGCTGTCATCCCTGATATGGATCCCACAAGACCTGCAAAAGTAGATCCTGAACGCTTTATCCGTTCAATTGAAAAATATGGCGTAACCTATTCTTTTGGATCACCAGCTATCTGGAATGTAATTGGCAACTTTTGTGAAAAACGTGATACCAGAATACAAACGCTAAAAAAAGTCTTAATGGCTGGTGCACCAGTGTCTGGTGACTTGTTATGTAGAATGTATGATGTGCTGCCCCGTGATGCTGAGATACACACTCCCTATGGTGCTACCGAAAGTCTGCCAATAGTCTCGATTGAAGGCAAGGAAATCACAGAAGACACATGGGCTCTCAGCAAAAAAGGGAAAGGAACCTGCGTCGGAAGGAGTCTTCCCGGAATTGAAGTACAAATTATTGCCATACGAGATACTATTATTGAAGGGTTTGATTCCTCATCTTTTTTGAAACAAGGTGATATTGGTGAAATTATTGTTCGGGGTGATGTCGTAACTCGTGCCTATGAAAACAATGCACAGGAAAATGAGATGGCCAAAATCCCTGATGGAGATACTTTTTGGCATCGTATGGGTGATGTGGGCTACCTTGATTCTCAAAACCGACTCTGGTTTTGCGGA
This sequence comes from Desulfocapsa sp., assembly GCA_022712895.1. Classification (GTDB taxonomy): domain Bacteria; phylum Desulfobacterota; class Desulfobulbia; order Desulfobulbales; family Desulfocapsaceae; genus Desulfocapsa. Next base: position 9,244 of record JAFLJS010000042.1, read on the forward strand.
AGGCGAGCCCATAGAGTGGTAGATGTAAGCTCAAAAAAAATCTATTATTCCATACCTTCTGAATCTGTTTTAAATGTTCATAACGATATTTATCGTTCTGCATTGGTAGGAATATACTCATCCAAAAAGAAAGGCATTATTCCTGCCATGATCATTGAACCTGAAAAGAATATCTCCACGCCTGAGAAACAACTCCTGGCAGAGGCCAAAGAATTAGGTGCCAAGAGTTCTCTTATTAAAGAAATTGAACATTATTTGATTCATCCTGATTTCCCTGTGGATATACGTCATAATGCTAAGATATTTCGTGAAAAACTAGCTGTATGGGCTGAAAAAAAACTTGAGGCAGAACTTTGAAACGCGTTCTGGTGACAGGTGGCGGTGGTTTTGTTGGCTTACATATTGTGAAACAGCTTCGTGCTGCTGACATCGACTGTATAGTACTGGGTCGCAACACATATCCAAAAGCAGAGCGCCTGGATGCCCTCTGTGTTCCGTGTGATATACGAGATGCAACTGCTGTTAAGCAGGCAATCAAAGCTGTTGATACAGTTTTTCATGTTGCAGCTCTTGCTGGTATCTGGGGGGAGTGGGAGGACTACTATCAGATTAATGTATGCGGCACAGAAAATGTAATTGCGGCCTGCGTGGAGAATGGAGTGCAGAATCTTGTCTACACCTCAACACCATCGGTGGTATTTAATGGTGATGATATTGTAGGTGGCAATGAATCGCTGCCCTACGGGAAAAAAGTTCTCTGTAACTACGCAAAAAGTAAAATAATTGCTGAAAAAAATATTCTGGCCAGTAACAGTGATTCCTTAAAAACCTGTGCCCTCAGACCACACCTTGTCTGGGGACCTGGTGATCCGCATCTGATCCCAAGGCTCCTGGAAAGGGGAAGAAAAAGAGAACTTAAAAAGGTTGGTAATTGCAATAACCTGGTAGATATAAGCTATGTCGAAAATGTTGCTACCGCTCATGTACTAGCGGCACAGAATCTTGAGACAACTAGTACGGCAGCAGGGAAGGCGTACTTTATCAGCCAAGGCGAACCCGTGAACCTCTGGGATTGGGTGGATGAACTGTTCGCAGCTTTTGAAGTACCGGCACTGACAAAACGAGTTCCATTTTCTGTTGCATACAGTGCGGGTGCGATCTTGGAAGTAATGCATAGAGTTTTTGCACCTGCAAAGGAACCCAAAATGACCCGATTTTTAGCTGAACAATTGGCAAAATCGCACTGTTTTTCAATAGATAATGCAAAACGTGATCTAGGTTACAAAGTAGAGATAAGTACCAATGAAGGTATGAAACGACTGCTTACAGGAGGCCCTACGTGAAACAATTTGTTCATAAAATTGTACTCTTTTTTACAATTTTTACACTCCTGCAGGCAACCTGTGTCAACAAAAGTTATTCGTTCACTGTAGGTGAAGAGCGTGAAATGGGAGAGCAACTTCTTTATCAGATCCGCCTTGCCTTTCCCCTACTTGATGATCCAGACATCACACAGTACATTAACAGGTTAGGTGCTGACGTCCTCGAAGTCGCTGGTTTTCAGTATTTTGATTATCATTTCAATATCATTGAGTCATCCCAATTTAATGCCTTTGCAGCACCATCCGGTTTGATCTTTTTCTATACCGGGTTGATTGAACAGATGCATCACGAAGACGAATTGGTTTCTGTTCTTGCCCATGAGATTGGCCACGTAGTTGCACGACATATTGCCAAGGGAATGGATCAAAGTATGAAACTCAGTGTAGCCACATCACTCCTTGCTCTTGCCAGTATCGCCCTTGGAGCTGGTGCCTTGAGCCAGGCTCTCTTAACCGGCTCTCTTGCAGCAGGTCAGGCTACAAATCTGTATTTTTCAAGACAGGCAGAGGAAGAAGCTGACCTTCTTGCCTACGGTTGGATGAAAGAGATGAAACGTCATCCCCGAGGGCAGGAGGCCATGTTACGCTCCATGCGTCGAATCAGCCGGTATTCCATGGGGAACAATGTCCCACAATATCTCCTCACACATCCAAATCCCTCTGCTCGCCTTGATTATGTACAGGGCCTGGTTGCATACGAAGCGGATCAGTTAGAAGACTTTGGAAACACCGATGATTTCCAGTTTTTGCGTATGCGATATCGAATGTTATCCTTGGTTAAAGATGGTAAACAATTTCGAAATATGTTGGTGAGCAAACTCAAGGATAGTTCTTTGAGTGCATCAGAGCATATGATGCTTGAATATGGCTTGTCCCAACTTGACCGTAGGGAAAACAATTTTTCTTCCAGCAGGAAATTGCTGAAGAAGGTTATAAAATTCTATCCAGAGCGATCAATCTTACAGGTTGACCTGGGTATAGTAGAAATGCAAGATGGCCATAAAGACCGTGCCCTGGCACTTATACAAAGTGCATATGAGCGTAACAGAAACGATCATTGGGCGATTTTTCAACTTGCCAGAGTCTGGCTTAGTCTAGGGAATCTCAAAAAAGCTGAAAAGTATTTCAACGAACTCCAGGCAGCGACACCTGCATATTCAAAAATTTATTATGAGCTTGGCAGACTCAAGGCAGGGCAGGGTAAAAATGCTGAATCATCATATTTTCTCGGAAAATACTACCTCTATGAAGGGAAATTAAAATTTGCGAGAGAAAACATGGTGAAAGCAAAACGAAAAGCAATACTTTCGAAAAAGCAAGAAGATGATATCGACAGGATGCTCGGTATTATTGATCGCCTTGAAAAGGAGATGTGATTTTCAAGAGAAATTCACAGTTTCCCTTAGGCCCTAAGATTGGACTCTTCACAGGTGTTGACACATGAAGCCCCAGTTCCTGGGCAAATGATACAACCTTATCAATTGCCTGTTGATGATGTTCCGGATTCGTAATTACCCCGCCTTTAGGAATGAGCTCTTTTGGCAGTTCAAATTGAGGTTTTACCAAACAGATAATGGTGACAGTCTTACCAAAGAGTGGCAACAGGGGAGGCAGTAGTTTGGTCAGCGAGATAAAGGCTGCGTCTATCACTGCCAGGTGTATCTGCTCAGGGATCTGTTCTTTAGTGATTTTCCTGGCATTAAAACGTTCAATAACCACAACCCGTTCGTCCTGACGAAGCTTCCAGTTCAGCATGCCATAGGCAACGTCCACGGCATATACTTTTTTAGCACCATGCTGTAGTAAACAGTCTGTAAAACCGCCACTTGAGGCTCCTACATCCAGGCATATAAGGCCCTCTGGGGAGTAGGACAAATCACGCAACCCACCAGCAAGTTTATAGCCACCTCGCGAAACATAAGGACATTTCTTTTTAACATGCAATAGAGTATCGGCAGGATATAGGCTACCAGCCTTATCAACTCTATCGCCTGAAAGAGTAACTTCACCAGCAATGATGAGTCGCCTGCCATGCACGATATTGTCACAAAGCTTTAAGCGAAGCAGCAGCTCATCAAGGCGAATTTTCTTCATAAAAGCTGAAACAATCCTGTTTACTGTAGTGCTGAAAGACGTTTTTGAGCGGTTTCAGCTTCTGGTGAGGTGGAATATGCCCTTGTCAACTTCTTGTAAATAATTTTTGCTGTTTCTCTATCAGAGAGTTGTTCAAAGGATTCTCCCTGTCGCAGCAGAGCTTTTGCGGCCTGCGGATTTCCCGGATAAGTGCTTATAATCTGCTGATATTGAATAATAGCCTGATCGTACTCGCCTTGTTTATACAAGCATTCGCCCATCATATAGCGTGATCTGATAGCGGTGTCTTTGTCCTTTTTGTTTGAGGCACTTTTTTCAAACAGACCATAGGCAGCTTTGAAATCGCCGTCTCTATACTTCTGTTGACCTTCTGAATAACTATCGAGAACTGGGGTAACCGTTTTTACTACTGTAGGAGTGGCAACAACTCCAGAAGCAACTTTTTGTGCTGGTACTGATTGAACCGCTTTTTGATTAACAATAACCTTTCTGCTCAATGGTTGAATACGAATTACACCAGATTTTATTGCTGGAGTATTGGCACGAGCACGTTTTGCAGCTTGAGCTTTACGCATAGCATCGTCAGCTGCTTTTGTAGCAGCCCGGGATCTTCTTTCAGCTTCGTGAACCCTTGCCTGTTGAATAGCAACCAGTGATTCATTCTGTAAAGCAATTTTAGAATTTAAATCACTGATGGTCTTGTTAATTTTTTCATCTTGCTGCGAGGAAAGTGTTCGAACTGCAAGTTGCAGTTCTTTGTTCTGTTCCTGCAACATACGATTCATATGGGCATTTTCTTCAAGTTTTCCTTTGAGCTCTAGTAAATCCCTTTGTATCTGATCAAGTATACCTGACGAATCAGCCTGACGCTGTTGCATCTGATCAACAGTATTGACCTTCATATCATCAAGTTTTTTATTGATACTACGGACGTGATAGCCAAGTGTCTGTACTTCCTGCTGAGAAGCACAACTGCTGAGCAGAGGAATAAGACTTAGGAGAAGGAGTGGAGTAAGGTATCTCTTTTTCATGTGATTGCCTGTGAAATGTGTCTATTTTGATAAAAATTAGTTTTGAGTGGAAGCCCAACGAGGATATGTTTGATTGCCAGTAATTGTAAAAAGCTGACGAAGATAGTTACCATTCTTCATAATAGCATAAATTTTCTGTTTATTGTTTATCCTTAGTGAGAAAAGAATCTGTTTACCATCTGGAGACCAGCTCGGAGACTCATGGTGCCCTGGCCCTGTTGTGATCTGGTTTGGATTCGAACTTGGACGTGGAGCAATGGTAAAGATCTGGTAGGCTCCATCCACAAGACTTGAATAGGTGATTAAGTCTTCAGTGGGAGACCAGTCGGGTTCAGCATTCTCACGTCCTTTAAAGGTAATACGCTGTACACCACCGGTTTTCAGGTTCATGATATAAATTTGGGGTCTTCCACTTCTGTCTGAGACAAATGCGATCTGTTTACCATCGGGGGACCATGTTGGGGAAACGTTAATACCGGATCTTCTGGTGAGCTGTTTGATGATTTTCCCTTTACGATCCATTAAGAACATATCAGGATTTCCGTCTTTACTTAAGGTCAGGATCATACGGCGGCCATCTGGAGACCAGGCAGGGGCAAGGTTCATCCCATTTCTTCGTGAGAGTGGACGTGTTGTGCTGGACTGTTTAAGATCGGTAATATAAAGGTTCTGATTTCCTGAATGGTAGGAGGTGTATGTCAGATACCTGCCGCCCGGAACAAATCGTGGAGAAACAACCAGGTTTTTGTGGCGTGTAATCTGTCGGACTTGGGTACCAAGTATGTCTGTAAGATATACTTCTTTGGCTTTGCTTCTGTCAGAAATATAAGCAATTTTACTAAGAGCAATACCATCAGTGCCAGTCATCTCCTTGATAACTGCATTGGTAAAACGAAAAAGCATATCGTTTTTCTTGTTTGTCGTTCCATTGTAGCGTTTGCCCATCAACATATCACCGGCAGCAACATCAAGGAGTCGGATCTCAAGAATTATTCCATTTGCGGAGTTTGTGTAGCTTCCTTTTACCACAAAATCAGCACCCAATGTTTTCCAGTTGCTCCCCTGGCGGTTTCCGTATTCTTCACCTGGGATGAGTGTAATGATACCGTGAAAAACGAGAGCTTTTCCAAGGATATCCGCAAGTTCTCTACCAAATACCTGTAATTTCGCAGGTTGATCACTATTCACAAACCATGGGACAGCAATATTTACCTTTCTTGCAACAGGGGATGTGATATCCAAATAGACAAGTTCTTTCGTCTGACTTAGGGCTGGAATGGCCAGAAAAACGAGAAGCAGAATATATAAAAATCGAGATTTCATAAGCGTTCTATTATTAAATTTGATTAGAGAATGATATTGGATAATTATAAATGTTTAGCCTTGTCAGTCAAGTTGTTTAGGGAAGAAAACAGTTTATTGTATTTGGTCTGGGCTAAACTTAAGGCCAAGGGATAATTGTTGCTCCTTTAAAGCCCTTGGAATTGCTGGGAAGGGGTTAGCTTCTTGAATAGTTCTACTAACGAACTGATCAAACGCCCTATCGCCTGATCGCTTTTGAAAGTTATAGTCTGTGACTCTGCCATTTTGAGCAATAGTTATAACTACAACAGCAAGAAGTTGTGGATCCCACTGCTTGAATTCAGGCAGTGACCAGTACTGATGCAAGTGTCCGAAAATTGCGGAATAGTATTGCGCCTCAAGGGCACTGGAACTGCCACCGGAACGACTAGTACGGCGAGAATCATTTCTAGCAGTGTTCGCAGCAGCGTCGGCGTGTAAGGATTGTTTTAATGCTGCCATAGCCGCGCTTGCAGCAATCTTGGCTTCTGCATCAGCAATGGCTTTTTGCCGCTTTGCCTCTTCCTGTAGTTGCTGACTCCTGGCATCGAGTTCCTGTTGTCTGGCCAAAGCTTTTCGTCTCTCAGCAGCTAGATTTTTTCTCTCTATATCTTCGGTACTGCTGCCTGGTGGGACTTTTCTTTTTAGCTTTCGTTTTAAAGGTTTAATTGATATTGCTTTGGCTGGAACTGGTGCTGGCTGAGTTTTCTCAATTTCTGCAATGGGGGCAGTACTTTTGGGAGTTATTTTTGGTTCCTTAACGGTCACAGCAGGGGTTGCTACTGCCGCAGGAGGTAACGTCTTCACAGGGGCAGGGGGAAGTAAATCTGCAATATTTACCAAGTTGACGGATGTGAAATCCGGCAGCTTGGGCCTGGTGTGAATATACTTCGGAACTATGATGGCAGAGGAGAGCAACAGAACGTGGAACAGTATTGCAAGATTAAAAGGAAGTTTCCAACCCATGGAGAATGTCGTTGTGCTATATTCTTTAGCCACTATCAGTTTGTAATTTCTTTCGGTTCTGTGATCATACCAAGTTTTTCAAAACCTGCGGCCTTTATTTCAGCCATGATATTGACCACTACACCGTAGGTGATATTTTTGTCAGCTTTTAGAAAAATTGGTTGTTGATTGTTTTCGGCATACAGCTTTTTAAGTTGCTGACGAAGGAGTGCTTCTCCAACCTCGATTTTTCCTAATGTGATTTTACCTGTTTTATCAAGAGTGATAATTAAAGGATCTTCATTTTGTCGTAGCGATTTCGCTGTGGTCTCTGGTAAATCAACATCCAGGCCCTGAGTCATCATGGGAGCTGTAACCATAAAAATGATCAGGAGCACCAGCATGACGTCGACCATCGGGGTCACATTGATTTCTGAGACAAATCCGGAACGAGATCTACCTGTACTAAAACCCATTAGAATGTCCTTTATACACGGCTGAGCAAATCTCTTTCCACAAGGTTAAGGAAGTCTGTGGAAAAATTCTGCATTTCATTTTCAATTTCGATCAATTTATTCGCGTAAAAATTATAGGCTATGACTGCTGGGATGGCAACGGCAAGGCCTGCTGCTGTAGCAACCAGTGCTTCTGAGATACCAGGAGCCACAACTGCCAGGGACGCAGAACCTCGCTGTCCAATTTCATGAAATGAGGCCATAATTCCCCACACTGTTCCAAACAACCCAATAAAAGGTGCAGCTGAGCCTGTCGTGGCCAGAAACTGTAAATTGCTCCCTAACTCTGCAATTTCCATGGATTCAGCTTTGCGAATGGCTCGCTTTAAGTTATCCATGGTAGCAAGTTGCATTTCAAGTGGCTCATTACTATGAGTACCGTCTTTAATGTTACGAATCTTGTTGATCTTCTGAAGTTCGGCAAATCCTGCAGAAAACACGGCGGCTTCAGGGCTCAAGGGGAACTTTTGTGCGGCTTCTTCCGCATCATTGAGTGTTTTTGAAGACCAGAAGGCTTCCATAAAGTCATCTGTCTCACGTACTGCTTTACGAAACAAACGGTTTTTCATAAAAATGATCGACCAGGAGGCGAGTGAGAACAGGAGCAGAGTAAGCATAACGGCCTGTCCCATAGGACCAGCCTGGAGAATCATGTCAGAGATAGAAAGTTGCACTTCGTGTTCCTTTGGGAATTAAAAGAAAAAGGGATTAAAAAAACTATTCTTTTTTTATAATTGGCTTCACAAAAAAGGTCAACAACAGGCGAGTATACATAGACGATCAATGTGTTTTTGCATTTGATCGTCATATTGAGCAATAGGGGTTTCCATATGGCACTCTGAACAGAGTACTGTAGCATTCTGTCAACGTCCCTGAACAGTTGCACTGACTTTGTCGCAGAAAATACAGGTAAAAAGCGGATCGAGTTCTTCTGTTTCTGTCATGACATGCTGGCTAACGTACAGCAGAAGTTTGTTCTTACTGCAACTTTTTCCTTAACACGCAGTATACCTTTTAAGAACCATACTCCACTAAATGTCTCTTTCAGAGTTACCTGCATTTGAATGATATCGCCCGGGCCAACGGGGCGTTTAAATTTAGCATTTTCAACACGCGTGATTACAGGAACGCCAAGTGGAGGGGGCACTGCATCTTTCATCAGTAAAGATATAAGAAGAGCCCCTGTTTGAAAAAGGGCTTCGCAAAGCAAAACACCTGGTAAAATAGGGTGCTGTGGATAGTGACCTTTAAAAACATCCAGATCTTCTGGTATTTTCTTTTCTGTAAGAATAGAAGTTGTGTCTGACTCAAGTATGGAGTCTACCCAGAGAAATGGTGGCCGATGGGGGATAAGGTCTGTGACTTTTAAATTCTTATGCACCGGATTACAAACCTCCGTTTACTTCAAGCACGCTGCCACTGATATAGGCTGCTTCCTTAGAGGCTAGAAAAAGAACTGCTGCGGCAACTTCCTCAACTTTACCAAAGCGTCGCATAGGGATCGTTTTCTTGTAGGCTTTTACTTGCTCAGGAGACAGATCTGCAATCAGTTCTGTCTCTATAAATCCAGGTGATACACAGTTAACAGTAATCTTTTTTCGTGCAGTTTCTTTACATAAACTTCTGGTAAACCCTATTTGTCCAGCTTTTGAAGCACCGTAATTTGTTTGCCCGGCAATGCCTATGGAGGCAACTGGGGAGGTTATATTGATAATCCGTCCGTATTTTTGCTTGAGCATAAGCAGAACTGCATGTTTACACATGTTAAAGGTACCGCCCAGATTTATATCAATAACCTGTTGCCAGCTTTCATGATCCATCAATGCCAGCAGCTTATCTTTACGAATACCCGCATTATTAATGAGGATATCTATAGTATCGAAACGTTCTTCAATATTTACAAAAAAAGCTGCTACTTGGGCCGGGTCAGAAACGTCGCACTGGTGAAGCTCTAAACGTTCTCCATAGGCTGCACATTCAAGCTGAAACCCGTCTGCACTTTCTTTGTTGCCACCGTAGATACCAATGACCAAAGCTCCTTCCTCAAGAAAAGCGAGACTAAGAGCCTTGCCAATTCCTCGGCTGGCCCCGGTTATAACTACTTTCTGTCCACTATATTTTTTCATGTAATAGTTCTCATATACGCATCGACATCATTTGAGACGATAACACCATAATTAATAGCTCCAAGCCAGCCAGACATGATAATTCCAACAGACCCAACATGGAACAGTCCACTGACTTCTTTAAAAATATTACGGGAGATATCAAGGCCTTCAAACTTCGTTCCAAAAGATGTCCCCTGAGTGTGCAAGGTGTAGCGGTTAAATGTCTTTGGGGTTGCTGCTTCTATCCAGTCCATTTTGTCTTTTGCACCTGGCAGATAGCGATCAAGGTCAATAAGGGCTCTGTCGATAAGGTTTTGTTTTTCAATTGCGTAGGTTTCTTCCGATAAACTGTTCCAGTCTTCAAAGTTGGAGTTCATGGAAGCGACAATGGTGTAGCGATCGTGTCCGGGGCGTGTTTTGGGATAATAAACAGAAAAAGTTTTTGATTTGGTGGTAAAATCACACAACTCTGAAGAATCAAATTCTTCAGCAGTGGATGTAAAAAGAAGGTCGCCAATATCATCAATCTTTTCTTCTTTTTTGATACCCATATAGACTTGGCAGGAGGAGTTATTGACCCGTATCTTGTCAGCTTTCGCCATGAAATCATCACTGAAGGAATCAATTCCGGCAAGGTTGTAGATGGTATTGGTAATACCGGAGTTAGAAACTACAGAACCACACTCAATCAACTTTCCCTGAACCTCAACGCCTCGTACCACGCCATTATCAACAACGATGCGATCTACTTTTGCGGAGGTACAGATGGTAACTCCATTTTTCTCAAGCTCATCGGTCATCATACCGATTAATTTATCTGTGCCACCTTCAAAGGTAAACACTCCTTTATTCATAAAGTTGGAAAAAACAATACCATATGTGATAGCAGGATCGTTAAGGGTTGAGCCATTGGCATAACTGATGGGTTCCATGAGCAGTCGATGCACATCAGATCGCCCTGGGAAGAACTCTTCAAAAAGTTCCCTTGTGGTCATTGACTGATCATCGTAAAAATTCATTCCAGCTACCCTGCTGAAAAAAGCATTAATCGTAGACTCTGGAATCTTGAATTGTTTATTGAGTTTTTCAGTAAAATCTAAGCGGTCAAAGGTGGTTTCAAGGTGGAACTGAGGATTATCAAAGACAATATTTTTTAACTGAACAATGGAATTCATAATTTCCTTGTTCCAGTATTTTTTACAGGTCTTGACCATGCCATAAGGGAAACCATGCAAAGAAACATCAAAAATATGCCCTTTGCGTTTGAACCAGGTAGCAAGTCCACCAAGTTGGGTATGGTACTCAAGAAGCAGAACCTTGTAACCGCAGTAAGCGAGGCGATTAGCTGATGTGAGTCCACCGAGTCCTGAGCCTATAATGATTACGTCATATCTATTTGCAAGTGCTGCTTTAGCGAATGAAACTGGCATAGTGTGAATGAAGTAAGAGGGTAGTACTCGTACCTTCAGATACGAGTCAGAATATGTTGATTAATAATGGAAACACCACTGAGCATGGCGCCAACAATCCCTAAAAAACCCTGGTCTGTACCAGCCAGGAAAAGATTGTCATATCCAATGTCGCCATCTTTGATTTTGCTTGGATTGCCGTAAATCGCACCTTCTTTTTTTGCAGTAAATCGCTCAATTGTCAGTGGTGTGAAAGTATCACGATATACTATATCTTCGGCAAAATTACCAAGGATTTTCTCAGCAACAGCAAGAGAAGAACGTGCAGTGTCGTCTTTTACTGAATTATATACAGATCTATTTTCAGCATGTTTTTTCCACAGCTTATAACTGGCAAGGTGCGTGGTTCGTATTTCTTTATATGGCAAGGAGGCCAGATTTTGAAAATTCTGGGGCATACAGATGACTCCAGATCTGAAATCGACGGTTTCCTGCGGGCTACTGTAATTAAATGTTGCAGCAGTATTAAAAAATATAATGGTATTATCTGCTGCTTTTTTAAGTTTTGTAGCCGGTGGGATTTCAAAAATTGTTTCTACAAAGCCAAGTCTCGGTAATTTTTTAATTTTTGAAGATTCACCAAGTAATTCAAAAGTTTCTTCAGACCCTGCGGTTGAGAGCATGTAATCACACCGTATCTCCTCACCACTGGTCAGTTCAACGCCCAGGACCTTCTTGCCGTCTGTGAGTATTCGTTGCACGCAGGACTTTGTACGGACTTTACCGCCATACCCTTTGTAATGATTCTCAAGGAGGTCCAGCAGATCTTTAATGGTACCGCCGGGCCGAAACATACCTTCCAGGAAAATAGCTCTGAACATAATGACAAACTGACCAAGATCCATATCATTTTCTATGGATGAACCGTAATACATTAACGGACAGAGCAACATATCTGTCAGTAAATCATTGTGTAGCTTGTCCTGAATAACCTTTCTTGCTGAGATGAAATCTGCTGGCGCAAATGGATCGTAAGCATCTATCAGGGTCAAAAGCTCTGTGAAACCAGCGTAGCTTGATGGAAACTTCAGTTCGATTTCTCTACAAAACAATGAGAAATCATTGGAAAAACGTAAGGACTCCTGGCCCTGAAAAAGAATTTCACTATGGACCTGTTCGTGTAAATCCAGTTCCTTTCGTTTGATTTTTAGTTGTCTCAGAAGACGATTCAGCGGTGCTTTTTTATCTTTAGGATTTGCGTAGTTAGTGATAGCGTGGAGGCCAGTTTCGAAAAGTCTTTTATTGCGGTAGTAGTAGGAATTAAGGCCACCAAGTCGGGAATGCTGTTCAAGGATAAGTACATCTGGAATGAATCGGGCAAAACGTAGAGCGGCGGCAAGCCCCGAAAGACCGCCGCCGATAATAAGAAGTGGGACGTGCACCTTTTAAGCGTCTTTTAACAGTGGTTCCAGATAGTTTACACAGGAATCAAGGGTTGCAAGTTCTGGATAATCTTCTTCTGGAATCTGTAATTTGTGACGTTTGCGAAGTTCCATGACAATATCCAAAAAATCCATGGAATCAAGGTCTAACTGATCGCGCAAGGGCTTGTCTGACTCAAGGGTATCAAAATCGGCATCTTCGTCAATATCTTCTATAATTTCAAGGACTAGATCCTTAATAGCATCGCGTGTCATATGTTTCTCCGGCCATGGCCTGTATTCAATTAGAAAAAGTACTTAATACATAGGGCAAACTAGGGTTTATACCATACCTGAAGAATCTTTTTAACTACTTTTTTGAAAAACCGACCAAATTTGTACAGCTTGCTGTTTATTACACTTTTTTAACAATAATCACAGAGTTTATGCCAATCATACCAAAAGAGTTGTTGAGGATTGTATTAACTGAATCCAGTTGTATGGCATCTCCAATGACCAAATTATTCAGTTCACATTCCGGATCAAGATCGGTAACGTTAATAGTTGGGTGAACTTTATTGTCAGTGAAGGCGGAAAGATTACCGGCGAGTTCTAATACGCCAGCAGCCCCCATGGCATGGCCAATGATTGATTTAGTATTGTTGATATAGGTGTTCTTTGAGTTTCCAAAAACGGTGCGTATTGCTTTACACTCCTCAATGTCACCCTGTTTGGTTCCGGTGGCATGGGTGTTGACTATATCAATATCTTCTGCCTGTAAACCAGCTCTTTCCAGGGCAAGTTCCATGCATTCTGCCTGTCTCTTACTGTATGGCAGCACGTAATCACGGGCATCGGAATTCATGGCATAACCAACAATCTCTGCATAAATAGTTGCACCACGTTCAAGGGCATTCTCAAGGGTCTCAAGGACATAAATACAGGCGCCTTCTGAAACAACAATACCATCCCTTGATTTATCAAAAGGCCTACAGGCCTGTCGTGGGTCATCAGCAGAACCAAGTGCTCCCTGAGCCTGAAAACTTGCAAAGATACCAAAAGAGCCGGTGGACTCGGATATCCCTCCAGCAAGGGCCATGTCAACCTCTCCAAGGCGCATCATCTGCACTCCCTGAATAAGCGATGCGTTACCGGCAGCGCAAGCTGCACCGATGGAATAATGAGGTCCGGTTATACCAAGATTCATGGTTATTTCACCAGCCGGATTATTTAGAACTGTGCGGGGATTATGGTGGTGAGTCCAGTAATCTACGTCGTAATCATATTGACTGATATTGTAGACCTCGTTTTCCGTTTCAACGGTTCCGTGTTCAGTTAGACCTACGTAGACACCAATTCTTGATTTTCCGTAATGCTCAACAGTTAATCCTGCGTCCTGTAGAGCTTCATTGGCACAATAGACCCCAAGGCACCCTGCACGTGTACCACGTTTATTTTCTTTCTTTTTTCTATAGCGAGTTTCATCGAATGTACAGATCCCTGCTGGTGCCTTTCCAAAATAACGCAGGTCGACTTCTGTTATTTCACTGATGCCTGCCAGGAGTTTTTCTCGATAACTTTCGAGGTTATCGGCATTCGGAGCTGCGAGTCCTACCCCTGTAATAACAATTCTATGATTTTTAATGGACATGGTGGCTGATTGACGGATGTTGAGTGGCTGGTTATAGTGCGTGATTACTCTTTCGGCTCTGTTTTACTCTTTATGTAAACAGGCTGTAAGATTTATGCCAAATTGATGGAAAATTCAAGAAGAATACAAAACACCACGTGGATTGCTGTTCTTTTTGTGAAATAATATTTTTTAGTGACAGGAGTATAAATGATGAGTGATAAAAAAGATGTGGTGATTATTGGGGCCGGACCTGCTGGTATTCAAGCAGCTATCCATGCTGTGCGCAAAAAATGTAGCGTATTACTTCTTGGAAGGATTGAGAGAAGTGCTCTGTATTCTGCTCACGTAGAAAATTATGCATGTATCGAAGGCGTAATAAGTGGTGAGGAGCTTCTCACGGCAGGTTTGAATCAAGTTAAACAGTTCGGCGCAGAAGTGATGGATGATGATGTACTCAAAGTGCACCAGCTGAAAGGCGGTATTAAACTCGAACTCGAATCTGGAGTGGATATAGAAACCAGAACGCTTATCTTTGCCAATGGCACTTCACGAAAAAAGCTCAAAGTTCCAGGAGAAAAAGAGCTTTTTGGAAGGGGAGTCTCCTACTGCGTTGATTGCGACGCCAATTTTTTCAGAAATACCACCGTTGCAGTGGTTGGCAACGCCAGTGCTGCTATTGATGGAGCGCTCACCCTTACAGGCTACGCGACAAAAGTATACCTGATTAATCAGGAATTAGTTGCTTCTCCTGAGTTACAGGAAAAGTTAAAACAATCTACAGTGGAAAACATCAGCGGTACATGGGTCTCAGAGATAAAAGGGGAGGGGGACGTTAAGAGTCTGCTGCTTGAAAATGGTAAAGAAATAGAGCTTGATGGCGTTTTCATTGAACTTGGTGCCAAGGGAGCCATGGAGCTGGCACTTGAGCTGGGCATCACACTCGATATGGAAACCATGAGTCATATTGAGACTAACAAAAAGACAGAAACCAATGTGCCAGGTGTGTATGCCGCTGGAGACATTACAGGACATCCTTATCAGATGGCGAAAGCCGTAGGTGAAGGATGTGTTGCTGGTATGGAAGCGGCTACGTACGCAAAAAAGCAGAAAAGGAGTGAGTAGACGTTCTTACTTCTTCAAGGAATCCAGTAATTCCTGTGAAACGTTCTTATCGAGGGCCTTGATCTTTTCTTCAAGTTCCTCGCTAAGAGCAACTCTCCCTTCAACTACACATCCCCGCCTGCCAGGCACACATTCTCCGTGCAGACGTTTGCACTTGTCTTTCACAATATCATAGTTTTTGCAGTGAAATGTCATTGTTTTAATCCTCTACTTTTACAGTATATCCTTACTCTTGAGATCACTTAAGAAAAGATCTATGAGTTGCTGGTAGTATTTCCGCGTCATTACTGGATCAATGGACTCTGATCGGGCCGACCAGACACGTTTCTCGGAACTAACATCATAGAGTATGGTTTCAAGTACGATTTTAGTGGTGCTTACATAACTCCCACCTGAATAGACAGAGCGATAAATAAAGGGGTAGTACCCGTACAGACCATAGCTCCCTATATTATTGGTTCCGACAATTCGGTTATTGGGTTGGTAAAAATCTTTTTCAGAAGCACCAACCATATGGGTTATCAAAACAGAATCACAACCGGATTTTTTTACAATTTCACGTAGATGTTTTTCCGTTGGTTCTATTGCCTCTTTACTGGCAGTATAACTGGCCACAGCATCTACTTCCATACTAAGAAGGCTATCTGTAAATGTATCCTCATAGATACGGCGCTTGGTCTCTTCCCTGGCCACACCAATGACCAGAACCTTCGCAGTATTGAATTGAGCAGCAGTGTCACTCTCCCAGGTGGAAAGTAATTTAGAAGCAGAGCAGGAAGAAAGAAACAAGAAACAGAGAGACAGGAGAACGATTTGTTTGATTATATTTTTCATTACTACCATATTCGTATTATGAAAAAAAAAGAGTTCCAGACAGGTTGTCTGAAACTCTTTTTGTAAGATGGGGTGAGTGATGGGACTTGAACCCACGACCTCCTGGGCCACAACCAGGTGCTACCACCAGCTGAGCTACACCCACCGCCTAAATTTGCGACCATTGTATACCCTTTACCAGGGGATTACGCAAGGGGTAAAAGTGATTATTTACAAGTCGCTCTTACAATGCATACATTTTTTGGCCTGAGCTTTGATCAGTTCAGCACAAAAAGAACATTCTTTCTGGCAATTATCCTTAAGAAGCTTTTGAATGACAAGATTTGTTGCTTGAGTAAATTCTGTTTTTTTGAAGGTATGATTTCTAATGGCATCAATGCAGGAGAGATCGTTAAAACGAACCAGCATCTCCACTGCTCTTTTTCTGCCGGCAGGAGTGGCAGCTTCATCAAGGATAAGTGTCATAACTGGTTTAATATCCTTGTCTGCAAGGCATGTATCAAGAGCAGCTAATGCTTCTTTCTCCTTTTTGTAGCGTACATTCTGCATCTTAATCTCTTCAAGATCAAGAATAGAGCCGGTAAATGCCATTTCGGATGCAACCATCATGACATTCAGTTCCTTAGAGCCTGGAAGTTGCATGTTACGGAATGTTCCTTTATGTCCATAATTGACATCTACTTTTTTCCAGCCATTGACAAATGGAGGGCATTCGTCGTTCAAACAGATAAAGAGCACTTCTGATCCCCAACCAAGGCCATCTCCGACATGAACAGGAGGCGCCTCACAAGGGGTCATGGGAGCATTACAATCAGGGCAGGTATGTTCTTCATCGAGAACAGAAAGATTATTAAGATACATGATAAAACTCCTTACGCTATGGGTAGTATTCTAATTTTATTCTTTAACAACTATGGGCCTGTCTACTTTTTGAAAACTTTCAGGAATGGCACACTGATCCCCTTCAGACTGAAGGAAGGATGGGCCTCAGCCCCCACCTTTGGAGGAGACAAAGATATAAAACAGAAACCAACAGCCGATGATGATGAGAAATGTTTTATTTCCAGTCAGTTTTTTCTTTTTTTGTTCAGTCTCACCTGGGTTTTGATCTGATTCCACCTGGTCACCCATTGGGTTTTGACAGTACAGAATCAACAGCTTTTGACCGTTTCATATGCTCAGCAAGAAATTGTGGGCTGAGATGAGATTTACTGTTGTCTATTATGTCACAAAGTCCGGGAATATCCTGAGCTTCAGCCATTTTGATAACACGTAGTAAATTTTCGGCAAAACTCCGTACTATCTTTCTGCCATCCCCACCTGTGGACATGATTTCGGCGTAGGTTCGAGGGTTCTGGTTATGAATCCTGGCCATTGCTAAAATACCATACAGAGAGGTAAGGGTGGAGTGGGTTCCAATGTCTGCACATGCAATTTGATGCTGCTTCAGTGTCATGGCAAGCGCTGTGGAAATAGTGGTCGGTAGTTTTTGTCCAACACCCATTAATAAGTCATGTTTTGTCGGGCTGTCTTGGGTAATGGCAGCGCCATGTTTATATAAAAACGCCTCAAATTCAGAACAAAACGACCCACTACGTGGTGTACGAACCACTGTGGCATTTTTATCCTTCATGGTGAGCGCCTGTGGTCCCCACAGGTTATGAACCAGCATTACCTCTACACCTTTACTGGTGACTTCCGTAGCTGCGTGTAGGGTCTGTTCAGACTCTCCGGCTAGTAGGATGAGCGCCTGTCCATCTTCTAAAAGGGGGGCGTACTTTTGTATAGTGTCAACGGTTACAGAGATAGGCACACATATTATGACTACATCCACCTGTGCAATCATTTCTTCGGGCGTCATAACGGTAGATCTTCCCGTGAGAAATGTTTGATATCCTTCATTTTCGAGACGATCAGCGAACCATTCACTCATGGCACCCCTACCAATAAAACCAAAAGAGCGAATCTTTTTAACTCGCATATCAACACGTGGGAAAGAACCTAGTAGACGCACGCTGTCTTCTTCACGAATTACATCTTTCTCAATGGCTTTCAGGGCATCCTGAAGAAGATCGTTACCAATATGCCCCTCAATTTCGAGGTAGATTTGCAGTTTCTGGGTTTTGATATCATTTTCTGAGCGCAGATCGAGAATATTGATTCCACGTCTGGTAAATTCCCCCAAGATATCAACGAGCATTCCAACACGGTCTTTGAGCGGCTTGGTTATGACTGCTGTGGCGTCATAGCCAGTTTCCCCACTGAGATTGCCACCAATTATTGCGAAACGGGTACGGTTGTGAGCTGCGATCTCACGATCCAGTATCTCAAAACCATGTTCAACCAGAAGCTCTTCCGAATCGACAATGGCATAATTATTTCTATTGTTGCTTTTGATGTCATCCATCGCAACACTAATATCTGGAACTGTCATGAGTGTTGCATCGGGATAATGCTCACTGATGTAATCGACACACTGTTTAAAAACAGATCCCCGGCCAACAATTATATCAGGTTTAAATGATGATTCCTGTTGAAGAGCGGCAAAAGAGAGGTGAATAGGAAGTACCAGATTATCTTCCCAGTACCCATCGTGAAGTAGTTCCTGAAGGCGGAAATATTCTTTAATCTCACCTTCTCGTGTATTGTAGATAGGGACAAATGCAAAATCCACATTTTCATTTAAAAAAGCATCAATTATATCAGGAACACGGCTGAAAAGTTTAAGCTCTGCCTCTGGGGAGTACTGCCTAGCAGCTCGATATCCGTCTGAACCGACTGGGCCTAATGTGGCGATTGTGATCATAAAAACAAAATATGTATTTTCCGAATTACTGTGAGTGGTGGTGGTGATATTCTATTTCATCATTTACTAACGCGTAGAAGGTAGTCACTTAATACTGTTTAGGCAAGTGTTGCGTGTACAAAGTAAAAAAGCCACCAGTAGTGCAGGTGGCTTTTTTTGCTCATAAGAGTGTATTGCTGTTGTTTACGGCCAGAGCAGCGGATTGTAGATCCAGCCAATGGTTCCCTGGCTGTGTTTTACTTTTGTCCACTTTCCCTTTGTTGAGAGTTTTGTTAATACTACCCCACGATCTACGGTGGCTACCACCGTGGCGTTTGTGGACGGTTTGGTACGCATATTGATAGATTTCTTTCCATTCACAATAACGGTGTTTCCAGGAATAACCAGTTTTGAGTAAATCCACCCTTTATCATTTTCAAAATCACGAATCTGTAACCAGTCACCTTTTTGCTGAATGACTCGTAATGGGTATCCTCTAAAGAGTTCCATGTAGACAGGGAAATTTGTACCAGGTCCTGTCCTCACGTTGACATTGTCTTTCTTTACACTCACATTCTTTGCTGCAAAGCTGATAGCAGGAACGGTAAAAAGAAGCAGAAGGGAAATGCAAAGTAGACGCGTAAGGTATTTAAAATTCATAGTAATCCTGATAGCTAATAAAGTGATAGGAAATTCTGGCTCCAGCAATTGCTAGAGATTTATCGTATGAGGAACAAGGTTATAGCATCATTGTTTTTTGAAGTCAAACAGGATAGGATTTTTGCATCTATTGTTCTAGGTGATCAACGTAAATTTCTTGAAAGCTCTTTTAAAAGACGATACTCTATAACTCATGAATAGTTACTTTAGCAGATCTCATCATTCAAATATCTCAAAATTAGGATCATTATAGCCGTATGAATTGTAGCGAAATTTTGTTCTCTAGAAAAATTCTCATTGTCACTTTAGTCCTGTTTTCCCTAGCTCTTCCCTCGGTTCCCTTTGCAGAAACTGAAACGCTGCTAAGTACTGCCAAAAGGTATTATTATGGAATCGGTATCCCACAAAACATAAACAAGGCCTTTAGGTTATATTTAAAAGCTGCCAATCAGGGTGACGTAGACGGTATGTTCATCGTTGGTGGTTTATATATGCAGGGGCATGGGACAGTAACAAACCAAAGAGAGGCATTTAAATGGTTGTATCGAGCTGCGCTTAACGGACGTAGTTCTAAAGAGTCTCAACGAATTCTTGGCCAGTTTTTCCTGTCTGGAACGAATGTTCCACAGAATTACGAGGAAGCCCTTCGCTGGTATGAGCTTGCTGCCATGGGAGGAGATGCTGAAGCACAGAGTGAACTGGCATTTCTTTATTTTACCGGAAAATTTGTAGGGAAGGATTATGACAAGGCAGAACACTGGTTCAATATAGCAGCCAGAAATGGATATCCACAGGCCCAGTACAATATGGGAATTCTCTGGTATACTGGAAATGGTGTCCCTGGAGTTGATAACAAAAAGGCATATGCGTGGTTTAATCTTGCTGCAGCAAACGGGCATCCCAGTGGTGTTGCTGCGAAGAGTTTCCTTGAAACTGTTCTTTCAGCTGAAGAGCTCGCGAGTGCCCAGCGATACTCTACGGAGTTATACTTACAAATTAAACAGGTGAGGAGGTAAGTTGTGACTCGTTTAGGGGCAGGTTGAAATGAAAGATCGTTTCATCAGCAGTTCCGTTTGTTGCCCATATATTACAGTTGTGATCAGCAAGAATTTGACGTGAAATTGCGAGTCCCAAGCCAGTACCGCCTGCTCCTGTATTTGTAGCTGAGGACTGGGTAAATTCACCAAAAATTAAATCAAACTCATCTTCAGGAATAGTTATCCCATAGTTACTAATGGTAACTTTTTGTTTGTCGCTCCCATCTGTTTCATAGAATCTATCACAATTTATTCGTATTTCAGTCTGTTCGTCACTGAACTTAATAGCATTGAAAAGTATATTGCGAAGAACTTGCATTACTTTTTCAGGATCACAATAGACAGGGATTTTTGTTTCATCATTTTCTATAGTAAAATGCAGTTTTTTTTCCATGGCCATGGGTGTCAGTTCCTCTGTGATCTGGTGAATGCACGGAAGAAGATTAAAACTTTTCATACTGTAGCGCATCTTTCCAACTTCAAGTTTTGAAAAATCGAGAAGATTATTGAGCAGGTCCATGAGCCTGTAGCCTGATTCGTGAATCATTGAAAAGTACTCACTCACTTTTTCTTTACTTAAGGAATCAGCCCTTTTCATACCCAGGCGGGCGTAGCCGAGAATACCATGCATGGGAGTACGTAACTCGTGGGACATGTTTGCTATAAATTCAGACTTTGCACAATTGGCGGCGAGTGCTGCCTCTTTAGCACGTGTCTGCAAGGTGATGTCACGGACAGTGGCAATAACCACAGACTCCTCTCCCCACAATGTTCTATGTAAATTTACCTGTGCGCTGAAGGTAGTCGCCTGATCTTGTCTTGTGGCTTTCCACTGGAATTCCTGATCTTCACCTGACAAGGCTTTTTTCCATATCTTATGTAAGTTAATCTTACGATTTGCCAGGGAGGCATAGTTCTTCTTAATGGTGAACTGAAGCGCAACTTCTCTGCTTACGCCAAACAAATCCAACACGGTAGCGTTAACATCAATTACTTTACCGTCAAGGCTATAGATGAATACAGCGTCGTGAGCAGCATTGAAAATATCTTCGAGTTGTTTGCGACTGACGGCAATAGCTTTGGCCGTTTTTTTATGACTCGTAATCTCCTGAGCAAGTTCTTTTGAGTTCTTTTTCACCAGAAATATATTGGTAAGAGAGACCCAGTAATTGTCATTCCAATGCTTAGCCTGGGCAAGGTTAAAGACAAGAAAACTTGACATTGCTAGTCCGATCGGAACGGTAACATTATTTCCGATATGAAAATCTACAAAAATGGTGGGAAGAAGAATAGTCAGCAAATATGCATAGGCGAGGCTTTTCCAGATACAATAACTAGCCATCGACCCTCCACTGATTCCTGCAATAAGGATAATTATGAGAGTTATGGAGAGTGAGTCGTGGTAGAAAAATGTAGCTGAGGCGGAAAAAGCACCCCAGATGATAGCAATCGAAAGATTTGACCAAAAGAAAATTGGTAACCAAAGTTTTTTAGAATAACAGCTGTTTTTTGTAAAAATATAAATCGTTGTAACTCTAAATAACAGAGCAAGTGCTAAAGCGAAACCAAGGAACACAAAAAGTATTGGGTGTTCGGTTGAATAGTCAGTGGCTATACCACCTAATAAAAAGGCAAGAGGAACGATGATTGCCCCGGCTATATTTCTGTTCTTCAGGTCTTTTATGGCATGATTCTGTAGCTCAAGAAGCTCATTGTCTTCTAGCGCAATTCCAAGACGTTTCCAATAATGTTTTATCTCTTGTTGAAAAAGCATAGATCGCCGGATGACCCGCTAATTAACCATGGTTGACAAAGGTAAGGTAAAGACAAAAGTTGCGCCTTGACCAGGAATTGATTCTGCAACTAAGTTACCATTATGAAGGTTGAGGATCTTTTGGCCAATAGCGAGACTGAGAGCAGTTCCCTTGGAATGACTATCCAAGTTCTGCGAATAAAATTCATCAAATATTCGCTCGATCAATGCGGGATCAATACCGGGCCCCTCATCTTTTACACGAAGGTAGACATGTTTATCATCGTATTTTACTGATATGTAAACAGTACCGCCAATTGGTGAAAACTGTATTGCATTCTGTATTGATGCGTAAAAAGCTTCATGAAATAATTTCCAATCAACTTCAAGGTTGAAGTCTTCAGGGCATTCAATTTCAATGGTGTACTCAGCCGCTAATGGATACGTAATTTTGGGAATGACACTTTCAATATATTGGCGGACAGGCTGAACACCAACGTTTAAAGAACGTCTGTTTTTGAGGCTGGAGAGCAATAGTATTTTTCGCACAAGATCATGAATTCGCTCTCCGGATATTTTAATAAGTTTCGCATATTCAATAATTTTGTCTGGCAGGGAAGGGGTGTCGAGAATAAGCTGGCTTCCAAGAAGGATTCCATTAAGTGGTGTCTTTGTTTCATGAGAAAAGAGCTGCAGGATACCGGTTTTTAACTCATCAATCTCCTCAGTTTTCTTTAGATCGGAAAAGACCTTCAGTTTTGCCAGGAGTTCATCGTCTACAAATGGTTTGGTAATATAATCATCAGCACCAGCGCTATACCCTTCAAGACGCTCTTCAACCAGTGATTTACCACTTACCATCAAGATTTTTGAGAATTTATGCCTGTCCCGTTTCTTGATCTCCCTACAGACGTCGTAACCGTTCATGCCAGGCATCATAATGTCGAGGATGATAATATCAGGATTATACTCGTCGAGAATTGCCAAAGCAGCTTCACCGTCCATGGCAGACCGATGTTGAAAACCGTCCTCGTATTGAAGGATTTCTTCAATCAGTTTAACATTGATTGTTTCATCATCAACTATGAGCACTTTGATTGTCATTTAAAACCTCGAGTCGCCGATAAGAGTAAGTACTACATACATTTAATTGCTTAATCTTATATGTCATTGATGAGAAAGTAAAACAGTATTGCTCTTTTTGTGTACTAATCCAGACTAATTTTCATTTGCTTGCATTCATTTTAGCACTATGCTAATTTCACGATTTTTAACGACTCACAGGGACTGTCGGCTCCAATTATTATTTTCTTTTGGCATAAAACATTCTGATTTTTTTCATTAGCTCAGATTTCTTTCTATTGTCAATTTCTGCGAAAACAACATATGAAAACAGCCATTATCGCACTAACAGTTGGTGGAAATACGCTAGCTGAGAGGATTTGTGCCGTACAGAATAACTGCTATATCGATTCGAGGAAGATACCAGTTATTGAAAAGTTGAAAGTTGAAGTCTCTGTGGCAGAGTGATGTGGATGCTGTCATCTGTAAAATACTTTTGCGTTACCGCAAAAAAAGAAACTCCGGTTGGGATTGTGACCGCAGCGTCACATGAAAATGAAGTGGTTACACTCACAACGCTTGAATCCATGCTGGATGGAGATATTAACATGCAATCTACTGTTATTATTGGAAATTCAAATACTTTCTCCTGGAATAACTATATGATTACCTCTAGAGGATACAGGGACAAATACAAATTGGATTCTTCTTCGTGAGTCAGAAGAAAACACTCTTTTTAGTGCGTCATGGCAAAACAGGATTTCCCGGGTGCTATATTGGTTCACGTAATGTACCTTTAGCCCCCGAAGGGATAGTGCAGATAGAAACTTTGCAAGAATCATTGCAGGCGCAGACTTTTGACAAGATTTTTGCAAGCCCTATGTTGCGGTGCCGACAAACTTGTGAAATCTTATTCCCAAACACTGCGGTAACCTATCACGACAAATTAAGGGAAATCGATTTCGGTCTATGGGAAGGTTTGGATTTTGAACAAATATCTAGGCAAGACCCTGAAATAGTAAATAAATGGGTAGCTGAACCATCAGGGTTCACCTTTCCTGAAGGCGAATCTGTATCCTCTTTTGTTGAACGTGTACAGATAATGGGCACAGAATTGAGTCAAGCAGAGGGTGAAAAAATACTGGTAGTTTGTCATGGTGGAGTCATTCGCGGGTTACTTTGCCACTTTCTTGGAATAGATCCTCTCAATTACTTATTGTTTCAAGTAAAAAAAGGAACGTATTCAACCCTGGATCTGTTTGGCGCTCAGGGCGTCCTAACTGGATTTAACCTACACTGAACACCATTCAGCAATATGGCAAAATTAATATTTATCACAGGTGGCGCCAGAAGTGGAAAAAGCGATTATGCACAGATGCGTGCTGAAGAGCTCCCTGGAGAACATTTTTTTCTTGCTACCTGTCCTGCGGTCGATCGGGAAATGGATGATCGGATAAAACGTCATCAGCAGGATCGACAGAATGGGATGTGGCAGACGATTGAAGAAGAAATCAATATTCCTTTAATACTTGATGAACTCCCAGCCAGTTCTGTATGTCTCGCCGACTGCTTAACGTTGTGGGTGAATAATCTTATGTATCAGGCTGAACTTGCGAAGATTAACTTCACTGAAGATGCCATGTGTAGTCACACCGAACTCTTACTGAAATCTGCTGCAACGTATGAGGGAACCCTTATCTGTGTGAGTAATGAAGTGGGTATGGGCATTGTTCCAGATGACCCAATCACCAGAAAGTATCGGGACTGTGTTGGACGTTGCAATAGGCTGGTAGCTGCGGCTGCAGATGAGGTTATTCTTGTCAGCTGCGGCTTGCCTTTGTTTTTGAAAGGAAAAGGCAAAGATACGACGCCACCTTAATTAAAATTCTATATAAACTACAGGATACATAATGAGTTTACTCAAACAAACAATACAAGAGATCTACCCGCAAGACAGTGATTTCCGGGACCAGGCAAAAGAACGACTGGACCAACTGGCCATACCACCTTGGGCCCTTGGCGATCTTATGGATCTTGCCATTGATCTTGCCGGGATTTGTCGTTCAGTCACGCCAAATGTTACAAAAAAGGTCATTGTTACAATGGCGGGTGACCATGGGGTTGTGGCAGAGGGCGTCTAAAAATTCCCTCAGGAAGTGACTCCTCAAATGGTTTATAATTTTGTGAATGGTGGAGCAGGGATAAATGCTCTTGCTAAGCAGGCTGGAGCAGATGTGGTGGTGGTTGACATGGGTGTTGCCGCCGACTTATCTGATCTTGTTGCAAGCGGTAAAATTATAGATAAAAAAATCGGTTCCGGAACAAATAATATTGCAAAAGGTCCCGCCATGTCAATTGCTGCCGCAACCAGAGCTGTTGAGGCTGGAATTGAAATTGCAAAAGATCTTGGAAAAACCGTAGATGTTTTTGGCACTGGAGATATGGGTATTGGAAATACCACTCCATCCACAGCAATTGCTGCAGTTATCACAGGAAAACCTGTCGAAGAACTCACCGGCCGTGGAACCGGACTGGATGATGAGCAACTTGCCCACAAACAACAGGTTATAAGAGATATTCTAAAAAGAAACCAACCAGATCCTAAAAATGGTCTTGAAGTGCTGGCCCAGGTTGGAGGTTTCGAGATTGGTGGTATTGCCGGGTTGATCCTTGGCGCTGCCTCTCTCAAAAAACCTATTGTGGTTGATGGTTTTATATCATCTGCCGGAGCCCTCATAGCCATAGCCATAGAACCTTTTGCAAGAGACTATATCGTGTGTGCTCACCGCTCCATGGAGCCGGGACATCGTGCCATGCAGGAAAAACTTGGCTGTAGGCCATTGCTTGATTTAAACCTTCGACTGGGAGAAGGAACTGGTGCGGCACTTGCCATGAATATTGTGGAAGCAGCGGTTGCGGTTCTCACGGAAGTTGCCACATTTGAAGAGGCAGCAGTTGCCGGAGCAAATAAATAAATGGTTGGCAGTAATGCATCAGCTGTATCATCATGGCGATTGGCAGCTCAGTACCCATTACGTTCTTTTCTTACCGCCCTGCGTTTTCTCACCATTGTTCCTGTTTCATGGAAGAGTGATGAAGACGGAAAGTTCTTTCAGGCCAGTGTTGTATGGTTTCCTTTGGTGGGACTTTTTATAGGTTCTTTCGTGGCTTTTTTTGTTTTTTTAGTATCACCCTTTTTCAGTTCCTCCATGTTGGCTGTTTTTGCGGTGTTGCTACTCAGTGGCTTTTCTGGATTTCTGCATCTTGATGGCGTTGCTGACAGCGGCGATGGTCTGCTTTCCAGTCGCCCAAGAGAACAGGCACTGACCATCATGCGAGACAGTAGAAGTGGTGCCATGGGAGTAATTGTTCTAGTTTTTCTAATACTTGGCAAATATGCAGCTCTTTCAAGCCTTTCAATAGAGAGTATGATACCGCTTCTTATACTTACGCCTGTTGCAGGGCGTACCGCAATTTTAATCAGCATGGCAATTCTGCCCTATGCCCGTAAAGCAGAGGGCGGTCTTGGTCAACTCTTCTACAGCAAAGAACGGTACTCCATCGCAGGTGTAGCACTCCTCATTTTTATCATTTGTTGTCTCCTTATATCAACACAATCCGCTCTTGTTACTCTGGTTGCATTATTACTGACAGTGTTACTGTTTTCCCGTTGGTGTTTTGTCAAAATTGGTGGTGCGACAGGAGATACGCTGGGCGCTGTTTGTGAATATTCCGAATTATCTGTTGCTATTGCCGCTCTTTGTATTCAAGGTGTAATTTAAAACAATGGTTAGTAAACAAACATCTTACGAGCATGGTGGCAATATATACAATGCTGCCAAAACGAAAGACATTCCCGTACAGGAGATCCTTGATTTTAGCGCAAACATCAATCCTTTTGGCCCACCGGAATGGTTACGTTCCTGTGTAAGCATTGGTGTTGATAGGTTGTTACATTATCCCGATCCCTATGCCGATGAACTTACAAAAGTCATTGCAGAGCGACATGGGGTTGACGTTGAAACTGTTATTGTCGCTAATGGCTCTACGGAACTGTTATATCAGTTACCAAGAGTTGTGGACTGCAAACGGGCTGTAATCCCTGTCCCTTGCTACATTGACTACAGTAAAGTAATGGAGCTGGCAAGTATTTCAGTGATTCCCGTTCTGTTATCAGAAAAAGATAATTTCGCACCAGATCTCGCTGAGATTGCGACAATGTTGCAACCAGGTGATCTTCTTGTGCTGGGGAATCCCAATAATCCCACCGGAGCACTGCTTGATGCGGAAAAATGCAAAGCATTGGCAAAGAACAACCCCGAGGTTACATTTCTCATAGATGAAGCATTCCTCGAATTTGTAGCCCCTAAAAGCAGCCTTGCTGGAAGTACAGACAACTGCATCACTCTCCACTCTTTAACTAAATTTTATGCAATTCCCGGACTGCGCCTGGGTTACGGTATTTTTCCTGTGGAAATTGCTCAAAAGCTTAAAAAAATTCTTCCCCCCTGGACAGTGAATAGCCTTGCTCAGGATGTCGGATTAAAATGTATTCAGGACTTAGAGTATCAGAAAGATTCAAGGACTTATTTCAAAATTTGCAGAAAATCCTTTGTTGAAAGGTTGGCATCTTTTTCAGAGTTAACCGTTTTCCCGTCGGCTGCCAATTATTTGTTGATTAAATTAACAGGGAAAACCACCGTCGCAACTCTTTTCAAAGAGTTGCATAAGAAAAATATCCTCATCCGAAATTGCAGTAATTATCAGAATCTTGGAGATAGATACTTCCGAATTGCCATTCGTAATGAACAGGATAATGAGACCTTCCTCGCTGAACTCGCTAACATCCTAACGCCCATCAAAAAAATCCCAAAAATTTCCAAAACCCCGGCAATCATGTTTCAAGGAACTTCATCCAATGCCGGAAAATCCGTCCTGACCGCTGCACTATGTCGGATTTTACTTCAAGATGGAGTTCGTGTAGCACCCTTTAAGGCGCAGAATATGTCCTTAAATTCATATGTCACTCATGATGGACTAGAGATGGGGCGGGCACAGGTTGTACAGGCACAGGCGGCACGTCTTGATCCTGATGTACGTATGAATCCTATTTTGCTTAAACCTAACTCCGACACCGGAAGTCAGATCATTGTTCGTGGAAAACCTGTCGGTAATATGGGAGTTTTTGAATATGTGAAATATAAAGCCACTGCCATGGATGTCGCCTGTGAATGTTATGACGATCTTGCATCTGACTTTGATACAATTATCCTCGAAGGAGCAGGCTCTCCTGGTGAGGTGAATTTAAAAAAGCATGATATTGTCAATATGCGCATGGCTCGTTACGCTGAATCTCCAGTAATCCTTGTAGGGGATATTGACAGGGGTGGTGTTTACGCTTCTTTTGTAGGTACCATGGAAGTGCTTAACCATTGGGAACGTGCACTTGTCGCCGGGTTTCTGGTAAATAGGTTTCGAGGAGATGCCAAACTCTTAGAGGATGCACACGACTATGTCAAAATGCATACCGGTAAAGAGGTGCTCGGTGTTATTCCTTATCTTGCAAATCATGGAATCCCTGAAGAAGACTCAGTATCCTTTAAAGAAGGGCTGTTTGAAGGGGAGAAGCCTGACCAGGACCATATTGAAATTGTTGTTATCAGTCTCCCCCATATTTCAAACTTTACAGATATTGAACCATTTATTGCTGAGCCCGATGTCTACCTGCGAATCGTAGAAGAACCTGCTGATTTGGGTAACCCGGATGTTATTATTATACCGGGATCAAAAAATGTGATTGGGGATCTACAGGCAATAAACGGGGTCGGTCTTTCCGCACAGATACAACAGAAAGCCGATGATGGCGTTGAAATTGTCGGTATTTGCGGCGGGTATCAGATGCTTGGGAAAAATATTCATGATCCGCAAAACATAGAATCAAATTTAGGCCAGATTAAAGGGCTGTCTCTGCTTGCCATGGATACTGAGCTGGCAAAGGATAAAACATTAATCCGTAGAAAAGGTGTGCATAAACAATCTGGAAAGGATGTATATGGATATGAAATTCATCATGGACAGACAAAGAGCAATGAATCTCCGCTCTTTGCATACGATGATGAAAGCGCATGTGGTATTTCTTCTTTAAGCGGTAACATCTGGGGCTGTTATCTGCATGGTTTGTTTGATGCCGATGGTTACCGCAGGGCCTTTATTGACTCTATCAGGCTGCGTAAAGGATTAGCCGCTTACCAAGGCACAGCAACCCTGTATGATCTTGAGCCTGCCTTCGATCGACTGGCCGATACGGTACGGGCTGGTCTTGATATGGACCGTGTGTACAAACTTCTGAATCTGTAATTATGTTGTTTTTTGAATTTCAATTGTTGCTAACCATAGTGCTTGATCTGCTGTTTGGAGACCCACGATGGTTTCCCCATCCTGTTAAAATTATAGGTTTCTTCTGCAATACCTTTGAAAAACTTTTCAGGATGGTTTGTTCCTCTTTTAGTCTTGCCGGATTTTTTACTGTCGTTTCAGTATTGCTTGTGACTATTGGAGGCACAGCATTTATACTTGCAGTGCTGCACCAATTTTCTCCATTTTCTGCACAAATTTTTGCTGTTTTTCTCCTCTACACAACGGTTGCCATCCGTGATCTTCTGAAACATTCTAAAGCGGTGTACAAACAGCTAGTAGGGAAGGGTGCGGTGCATCTTAATCCTGCCAGAAATGCTGTGGCAATGATAGTAGGACGGGACACCTCGGTTCTGGATAAAAAAGGGATTGTCAGGGCAACCATAGAAACGGTTGCCGAGAACATGGTCGACGGAATAACAGCACCACTTTTTTACGCAATTTGTGCGACTTTGCTTTCCCCTGTAACGGGAATCAGTCCCATATACCTTGCAGTTTCCGGTGCCATTGGCTACAAAGCTGTTAATACTATGGACTCAATGATTGCATACAAAAATGAACGCTACCTGGTATTTGGGAAATGGGCTGCCTGGCTGGATGATCTCATTAATTTTCTTCCTGCACGGATCAGTGGTCTTATTTTGATTCCTGCGGCAGCTCTTTGTGGCGATGATTGGCGTTCTGCCTTTGCCGTGTTTAAAAAAGACCGGCTTGCGCATGCAAGTCCTAATGCTGCTCATACAGAAGCTGCGGTAGCCGGGGCTTTAGGCCTTGAGCTGGGAGGAACCTCAGTTTATTTTGGGGAAGAAGTGGTCAAACCTGTAATTGGCGTGGATGTGGAAACAATTCAAGCAGAACATATTTTACGAACCAATAAACTTATTGTAAGGGGATCATTACTTTTTGTCATTCTCATGCTTCTTCTCCGTGTCCTTCTTCTGCAAATCATTCAATGAATCGACAAGGTGCATTTCTTCTAGCTGGCACCAGTAGTGGTTCTGGCAAGACATTCATCACCCTTGGTATACTTGCGGCTTTAAAAGCACGAAACATACGTGTCCAGCCGTTTAAGTGCGGTCCGGACTTTATAGACCCATCACTGCATCAGATGGTCACCGGTACAGTTTTATCAAATCTTGTTATCCTGAACTTTTCGCCAGTACACTGAGTGGTAACCATAGTATGCTGGATTCATTTGCAAAATTTTTCCGAAGACCGATACTCGCTAGGAACTTGCTGATCAACAAAGGGAAGGCTACAGCTATAAAAATGTGATTGGAGGGTATCTGCATTTTCATTTTGCAAGGAGTAGAAAAAATATAGCTCTTTTTATCGAAACCCTTGAAAAATCAGACGTGAGTACTTAAATGATAATAATGATCCTGTGTACAGCAGTGTGAACCCGATCTGATAGTTGGTGTCCCCGTTGGTTTTGTGAACGCTCCTGAATCAAAAGAAATATTGTTTGAACAGGATTATCCATTTATTACCTGTTTGGGACGAAAAGGGGGTACAACTGTTTCAGTTGCCATAGTAAATGCACTTTTACGATTGAGTTAAAAAAATCTATGAAAAGAGTCTATCTCAAAATTGCTGGTCTGCTTCTTTTGTGTTTCATCAGTCCTGCAACTGTTACTGCCATTGAGACATCGACACGCTGTCTTTCCTGTGAAGCGATTCAACACGCAGTTAATCTTGCCGAAATTGAACGATATTTAAAGCAAGGAAATCCGCAGACTGTCGCCCAGCTTGATAAAGAAGCCAGGGAGTGGTTCAGTACTTTTCAGGACGGTGGTCTACTGTTTGATGGTTGGAAGGATATCAGCGATATGGTGACCAACAGTGTTCCTGACAGTGAAAAAGTGCAGACCAAATTGCAAATGCTGGCTCTTGGTGTACGTATGGGCTGTGAGTGGAGCAAAGAAAATGAAATTCGAAAGATATCCACTAAAATGCTCAAAAACTGGGGCGGAGAAATCCGGAAGGTTGTGCGTGAACATCCCGCCGATATCCCCCATGTAATTAATAAAATTGAAGATGAAGTGGATGCGCTTTTATTGCTTATCTAATAAAACCTTACTCACCTCGCACTCGATTTTCCCCTTATGGAGACGCACTTCAAGCTGATCGCCTCTCTGCAATTCGTCACTTCTTTGTACAACATTCCTTTTTCCGCTAACTGGGTCTATTTTGCTGGAGATAGAATATCCACGCGCCAGAGTGGCCAGTGGACTAACAGCATCCAGTAAGGCAGCGTGACGGCCAAGTTTTGTCTGCCAGTCGTTAATCGATCTGTGCATATGGAAGTGCAATTTTTCAGCAACAAAAGTCAGCCGCTGCTCCTGGAGTCTGAGCCGTGAAATTGGAGAATTGTTTTGGAGTTTGCTTGCAAGCTCATTGCTGCGATTCTGCTCTCTTTCGAGTCTCTTTGACATTCCAGATAACAACCTGTCTGTTACATGGTCGAGGCGCAGGGAAACATTGGTAAAGAGAAAATCAAGATCACCGAGCAATCTTCTGTTTTGGTTAACTCGATACTGGTTATTATCGATCAATGTGGTAATAAAACCGGAAAGGTTGCTCTTATATCGCTGTATCTGTTCCTTAATATGTGAGACGTCAGGGATTAGCGCTTCTGCAGCGGCTGTGGGGGTGGCTGCTCGCATATCTGCACAAAAATCACTAATGCTAAAATCAACCTCATGGCCAATTGCAGAGACTACCGGCAACTCAGATCTGGCAATGGCACGAGCAAGTATCTCTTCGTTGAATGGCCACAGATCCTCAAGGGAACCACCACCTCGACAGAGAACAACCAGATCACTCTCTGGATACTCTCTATTAACAGTCATTAAAGCGCTGGCTATTTCACTTGCAGCTTCCGCTCCCTGCACTCGTACAGGATAAATGGTAATATTTGTAGGAAAAGCCCTTTTGCGCCAGATTTTTAAAAAATCATGGATCGCTGCACCACTGGGGGAAGTAAGAATAACAATTTCCTTAGGAAATTTTGGTAGTTGTTTTTTACGCTCGGCCGCAAACAAACCTTCTTGAACTAATTGACTCTTCAGCTTTTCAAAACGTTGCTGTAGGAGCCCAGCTCCCTGAAAATCGACACTGTCAACAATCAGTTGATAGTCACCTCGAGGTTCATAAATAGACAACCGGCCATGACATACTACCTGCTGTCCATCTGCTATATCTTGGTCAAGGTATCTGGCACTTCCTTTAAACAATACTGCTTTTAATTGAGCGGACTCATCTTTCAAGGTGAAGTAGGAATGTCCGGAAAAAGGGCGTTTCAGTCCTGATATTTCGCCTTGAACTCTGACGAATCGATATTTGTTTTCCACAAGATTCTTTAGTTCTCGAGTCAGGCTCCCTACGGTATAAACGGTATCGTTTGTTGTGAAATTCATTTATCTTTTTGACTCGGCAATGATGATTTTAGAAAAGCGGTAATAATCGTGTTTGGCAATAGACATGGGCGATAGGATAGGGTAAATTAGTGTTTATCGTAGGGACTTATTGTCCTGTAGTGGTAGCGAATTCTGCCAGAAAGTAAAGAAAAAAGAGAAATATTGCAGGGAGCAAACATGAGTGAAGAGAGTCCGTTTAATCTGAAACACGCATCCGAAGTAGCCTATGTGGAACCAAGTGGTGTGCTGGACCAATTAAATCTCCATCCGTCTATAGTTAGTTTCATCCGTAAAAACAAACGTATATTGCAAGTTACTGCAGTTGTAATTGTTGTTATGGTGATAGCTATATCACTCTACAAAAGTTATCGACAAAACAGGCTTGAAAACGGAGCAAGTAGTTTAGCTATCTCCCTCGAAGCAGAAGGTAACACAAAAATGGAAGCCCTTCAGCACGTGGCGACTGATTTCTCCGGTACCCCTTCTTCCTTATGGGCAGACACTGAGCTTGGACATCTTGCTATAAAAGAAGGAGAGTATGAGAACGCTGCCAAACAGTACCAGCTGGTAAGAGATCAGATCAAAGAGTCTAACCCTATGTATGGGCTACTCACCTTCGGTATTGCTCAGGCCAATGAGGCTGGGAAAAAATATAATCTCAGCTCTGCCATGTATTCAGAACTAAAGAATGTTGATGGCTATAAAGATGAAGGTTATCTTGGAATGGCAAGGGTTCTTGAGGCACAAAATGAGAAGCAGAAGGCTCAAGCTGTGTACGAAGAGTATCTTGGTACTTTTCTGGGCGAGAATGTGAATGAACTGGCAAAACAGATGATTCAGGAAAAAATCACAAGACTACGCGTAGAGGAATGAAAGTAGTTACCACTCTCGCTGATATTCAGTCCATAGCTCAGCGTTTTCGAGATGAAGGGCTTCGTATAGGTCTGGTTCCTACCATGGGGTGTTTTCATGAAGGACACCTTTCCCTAATGCGTAAGGCTAAAGAGAAAACTGACAAAGTTATTACAACACTTTTTGTAAATCCCATACAGTTTGGACCATCCGAAGATCTTGACAGTTATCCCCACGATCTTGAGCGTGATAGAAAGCTTGCTGAAAAATGTGGAGTTGATATTCTATACGCCCCTGATAACAAAACTATGTATCCCAAAAGGTTTGCCAGTAACGTCCACGTTGCAGGTCTAACAGATATACTCTGCGGTGCGTCAAGACCCGGGCATTTCGATGGTGTAACAACAGTTCTTGCCAAGCTTTTTAACCAAACCTTACCTCATGTCGCCATCTTTGGAGAAAAAGATTTCCAACAGCTCGCTATTATCAGACGTATGGTGACGGACCTTGATTTTCCCATTGATATTCTTGGTCACCCGATCGTTCGCGAAACAAGCGGACTTGCCATGAGTTCCAGGAACACGTATCTTCGTGACAACGAAATGGAAGCAGCACTCTCATTGTCACGGAGTATTGCTTATGCCCAGGACCTTGCCCGCCGTGAAAAGGTGGATGCTACTGCCATAATTCAAGCAGTGGAAAAAGAAATAACAAGACACAAAGAATGTAGCATTGATTATATTGAAATTGTTAACTGTAGAACATTATCAAGCTGTACAATTATAGATTCTGAGTCACAAATCCTTCTTGCGGTTAAAATTAACAACCGCATACGATTAATAGATAATTCACAACTGTTGGGGAACTAACATGCATCGCCAAATGTTACGCGCTAAATTACACCGCGCTACAATCACAGAAGCCGACCTTGATTACGAGGGAAGTCTCACCATCGACAAAGACCTCATGGACGCAGTTGGCATAGTCCCCTTTGAACGCGTAAAAATATACAATATCAACAACGGTGAACGTTTTGATACCTACGCAATTGAAGGGGAACGAGGAAGCGGGGTTATTGGATTAAATGGAGCAGCAGCCAGGAAAGGCATGGTTGGTGACTTGGTCATCATTGTCACCTTTGGCTTCTATTCTGAGGAAGACCTTAAAAGCTACCACCCTATGATAGCATTGCTAAACGAGAAGAACATGATCAAGGAGATGTTGACTAAATAATATTTACCTGATTATTACTTATAAAACTTGTGGCTACCGTATTGCTGAACAAATGTATAGTCACTGGCCCAGTAAGGGTTGACTTTGTCTAAATGATAATAGGTTGAGCCTGCTGTGACATCAATGGTGTTAAGGGCAATATAAACCGATTGCATACACGCTAAAAAGGCCTGCGGATCGTCTGGGATATAAGACTTTTTTTGCTGGATCCAACTGAACTGATAGGGCTGGTTCACAACATTTTTTATTGTAAGATGTCTCTTGGCTGCACGATTTAATGTGACGTGAGCAACAGCAATCTGTCCGATTTCCGGTTCTGACCGTGCTTCATGGTATACATTTAATGTGAGCCAAAGCAATCCTTCAAGAAAGGTCATATGTTTTACCTTGATTTGGTGGTAGTGCTAATGAACAATTTATTCATGCTTTACAGGTTATACGTCTAGAATTTGGACAAGCATAC
The DNA here is from genome assembly GCA_022712895.1 of Desulfocapsa sp. GTDB lineage: Bacteria > Desulfobacterota > Desulfobulbia > Desulfobulbales > Desulfocapsaceae > Desulfocapsa. The sequence goes on from JAFLJS010000042.1 coordinate 44,757, forward strand.
CCTGAAAAGACTCCCTTGGATACCATAATACTCATTACTAGTCAAGAAAACCCTTAATAAGCGATTGGGATGATGATTGCCCATTGGTTAAGCTTTCAGTATTCCATTGTTTAATAGCACCTACTAAGAGAATGGCTTATTTTCAGATAGTTAAAGTGACTAGACGTGATTCCAGGACAAATACAAGAGACTCTCCAGGGCATAGTTGAACGCGTTACTTTCCATAACGAAAGTAACGGATGGAGTGTTCTGAAGGTTAAATGTGTTAATGATTTTGCCGTCACCAGCGTAATCGTTCATCAGACAAAAGTTTTCGCCGGTGCCACCATGAAATTCACTGGCACCTGGTCAAACCATAAAATGTTTGGCCGTCAATTCACCGCCACCCATGCCGAAGAACAAAAACCTGCAAGCAGTGCTGCACTTGAAAAATATTTAGGGTCTGGACTCATAAAAGGGGTAGGTCCCAAAACCGCAAAACGCATCGTTGCCCATTTTGGCAAAAACACGTTGAAAGTTTTCGACGAATCCATTGAAGACCTTCTTCAGGTTCCTCGTATTGCCGAAAAAAAACTTCTGACTATTCGTGATGCCTGGGAGCAGCATAGTGCCATACGTGATGTGATGATTTTTTTGCAGGGGCATGGGATCTCCACTCTGTTTGCTGTTCGTATCTTCAAGCAATACGGTCAGGATGCAATCAGAATTGTTACTGACAACCCCTATAGGCTTGCCAATGACTTCTATGGAATTGGTTTCTTTTCAGCAGATAAGGTTGCCTTATCATTGGGCATAGCGTTAGATGCTCACGTTCGAATATTTTCCGGTATCAGGCATATTCTTGCCGCATCCAGAGATCAGGGGCACTGTTATCTCTCCTTGGCCCAAATAGATGCTGAGATACGAAAACTCCTGGAACTGGCCTTGCCCAATTTGCCTCAGTTTCTCCAGCAGATGGAAGCTGAGAACCTGTTAAGAAAGCGTATCCTAAACTCCACCGATATCTGCTACTACTCCAAAACACTCTACTATGATGAGCTGAACAGTGCTGATCGACTTTTGCATTTATGTCGCAAACTTCACATTGATCAGAAGCGTATGGAAGAGTGGATACAATCGTATAATTCAAAACAGGAGTTTAGCCTCAGCGAGGAGCAAATGGCGGCGATCACAGGGCTCGTATCTTGTGGCTGTGGCATTCTTACAGGAGGCCCCGGTTGTGGTAAAACCACCACCACAAAGACTCTGGTGTCACTTCTGCTGGCGATGGGGAAAACAGTGCAGCTTGCAGCACCAACCGGTAGAGCGGCTCAGCGTATGGAAGAAGTGATTGGTCTTGAGGCTAAAACCATACACAGACTGCTGGGATTTCAAAACGGTGGTTTTAAACATAACCAGGACAATCCGTTACACACAGATGTACTCATCATAGATGAATGCTCAATGCTCGACATTTCCCTTTCTGCTGCACTGCTCGCAGCAATGCCTAAAGAAGGACAACTTATTCTCATAGGAGACGCAGATCAGTTACCTTCCGTTGGTGCAGGCAATGTGCTTTCAGATTTGCTGCAATCAAAACGGATACCACATTTTCGTCTGCAAACTGTTTTTAGGCAAGCTAAAGAATCGTTTATCGTTTCCTATGCCCATACGATAAACAGGGGAGAGGTACCAACCATTGACTCACCGTTTAAGAAGCCTCAGTTGTGGAAGCAGCGCTGTGACTGTCTCTTTATTGATTCCAATGAAGCCACCCAGGAACAGCTCCGCATTATAAAAAATGCGAAAAAACAGATAGAAATCAATAAACGGGAAGAAACCTATGGAGAGGAAAATTTATACAGCGAACATGATTTTGAAGTAGAGGGTAACGCAATTAAGCATGATTCCGTTGCAGCAAAGTACGAACATATAAATTTTGGTTTATTACAAACAGCTGAAAATAGTGCTGTTGAATTACGTGCAGTACTGAAAAAGACACATCCCTGGTCATCGCTATACTACGGATTAACCGCCAGCCAGGTAGTCATGCGACTCTACTCGGAGTGGATTCCCAAATACTATGGCAAGGATGCTGAAATTCAGGTCTTGTCGCCCATGACCAGAGGCAGCCTGGGTACCATGAAACTCAATCACAATTTGCAGAACTGTGTCAACCCTGCTGGAGCCTCTAAGGCAGAAATCAGCCTTGGGGACCGGGTTTTTCGGGTGGGGGATCGTGTCATACACCGGAAAAATAATTATGATTTAGGCGTTTACAATGGAGATATAGGTGTCATTTTAGCAGTTAATGCGCTTGATCTCTGCTGTACAGTAAAATTCCTTTCGGGCCAGCGCCAGGTGGAGTACCAGAAAGAGCAAATCAGTGAACTGGACCTTGCGTATTCAATTACTATCCATAAGTCTCAAGGCAGTGAATTTGATTGCGTTATAATACCATTGCTCTCACAACATTTTAAAATGTTATTTAGAAACCTGATTTATACAGGATTGACACGTGCTAAAAAATTAGTCGTATTTGTAGGCACACGACAAGCTCTTGCCATGGCGGTGCGTAATGTGGACACAGCAAAAAGGCAGACAGCACTTGCGGAGTTGCTTCGATGAAAGTAAGAATGTTCCCGAACATCTTTTAAGTGTAAGGTAACAAAAACTGGACACGCAATACCGCTTACAGTGTGCATTGTCTATCATCGAGAATAAAGGGTGGTAAATGGAATACAGAACAGGTTCAATAGGGCGTGTACTAATGATACGCTTTGATGATGGTGATGATGTCTTGGAAGGACTAAAAGAAATCGTAATCAAAGAAAAGATAACGAGTGGATGGTGCCAGGGAAGCGTTTGGGACGGGTTCAATTCATTTTGAAGGGGATGATCCCCGTATCCATCTGCATTCAGCACTTGGGCATCATGACGGAACCATGACGGCATGCATTCGTGAACACACTAAGGTCTATCTGGTTCTAGAGGTGATGCTGCTTGAACTCATGGATCTTCATGCAAGCCGCCCCTGGTTTGAAAAGGGTGGCTTCAATCAATTGACTTTTTCCTCATAAGAGTAACAACATGGCAGAATATTTAAGCAGATCAGAAAAAAAGCGTATCTACAAACAAGTTGAGCAACTGGCTCAGGAAGTTGCCGATTTGTCAGACAAAGAATTAAAGGTATTTCCTGGTGGCCCTGTAATCAATGAAGAAATTCGAGCAACAAGAGGCTTGAAGGGTGGGTCAAGAAACCGACAGATCAAATATCTGGCCAAAGTTTTACGACAAGGGCCCCTTGAAGATATTTATCTGTTTGTGACAAACAAAAAAGGGTCTCAGCTCCATGCAAAAAACCAGTTCCATGTCGCGGAACGTATTCGGGACACTTTGATAAATGAAGCAGTTGAACTCCACCAGAAGTGCCGCAGTGAACAGATTCCTTTCGAACCTGACTGGGACAGCCCATATATTGAGGCAGCCATAGAAGAGTATCCGAATCTAAACGAAAGTGAACTGAGAAAGATTGTGTATCAGTATGTTACTACACGTTATAAACAACATTATCGGGAATTATTCAGGGTGATGAAAGCAGCTGTGGAACAGAAAGAACGTTTAGAAAAAAGTGAATGAGTAAGGTGTAGTTATTCATATCCGATCGAACACCTTAAGCCTCTCAATCCTATTTGCATCCCTGCTTCTACAGGATAGAAAGAGGTGAGGTTGTCGTAGGGTCTTCTTGACCTCGCGCTAGACTTGGAGGGGCTGTCTGATGTGGCTTGCGACCAAACAACCCCTCGTTTTGTTCATTTGAGACGCTCTCAGTTGGCTACTTAGCCCTATACTTGAAAGAAACAGCAACCCTTGTACGATAAGCTACTACTTTCCCTTTCTTAAGCTGCATATCCATCTTAATCACTTCGGCAATTCGCAGATCCTTCAAGTTTTTGCCTGTAGTCTCCACAGCGTTTGCAGCGGCATCTTCCCAAGATTTCTTGCTGACACCAACGATCTCTATAATTTTATACACACTGGCCATAGTCAATCTCCTTTAAATAAGGTTGAAGTGGGAAAGGGTACTACCGTACCCAACTATTTCATTCTATAACGTTTTACCTGCAGAAACTAAAAAAAAATAATAAACTAAAATTTTATCGGGTCGATTTGCGCTGTGCCTCCCCCCTTCTTAAAACACCAGTTAATGATTTTAAGGTGGAATCTGGAGTTGTTTCGAAAAGATTGTATCGGCACCTTTATTATTCAACATATCGGTTGACATAGATGTGTTATTGCCAGGACATCGACGAAAGAACAACGCTTCACCAGACGCTAACGAGTGGATTCCTTATAGACTATTTATTCTATATTACGCTAATAACAATTACTTGAATTCAGCTGATCGCTACATCGTAGTATATAATTACTGATACAAAAGTTAAGGAAGAGTTGAGATACAGCAACTATCAGTTGCCTGGAGCGATAGTGTCACACTCCAAGCAACTGAGGGATCAAATACTGGTATTATAGGCCGTAAATACCGGGAAAGATAATAATGGAGGCGAGTACCAATAGCTGGATGAGAATAAAGGGCATAACACCTCTGTAAATATCTACAGTACGCACTTCTGGTGGACAGACACCTTTCAAATAAAACAGTGAAAAACCAAAGGGTGGTGTCAGAAAAGATGTTTGCAGATTCATGGCAATCAATATCGCAAACCACATGGGGTTGATTCCAATTGTATCGGCAATTGGAAGAAGAATGGGAACAACAATATAGGAAATTTCTATAAAATCGATAAAAAATCCAAGAACCATGATGGAGAGCATGGAAAGAATAACAAAACCCCACTTGTCTCCAGGTAAGCTGATCATAAAATCTTCTACAATGTAATCAGCACCAGTATACACAAAAACCATGGAGAAGGCCGTGGCCCCAATAAGGATAGCAAACACCATGGCCGTAATTTTTACGGTCTCCTGACATGATTCTTCTACAATCTTCCAGCTTAGTTTTCCATACATAGCGGCAAGTATCATTGAACCCAACGCACCCACAGATGCGGATTCAGTGGGGGTCGCGATACCAGCAAAAATAGAACCAAGTACCATGATAATCAGAGCGAGTGGAGGAATAATTGCAAGCAATGCTTTGCCAACCATCCCATTTCGCTCTTCCTCGTTTACTTCAATTGACGGAGCAACTTCAGGCCGCAAATAGGAAATAATGAGGATGTAAATAATATAACATGTGACGAGAACGAGACCAGGCCATAAAGCTGCCTGAAAAAGATCACCTACTGGAAGTTGAAATACGTCACCCAGAATAATAAGGACAATGGAAGGAGGAATAATCTGGCCAAGTGTTCCGGCAGCGCAGATCGTCCCTGTTGCGAGTTGTTTTGAATACCCATACTTGAGCATAACGGGCAGCGAAATTACACCCATGGCAACAACTGACGCGCCAACAACGCCAGTTGAGGCGGCAAGCAGGGTTCCGACAAGCACGGTACTGATGGCAACACCACCCCGTACCTTACCAAAAAGAACTCCCATGGATTCCAGTAAGCGTTCAGCCAGTTGCGATTTCTGTAGCACTATACCCATCAAAATAAACAGTGGAACTGCCATAAGGATGGTGTTGTTCATAATGGAATAAATACGAAAAGGCATCATGGAAAACATAAGAAAAAACTCTTCTGCTACCATGGCAAAACTGGGATCGGGAAGAAGTTCGATGACCACAGCAATAAGACCAAAAAGCATGGAGACGGCACCAAAAGAAAAAGCCACCGGATATCCGAGCGTCAGTAGGCAAAGTGCTGCAAAAAACATTACAATTCCGGTCATTTTACTGCCTCCCGGTAGAGGCGGATATTTTGCAGAATATATCCGACAGCACTGAAGAGAAGAAAGGAAAAAGAGAGTGGAATCATGCCTTTTATCAACCAGCGATAATGCAAACCGCCAGGATCTTCAGATATCTCCTGGGTGATATAGGCATCTTTGACGTACTCAAAAGAACCTGTGCTAATCAGCACAGCAAGGGGCATCAGAAAACAGATGGTTCCAAATATATTGACCAGGGCCTTTTTTCGTTGACTGAAATTGTCATAAAGGAAATCGACACGTACATGTCCTTCCTCTTTAAGAGCAATGGGAATTCCAAAAAGAAAGATCACCGCAAAGAGATGCCATTCCATTTCCTGCATACCAACAGAAGAGTTATGGAAGACGTAACGCATCATCACATCGAATGAAACGTTAAGCACCATGAGGAGGAGGAGTACACCAACGACTTTAGCTAGAATATCAACTGTTCTGGATATAAAATTTTCTATGGAGTTCATTAGTTGTAACGTAGTTTCCTAATAATGTTTTATCATATGGATTTGTAAAAAAATCGTACCTTGCAGATAAAGACTTTTTCCAAATTAATCATATAAAAAATCCGCTCAGTCATATAACTCATGACAGAGCGGAAACAAGGTAACTCTCAGGCGAAAATGGTATTATTCTACGTCCATAGTAGTCTTAATATAATTGTAATCAGAGATGATTGTCCATGCTCTCGCTTTTTTCATAAAGGTCCGCTGAGATTCAAGGATAGTCTTGAACTGCTCATCTTTGGCAGCATAACTGTCGAGAAGCTCATCAGTTGCCTTTTTCATTTCCTTTAGAACGGGAAGTGGGAAGGTTTTCACTTTAATATTCGGGAATTCGGATTTCATCTGTTCCCAGGCATTGGCACTTGCTGCAAAGTTTTCATAGTACATATCTGCAGAAGCTGCTTTCATGGCTGTTAACAGAATAGCTTTGTTTTCAGGAGACAGTTTTTCAAAAGCACGTTTGTTAATCATAAACTGCATCTCGGATGCTGGTTCATGCCAACCGGTATAGTAGAAGGGAGCAACTTTATGGAATCCCATTTTAATATCCATTCCAGGACCGACCCATTCAAGGGCGTCAATGGTACCACGGTCAAGAGAAGTATACAGCTCGCCAGCGGGAATATTGGTTACATTGACACCAAGTTTGGCGAAAACTTCACCAGCAAGGCCGGGAATACGCATTTTGAGGCCTTTAAGGTCGGTAATAGAGTTGATTTCTTTTTTAAACCAGCCACCCATTTGTACGCCAGTATTACCACCAGGAAAGTTGAGAACATTAAAACGGTCATACACTTGCTGCATATACTTCATGCCTTCATCATAATAGAACCAGGCGTATTGCTCAGCAGTTGTCATACCAAAAGGTATGGTTGTAAAAAAGATAGTGCTGATATCTTTTCCCTTCCAATAATAAGATCCTGAATGACCCATCTGGTACTGACCACCTTTGACCATATCAAGAATTCCAAGAGGAGCTTTGTGCTTCTCTTTTCCTTCGATACGAATAATAAATTTTCCACCACTCATTTCTTCAACAAGTTTTGCAACTTTTGCAGGGGGGGATGCAAGTGGGGTGAGAGTGGACGGCCATGTCATGGCCAATTTCCACTTTACAGTCTTTTCTGCCATGGCTGGGCTAACCATCATCGCCAATGCAACAGCAGACAGTGCAATTTTTGAAATGAACTTCATGATTCCTCCAAAGGGTTAAGTAGTAATGTATCCTATAGCTGCCTGATTACTACGATAGCATATAATTTCAAGGTTTATTTTCGAAAACTCCGCTTATGCTTTTTTAACAAAAATGATACGTTTTTGTTCCTCCTTCCCCTTGTTTACATTTTGAATAACAACTGATATCATCTAAAGTTGTTTATGTCGTGCTTCTCCGAATATTTTCTCTCCTAAATAACAAAAGACCTTCCTGGTTAATTTCAGGAGATACAATTTTTCGCAGGAATATTGTCTCACATGATTCATAAAACTGAAAGCAACCAAGATATATTGAAAGGTGCAAAAATCCTTCTCGTTGAAGATAACCTCATCAACCAGGATGTTGCCACAGCCATGCTTACTCAACGAGGCATGGTTGTGGATATTGCGGAAAATGGTAAACAGGCCATCGAAAGGCTCAAAGGAAATGAATATGATTGTATTCTTATGGACATTCAGATGCCCGTTATGGACGGCAGTACAGCAACTCGCATTATCCGACAGGACCAAACCCATTCCCATCTACCAATTCTTGCACTGACGGCCAAAGTTCATGATTCTGACAGGAAAGAAGCAATTGCTGCAGGCATGAATTGTCATATAGCAAAGCCAATTAACCTTGAACTGCTGTTAGATAAGATGGCCTATTGGGTGACGTGGTCACGGCAAATTAAGAGTAAGGGGAGGGAAACCTTTAACCATGACGATACAATGGCAGAATGTATCGAAAAAATAGGTGGCAATAAGCATCTCTTTTTGAAAATTCTATCGGTATTTGTTGAAAAACATCGTGACGATGATGTTCAAGTCATACAGATGCTTCAGAAAGGCAATAACGTTGACGCCAAGAAGCTCATCCACTCATTGAAAGGTGTTGCGTTGGTTGTTGGCGCAAAAAAACTGCACGGTACAACTATTAAACTGGAAAAAATACTTTTGGAAGAAACAAGTCTGGAGCTAGCTCCTCTCCTGCGACAATTCGAAAAACACTTGCGAGACACCATATCCTGTCTTCAACGCTATATCACGAGCAGTGACAACTAGAAGCATTTATAAAAAGTGATAATCTCGTAAAAACCCAGAATTTAGATGGTTAAGTATTTATGCCCTTTGTTCGGGTGAAAAACTTCATATCCGAGGCGCAAATATTTTCTATCCTTTCGGCGTACTAAGGTACGTCGTAATGATAGAAAATGTGCAGCAACGAAGGAGATGGAGAGTTTTCACCCTAACTACGGGCATAAATACGACACCATCAAAAGTAATTCTACCTATTGACGCGACATTTGTTTTAACGAATCTCGTTGGAATCTACATAGGCATATGCACTATGCTTGTGGATGGACTCAAAGCTCTCAACGCTTGCTGAAAACCATGTTATTTGGGGATTATCGAGAGCTGCGACGGCGACCTTCCGTACAACATCCTCCACAAACAATGGATTGTCGTAGGCTTTTTCAGTCACATATTTTTCATCGGGACGTTTGAGTAATGCCCACAATTCACATGAGGCTGAATTTTCAATCATACGGATAAGATCTTCAACCCAGATAAATTTTTTAAATTTTACATTTAATGTGACTTCAGCCCGTTGATTATGGGCACCAGCATTACTAATCTCTTTGGAACAGGGACATAGGGTAGTGACAGGTACTTTTACCGTAAGAATAAAATCATCATCGGTACCAACTTCTCCAGTAAAACAGCATTCATATTCCATCAAACTGCGGGTGCCACTCACCGGTGCCTTTTTCTCTATAAAATAGGGGAAAGACATCTGTAAACGAGCACTTTCTGCGCATAAATCCTTTTTAACCTGGTTCAGTAATTCAGGAAAAATTGTAACACTCATCTCATCCATATATTTATTAAGAACCGAGATAAAAGTATGGACTGATGAATGTGAATAAACCCCGGGCAAACTCACTTTAAGGGCAACTTTCGCAACACTATTCTGTAGTCCACCGTTTTTCTCACGGATACGAACGGGAATCTCTATATCTTGAATACCTACTGACTGGATTTCCATAAGATAAGCAACTATCGCAACTGGTTAGAATCTCTTACACCAAGGGACTGATAAATTTCCTGGGTGGCTGCCGAAGCATTAAGGGTAAAGAATTGTATTCCGCGAATATCGTTGTCAAGCAGGTCTCTGATCTGTTCTGTCGCCCAGTGGATACCAACCTTTTCGATATACTTATCATCTTGAGCACGGTAGACGGCCTTTAACAAACGGGCGGGAATCCTGGCACCACCTGCCAGCTCTGCAGTTCGAATCATTCCACTTTTAGTACTGACCGGCATGATTCCTGCGATATTGGGAACGTGGATGCCTGCAAGTTCACAGCGTTCACAATAGTCATAATAATCCCTGTTTTCAAAAAAGAGTTGCGTCACTATATAATCGGCACCTGCATCAACTTTCTCTTTTAAATAATCAATCTCTTGCAAACGGTTTGGTGTGTTTGGGTGGCCTTCAGGAAAGCCTGCAACTCCAACACACATCTCAGGAAAATGCTTTTTGATATACGCTACAAGATCAGCAGCATAGGCAAAGCCATCTTTGGGGTGTACAAAATCGTCTTCACCTTTGGGTGGATCTCCCCGAAGGGCAAGAATGTTCTGAATCCCGGCCTCCTGATATTTATCAAGAATATTATGCATCTCTTCTCGACTCGATCCAACACAGGTGAGGTGTGAAACTACAGTTATATTGGTTTGCTCTTTAATGCGCACCACAAGATCATGGGTCCTGTCTCTTGTGGTACCACCAGCGCCGTAAGTTACACTCACATAAGAAGGCTCAAGGGGCATTAAATTGGCGATGGTATCCAGGAGTTTATCAGCAGCCGCGTCTTCCTTTGGCGGAAAAAACTCAAAACTAAAGGTTGTCTTCTGGCTTTTAAGAAGGTCTTTAACTAGCATAGTAATCCTTATAGATGTAAAATGGTGTGCTTAAGCAGTGCCTTATTTACTCTTTTTTTTATCCTTTCACAAGATACAAATATCACTAAGTAGTGTTATCATAGGGCAGGTATGGTCTTTTTTAAGTGAAAAGTTTGCCATACAGTGTAAATTGCATGGCTCATTCAACGATTATGATAAAAAAGATAAGTGTAATTTAATATGAGTGACCAGGAAATACAGGTACGCATAGACAAATGGCTTTGGGCTGCACGGTTTTTTAAAACCAGAAGTCTTGCTTCCAAGGCAGTTTCAGGTGGCAAAGTCTATTTGAATGGACAACGTGTAAAAGCTGCAAAAGTCGTCTCCATTAACGATACAATCCATATTCGCAAAGGACAGCTTGAGTTTGATATCGTAGTTCTTGGTCTTTCTGGAAAGCGTGGCCCTGCCACTATTGCCCGTACACTATACGTAGAGTCTCAGGATTCCATAAATAAAAGAGAACAAGAACGACAGGAACGATCACTTTTTTATGCCAGTCAAAAAATGCCTGCCAAACGACCTGGAAAAAAAGATCGACGAAAAATCAGAGAATTTATTAGAAAGACCTAACACTGATGATGAACTGTAAGCCGACATAAGTATTTCATCAGAATGGTTTCTTCACAAATTAAGAAACATTCAGTAAAAGTATTAATAATCATAGCAAACGAGGTACACAATGGCCAAAATTGAAAGGGCACTTATCAGCCTGACTGACAAATCTGGAATTGAAGAATTTGCCAAAGAGCTTGCCGCTCTTGGCGTAGATATTCTATCCACAGGCGGGACAGCAGCCAAAATGCGTGAAGGTGGCATTGCAGTAATGGATGTTTCAGAATTCACCGGATTTCCAGAAATGCTTGATGGAAGGGTTAAAACTCTGCACCCAAAAGTACATGGTGGAATATTAAACCAACGTGCCAATACCGACCATCAAAAGCAGTGTGCTGAACATGGATTGAAAAATATTGATCTCATTGCTGTTAATCTCTACGCCTTTGAGAAAACGGTAGCAGACCCCAACTGTAGTCTTGGCGATGCCATCGAAAATATCGATATTGGCGGACCAACCATGCTTCGTGCTGCAGCGAAAAACTTTCATGATGTAACTGTAATAGTTGATCCATCTGATTATCCTCAGGTGTTAAAAGAGATGAAAGAGACCGGAAATACCACACTGAAAACCAGGTTTCGTCTGGCGGCTAAAGTCTTTGCCCTTACTTCAACCTATGATACCACCATATCCGCCTGGCTTGAAAAGGTAGATGTGGACAGCAACGACTATTTTAAATAGAGGAATCTGACTCATGTTAAAGATGGCGGTTCTGCTCTCTGGAAGCGGAAGAACACTGGATAATTTTCATCAGCGCATTCAGGAAAAATGTTTGCAAGCTGAAATACAGGTTGTTATCTCCAATCGTAAAGATGTCCTTGGACTTACAAAGGCTGAGAAATACGGATATCCTGCATTCCATGCAAAGGATAACGATGCAATCAACGCAATACTTGCCAAGTATGACGTGGATATTATAGCTCTTGCTGGGTTTCTTAAACTGTACCAACCGCCATCTGCTCTCGTACGATCAGTCATAAACATTCACCCGTCGTTGATCCCGGCATTTTGTGGAGATGGCTTTTACGGGTCAGCTGTTCACAAGGCCTTGAAGAAACGTGGTTGCCTTGTCAGCGGCTGTACCGTGCATTTTGCCAATGCCGTTTATGATGAGGGCCCCATCATTCATCAAAAGGCAGTGAGTCTTGATTATGATGACACACCAGATGATATTGCAGAAAAAGTTTTTGCTGCAGAATGTGAAGCCTTCCCGGAGGCGATTAATCTTGTCGACAGTAAAGGGATAGACTTTTTCTGGCAGCGGGCACAGGAATAGAAATGACATCCAGCACCTTACTCAATAGTGATGAGATAAAACTTGCCGTAAACCGTATCAGTCTTCAAGTCCTTGAGCATAATAATAGCCTAGAAAAGGTATGTATAGTAGGCATTCATACCTGTGGTGTTTTCCTTGCTCAAAGGATACGATCGTTTATTGAACAACAGACATCGCATCTTGCACCCTACGGAAGCCTTGATATCAATCTCTATCGTGATGACTGGTCTCTTATCACCCAGAACCCAGTGGTAAAAACATCGGACATCAATTTTTCCATCGAAGGTATGGATATTATTTTGGTAGATGATGTTCTCTTTACCGGAAGAACAATCAGGGCAGCCATGGAAGCCTTAATGGACTATGGCAGACCTCGTTCTGTGCAACTCGCAATTTTGATAGACAGGGGAGGGCGAGAGCTTCCCATACAGGCGGATTATGTCGGGCTCACTACCACAGTGCGCTCCCATGAACGTATTCAGGTAATGTTTGAGGAAAATGATGGCCGAGATGCTGTCGTTTTACAACAGAGTTAACCATCTAAATCCCTAGTTTTTACGAGTTTATCAAATAATGGAACTATTAGCACCCGCCGGAAATACTGTAAACTTTCTCGCTGCCATGGAAGCAGGAGCCGATGCTGTTTATGTTGGCGCCCCAGCCATGAATGCCAGGAACCTTGCTCGTGACCTGTCCATGGAAGAAATTTTTGCCATGGTGGATTATTGTCACAAAAACGACAAAAAAATATATCTTGCTGCCAACAGTTTAATCAGGGAGCAGGACCTTTCTCAGGCTATCAAAACCTTAGCCACCCTAGAAGCTTTACAAACAGATGGTTTAATTGTTCAGGATCTTGGCCTTGTTCGTCTCATCCGAAAATATTTTCCTGAAATTCCTCTGCATGCATCCACACTTCTTTCTGCGAATAATTCGCTATCGATGCGGGGTTTTGCTGACTTGGGTTTTGAACGTGTTGTCCTTGCCCGAGAACTCACCTTGAAAGAGATAGAGATTATATCGAGTAAAACGGATCTTGAGATCGAGGTCTTTGTTCACGGTGCCATGTGTTTTTCCTACTCAGGACTCTGTTTATTCTCATCCTTTCTCGGTGGTAAAAGTGGTCTACGGGGAAAATGCGTGCAGCCCTGCAGGCGCCATTACAGTTATAATGAGCAGACAAAAGGTAAAGGGAAAAACAAACAGAGCAGCAAAAGTTCTAAAGGAAAGTATCTCTTTTCCATGAATGACCTTTCTGGTCTTGAGGTTGTACCGGATTTGCAAAAGATTGGCGTTGCTTCTTTGAAAATTGAAGGTCGCCTTCGTTCAGTGAATTATGTGTCCCATATTGTGCAGGCGTATAGACTGGTTATGGATGCAACACCTGCCCAGTTTCCACACGCTCTGGCAGAAGCTGAGAAACTGAAAGATTTTGCCATGGGACGTAGCACGTCTTCCGGCTATTTCCTGACTCCTCAACCTGCTGACGCCATTACCCCCCATCACTCTGGAAACATGGGGGATTTTCTTGGACGGCTGGGTGCGGCAAAGCCTTTTGAGGATAAGTTATATGCAAAGCTCTCTCTAAAGACAGTACTGGCAAAAGGTGATAGGGTCAGGTTACACGCAGAACCTTCCGGAGATCGTTTTGCCTTCACTGTGAAGGAATTGCGTATGGAAAACAAGGCAGTAGCTCTGGCTACTGCTGGCAGTAAAGTCCAAATTCTGGTTCCCGACTGGGAGCATCTTTTGAACTCCAAACATATAGATGTGTACCGTGTTGATGTGAAACAGGCTGGCAGTAAAAGCAAAGACAAGCTGCTCAGCTTCGAATCCTGTCGCGAAGCATTACAGGGCATCAGTCAGAAAAACAGTACTCTTGTTAGCGAGATTCTTGAAGAAGCGGCACCAGATCTTGAGGATGACGAGATACCAGGAATCACCAGAAAACCTCGAAGAACTGGGAAAAAGGGTGGTAAAAGCAGTAAAAAAGAAAAATTACCACTGGAATTCTGGCTGCGTATGGAGCAAGCCAAAACCCTGCTTGGTAAGCTTCCTTTTGTGCCCGATCGTTTCCTTCTTCCCATTACAAAAGAGAATCTGGCACTCACCGGGCAGCTAAAAGGATATCTTGGTCGACGCATGCGTGATCTTACCTGGTGTCTGCCTGCCATTGTCTTTGAATCAGAGCAGAGCAGACTGCAAAAACAGATACAACAACTTATTCGTTCAGGTTTTAGAAGTTTTCAGATCGGTCATATCACTCAGTTCACTTATTTTGGTAAGGAACGGGTTTATCTCTCTTCAGATTTCACCGTGAATCTAATGAACTCCCAGGCTTTACGCCTTATGGAAGAAGGTGGCATGGAGTATGCCCAACTCTCCATTGAAAGTGATAGGAAAATTATCACTGAACTCATTGCTCGAATGCGAAGAAGACACTCTAATGTGAAATTTGGAATGACTGTATACGGTGCACCTGCATTGTTTACAGCAAGGCTTGCCCCCGAACATTTCAATTACAACAAAACAATTACCAGTCCCAAGCAGGAACAGTTTTCCCTTATCAAAAAGGACAATGTTACTGCCACTGTTCCAGTGCGCCCATTCTCACTGCTTCCCTATTTGTACGATCTAAAGGGAGTAGGTCTTGATTATGCGGTGATTGATCTGAGCAATATGTCTGCTGGCAGGAAACAACTGGAAGAGCTGGCGGGACGAATTTCAGGTGGCGGTAAATTCTCAAAATTACCCACTTTCAATTACCTTGGTACTTTGGAATAAAACCTATTCAGCTTGGATCAATTGCTACGAGATTTAGTTTCGTCAAGCCTGCGCATGCCTTCCATCAGCAGTTTCATGAAATATCCGATTTCCGGGATCTCAAAATCTTGAGTGGGAATGCCCGGTGTAAAACGAAAACGGCCTTCCTGCTCTTTCAACAGTTCGTAGAATGCAGACTCTCCCTCATGGGTGTCATACTTTGCTTTTATGAGTGAGCCTTGTCGAAAAGAAAATCGAGCCGTTCCTTTTTGCAGTTCACTTATAGTCAGTATACCAGTTTTCTGGTTCATGTTGAGTGTCTGAAAAAGTGCTTCGGCTGGAATTTCTGCAAGATTTCCAATCATACCGGAAGAGAGGTCCTCCGCACGGATAGTGTTGGATTTTGTCAGGCGTCTAGCCATCAGGCGAGTAAAATAAAGCTGAATAGCAGGATATTGTTCAAGAATTCTCTGGAAATTACGTCTGTCAATATAGAGGATGGAGGATGGCTCCTGCACCTGGATAGTTGCCCCCACAGAATCGTTACAGATAAGACTCATCTCTCCAAAAACTTCACCTTTCGATAGGCTGGAGATAGTCATTCCCCTGTCGTTTATTACATTTACTGAGCCAGTAACAATGATGTAAAAGTTACCACCAGGATCTCCTTTACGAATTACGATATCACCTTTCTCAAGCTTGTTGAGTTTGAAAAATTGAACTACTTTTTCAAGATTGTCATCGTCAATATTTTTGAAAAATGCAAAATCAGAAAGAAGATGTAGCATGGAGGCCAGTTCGTTGGCATATCCGTCCTCTTTGCCATTATCTTTGAGCTCAAGTGTTTTTGTGTATTCAAGACGAAGTGATCCTGTACAGCCACTGCAACTAACCATACAGACGGGTATTCTATCTGCACGCTCGTATTGAATAATTATCTTTGTAAGGTCCCCATTTAATATCTTACATTTTTCCTGTTCTAGAGGAGAGCGAATAATGGCGGTAACAACAAAAGTATTTTCCTCGTTAGAATTCATTGAGATAGTAATTCCCGTAACAGAAAAAAGATCACCGTAGCTGTAGAGCGGGCATTTTTTTGCTTCGATAACTCTAAAAACCGCTGTTGGGAAAGCCATAGCAGAACCAGGATGTTGAGACGGGGCTTAAAATCCCCTTAACACATTAATATTTCTATAACATAGGTATATATCTACTATAGGGGGCAAGTCAAACAGAAAGTCGTTTACCTGCGCTAACTTTCCTCAACAAAAGATGAGAGTGAACTGCCATTGAAGTGGGATGCTTGAGAAAAGTGACTGCTCATTGGTAACAGGAGCGTTGTATTTGTTGGAATTTTATCAAATACATTTAAAATCTATTGACTTTAGGCTGTTGTCGGATTAAAAATAAATTCTTTTGTGGTTGAGAAAATCAATCAATTTTGAATGTATAACAATATCCGGTCATTGACCGGTTATGAATATGTAAGCGAACATTACAGGAGGTATTCGTGGCCAATCATAAATCTGCTGAGAAACGGAATCGTCAGTCTCAGGTGCGTCGAGTACGCAATCGCGCAAATCGAACTCGCATGAGAAATGCAATTAAAGCAGTGGACAGTGCCATTGCAACCGGTGCTCAGGAAGATGCTCAAACTGCTCTGAAGACTGCCATACCAGTAATTGCTAAAACTGCTTCTAAGGGAACCATTCACAAGAAGAATGCTTCAAGAAGGGTATCCCGTCTAACCAAGCGTGTGAACAAGATGCAGGCTGCTGCATAAAGACCACTTCCCTATGTGGAAAGGTTTTGTTCTGATGTTTGAAAAAAGGCCATAAAGTCTCATGACTTTATGGCCTTTTTTTTATTCTATGGTAGACTAGTATGTATGATAAACTCGTAAAAATACAGCATTTAGATGGTTAAGTAAAAAACTTCATATCCGAGACGCAAATATTTTCTATCATTACGGTGTACTAAGGTACGTCGTAATGATAGAAAATGTGCAGCAACGAAGGAGATGGAGAGTTTTCACCCTAACTACGGGCATAAACATGACGTCATCATGTATACTTATACTTAAAACCGTTAAATCTATCTTAAAGCCTTATACAATCTAGTCCAATGAGTCATCAGCCTGATTATCAAACATTCCACAGTTTACAAAAAGAGTCTAGCCTAGTTCCTGTATACAGAACGATCATTTCTGATCTGGACACACCGCTTACTCTCTTTGCCAAAATCTGTACTGACAAGCAGCATAGTTTTCTCTTTGAATCAATGGAAGGTGGTGAAAAGTGGGGACGTTACTCCTTTATCGGTTTTGATCCACTTCTCACATTTGAGTCATTTGACAGCGAAGTAAAGATAACATCTTACTCCACAGCTTTTGACGATCACCAACAATCGAATGTTAATCCTCTGGATTCCTTAAAAGAAATTCTTGAGAATTTTAATGCCGCTGAAGATGCCAATCTTCCTAAGTTTTGTGGCGGAGCGGTAGGTTTTCTTGGTTACGATATGGTTCGTTTTATGGAGGAACTTCCAAAACCGAATTCAAATCGCAATATGCCTGACTCCTCCTTTATGGTTCCACGCATCGTACTGGTTCACGACAGCTTTAAACAGACTGTTACCATTGTCTGCTGGGTACCGGAGCAATCTGATAAGGACAGTGCGTTGCAAT
This sequence comes from Desulfocapsa sp., assembly GCA_022712895.1. Classification (GTDB taxonomy): domain Bacteria; phylum Desulfobacterota; class Desulfobulbia; order Desulfobulbales; family Desulfocapsaceae; genus Desulfocapsa. Next base: position 62,636 of record JAFLJS010000042.1, read on the forward strand.
ATGCTGAAGCAACGCAAAAGATAGACTCTGTAATCCGGTTGCTTCGTGCACCGGTCCCTTTTTCCTTCCATGAATCAAGCATTCACGGCTGTGCAACCAAACACACTTTCAAGTCAAACATGGACCAGAGCTTTTTCTATGATATGGTGGAAAAAGCTCGGGAATATATCAAAGCTGGTGATATTATCCAGGTCGTTTTATCGCAGAGGTTCCATACCAAAACGACCATTGACTCCCTAGTTTTATACAGGGCGCTGCGTCATATAAATCCCAGTCCTTATCTCTTCTATCTGCAACTGGGAGATCTTGTTCAGATAGGCTCCTCCCCAGAAATACTGGTTCGAAAAGAAGAGGACATTATAGAACTTCGTCCAATTGCCGGTACTCGCAAACGTGGAGCTACCGAAGAGGAAGACCAGGCGCTTGAAAAAGAACTTCTTGAAGACCCAAAGGAAATAGCAGAACACTTAATGCTGGTTGACCTTGGCCGCAATGATGTGGGACGTATAGCCAAAGGCGGAACTGTTGAAGTAACAGACTTGCTTGTTGTTGAACGCTACAGTCATGTGATGCATATTGTTTCTGGGGTTAAAGGAATTATCGCCGATGACAAGGACCAATTTGATGTGATGAAGGCCTGTTTTCCAGCGGGAACTGTCAGTGGAGCACCTAAAATTCGGGCTATGGAAATCATTGATGAACTGGAACCTGACGGACGTGGTCCGTATGCCGGTGCTGTTGGTTATTTTGGCTTTTCCGGTAACATGGACTTTTGTATAACCATTCGAACTTTTATCATGCAAAATGATAATCTTTGGATACAGGCCGGAGCAGGTCTTGTTTATGATTCCGAACCTGAAAAAGAATATGAAGAAACAATAAACAAATCTATGGGCTTGCGGCGTGCTGTTGAGCTTGTAGAGAAGGGGTTTTAGTCATGCTGGTGATCATAGATAATTACGATTCCTTTACCTACAATATTGTGCAAACCATTGCCGGCAATTTTTTGGATGAAGGGGAAAAAAGTGATATTCGTGTCTTTCGTAACGACAAAACCACTATCGAAGAAATAGCGGACTTACAACCGGATCAGATCCTTGTCTCACCCGGCCCCTGCACCCCGTCTCAGGCCGGAATTTCCATTGCGACCATTAAATATTTTAGCGGAAAAGTACCACTCCTTGGCGTGTGCCTTGGACATCAATCCATCGCAGAAGCATTTGGCGGCGAAGTTGTTCGTGCCAGTCGTATTATGCACGGGAAAACCTCTCCTGTTTACCATGATAATAAAGGGGTGTTTTCCGGCCTTGAAAATCCTTTTGATGGCATGCGCTACCACTCACTTATTGTGAGGAAAGAAACTGTTCCCGATTGTCTTGAAGTTACTGCCTGGACAGAAGCGGGTGAGATAATGGGTTTACGACACAAGGAACTGGCCGTTGAAGGTGTGCAGTTTCATCCTGAATCCATAATGACTCCAGCTGGTATTCAGTTGTTAAAAAACTTTATTGTCTTTAACAAATAATCCAACGATACAGGTTTTCACACCAGCTCAAACGACTCCTCACATACAGAGAAAGACCATGGATATAAAGCAAGCCATTGCTAAAGTAATACAAAATCAAGATCTCAACGAAAATGAGATGATTGATACAATGAATGAGATTATGGGCGGAATTGCTACGCCAGCTCAGATTGGCTCTTTTATAACCGCCCTGCGTATGAAAGGTGAGACGGTTGAAGAAATAACCGGCGCTGTTCGTGTTATGCGTGAAAAAGCAACTCCCATATCATCAGGGGTTGCTCCTGGTGATGTGCTGGTGGACACATGCGGTACAGGTGGCGATGGGTCAGGTACTTTTAATGTTTCCACCACAACCGCATTTGTTGTGGCAGGTGCAGGGCTCCCTGTGGCTAAACACGGTAATCGCTCAATTTCAAGTAACTGCGGGAGTGCCGATGTACTTGAAGCAGCTGGGGTGTCATTAGATATCAGCCCAGAAAAAATTGGAAACTGTATTCAAGAAATCGGTATTGGGTTTCTGTTTGCCCCCGCTCTTCACGGAGCTATGAAATATGCCATTGGACCTCGTAAAGAGCTTGGTATTCGAACCATTTTTAATATCCTTGGCCCTCTGACCAACCCTGCTGGAGCAAATGTACAGGTTCTTGGTGTTTTTGATGAATCACTTATCGAACCACTTGCCCAAGTGTTAAATAAACTTGGCTCAAAACGTGCTCTTGTTGTACATGGCACAGGTAACCTGGATGAGTTGACTGTCACCGGTGAAACAAAAATTGCCGAACTACGAGATGGCACAGTATCTTGTTACACCGTTACCCCTGAGGAGTTTGGCCTTAAACCTTCAACTATTGAACAGTTACAGGGCGGAAAGGATGCAGCTGAATCCGCAGAACAGATGCGGGCCGTACTTGGTGGTGAAAAAGGTGCTAAACGCGACATGGTTCTTTTAAACAGTGGTGCCGCCTTCATGGCTGCTGGTCTTAGCGATTCCATAGGAAAAGGCATACAAAAAGCAGCGGTAATTATTGATTCCGGGCTCGCCTTACAAAAGCTTGACCAACTTATTACCCTCACTAACAAATAATTATAATGGCACATATTCTCGACACCATTGTAGCACGAAAAAAAGAGGAAGTTTCTCTTCTTCGGACGCAAGGCATTCATATCCCAGCACCATTTGCAGAAAAAGTAATCCCTGAGCCTCGTGGCTTTCGAAAGGCTCTCGTTGAATACAACGGAGTTGCAATCATAGCTGAAGCAAAAAAGGCATCACCCTCAAAAGGATTAATCTGTCCAGATTTTGATCCCATTCAGATCGCCAGAGAGTATGAAAAAAATGGTGCTCAGGCCATCTCGGTTCTTACCGATGTGGATTTTTTTCAAGGCGCATTGCTCTATTTACTCCAAGTCAGAGAAACAGTGTCAATCCCTGTTCTTCGCAAGGAATTTATCATTGACCCACTTCAGATTGAAGAAGCTCATATTTGCGGAGCTGATGCCATTCTGCTAATGGCCTCAATCCTTGATAAACACCAGCTAATTGATTTCCAGGATCAAGCCACAGAGTACAATATCGATTGCTTGGTTGAAGTGCATGATGAGGCTGAGCTGGAAACAGTTCTCTCAACACAAGCCAATCTTATAGGGGTTAACAATCGAAATCTCAAAGATTTCTCAATGGATACCGAAACCACCTTTCGTCTGAAAAAAATGATCCCTGAAACCATAGCAGTTGTTGGCGAATCTGGACTAAAAACAGCTGAAGATATTCGTCGTTTACAGGAAGCAGGTGTTAGTGCAGCATTGATTGGTGAAACGCTGATGCGTGGCGAAAAAGATGGGAACAGCTTACAGGGGATGCGAGGACTCGAACAGTGAAAGCACCTTTTAGGACACGTATCAAGATGTGTGGTCTGACGCGTGAAAAAGACGTTGAAGCAGGAGTTGATGCAGGTCTCGATGCACTTGGTTTTATTTTTTATGATAAAAGTCCACGGAACGTATCACCTGATTTTGTGCGTGCTGTGGTCTCCAAAATAGGACCTTTCACTGACTGTATTGGTGTCTTTGTTAACCGTGAGCGTGAAGAAGTAGAGGAAATTGTCGAATATTGCGGCCTTTCTCACGCTCAGTTGCACGGTGATGAAGATCCGAAATTTTGTAAACAAGTGGAGCGTTTTGCCTCACCCTGTAGAGTTATAAAAGCTTTTCGCGTGAGTAACGAGAGCACTAAAGAAGAGTTTTCCCCTTACGCTGAGGTTACCCATGGTTTCCTTCTTGATACCTACAGCAAAGGAGTAGCGGGTGGAACAGGACTAACCTTTGACTGGTCAATCATCCAGCGCTTGCAATTGCAACGACCATTGATCCTTGCCGGTGGACTTGATCCCGATAACGTTGAAGCGGCCCTTAGCCAGATTCAGCCCTTTGGGCTCGATGTCAATTCAGGGGTTGAGCTTGCACCAGGAATCAAGGATCATAACAAGCTGAATGATTTTGTGCGGAAAGTACGAAGATTTGAAGCTGGATTGAATTAGCGATTAACGGGCGATGATAAAAGCACCATTATAACCTTTATTCAACAAGGCAATTTCACTCCGCCGTGCATTATTTAAGGTCTGTCCAACGTATACCTGTACCCTGTAAAAAAGTTTCCCTTTGATTTTTGCTTTTGTGATAACCACTTTATGGTTATCTTTTGCAAATTTATCCTGTAGTTCTAATGCATTGTACTTTTGTAAAAAAGCTCCAATCTGTACAAAATACTCACCTGAACGTAAGTCTGCCTGTCTTTTAAAGGTTATACGTCCCTGACTGTTTCTGTTTTGTACTTCACCAAGTGCTGTGATCGTTACCCGTGCAGTACCAGAATGAACCAAGCCAAGTTTTTGGGCAGCTCCATAGCTGAGATCTATAATTCTTCCCTGAATAAAAGGGCCACGATCATTGACCCGAACCACAATTTTTTTGCCATTCTCCTCATTTTTAACCAGAAGCATGGTATGCATGGGAAGCAGTTTGTGAGCAGCTGTAATATTATGCATATTATAGGTTTCTCCATTGGAAGTAGGGCGGCCGTGAAAATCACGCCCATACCAGGATGCGATACCTGACTCAACGTATCCATCTGCGGTAGGCAATGGGTAATAGGTACGGTTGTTAATGGTATAGGGCCGTTGCGTGCCAGGAATTTTTTGTTTGGCAGCCAGGGCGCTATTGAAAACCAATAAAGAACCACAAAATAAAAGCAGTATCTGAAAAATGAGGATGCTGGATTTTTTTATTAACAACATTTATTTCACTGCCGCCTTCTTTTCAAGGCGAAGAAAGTGCTGGATTCGTTCCTCATAAAAGAGTCCTGCCTTGCCAGTAGTATGTGGAATATATGGCAGCATACCGTTATTTTTAGTTTTTGCGGGTACTGAATCAAAGCGTACCTCTTCATCCTCATCCAACCAAGAAAGATATATATCGAGAAGCGGACGCATGACCTGTAGTTTTTCGTCCTTATCACGCCCAATCAGCACCTCTTCCCAGCGCCTCATAACATACCCCTTATGCCAAAGCCCGGGATATAAACCGCCACTGATTTTATCACTCATTGCAGGGTCAATTTCATCGGCATCGTAGTCAAGGTTGTTGATCAGTATTTTTTCCACTTCAAAACTTCCCTGAACTGTCAATCTTGAAAAATCGTCATACTCATCTAGATCACTACGCAGGAGATGGGTTTGCTGGTCGTTAAATGACCAGCGTGCATGACACACCTGGCAGCCGACCAGACCCTGGTATTTTGTATGGGCAGGATGTCGCATCAAGGGAACAAGATGCTGTTTATCTTCATTTCTTGATACAAGCGTAAAAGTACCGTTTTCGTTCGTGGAAATATTATGTGGCAGGATTTCCTTCAATTTATTCACATCGTGACATGATTCACAGCTAATACCAGACGAAGAATCACCCATAAGATGAGAGCCGGCGTGACAATCGACACAAAGAAGACCTTTTTGCTGATGAATATCAGGTTGCAACTGATGGTATTCTATGCCAAATGGACGAAAATAATCATTGGTCGTGGTGTATGGTGTGCGATACTCCTCATTCATATCATGTTCGAAACGACCGTAATAATCAGATCCCACACGATTGCCATAGTGACACTGCAAGCACTGTTTATCCCCGGGAGTTTTCAAAAAAGAATGTGAGACAAGCTTTCCTTCGTAAAAAGAGAGATGACAGCTGGCACAACCACTACCACGAACTATTCCAGGATACCTGTCTCCTTTGTAATACACATGGCAGCGCAAACATCTGCGCCGTAACAAGTCATCAGCCAACTCAAGAATAGTATCAGGTGATTCTGAAATTGGAATGTCAAGAAGGGTACTAAGGGATTCTGATGCCCCAAAAGCTTTACGAACAAGGTTTACTTCATTTTGCATGGTAAAGTGGAGCGAATGACTACTTGCGGCAACTTGTTTTTCATGGCATTTTCCACAAGTGCTCATCATATTTGCAGGATGCGCAGGTTCTGTAATCATGCCTGCGTGAGCCGTGGTTTGTTCCTCACTGTCATTGTTGCCGTTGTGGCAAACAATACACTCAAAGTCATGTGCAGGGTCCAGTTTCTTCTCGTGGCAGCGAAGGCACCCCTTTTGCTTGCTATGGGTTTGGCCAGATACGGTATCCACCGGCGCATCTTCCTTCTTTTCAGTTTCAGATGAACAGGATGCCAGTAGAAAAAACAATGGAAGAAGAAAGGTGAGTGGTTGCATTAACAATTGACTTTGACAGACTACCTTGCTATTTTCAGGCAGTTTAAATTTGTTTGTATTAGCCGACATAGCTCAGTTGGTAGAGCGACGCTCTCGTAAAGCGTAGGCCATCAGTTCGATCCTGATTGTCGGCTCCAGCATAAAACAACAAAGCCCTTTCATACCATATATGAAAGGGCTTTGTCTTTTCTATTTACTACCCAGGAATTTTATTCGTCCACATCCACTTTCAGCAATTTGTCGCCAGGTTGCAGCGCATCACCAACTTTAGCTGAAACAGCAGTTACAATGCCGTCAATTGCAGAAGTTATTGGTGTCTGCATTTTCATAGCTTCCATAACTGCAACTTTATCACCAACGGCCACTTCCTGTCCTTCTTCAACACTTATCTCACAGACGTTACCGGAAAAAGATGCGCGAATATCGCCAGCTTTAGCAAGGTCAAGAACTTCTTCTTTTGACATGGCGACTGGGGCAGCAGCTGCTCCATCTGCAAGTTCTGGAGCGAATTTGTAGATACGCTGATGGTGATCAACGTAGAGATACACTGAGGTCTCACCATCTTCTGCAACATTTGAAGGTCCAACTTCAACCATATGCTCTTTTCCAGTATGATCTACAAACTCTAATGTTTCACCGGGTTCGAAGCCACCAGTTTTAAGGAAGATCGACGGAGGCAACACATGTACTTTTCCAAATTTGGCTTCAAACTTAAAGAATTCTACAGCATCGTTTGGATGCTGCAGGTAAAGAACTAGTTGCTGATCAGTTGGATCTTCAGCAATTCGCTCGGTGAGGGTCTCTTTTTCCTTGTCGATATCCATGTCGCTGATATCTTCCACACCACCTTCTTCTTCAAGCACCTTTTTCCAGTCTGAACCAAGAACCTTTTCAAAAATCCATTCGTCTGGTTCGTAGAAAGGGAAGGGGCCGTATTTTCCAAGGAGTAGATTTCGTAAATCGCCTGAAGGGTTTCCGTATCGTTCGCCACCTTGGACATTGGAAACAGCTGTTGTCCAGAGAATCTGAGAACCGGGTGTTACTGACCAGTAGTTTCCAAGTTCTTTCTGAACCCGGGGTAGCTCTTTATGAAGGATGTCTGGCATTTTATCGAGGAACCCGCCCTTAACAGCCTGTTCAAGGCTTGAGCCCATTGCTCCACCAGGGAGTTTGTGGATCTGTACTGTAGGCTGAAAACCTTTAATCTGTGACTCGAACGCCTCATAATGTTGACGCTCATCACGTATAACTTCTGAGGTTTCAATAACTGCCTCTTCATCAATTGTTGCTGCGTTGTGTCCAAGATCTTTCAGGGTCTGGATAACGGTTAAAATTGGAGGAGGACCGTAGAAGCCGGTAAAAGAGGCATCAGCGGCATCAACTATATTTGCACCATTTTGGACAGCAGCAACGATTCTACCGACATCATTACCATCTGTATTGTGACCGTGATAATGCAGAGGGAGATCTGGATACTTTTGGCGAATGGTATCCACGAGTTCACCAATACGTTTCGGAGTTCCAAGGCCACCATGGTTTTTGATACAGAGCACAATATCTTCACCGGTAACGTCAAGGATTTCCTTAACTTTTGCCAGGTAGTACGCATCTGTATGCTCAGGTCCTGTTGAAAAACAGATACAGGGTTCGTTCAGCTTACCAGCCTTGGCCACCTCTTCAAATACGGCCTGCATATTAGGAATGTAATTCATAAAGTCAAAGGTACGCCAGACATCAACATATTTTGCAAACTCTTTAACGGTAAAACGAATGACATTTTGCGGGTAGGGGCGATATCCGAAAAGATTGACACCACGACACAAGGTCTGAAACATGGTGTTTGGCATCTTCTCGCGAAGGAGTTCAAGTTTTAGAAAAGGATCAACCTGCTTGCGGAGGATGTCCACATGAACAGATGCGCCACCTGTAATCTCCAGTGAGAAATATCCGGCACGTTCTCTTGAGTCTGCTGCCAAAAGGTCGGTGTGCAACAATATTCTGTTTTTAAAATCTGACTGGGATAAATCACGGGCAGTGTTGGTTATGTGATACCCATCCGAATTCTGCAACTGCTTAACAACTTCAGCGGCCGATGCTCCTTGTACAATACGTTCCATAGTGATTCCTTATTCTATTTCAGTTATTTCGTGATCTTTTTAAGCCGCGTAGGGATTATGGCCTCGATGATGAATTTCAGCAATCAGGTTAGAGAGTTTACTCGCCTCATTGGCATTATCGTCATACTCAAATAACTGAGGGTGTTTATCAAGATATGAGGTGTCAAAGTTTCCGCTTATAAAATCTTCATCCTTGGCAATGTTAAGATAGAAGGGGATTGTGGTCTTCGGTCCTGCAATAACAAAGTTTTGCAGACATCTGCGTAGCCTGTCAACAGTTTCGTTCCATGAGAAACCGTGGACAGTCATCTTAACCAGCAATGAGTCATATACTTCTGGAATAGTAAAACCCTGATACACAAAACCATCAAGACGCACACCGTATCCACCGGGTGATCGATAGACAGAAACTGTTTTGCCACCTTCAGGCATAAAGTCAGCCTGCGGGTCTTCAGCGTTAATCCGCATTTCAATGGCATGTCCACGCATCTGCACATCTTCCTGACAGAAGGCAAGTGGCTTACCAAGGGCCAGTTTAATCTGGGTACGGACGATATCAATACCTGTGATCATCTCGGTAACGGTATGTTCAACCTGTACCCGGGTATTAATCTCCATAAAATAATAGTTGAATTCTTTATCAATTAAAAACTCAACAGTACCGGCATTAAAATAATTGGAAGCCTTCGCTGCCTTCACGGCTGTGTCACATATTTCCTGAAGCAACGCCTTATCGCTAATCATTGACGGAGCAATTTCAATCAGTTTCTGATTCCTGCGCTGGATGGAGCAATCACGGGTACCAAGGTGCACTGTTTTGCCATTCTTATCAGCCATGATCTGCACTTCAACGTGTTTAGGCTCAATAACTACCTTTTCAAGATAGACACGCTCATCATTAAATGCTGCTTTTGCCTCAGCGCGAGCAACCGGAATCTCATCTCGCATCTGATTGTCATTTTCGATGAGTCGGATACCACGACCGCCACCACCACAGGTGGCTTTAAGCATGATGGGATATTTATATTTAGCAGCAAAAGCAATGGCAAACTCCTCGCCTTCTTTACCTGCAGCAAGGTTATCTGAACCTGGCACCATAGGAATACCAGCTTCTGCCATGATTTTTCTGGCAATTACTTTATTACCAAGGTTGGTAATAACATCTGACGATGGGCCAATGAATGTAATACCAGTATCTTCACAAGCTTTTGCAAAATCGGGATTTTCAGCAAGGAATCCATATCCGGGGTGGATAGCTGTTGCCCCTGATTTTTTTGCTGCTTTTATAATTTTTGAAATATCAAGATAGTCACAACGAGGCCCGGCTCCAAGCCAAACTGCTTCATTGGCAAGACGAATATGACGCGAATCTTTGTCAGGTGATTCATAGACTGCAACGGCTTCATAATCTAGTTCTTGTATTGCTCGAATAAGGCGGATGGCAATCTCGCCACGGTTGGCGACAAGTATTTTTGTTTTCAAAGCAACTCCTTGTACAATTGAATAAAACTGAAAGTCTCTAAAAGGAACCTGCCACAGCATGTAACAGTATGATTAATCAGGGAATGCCCCAGAAGGAAAGGGGTACTGACAATACAAAATACCTTTCTTACGGAAGAAATGTAAACGACAATTTTATAACATATTGTACGGCTAAGGGCAAGTGATACCGTAGTGTTGATGCCAAATATCAGAGATACTGATACGGTCAATCAAAATAATAGTTGTTTCTTTTTGGGAGTAATCATTAAAACGCTTGACTTGTGTTTCCCTGTAGTTATAAGGGAAACAGGTGCTTTCGTTATGTGATTTTCTTTACAGGAATTGCGTAGCAATTATAAAATATAATAACAAAACTGGTTATTAGAATGGTTAAACAAACCACCGCCAAGCCCAAGGCAAAAACTAAAAAGGGGGCGACTGCAGCCAAGTCGTCACAAACCAAAAAACGAGAAAAAAAGCTTTATGACGTTACTTTTTTTCAGAACTGGTGCAAATCCTGTGGAATTTGCACGGCACTCTGCGTCAAAAAAATCATCAAGTCTGACGAAACTGGCGTTCCATATATAGACGATATGGACAGCTGCATAGGATGCCGTTTTTGCGAGATTCATTGTCCCGATTTTGCAATAACTATCAAAGAAAGACACCCCGAGAGGAGGAGCACTAATGGAACCCACTGAAAAACAAAACAAAATCCTTCTTCAGGGAAACGAAGCAATCGTAGCTGGAGCTCTTGCTGCTGGCTGTAGTTTTTTCGCTGGTTACCCGATCACCCCAGCATCTGAAATCAGTGAACTGCTTTCAGTGAAGCTTCCACAGATGGGTGGTACGTTTATTCAGATGGAAGATGAAATAGCAAGTATGGGTGCTGTAATTGGTGCATCTCTTGCTGGCGCCAAATCCATGACCGCCACAAGCGGTCCAGGATTCTCCCTCATTCAGGAAAATTTAGGATACGGGTGTATCACCGAAACCCCATGCGTTATTGTTAATGTGATGCGTGGAGGTCCCAGCACTGGGCTGCCAACAAGTGTTGCCCAAGGTGACGTACAGATGGCTCGATGGGGAACCCACGGTGACCATCCAATTATTGTTCTGGCTGTATCATCGGTTGCCGATTGTTTCTCCATTACAATCAAGGCTTTCAACCTTTCTGAAAAATACCGTACCCCAGTAATTATATTGTCTGATGAAGTGGTTGCCCACACAAGAGAATCTGTTGTCTTACCCCCTGAAGACTCTATTCGGGTGTTTGATCGGGTAAAACCAGATGTGCCGCCTGAGTGGTACAAACCATACGCAGATAACAATCGCGGGGTTCCTGATATGGCATCTTTTGGTGATGGCTACAGACACCATGTTACTGGCCTTGTACACGATGAAAAAGGCTACCCCACCCAAAACGCTCAAGAAGTTGATTCCTTCCTGAGAAGAATCCACGGCAAAATTAGCAAAGGTTTCAAAGAAATACAGGTTACTAAAAACTACATGATGGACGACGCGGAAGTATTTGTTATCGCGTACGGATCTGTCGCCAGATCTGCTCTACGTGCTGTCCGTAACGCCAGAGCGCGTGGCGTCAAGGCTGGTCTCGTCCAACTGGTTACACTGTTTCCTTTCCCACGTAAAACTGTGGATACGTACCTTCGTCAGTGTCGCGCGGCCATTGTTCCCGAGATGAATATGGGACAGATGGCCAGGGAAATCAGTCGAGTTAATCAGTCGTCGTGTAGAATTGTTAAACATAACCGAATTGATGGTCACCTCATCACACCGGAAGAGATTTTCAAACATCTAACTACGGTCTGATGCTGGAACCTTTGAAGGAATACAGGAGAATAACATGTTAGAACGTGCTGAAACTGTACGTAAAGAATATTTACGACACGACAAAAAATTCCCCCATGTCTGGTGCCCTGGATGTGGAAATGGAATAGTCATGGGCGCACTGTTGCGTGCCATTCATTCGCTGGGTTTAAGTAAGGATGAAATTGTACTTGCGTCGGGTATTGGTTGTTCCGGTAGGATGCCAACCTATGCTGACTTTAACACTATCCACACCACACACGGAAGAGCGCTGACTTTTTCCACTGGGATCAAACTCGCAAAACCCGAGCTTACAGTCCTTACTGTTATGGGGGATGGCGATTCAACAGCCATTGGCGGAAATCATTTTATCCATGCCGCCAGAAGAAACCTTGATCTCACCGCTATCATTATCAACAACTCAACTTATGGTATGACTGGTGGTCAGTACTCACCGACCACACCATTTGGTTCAATCTCGGCCACATCTGCTTATGGTCACGTTGAACATGCTTTCTCCATAGCCGAGCTTGCTGCCACGGCAGGTGCCTCATTTGTCGCAAGATCCACTGTCTATCATGCGACACACATTGAAGATATGATCAAACTTGCTATCAAAAACAAGGGTTTTTCTGTGGTGGAAATCATATCCAACTGCCATGTGCAGTATGGAAAGAAGAATAAACTTGGTGGTGCCGTACAGATGATCAACAGCTATAAAGATAATGCTATCACGGTCGAAAAGGCTGCAAACCTGAGCCCCGAAGAACTTGAAGGGAAGATCACAATAGGTGTGCTCGCTGATGTGGACAAACCAGTTTCAACCGAGGTGTATCGACAGGTAGTTGAAGATGCAAGACTCAAAGCTGAAAAGATCACCAAAGAGACCGACAAAAACGGAGTTAAACGATATGAAGAGTGACGAACGCTACGAAATCAGATTTAGCGGCTCCGGCGGGCAGGGTATTATAACTGCGGCTATTGTCATGGCCGACGGTGTTGCCCGTTTTGACAATAACCACGTGTGCCAGACCCAAAGCTACGGACCCGAGGCGAGGGGCGGGAAGAGTAAGGCGGAAGTTGTTATTTCCGGCTCTCCAATTGATTATCCGAAGGCCCTTCAGGTGGATTTGCTACTGGCTATGACACAGACATCCTGCGATGCTTACTTTTTTGACTTAAAATCCGATGGATTGCTGGTGGTTGATGGCGGCTTGGTAACACAGCTACCTACCAGTCGTTCTGTGTCGATACCTTTTACCCAGATCGCACGCAAAGAAACAGGTAGGGAGCTTGTTGCCAACATGGTTGCCCTTGGAGCTGTGGGGTACCTCTGCGGCAAGGTTTCACTGGGTGGCCTGGAAAAGGCCCTCTTATCACGAGTACCAAAGGGAACGGAGGAGATGAACTCAAAGGCCTTTCAGGCAGGCATCAGAGAAGCAAAAAAGATCGATCTCAGCCTTCTTCCACGATCTGTAATGGACGAATGGGACGACGAGTATTAGGCCATTATCCGCCAAGATAGCGACGTTAGCGGATGTACAGCATTAACATAAGATCGGTTCAACCTTGATTAAGGGGCGAACCGATCTTCTCTATAGTTCACTCTGCTTGCCAGGTGCGACCTTCTTCCCCACAGACGCAGCATAAATCACCGTTTCATCCTTTCCGTCAAGACCAAGTAAATCATTCACCTCGTCGTCGTAAAATGCAGCAACAGGACACCCTCCGCTGCCTATCGCCTCTGCAGCAGTCAAGGTATTCTGACAGATATGGCCGGCATCTAACAAAACATAGCGCATACCGCGATTGCCATACTTTGACATTGACCTTCTAAAAATTACTGACCAGAGAAACGTTACCGCAGAACTAGCCATAAACTTCTGATTCATACAAGCATTTGCAACTGTTTCCGCCTGGTCGCCTGTTCGAATTTTATCAAGTGCGAAATTCTCCACATCAAAGTGGTATATACCGGGTTCCAGATCCTCAATATGATTTGCAGCGATATAGGTTTCAATAGGATACAATGCGCCACCAGATGGTGTGGTCCGAAAGGAGTAATTTCCTGATTTTGCGGTGATCCCCTGGCTGGCCCACAGCATAAATGCCAATTCTCCAAGAGAAATGGGTTCCATTTTATATTTACGCAAAGATCGCCTGTGCTGCAGTAAAGGAATGATGCGAGCCTCTTTGAGCGACCAGCTCCTTGGCAGTTCTACCTTGTCTGCATCAGGGTATTTTTTAAAGATACCAGTCTCCGCTATTGCCGGTCGCATCATCTTTTTTATGGTGTCACGTCTGTATCCGGTTTCTTGAATATATTTATATCCCGTGCACTCTCCAAGTTTAGGCATCTGTTTGTTCACCTTGTTTTTGTTTTGCGAGCTGCCCACAGGCAGCAGATATATCCTCACCTCGGCTAGAACGGATAAATACCGAATAGCCATTGTCACGAACTATTTTCTGAAAGGCAAAGAGCCTGTTTCGTGACGGACTTTTGTAAGGGATTCCGGGCGATTCATTATAAGGGAGCAGGTTGATCTTACAGGGAATGTCTCGTAATATTTTTGCAAGCTCCCTGGCGTCATCATCTGAATCATTAATATCTTTGAGCAGTATATATTCAAACATTATACGTTTTCGCTTGGCCATGGGGTAGGTGCGGCACGCTTCCAGCAGGTCTTCCAGTGAGTATCTGTCGTTTACCGGCATCAACAAGTCTCTTGTTTTATCGTTAACAGCATGCAGAGATATGGCAAGATTCACATCTGTTTCAAGCCCCAGACGTTCCATTTTGGGGACAATTCCACAGGTGGAAACAGTTATACGCCGGTTGGTCATATCCAGGCCACGCTGTTCCGTAAGGATAGAGATAGATTTGATTAGATTGTCGAGATTGTTTAGAGGCTCTCCCATACCCATAAAAACTATATTGGTAACTCTATCCGGACCGATCAATTTGCCCTTCGGCTCATTACGTAAAAAGTCACCAACAGCAACAACCTGATTCACAATTTCGGAAGGATTCAAATTACGTGAAAATCCCATGGTTGCAGTAAGGCAAAACGAGCAATTCATGGCACAACCAACCTGTGACGAGACACAGAGGGTATTTCGATCAGGTTCTGGAATCAGGACAGACTCAATCAGCTTGCCATCCTCAAGGGGGAAGCCGAACTTCACCGAACCGTCACTCGAACGTTGAATTACAGGATCAACAAAACGATAGATTCGTGCATTTTCAGCCAGTAGTTTCCTGAATTTCTTAGCGAGATCAGTCATCTCGGAAAATTCAGTTATCCCAGGACGATACAACCAGGACATGATCTGACGCCCTCGAAATGCTGGCTGACCAAGATCTTCAACGTACTGAACGATTTCATCCTGCGTCAGGTTGCGCAGGTCAGTTTTTGTATTCATAATTATAATGCTCTGAACTGCTCAGGAACCAAAGATTGTTTTCCCTGAAGTGCAAGTTCAATTTCTGTGAGTAACTTGTTTTTATCGCGTGCTAATCTCCCACTGATCGGGAGGTAGTTTGAAGCGTGATTTGCCATAAATTGCACTTTCTCACAGCTTATATTTGTGATAAATTCATGCAACTCGACCAGCATTGCTTTTGCATCAGGTAACTGGAAGTTGCCATTTGCATATTGCTGACCAAGAGGCGTATTCGACAGAGGCATAAGACAAAGTGCAGCTATCTGGTTTGGCTGCATCTCGCTTAGAACTCTGGCAGACTCTTGCGCATGACGCAAACTCCCGGCGACTCCTGCAAGCCCTAAAAGAACAGTAACCGACAAAAAAATACCTGCCTGCCGCACGCGCTTGCCCGCCTCAATCATGGAATCTGCCGTCTCATTCTTGCATATTTTTTTCAAGACCGTATTGTCACCGCTCTCAAGGCCCATGTAAATTCGGTGCAAACCTAGACCTTTTAAATCTCTAAGCTCTGTAATCGTTTTAGAGCGAATCGCCTTGGCATTTCCATACATGGCAATCCTGGATACCTGGGGCAAGTGTTTGTTTATTTGCGCAAAGATGTGCAAAAGGCGTTTTTGCGAAAGGATCAATGCGTCACCATCAGCGAGAAAAACTCGTTTTTGCATGCTACAATGCTGAGCCGCAAAAACTATATTCTCAAGGATTTCAGCATCAGTACGAATACGAAATTTTTTCCCTGAATCCTTATATGCTCCGCAAAAAGTACATTTATTATGAGAACAGCCAATTGTGACCTGAATTATGATGGAACTGGCCTCACTGGGTGGGCGAATTATATCTCCATCATAATTCATGTGTCAAATCAGCCTAGGCCTGGTTGGCTGCTTCAAATTCTTTCATGAAAGCAACAAGTTTTACCACACCTTCTTTGGGAAAAGCATTATAAATTGATGCTCGACATCCACCGATTGAACGATGTCCTTTCAGGCCATTCAGGCCTATGGCTTCGGCTTCAGTAATAAACTGTGCTTCAAGTTCGGGAGTAGGCAGGTTGAAAGGAATATTCATAAGAGATCTTGAATCCTTTTCAGCGTGTCCACGGTAATACTCTCCACTATCTATACAGTCATAGAGAATCCCGGCTTTTTCTTTGTTAATGGCTTCCATTGCGGCAACACCACCTTGCTTTTTGAGCCATTTTAATACTTCACCAACACCATAAATTGCAAAACAGGGTGGTGTGTTAAACATAGACCCTTTGTCAGAATGGGTTTTATAGCAAAGCATGGTGGGGGTGTTCTCGGGTGTTTTCTCAAGAAGATCGTCACGAATAATAACGATGGTGACACCAGCTGGGCCCATATTTTTCTGGGCTCCGGCGAAGATTATTCCAAACTTGGAAACATCTATTTTTCTTGAAAGGATATCTGAAGACATATCAGAGATAAGCATCTTTTCTGTATCGGGAAATTCTGGAAACTGTGTTCCGTAAATCGTGTTATTGGAAACAAAGTAGAGATATTCAGAATCATCAGCCACACTGTATTCAGAATCTTTAGGTACTCTATTGAAAACTTGTTCTTCACTGGAATAGGCGACATCAATATCACCAAATAACTTAGCTTCTTTGATAGCTTTTTTTGACCAGGCGCCGGTGTTGAGATAGGTCGCTTTCTTTCCTTTACCCAGAAGATTCATGGGGATCATATAAAATTGGCTGGAGGCACCTCCCTGTAAAAACAGCACCTTATAATTGTCAGGAATATCCATGAGCTCGCGGAGTAACTGCTCAGCACCCTCAGTCACGGCGATAAATTCCTTTGAACGATGGCTCATTTCAATGAGGCCGATTCCAGTTTCTTTAAAGTTTACAACATCTTTTGACGCTTGCTGCAAAACTTCACCGGGAAGAGTTGCAGGTCCTGGACTGAAATTATATACGCGATCAACCATTTTATTTACTCCTTAAAAAAATATAATTGTAATAACAAAAGTATACCTGAACGATCAGGAATGTGCTAAGTTAGTATTTTCTAAAATTCCTACGTTGGATACCTTACCCGATGCTGGAATAAAAATAAACTGGTTACCTTATACACCGTTCTTCATCGTCTATCTTGATGGAAATAGAAAGCAAAATTCATTTTTTTCATTTTTTAGTCAACGGCATACTGTTGCTAGGTATTTCGTTGAGTAGCCTTGTTGCTATTTATTCTCTTTCACAAGAACATTTCTGTGTGTTTTCGTCAAAACAGTTGTTATTTTCTCTGTTTAACATTGCACTTCTGAGTATTGTTTTTATTGCTGTTCACTTTTTGGTAAAGAAAACTGCTCAAAATACTCCCCTGAAAAACAAACACATCGATGAACTCACCGGCTTTACGACCCGCCACGCCTTTGGGCAGGTCTTCGATCATTTAATCCTAGACAGCAAACGTTCCCTCGAACCCCTGACCATCCTCCTGGTGAATATAGACCATTTTCGTCAGGCTAATGAAGATTATGGTAACGAAATAGGCGACAAGCTCCTGTTTCTGCTCAGTAAGTCCATACAGTCGGTTCTCCGTGCCTCGGATCTCACATGCCGATGGGAAGGGGACACAATCCTGATTGCCTTAAAAAATTGTACGGAAAGTGACGGTTGCAGACTGGCTCAAAAAATGCTTGTGAAAATCAGACAACAACAACTTAGTTCTTCAGACAGCCAGAATATCTCCATAACCACTTCAATAGGTGTTGCTCAGATGGTCACAGGTGATGAAGCACAAAATCTCGTCGTTCGTGCTGAAACGGGGCTGCACAGCGCTCGGGACAACGGTAGGAACACTTATGCTGTTGGCTACGAGTGGATATTGATAGACTACGTCTGTAATCCGATATTCTGATTCTGCCGTAACGCCTCATAGAGAACGATCCCTGCAGTCATTGCCAGATTTAAACTTCTTATATTTTCGTTGGGCATTGGGAGGGTGAGGCAACGATCAGCGTATAAGTTCAGCAGATTTTCTGGCAAACCCTTTGTTTCTTTTCCAAAAACCAGATAATCTCCCGGTTTAAACTTTGCATCACTATATGACTTTTTCGTTTTTGTGGTGAGAAAATAGAGCTTGCGCTCATCCTGAGCCTCCAAGAAGGCATCAAAAGAATCCCAGTACCTGATATCCACAAATTTCCAGTAATCAAGCCCTGCTCGTTTTAAATGTTTATCATCCGTTAAAAAGCCGAGGGGACGCACCAGATGCAAAACTGTATTCGTTGCACCACAAAGACGGGCAATGGAACCGGTATTTGGTGGAATCTCCGGCTCAACCAGAACTATATGAAATACGTTATCGTCGTTCAATTGTTTAATTCCTTTTTTTTGCTTCTCAACATACAGTTATTTTCGATTGTTGAAACCAAGAAAATCTTGCTTTTTTGCGGGCAATTACTAGATTGTAAGAACTTTGCTGTATAATACGGTATAAATTCATACTATGAACAGAGCCTTAGCCCTTAAGACTACTGCTCATTCTTCTATAGTGGTGATATTCACCAGCTGAGGTCCAGGTAAAATGGCGTTAATTGTTCAAAAGTTCGGGGGCACTTCTGTTGCCGATCCTGAAAAAATAAAAAATGTTGCAAAACGGGTTCTTAGCAAGAAGAGGGATGGGAATCAGGTGGTAGTTGTTCTTTCCGCCATGTCTGGTGAAACTAATCGACTTACTGATTTCGCCCTTGCTATGCAGGATATCCCTGATGCACGTGAAATGGACGTTCTTCTTTCATCGGGCGAACAGGTCACAATCTCCTTGTTTGCCATGGCTGTTAAAGCAATGGGAGGTGAATGCGTATCTTTTCTTGGGGATCAGGTTAAAATCGAAACGGATTCATCCCATACCAGAGCACGCATTGAGAACATTGATTCCGACCGAATCTTAGGTGAGCTAAACAGTGATAAAATTGTTGTTGTTGCGGGTTTTCAGGGAGTTGCGGAAAATGGTGACATCACAACCCTTGGCCGAGGCGGTTCAGATACAACAGCAGTAGCACTGGCTGCTGCATTAAAAGCAGATGCGTGTGAAATTTTCACCGATGTTGAGGGTGTTTACACCACAGATCCTAATATGTGTAGTTCGGCCATAAAAATTGATAAAATTTCTTACGATGAGATGCTTGAGCTTGCAAGTCTTGGTGCCAAGGTTCTTGATATTAGATCCGTAACATTTGCAAAACAGTATAACGTACCGGTTCATGTTCGTTCGACCTTCACAGAAACAGAAGGAACATGGGTTGTTAAGGAGGATAAAGATATGGAAGGAAAAGTCGTTTCAGGCGTAACATACAATAAAAATGAAGCTCGTATCACTATTTCAGGTGTTCCTGATCAACCAGGGATTGCCACCAAGATTTTTACTCCTATTTCTGATGCCGATATTATTGTAGATATGATTATCCAGAATCAGGATACCGGCAACGGTATGACGGATATGACCTTTACTGTGATTCGCAGTGATTACCAACGCACATTGAAGCTTCTCGAGTCAGTCGTTAAAGAGACAGGTGCAACCGGTGGAATTCACGGTTCTGATTCTATCACGAAAATCTCCATTGTTGGAGTGGGCATGCGAAACCATTCAGG
The DNA here is from genome assembly GCA_022712895.1 of Desulfocapsa sp. GTDB lineage: Bacteria > Desulfobacterota > Desulfobulbia > Desulfobulbales > Desulfocapsaceae > Desulfocapsa. The sequence continues at coordinate 82,430 of JAFLJS010000042.1, forward strand.
TATTGCAACCACTATGTTTTCAATTCTCTCTAGAGAGGGAATCAATATATCTATGATTTCCACTTCTGAAATCAAAGTTTCCTGTATCATTGAAGAAAAATATACAGAACTTGCCGTTCGTGCGCTGCACGATGCTTTTGAACTTGGCAAAGATAGTTTACCAGAAGAAGAAACACTTTAAGAGAAAATAGATCCCATGACAAGACAAATACAAATATATGACACTACTTTACGGGATGGTACCCAGGCCGAAAACTTCAACCTGTCTGTAACCGATAAAATTCGCATAAGCCACAAACTGGATGAACTCGGTATTGACTACATTGAAGGTGGATGGCCTGGATCAAACCCCTTGGCGGTCGAATATTTCAAGGCCATGCAGAACGAAACACTCAAGCATGCAAAACTCACAGCTTTTGGCTCAACCAGAATGTTCAGCAATACTGTGGAAGAGGATAAAACTGTACAGGCACTTTTGGCAGCCAAAACTACGGTAATCACAATCTTCGGCAAATCCTGGGATATTCATGTTCACGATGCACTGCGTATTGAACTTGAAGACAACCTGCTTATCATCGAAGAGACGCTGGCATATTTAAAACCGCACGTGCAGGAACTCTTTTACGATGCAGAGCACTTCTTTGACGGATTCAAAAAGAATGCTGAATACGCCCTTGCCACCTTAGGCAAAGCCATAGATGGTGGTGCCCAATGCCTTGTTCTTTGCGACACCAATGGCGGCATGCTTCCCCATGAATTACCCCCTATCATTGAGCGTGTTCAGAGTTTCTTGAAAGAGCGAAACAGTACTGTTGAGCTAGGCATCCATGCCCACAACGATTCTGAAACTGCTGTAGCCAATTCGCTTCTCGCATTGAGTCTTGGTGTTAAGCAGGTACAGGGTACGATAAATGGCTACGGAGAACGCTGCGGAAACGGTAATCTAACCTCTATTATCCCTGCCGTTGGACTCAAGATGGGGTATCAGTGCAATGCAGCAGAAAATATAAGCAAACTTTACGACACCGCGATGCTCGTAGACGAGCTTGCAAATCTTCCTCACAATAAATATCAGCCTTATGTTGGACGGTCTGCATTTGCCCATAAAGGTGGAATCCACGTTTCAGCAGTTAAACGCAATCCTCTCTGTTATGAACATATTGAGCCTGAAAAAGTTGGGAATATCAGGCGAATTCTTATCTCTGACCAAGCTGGTAAATCCAACGTGGTACATAAAGCAAAGAAATTTGGTATCGATATCGATACCGACTCGCCCATTGCCGCTTCAATCGTGAAAGAATTAAAAGAACTTGAAAATCAGGGCTTTCAATATGAAGGAGCTGAGGCCTCCTTTGAACTCCTTATGCGTCGTGCCGTTGGGAGCCATGCGAACTATTTCACCTTAAATGGGTTCAGAGCTATCAACTCGAAAAGGAAGATGGACAAACCTCCCGAAACAGAGGCCACCATACGTCTTGAAGTTGGCGGAGAAGAAGTTCACACTGCTGCCATGGGAGATGGTCCTGTGAATGCACTCGACAAAGCCCTTCGCAAAGCCCTCACTCAGTTCTATCCTGCACTCGATGAAGTAGAATTGATTGATTACAAGGTTCGAGTTCTTTCCGGTGACCAGGGGACAGGTGCACGAGTAAGAGTTCTAGTTGAATCAAAGGATCAGTATGAACAGTGGGGAACGGTAGGTGTTTCACTTAACATCATCGAAGCTTCATGGCAGGCACTTGTAGATTCAATCAATTACAAGCTGATGCGTGATGAAAAACGTAACGGCAAGCAGGATTAGTTTACCAAAGATGAAAGGTGATACTGCAAGGGAATTCGTTCTCCTTTGTTGTGTCACATTCTTCGTTGTGCAATCAATTCTTCCTATATTAACTACACATAACAGCAATACAACTTCTCTTAACCTTGTCCAGACCCTTCCAGATTCTATCACATTGTCTATTAACCCTTTGCCAATGGAAGGACAGGGCGCAGTACACTCCCCACAGCTCACACCATTTTTCTTTGAAAAAATACCTTTGAATAGTTGCAATAAGAACCTACTGCTTTCTGTCCCTGGCATTGGCCCTAGCATTGCTGATTCGATTCTTAAAACCAGGGCACGCATCGGAATTTTTTACGATATGCACGATTTACTTCTGGTGCCTGGTATTGGTAAATCGCGAATGTATAAATTTGCAAAACACCTTAGTTTTGCTAACAACACTTTATGACGTTATACGATATGCACGAAGATATATTTCCTATAAAATCTCCTATTGTTGCTCTTATAGGCCCGACGGCCATAGGAAAAACTGCGCTTTCCATAGAACTTGCAAAACAATTTGACTTTGAAATCATCAGTGTAGATTCTATGCAAGTGTACAAATTCATGGATATAGGTACTGCTAAAATTAGCAAAGAAGAAATGCAAGGTATTAAACACCATCTGATTGACGTGGTTACCCCGGATCAGGATTTTGATGCTGTATCCTTTGAAAACCTGGCACTTACCGCCATTTTAGACATTATAGCCAGGGGAAAACGTGCTCTTTTAACAGGTGGTACAGGCTTATACCTTAAATCCCTTATTGAAGGACTCTCACAGCACCTGCCTACCTTCCCGGAAATAAGAGCTGAGATCCACAATCGACTAGGCAGGGTGGGGCGCGAGGTTTTACATGAGCAATTAGCCGCAATTGATTGTACTAGCGCAAATAGGATACATATGAACGATACCCACAGACTTGTTCGCGCTCTGGAAATTTACGAAGGAACCGGCAAGACCTGGTCGCAGCTATTGGCGGAACACGAACAGTCTAAACAGCTTCGCTTTCCAAATGTTCTAACTGTGGGCTTAACCTGCGAACGCCAGCACCTGTACAAACGCATCGCTTTACGATCTGAGATCATGCTAAACAATGGTTTCGAATCAGAAGTAAGTAACCTTCTTCGTGTTGGATACAACCTGAAACACAAATCCATGCGATCCATTGGCTACAGCCATATGGTAAAGTACTTAGATGGCGACTACACATATGAAGAAATGATAGAACTCCTTACACGCGACACCCGTAGGTACGCAAAAAGACAGCTTACATGGTTCAACAAAATTAAAGACATTAAATGGATCAATACTAACGAAACCTCATCGGTTTCGGAGCTTGTTGAAACGTTCATTCAGTGCACATTATAGGTAGTTAGTCAACATGTCTAGAATCAACATTAACACAGGGCAGTCCCAAAAGATTGTAACCCTCAACGATGGTAGCCGCGTTAAGCCATTAATCCTGCGAATGCTTGACAAGCGAGGCATACAAACAGAACAGGATATTGAAAAATTTCTCGAGCCGCAGCTAAAGGACCTTCCTGATCCGGCCCTGATGCGAGACCTGGAGAAAGCCGCCACAATTATAGGCGAAAGCGTTATACGAAACACCCCTATTTTAATTTGGGGCGATTACGACGTGGACGGCACCACGGCGACATCGCTCCTGTTGCTCTTCTTCAAGGCCGTGAAACATGAAAATGTGGAATATTACATCCCGAATCGGCTACAGGAAGGGTACGGACTACAAGAAGAATCGTTGAAGAGGGTAAGTGGTACTAAAACCGAAAAAGACAAAGTCCTTATCACGGTAGACAATGGCATCTCTGCACATGCCGCTGTCGCCACAGCAAAAAAACTTAGATATCAAGTTGTTATTACTGACCACCACACGCCCCCAGAATCCAGGGTAGCCGCTGACGCTGTCCTGAATCCCAGGCAGGAAAATTGCGACTTTCCTGGAAAAAACCTTTCAGGTGTTGGAGTTGCTTTTTATCTGGTCATAGGCGTCAGAAGCTACCTCCAAAAAAGAAATTATTTTACAAATGACCTGACAGTACCAAACCTAAAGCGATTCCTTGACTTGGTGGCCATTGGAACAGTTGCGGACATGGTGGAACTTGACGAAACCAATCGAATTCTTGTACGGGCCGGCCTTGAGTCCATCGCCAAAAACAGTAGCCCTGGTATTAGCGCATTATGTTTCAAAACGAATATAGACAGAACATTACTACGTTCTGAAGACATAGCTTTCCAACTTGCGCCAAAAATAAATGCTGCTGGACGCCTGGGTTGCGCTAACAAGGCTGTGGCTTTACTAACTTGCCAGTCAATTACCGAATCAGAAAGACTAAGTTCAGCCTTAGTTGACATCAACGAAGAACGTAAGAACATAACCTTACAGGACCTATCTAGTGCTCAGTATGACGCCAAGAAACAGCTCGTAAAGCATAGCTCCTCAATGGTTGTGGCGGGTGCTTTTCACATTGGTGTTGCAGGTATTGTCGCATCAAACCTTGTGGAACAATTCAACAAGCCAAGTGTAGTATTGTGCGAACAAGGACCTGGTATATACAAGGGGTCAGCCAGATCCGTTGCTGGTGTGAATCTTTACACGGCGTTATCTGAATGCCAAGAGGTTTTAATAGGCTTTGGCGGACATACCATGGCCGCGGGGATGAGCTTAAAGGTGGACGACTTGCCAAAATTCCGACAACTTTTCGATACGGCGACAGAAAAACAGTATCGCAACTTCACTGGCGAAGAAGAAAAGGATCTCGACGAAGAGGTGAGTGTTCAAGAGCTATTTGAGGAGTCGGTATTAAAACAACTTCTACTCATGGAACCTCACGGAACGGGCAATCCTCAGCCAGTTTTTCGTGACCCATCTGTAAGCTTTAAAGATATACAGCGTATAGGGAAGGATAGAACACATCTTCGGCTAACCATTAACAACGGAAGTTCGGTGGTTAGTGGGATTGGTTTTGGTTTGGGCGAACTGTCGGAAAAATGTAAAAGTGAGATAGACAAAGGAATCCTATACAGCCCGAGCTTGAATTTTTTCAGAGGAAAGCGCAGCTGGCAGGTAAGGGTGATCAATGTTCTATTTGGTAATGGCTAACGTGCTAGAATAACGGCAAGAGTAAAAACTATACATAATATACATTATGCGACATTAAGTATTTAGTTGGTTTTTACATGCTTTAGTAACCTAGAAAATACTTTAGGGTTGCTGGGCTTGAATGCGAATTCTTCTGAGGGATTTGTTCGTGTATCTTTTTATTAAATATTTTTTTACGCCCTGTAGGAATGTCAATTTCAAACAAGCCGCCTGCCGACTTCTGTTGAAAGTCTTTGCTTTGCATTATTTAAGGCGTGCCATCTTTCCAGCTTTTCATAAAAATGGTATACACTTTTAACTTACTTTTTTTTACGGATCACTTTTTTCAATTCAGAGAGTTGCAATATGAACAGAGACATTTATCAGGAACCATTGGTTAGTCGATACACAAGTCGTGATATGCAGGAATTGTTTTCTGAGAAAACCAAATTCACCACATGGCGTAAATGCTGGGTTGCACTTGCTGAAGCTGAATATGAGCTCGGCTTAACTGACATTATTACCCAGGAAATGATAGATGAAATGCGAGCCAATGTAACCAATATTGACTTTGACGTTGCAGCTGCTAAAGAAAAAGAAATTCGTCACGATGTTATGGCCCACGTGTATGAGTTTGGCACTAAATGCCCAAAAGCTGAGGGTATTATCCATCTTGGCGCAACTTCACAATTTGTCGTTTGCAATACAGACCTCACTGTGCAGAAAAAAGCCATCGACCTTGTCCGGAAATCAGTTTTAAAGGTCATCTCCAATCTCGCTAAGTTTTGTCTTGAGTTTAAGGATCTGCCGACGCTTGGTTTTACTCACTACCAGCCCGCACAACCGACCACCGTCGGCAAACGAAACACTCTTTATATTCAGGATCTTATCATGGATCTTGAGTATTTGGACTCTTTCCTTGATCAAGTTAAAGCTCGAGGCGCCAAGGGTACCGTCGGTACCCAGGCAACCTTTCTCGAATTGTACAATGGTGACAATCAGAAAGTTCGTGATTTGGATGCGCTTGTCTCTAAGAAACTTGGATTCGATTCTTCTTTTGCTGTTACTGGCCAGACTTATCCCAGAAAACTTGATATGAAACTTTCTGAAACCCTCGCCGGTATTGGTGCTTCTGCTCATAAGTTCGCAGTTGATCTTCGCCTACTTTCAAACCTCAAAGTTCAGGAGGAGCCATTTGCCAAACAACAAACAGGCTCTTCAGCCATGGCTTATAAACGCAATCCAATGCGATCTGAACGGATGACAGGATTGAGCCGTAAACTTATGGGACTACCTGCAAATTTCGCTGCGACCTTTTCCAACCAATGGTTCGAAAGAACCCTGGACGATTCTGCAATCCGTAGAATGGACATTCCGCAGGCATTTTTGCTCACCGATGCAATCCTCAAGTTGTACATTAACATTACTAGTCAAATGGTGGTGTTTCCGAAGCAAGTTGAGCGCCATCTCCGAATGGAACTCCCCTTTATGTCTACTGAGAAAATACTAATGGAAGCTGTTGCTCAAGGAGAGTCTAGGCAGGAAATGCATGAAGTTGTAAAAGAACACTCTCTTGCTGCAGGGAAAGTAGTTAAGGAAGATGGACTCGACAATGACCTCCTTGAAAGACTTGCCAAAGATGATCGTATCCCCTTCTCTCTTGATGAACTCAACGACTTGGTTGGTGATTACTCACAATTTACAGGGCGTGCTTCTGCTCAAACTGATGAGTACATCCTTGAGGTTGTTGTTCCGTTACTCGCTGAAAGAGAAAGCCAAATGGGTGAAGTCGACTCATCACTGTCTGTGTAAATATTACATTATCGTACGATATGAAACTCAATACCGTCTACTTACGTATAGCCCATAAAAGATACCACTTTTTAAAGTTTATCCTTGAGGGCTATGATGGGCTCTGCCTTTTATCTACAGTTCCAGGAGATAAGGGATGCGTTTGCCTTCGATATCCCGAGAACAATGGTCCCACTCTTTTTAAACTTCTAGGAAATATTTCCAAAACCATTACAGATCCCACTTCAATTAATACAAATGATATGAATCACAAATCCTTTCTTATAAAAACCTTTGGCTGCCAGATGAATGACCGTGATTCTGAAATAATGGCTCAACTCTTAAGTGAAGCTGGTTATATCGAGACCAGCGAAACAGCACAGGCCGATCTTGTTATTCTGAACACCTGTAGTATTCGAGCCAAAGCCGAACAAAAAGTTATGAGTCTCCTTGGGGTTCTTCGTAAACATAAAAAACGAAATCCTGAAATGAAAATTTGTGTAGCAGGATGTGTAGCCCAACAGGAAGGACAAGAGCTAATTCGCCGCATGGGGCACGTGGATCTTGTCGTCGGTACTCAGAATATTTACGATATTGTACAGCTCCTCGATACGCTTGGTGACAATTCCGTGGCCACAACACTTGTCGACAACTATTCAATTCCCGCTTTTATTCCCAACTTAAAAGCAGACGCTTCAAGCGTTACTGCTCCTGTCGCTTTTCGAAAATTCATCACCATCATGCAGGGCTGCAATAACTACTGTTCTTACTGTGTTGTGCCGCACACCAGAGGTAGGGAGATATCCCGAACAGTTAAGCATATAATTGAAGAAGCTCAATCGATAGTTGAGGCCGGTGTCAAAGAGATTACCCTCCTCGGACAGAACGTTAACTCCTACGGACAGACCAATAGTGTAACAGAAGATGGGACCCCATACACATTCGCAAATCTCTTACGGGATGTTGCAAAAATTGACGGCTTAAAAAGACTTCGTTTCACAACATCCAACCCCAAAGATCTTTCCGATGATCTTATGAGCTGCTTTGCAGAAATAGACATTCTTTGTCCTCAGTTCCACCTCCCCGTTCAATCCGGGTCTAACAATGTTCTTTCCGCTATGCACCGCAGATACACAAGGGAACTTTACCTAGAGAAGGTCGCGGCCTTACGCAGTTATTGTCCTGAAATTGCTTTGACCACCGATGTCATTGTCGGATTTCCTGGAGAAAGTGCTGAAGATTTTGAAGACACCATGTCGTTACTGGAAGAGGTGCAGTATAGCGGATCGTATTCCTTCAAATACTCTGACCGACCCGGAACCCGGTCTATTGATTTCACGGATAAGGTTGAAGAAGACATTAAATCAAAACGTCTGGCTCGTTTTCAAAAACGACAAGATGAAATAAGTCTTCTCCATAACAGGAACTATGTTGGAAAAACGTTTTCAGTCATGATTGAAAAAAATGAACATGACAAGATGGTTGGCCGTAGCGGTTCCAATCACCTTGTCCACTTTAAAGATCTCAGCAGCTGTGTAGTTGCCGGTGATATTATTCAAGCCAAAATTACCCATGCAGGTCAGCATTCACTCCAGGGTGAATCCGTATTCAAAGCCAACTAAGCACCATAACTGACTCCATCTAACAACAGGTGAAACCATGATCGATCTCCACACACATACATTTTTCAGTGATGGCGCACTGGTTCCTGCAGAGCACTTACGTAGAGTTGAAGTTCTTGGTTATGAGGCTGTTGCTATAACCGACCACGCCGATAGTTCTAATCTTGATTTTATTATTCCACGTATTGTTCTGGCAGCAGCAGAGCTTAATCCCCATTTTTCGACCCGCCTTTTGCCGGGGATTGAGCTTACTCATGTCCCCCCTGCCCTCATTGCAGACCTTACTAAAAGAGCCCGGGATCTTGGTGCCCTTGTAGTCGTGGTTCATGGCGAAACGCCTGTTGAGCCAGTCGCTCCCGGAACAAATCAAGCAGCAATCGACGCCAAAGTTGATGTCTTATCACACCCTGGATTTGTCACGGAAAAAGAGATGGATTCCGCATATGCCAACAATGTTATGGTTGAGATTTCAGGAAGAAAAGGACATTCCTTGACGAACGGTCATATAGTAAACCTTGGTCGTCAAGCTGGTGTGAAGTTTGTTGTCAATGCTGACGCCCATGAACCTGGTGATTTCCTGAACGCTATAATGGCTGAAAAAGTGGCTCTTGGCGCAGGACTGTCTCGGGATGAATACTCGATTGTATGTCAGAATGTGAGTGATTTTGTTAAAAGTCTATAGGCTAGTGCAGGCATAACAACCGACAAAAAAAGAACCTCGGGAGTTTCTACAGACCAGGTAGATTAAGGTTGGTTTTTTTCTCTTTCAGCTTTTTTCCTGTGGTATCAACAACTCTGCGAACAACTCGTGGGGAAACTCGTTTCCCTTTTGCGGAAGGTCCTTTGATCAAATAGTCTTCAAAAGAAATTTCAACAATATTTGATTTTGCACGGGAAGACGGAACAAGACTTGCCCTGCAACTCTTCTCTTCTCCAAGCAATAATAACATTATTTTAGATCGTTTATGGTTTTCGAAAAGAGAATACTCTTTATCCATTATAAATTTGGGGGTTTTGAATCGTTTCACATAGCAAAGATTCTCATGCCCTTCCCTGTACACCATATTAAAGACTAAATCTTTTTCGAGCTTTCCTATCCACAGTACGTCATGCCCAATAAAAAGCTTATCTGTAACTTGGATAATTTTATAAACGCCGCTCTCAAAAAGAATCATTAAACGGTCATATTCAGAGCAACTAATGGAAAACTCACCACCTTCCTCCTTTACCTTTATCTGGTGCCCAAAAAAACCTTCTTCTCTATCGTATTGTACCGTGAGATTTGACAAGGCTACTTTTCGAACACTTACTTCTGTGAACTCTTTGAGCTCAGTATGACGCGGATAATATTTCCCGTATTTATCCAAAAGACTATCAATGTAAGAGACAGTGTAACCAACCATATCTTTCAATTCTGTTGTGATACTTCTAATGTCTTTTCGTATGGCTCTTATTTCTTTCTGCTGTTTATTGATATCGTACCTTGATATCCGTTTAATTCGAATCTCAAGGAGGCGCTCTATATCCTCTGTTGTTATTGGACGATCAAATTCTTCCGTATAAGCTTCAAGTGCTGTATCGACACTTTCGAAAACCGCTTTGTAACTCGTCTCTTCTTCAATCTGTTTGTACAGGCGCTCTTCGATAAAAATCTGCTCAAGAAGTCGAGCATGTAGCTTATCAAGCAGTCTTCCAAGATCGATCTCAAGCTCAGCCTGAAGATCTTTTACCAGTTTGTCGGTAGTAAAGTGCAACACCTTCTCGACTGTCGAGACAGTTGGGGCATCACCCTGTATTATCGTGAGATTAGGACTGATCGGAACTTCGCAATCACTGAATGCATAGAGTGCTTTTATGGTATCTTTGGCGTAGATTCCACGGGCAAGCTTCACTTCAATTTCTACCTCTTCTGCCGTATAGTCATTGATTGAAACAATCTTTATTTTCCCGGCCTTGGCAGCTTTTTCTACGGAATCGATCAGTGACTGGGTAGTTGTCGTGTAGGGAATTTCTTTAATAATAATTGTTTTCTCGTTTGCCTCTTCCAGGCGAGCCCTGCACTTTATCTTGCCATTGCCATGATCGTACATGGAGACATCAAGAAGGCCACCCTGTAAAAAATCGGGAAAGATTTCAAACTCTTCATCCCTGAGTATTTTTTTCTGCGCCTCAAGTAGTTCGCAAAAATTATGGGGCATTATTTTGGTCGCCATACCAACAGCAATCCCCTCAATGCCAGTAAGCAAAAGCATTGGAATTTTACATGGCAAGGTAACGGGTTCTTGCATCCTGCCATCATAAGAATCAACGAATTCAGTAATGTCCTTGTTAAACATAACCTCCTTGGCAAGGGGCGACAAGCGACACTCGATATACCGGGGAGCTGATGCCTGATCTCCCGTGAATATGTTCCCGTAATTTCCCTGTCGATCGATCAGGTATCCTTTATTGGCCAGATTGACCAGGGCAGCAAATATTGATTGATCGCCATGGGGATGAAGTTTCATGGTAGCCCCAACCACATTGGCAACTTTATGGTAACGCCCATCATCCATATTGTGCAGAGTTTGAAGAATACGACGTTGTACAGGTTTTAGCCCATCGTTGATATGGGGAATAGCACGTTCTTTAATTACATAGGAAGTGTATTCGAGAAAATTGTAATCAAAAAGCTGTTGTAGTTTACCGTACTGTGAATCCACGTGTCTTTGCTCCTAAAGGAGGTGTTCCATAATATATTGTTTGCGCTCAGGAGTGTTTTTCCCCATATAGAAAGAAAGCACTTCTGACATTTCACTGACAGACCCCATATCTACCTGTTTTAGAATAATATCAGGACCAATAAACTGCTTGAATTCTTTTGGCGAAATTTCTCCAAGTCCCTTAAAACGGGTTATTTCAACTGCCTTTTTCTTCTTTTTACCTCTTCCCTGGAGAGCCTTTATTGCAGCATCACGCTCTTTTTTGGTGTAACAATATTTTGTTTCACTTCGGGTCCTCACTCTAAATATTGGTGTCTCAAGGATATACACATGACCAAGTTTTACCAATGGTTCGAAATAATGAAGGAAAAAAGTGAGGAGTAGGTTTCTAATATGCAAACCATCAACATCTGCGTCAGTCGCGAGTATTACTTTATCAAAACGTAAGTCAGTGATTGAGTTCTCTATATTCAGAGAGCGCATCAAGGCATACATTTCATCATTTTTGTAAAGCAGGGCCAGTTTCTGACCAAGTACGTTCATCGGTTTGCCTTTCAACGAGAAAACCGCCTGAGTCATAGGATCTCTTGAGGAGACTATGGAGCCAGCAGCTGATTGGCCCTCTGTGATAAAGACCATATTCTCTTTACCAGGTTCTGAGGCTTTCTTCCGTGAAGGATGATACTTACAGTCCTTTAACTGTGCAATTTTAAGGGCAACCTTCCTCGCTTTGGCCTTTGCTTCCTTGCGAACTGACTGAAGTTCTTTGCGTACCTTTTGATTGCGCTGCACTTTCTCAAGGACACGTTCAGCAAGTTCATTGTCTTTATAAAGCGCTGCAGAAACTGTATCTTTTACTTTATTAACGATCCAGGAACGAATATCGGTGTTGCCCAGCTTGTTTTTGGTCTGTGATTCAAAAACAGGATCAACAATTTTTATGGCTAACGTTCCAACAATACCATCTCGTACATCATTGCCTGAGAATTTTTTTCCGGAGAACTCATTTACACCCTTGAGCAAGCCTTCACGAAAAGCGGAAAGATGGGTCCCTCCTTCACTGGTATAGGTTCCGTTTACAAAACTGTAGTAGGTGTCGCTATATCCCTCAGTATGTGAAAAGGCAAATGCAAGGGTTGAATCACGGTAATAGACAGGGTCGTATATGTTTTGATCACCAAGTTCTTTGTCGAGAAGGTCGAGCAAACCTGCTTCAGAATAAAAGAGCTCTTTATCAAGATAAATTTTCAGCCCTGCATTGAGATAGGCGTAGCGCCACAACCTTTTCCCAACATACTCAAGGTTAAAAGCAAAATCCTGAAACAGTTCTTTGTCAGGTATGAACTCAATGAGTGTGCCGTCTTTTTCTTTGGTTTTCCCTTTCCCCTGGCTTAGCAAAGTCCCGTTAGAAAAGTCGGCAGTGGCAAATTTTCCATCTCTAAAGGCCGTTACCCTGAAAAAATCAGACATTGCATTAACAGCTTTTGTGCCAACACCGTTTAGCCCAACGGAGAATTGAAAAACATCTGTGGAATATTTTGCGCCAGTATTAATTCGAGACACGCAATCAACAAGTTTGCCAAGGGGGATACCACGGCCGAAATCACGGACTGTCACCTTCCCCTCTTCCGATAACGCAACATCAATTCGCTTCCCGGCGCCCATAATAAATTCATCAACGGCATTATCTATTACCTCTTTTAAGAGAATATAAATACCATCGTCAGGGTGCGATCCGGAGCCCAAACGACCGATATACATACCGGGACGTTTGCGGATATGCTCAAGCGAACTGAGCGTTTTTACTTTACTTTCGTCGTAAACTTGTGGTTTTTTTGACATTTCCTAGTAAGCTGCAATGGTTGCTGTGGAGGTCTATTTCTTGGATGTTGCAATAGTATTGCATTTTATTATATTTGGCAACAAGTGGAATTGTTGTTTGAAATTAAAGCTTTTTTGGGAGGGAATATCATTGTTACGTGAAGCGACAGTGCTGGCAATTGCAGGATCTGACCCAAGCGGTGGCGCTGGCATACAGGCCGATTTGAAGACCATGACAACCGTCGGGGTCTATGGGGCCGCCGCCATAACCTGCCTTACCGTCCAAAACTCTTTAGGTGTACAGAGAGTGCACCCTCTTGACCCTGAACTCGTTAAGCAGCAGGTACAGTCTGTACTCGATGATCATTTCGTCACCCATATAAAAATCGGTATGCTCGGCAGCCTCGAAGTGGTGCAGGTAATGAGTACAGTGCTGGAAGATTTTGAGGGAACAGTGGTTTTTGACCCGGTTCTTGCTGCCACAACTGGTGAATCCCTGCTCTCTGGAGGTGGGTTAGAGTTCTTAAAAACAAAACTCTTGGGCCATATTTCTTATCTTACTCCTAACAGACAGGAACTTGAATCGTTGGCAGGAGATTCTGTTAAAACAATAGAGGATGGCATTCAACGTGCAATGTCATTATTGGCAAAATACCCCTCGATGAAAGGAATAATCGTCAAAGGTGGTCACTTTTCCACTGGCCAGTCAATTATTCGTGATATTTTAGTTTTGCAGAATGGTAAACAAATTGAATCAAAACGACAACGAATCGTCAATCACAACCTCCACGGAACCGGTTGCACCTATTCCAGCGCCCTTAGCTCATATTTGCTTCTCGAAAAATCTGTTGAACATGCATTCAAGAAAAGCTGCGATTTCATGGGTACTGTAATTCAAAGGGGGAACAAAATTCAGATTGCTAAAAGCAATACCAATGGCCCACTCATTCATCACTTATATCATCATGAGATTGACGGGTAGTTTTTCCACTACAGGTTTTGCCCATTCTCCTTTCAACGAAATACGTGATCAAGACTGCACCTAGTCTTTTGTATTCCAATTGCTTTACGCTGTGCCATGATAGCGCTAAACTCATCATGGCCAAGGGTGGAATCCTTTTGATGGGCGACATGCACCAGACAGTCTATGCAGATATGAAATAGGTGATATGCGTGAGATTCAACATGTTCCCAGCAGTTCTTTTTCTTGCTTTTCTTCAAAAAACAAGAAGACTGCCCATTGCACTGCATAATCTCCCAACATGTTACCTCTATCTGTCTAAGCATGGTTCCCTCCGGATTTAAATCCTTTAATAAGTTAATAGCCTGCTAATCATGGTGCTCCTGGCTCTTGAACAATATCCCTTAACTTTTTTCCTATCTCACTGATCCTTCAATAATAAAAGTTACCCTGCCGCCTTGAGTAAGTAAAATTTATAATAATAATGTTTAGCTTTGGTTTGATTAATGCTAGACCCTAATTAACAGACTTACATTCTGAATAAAAAAGGAGGAAACCTTGCAGCTCCTCTGCAACTAGTTGCGAGTTCCACCGTCAGAAATTATGTTCTACCCTATTTGGTCACTGCTTTTAAAAGTGTGCATCCCGATGTACACTTTTAATATGCTGGCTTGTAACACTAAAACAGTAAATAAACTGACCCTGGAATGTTCCGTTTATCTTGGTTTTCTTAAAGCTGAGACTGGACATCAACAAACCAACGTAACGAACTGGTTTAGCGGACTATCTACATTGCCAACAGGTGCAGCAGAAGACCCGAACAAGGAACTCTTCTGTGACGTACAAAAGGATTTGAAGAAGTATAAATGAGGTATGCGGGAACCTGGATGGTGTTCTTCCGTTTAGCTACAAGAAGTAAAGCACTTCCAGAATATGAACCATTTTACAACAATACAATAAACGCTCTTCACAGAAGCAATGCGCAAGGACAACAAAATGTTTTTTATTGATAAACCCTATGTTTCTGACTTTTTCAAAAAAACTGTTAGAGATAATAATATTCCTGTAGTTGATACAGATGCTGCGAGGCAATTAGGCCTTTACGAGGGAACAACTCTTATTAGCCAGAAAGAGGCTATTGAGACAGCAAAAAGAAACAGTAATCCGAGAGTATACACCACCTCTGAGAATGCAATCGGCTGGTTAGCGAAACATTTTTCTTTCAGTAATCTCCCAAAAAAAATTGAGTTATTTAAAGACAAGCACAAATTCCGACAAATGACTCGGACACTCTATCCTGATTTCTTTTTTAAAGGAGTGCAGGTAGAAGATCTGTCAACCCTCGATTTGTCAGGGATTCCATTTCCATTTATTATCAAACCTTCCGTCGGTTTTTTCAGCATGGGTGTCTACAAGGTATCAAAACCTGAAGAGTGGTCACATACTGTTAATTCTATTCAAACCGAAATTGCTCAAATAGAAAATCTGTACCCGGAAGAGGTGCTAGACACAAGCTCATTTATCATTGAACAAGCAATTACCGGTGAAGAATACGCCATCGACGCATACTACAACGCATCCGGCGAACCTGTTATTCTCAGCATACTCAGGCATACGTTTTCCTCAGATAGTGACGTGAGCGACAGGGTGTATACAACATCAAAAGAGATTGTTGAAAGTAATCTCGACGAATTCACTTCCTTTGTGGAAAAAATTGGCACACTGGCTGGAGTGAAAAGCTTTCCGGTGCACATAGAGTTACGACGTGAAAATGATGGAACCCTGCTGCCAATTGAAGTCAACCCCATGCGCTTTGGCGGTTGGTGCAGCACTGCAGATATGACTTTCCATGCCTATGGGTTCAACCCCTACCTCTTATATTACTCACATGAAAAGCCTGACTGGAACAAAGCACTTCAAGATAAGGACGAAAAACTTTTCAGCATGATCGTGCTGGACAATTCAACCGGTAGAAAAAGTGATGAAATTGTCTCCTTCAATTACAAGAAATTACTTTCTCATTTTGAGAAGCCATTAGAACTGAGAAAGATTGATTACAAACAATACCCTGTTTTTGCTTTTCTTTTTGTCGAAACAAGGAAGGAGAATTTTGCTGAACTAACATATATACTCAATTCAGACCTAACTGAATTCATCTCAACAAAATGATCAAAAAAAATATTCTTAACTCATTCTAAGGGTGCTGAAAAGTAGCTGAGCAAAGCTACTTTTCAATTATCCTCTGATTGTTTTTTTATTTCTCCCAGCTTCTCGTTATTGTCACTCGCTTGTCCTGTTCATCTGATTTGTTTTTTAGCTTTAAAATCCCTCTTCCAGGCAGCTATATTTTTTATGGTACATTCCTATACCTGCCTCTTCATGAATAATTCAGCTTTTTCTACTTTTTAATTTGATGGCGTCATATTTATGCCCATAGTTAGGGTGAAAACTCTCCATCTCCTTCGTTGCTGCACATTTTCTAATATTACCATGCTCCCTTAGTACACCGAAATTACAGAAAATATTTGCGCCTCGGATATGAAGTTTTTTTACTTAACCATCTAAATTCTGGGTTTTTACGAGTTTATCAAATTTCATAAAATCGTATCTTTTTTTAGAAAATAGGTATTTATACCGATTCGCAACGATTCCTACGTTATTACTGTAAATATAGTAGATAATTTAAAAGCCCAACCAGTGAAAAGTTGGGATGGAAAACTACGGATTTTAACGGATAACTGGGTTTCTGAATTAACAAGATAACTTGGTGTTTTAATTAGATGAGGCTTCTGCTCATTGCTGCGTGACAGCAACGTGTTCACAAAATAAAGGGGGTTTTGAGTTATGAAAAAGAAATTAACAGTATATTTTCTGGTATCACTACTATTTCTATTGATTGCGGCACAGGGACAAGCGTTGACACTTAGCCCAAGTGACTCTAATCCTCCTTTAGTTGCTTGGGGGACTCAAACTAGTGTAGGTGATATTTATACTGCATGGGGCTTAATTAGTCAGGATACTGAGTTATACAAACAAAATGTTGATGGGGCGACAGAAGGGGCCTGGGCCACGTATTATACCACAACATTTTTCAACACCCCATCTGACCCAGACAGTGCTACAATAACGTGGAACGGGGGAGCATTTTTTATCCAGAGTTCTCCTACTTACTTGTTGGTAAAAGATGGTCAGGGAGATCCACAAGATCCAGACGATGCTACTTGGTATGGATTTGATATCTCTAATTGGGATGGTAAAGAACAGATTGTTCTCTCAAATTTCTGGCTAGCTCAAGGTGCCATTTCTCATGTATCAATATATGGCATTGCCCCAGTACCAGAACCAGCAACAATGCTCCTCTTCGGTGCAGGTTTAGTTGGCCTTGTCGGTACCAGTCTTCGAAAGAAGAACGTATAAGCTTTACACTCCTGTTTTCCTCTTCCTCAAGGGCAGATTCATCTGGTTGAATCTGCCCTTTTTTATTCCCCAGACATTATCAATCGAATACCACTCTCCAAACACCCTCTCTCCAAAGCCACTTGACATGACCCCATGACAGAGATATAAAACAACGCTTAAGGAATTCTTTCTCAAATATTACCAGGAACGATAATGACTGAAATAAATCTACGAAAGATGAATGAAAAGCAGTCCGGTACCATCAAATCAGTTAAAGTAGGTGGGGAACTCGGTCGAAGAATTCGAGAAATGGGACTGGTTCCAGGAACGGAGATAACCATACAGGGACGAGCTCCTCTCTATGACCCGGTGGCCCTTCGAGTAATGGGCGGCACATTGACCCTTCGCAACAATGAGGCAGATCATATCGTTGTTGAGGTAAGTGACGAAGGCTGAACGATCTCAACACCTGAGTCCTTCAACAGTTCTAAGGCCACACTTTCACTGTTTTCTGCGACCACTTCATCCGGTTTCAACTTTAGCAAAAAGCGTCCCACCAGTAAGCCCTTTTTCTTTTCTGCGTTCTTGTAGCGATTTTCAATAAATTCACGTTTTGTAACCACCCTGCCTTCGGTTGTCATGGTTTCGACAAGAAACCAGGGGGCTGTTGCAAAACGCTGGCTTCTCTCCCCTGCTGGGCTCTCCACAGGAATAATTCGTTTCATAAATTCCCCGGGTGCATAATGGGGGCGAATGCGGGCCAGTACAAGGCCCGGAAATTTTTCCAGTAATTCCTCTTCAAGACGATCCGAGACAAGATCTGCTATTTTATGTGATGGTGTATGTAAGATAACATCCAGATCAACAAGATAGCGCCCTCCTGCTTTCCGGCTGAAACATTTTTTAACACGACTGATTCGAGGATAGTTTTCAACATATTGTATTATTTCCCTCTCTGTTTCCCTGTCAATTGCGGCATCCAGCAAATCTTTCACTGCCCCAATAAAGAGCTGACAACCAGCATAAAAAACAAAAAGAGATACAATACCTGCTGCAATTCTATCAACGTTATAGCCAAAGGGAACCACAATAAGACTGATGAGAACAACTGCGGTGGAAAGTGAATCAGCAAGGTAATCTCTGGCATCGGCCTGCAAAGCGGGTGAATCCAGCTTCTTTCCTGCCCGAAGCTGAAGAAGCCCAAACACAAGAGCAATTACAAAAGAAACAGCCGCAACCGGCAATGCAATTGTAACATCAGGAAGACTTGGAACACCAAAAATTGCCTGTCTACCAATTTCATATCCTGCCAGTATTACGGCCACTGCAGTGACAAGGGATGCAACCGTTTCAGCTTTATATAAACCATAGGGGAAAGATGGATGTTCTCGACCTGCAACCCAAATCCCTATAAAAACAGCAGTTGAAGCGAACACATCAGTGGCGGAATGAATGGCATCTCCAACGAGAGCTGCAGAACCTGATAAAACACCAGCAAAACCTTTGCTCATTGCTAAGAATATATTCAAGGCAATGGAGATAAGGGCACGTCTTTTTGCTTTTGCTAATTTAATTTTTGATACTTCGCGATTCATCTATGTATTCCTTTGTGTTTTTATTGAAATAGTATTCTACACATTGTGCCCTAAAAATACATATTTTAAAAAAAATACCTGAGTGTACCGATACCAAAAGGATTTAGGAGCTATTAAATTTATAGCGAACCTTGATTTATTTATTGACAGCACATATTGTTTGGTGTACCTAACTAATGTCTTCTACGGAGAATGGATTGATGTTTAAAGGTATCAACAAAAAATGTAGTTGCATTGCCAAAAAAATACGGCATTGCACGACTAGCGATAAGTGTCTCAAACATCATGGACCACTCTCCGAAACCTGCCGACTCGGTAAGTTGAAAATCTGTAAACTCACGGGAGACAGGAGAGAATGTGCAAAAATGGCAGCGCTCGGTCTGCTTCCCGGTCAGGAAGCAGAACTTCTTTGTGCAAGAAATGGTTCTCAGTGTTTATTGAAGATACATGGCGGCACACTGAGCCTTGACCAAAACACCAGCAACAACATAATCGTGGAAACTATATAATTAAGCATATAGTGCCATTTTTTTTGGCCTTACACTTAGGCTCAACTAACAAAGGTGATTGGCATATGTGGCAAAATATCATAACAGCTATTATCGTCGCCATCGCACTCTTTTTTATTGGAAAAAAGGTGTATCGGCAATTTCGTCAAATAATTGATCCTTCCAAAGATATCTCGTGTGGATGCAGTTGTAGTGGCTGTGACAGTATCAGTTGTGACAGTAAAAAAGAAAACTAATTCAAAAAATATTATGAGTAAGCAACCTATCACCATGGCTCTTGCCGGCAACCCGAATGCTGGCAAGACGACCCTTTTCAATAGACTTACAGGCGCACGCCAGCATGTAGGTAACTATCCTGGCATCACTGTAGACCATAAGGAGGGATTCTTCAGCCATGATTCCCAGCAGGTATCCATCACTGATCTGCCAGGAACCTATTCGCTTACCGCCTATTCTATAGAAGAAATTGTAACACGTGATTTCCTCACCGGTCAAAAACCAGATGTCGTTATTAATATAGTAGACGCCTCTAATCTAGAGCGAAATCTGTATCTTACTACTCAATTCCTTGAAATGGGAGTTCCCCTGATAATCGCTCTGAACATGATGGATGTAGCAAAGGATCGAGGAATTGAAGTCCGTCACAAAAAACTTTCCGAATTATTAGGGATCACGATAATTCCAATTATAGCCAGATCTGGTGAAGGTACCGATGAGCTGATTACCAAAGCTATTGAAATTGCAAAATCTGATCGAAACTGGCAAGCAATGGATATTACATACGGTGAAGATCTTGATGAAAGTCTTCTGGAGATAATCGCATCTATTAAAAACCAACAGTTTCTTGAGGATATTTATCCCCCGCGCTTTACCGCCATAAAATATCTGGAGCATGACGATGAAATGCTCAGAAAGGGACAGGCTGTAGATCCTTTACTTGCCAGCAAACTCGAAGAAACTGTAACCAAAGTCTCAGATCATCTACAAAAAACTACTGAAGTATACCCTGAAGCTATTATCGCAGATTACCGGTATGGCTTTATTAAATCCATCGTACGACAGGGTGTGTTAACCCACAAGTTTGATACAGATCGTTTATACACATCCGACAAAATCGATAAAGTTCTCACGAATCGACTCCTTGGCCCTCTTATTATGTTGGCTATTTTGTTTGGACTGTATCAATTCACCTTCTCATGGAGTGAGATCCCAGTATCGTGGATGGAAGGCCTTTTTGGCTGGTTAGGAAGCGTTGTGGAATCAACTCTTCCTGACGGAATGTTGAAATCCATGATTATTTCAGGTGTGATCGATGGCGTTGGTGGGGTTTTAGGATTTGTACCATTAATTATGTTTATGTTCTTTGGTATTGCTATACTTGAAGATTCCGGCTATCTCGCCCGCGTCGCCTTTATGATGGACCGTATTTTCCATCTCTTTGGTTTACACGGCTCCTCAGTTATGCCCTTTATTGTATCAGGTGGTATTGCGGGAGGATGTGCAGTTCCAGGAGTAATGGCCACCCGTACGTTACGCTCTCCTAAAGAACGAATAGCAACCCTGCTAACAGTTCCTTTTATGAATTGTGGGGCCAAGGTTCCGGTACTTGTTCTTTTAATAGGGGCTTTCTTTGCAGAACATAAAGCTCTTTATATGTTTCTGTTTACATTACTTGCCTGGTTTGTAGCTCTTGTTGCTGCAAAATTTCTGCGTATGACTGTCCTGAGAGGAGAAGCCACTCCATTTGTGATGGAACTGCCCCCCTATCGGTTCCCAACTCTTCGTGGTTTACTTATTCATACTTGGGAACGCACATGGCAGTATATAAAAAAAGCGGGAACCGTAATCTTGGGAATATCTATACTGCTCTGGGCTTTAATGACGTTTCCAGGCCTTCCACAAACCACTCAGGATCAATTTGCAACAGAGGTAACAGTTGCTACGACAAACTTTGCCAAGCAACCGGATCTTTTACAGTCTGAGTTAACTCGTATTAAACAGGAGCAATCAGCAGCCAGGTTAAAAAATTCTATTGCCGGTAAAATTGGAAGTTTTTTTGAACCGCTCTCAAGCTTTGCAGGTTTTGACTGGCGTACCAATATTGCTATGCTAGGAGGCTTTGCCGCAAAAGAAGTTATTATTTCAACCCTTGGTACAGTCTATTCCATGGGTGAGGTCGACGCAGAAGACAGCGGATCCCTTGGTGATCGTTTGGTTAAAGATCCTAACTGGAACCGTGTTGTGGCAGTTTCTGCTTTGATTTTTATTATGTTTTATGCGCCATGTTTCGTCACGGTTGTCTGTATTGCCAAGGAATCTTCATGGAACTGGGCGATCTTTTCAATGGTCTTTAATACGGTATTTGCTTTTATTGCATCTGTGACAGTTTTTCAGATCGGCAGTTTATTTTGAGACAGATCATTCAGGTGGCCGCTGAAAAGATTGCCACCTGAATGATCACCTCGTCAGAATATTTTACAGAAAATGTCTCATCAGTAGTTGAAAAGAATCCCAGTCTTTCACCTGTAATAACACAATTTTTGTAATACTCTTTTCACGAATAACCATTAGTTTACCTCCTCAGGTAATCTTGCGAGATAGCCTGAAACAAAAATATCCCAGGCCGAATAGTATCAGACCTGGGATTTCCCTTTGTATCCACAAGATCAGTTGAATACCGATATTCCACGACGGCACTCACTCTATAGTCCAGGCAGGTCTTCTGACTTTCGGATGACAGCTTTTTTTCTGCCTTCCCAGTCAAAAATAAAAAACCAGTGGCATATAGAAAAAATAGTTCCGATTACAGCGGCGGGTCCGTCTCCGATTCTCACGAAGTTCCCTTTTTAGTCCCTGAGGGACACCTGAATAAAATTTAATCTATAAGCTGGTGAAGCTCTTGTCAACAAAATACGACAAAACACACAACATACGGTATGTGCTTGCCAACAGACAACACAACAAGATACAAGCGAGGGCTTCAAATAAAAAAAACCCTCTGAAACAGATCAGAGGGTTTTTAAGAGGGAGGGGAAGAAAAAATGAAGTTTTATTTTTCATTCATAGTAAGTAATACAATATGCATGCCAGTTGTCCAAATACCACGTATCCCCCTGTTCTGCCGAACATTAACAAATTCAAGGCGTAACAGCATCAAAATGCGCCTTTCAATCTTGTGTCTTTTTTACCCACCCTTAAAACAATGTGAGTATTTTATACACAAGAATAACTGTTCGGATAAAGCCTGAAGTGTAACCAGCTTGAAAGAACTTAGGTATTTGTCTACGATTCGTTAAAAAATCTTTATATCACCGGCATCTTCATCGCCCGGCTCAGCATGAACTACGTTTTCTTCATTTTTTAGAGTTTCATGTTGTGCATCTGGTACGGCCGATACATACTCCACCACTGTTTCCTCTTTTTGAATCACTTGCGACAAATTTTTATTGAAGGGTTGTTTAAAAATTGCAATCACACCATCGTTTACTTCCAGAATAGAAACAAGCTCCCAGCCTGAGTTGCCAAATTCGTTCAAGGAAAGCTCTATTTCAGCTTCGTCTAAGAACGCACTGCCCAATAACCCTTCTTTCTTTAAACTGAAATGTTCTGTTTTGTAGCTCCACCTCATGATTTCCTCACTGTATAAATTCATCATTGCGGAACTGCCCTTCGTATTTCATTCCTTTCCTGGTAGTCAATTTGCCATAGCCGTTTCGTCTTCCCATCTCAAACCCACCTTCATAACGACTTCCGTCAATGGACTTCAACGTACCATCACCGTGGGGCATATCGTCCTTAAAATCACCCGTATAGACGCTACCATCGGCATAGGTGAGTTTACCTTCACCATTAAACCTTCCCAGTATGAAATCGCCATGGTATTGGCTGCCATCACTGAAGAAGTAGTTTCCATTTCCTGAGAAATGATCCGCCTTTAAACTACCAGCATATCGTGACCCGTCAGGGTAGCTGAAAATTCCACTTCCTTCTTTTATTCCATCTACAAAATACCCTTCGTAACGGCGACCGTTTGCATATTTATAGAGGCCATTACCATCAAGTTTACCTTTACTGATTTGGCCACCATAGCTATCACCGTTGGCGTATTTTATGACACCGCTGCCATCCATAATGCCATACTTAACCGTACCCTTGTAATACATGCCGTTGGGAAAAAGATACTCAACAGCACCAGTTACAGGTACTTTATCCCCAACTGAACATATTTTACCATTGCGGAACTGATATTTCTCTAGAGTTTCAACAGGTAAGGCAACCGTCTTCACATCAGACATTTTTTCTTTTTTCGTTACTATTGCTGGCTCTGCCTTTATCATAGTGGGTATAACTTTTTCACTGACAACTGTATTGGGTGCATTCACTGGTTTCCCTTCGAGAAACTCACCAGAAAAAATCCTCCCGTCACTATATTCCAGGGTGCCGGTACCGTTTGGTTTTCCATGGCGAAATTCGCCTTTATAAGAAGAACCATCAGCATAATAATATTCACCCTGTCCTTCACGCGTGTCATCCTGGAAAGACCCCTCATAGCGACTGGTATCAGCATAATAGCGTATTCCTTTTCCCTTCTTCTTCCCCTTTACGAACGCCCCTACATATCGACTGCCATCTGAATAAATTAACTCCCCCTGGCCATGCCGAAAATTGTGGAGAAAAGCACCATTATACCTGCGCCCATCTGCATACCGTAACTCGCCATACCCGGTATAACTGTCAGCAACGAATTCACCTTCGTACCTGTTTCCGTTTACACCTTTCCACAGCCCCCGCCCTTGACGTTCTGTCCCGAAGAATTCACCGGTATATTTCGACCCGTCAGCGTAGGTTTTAATGCCTTTGCCAGCAGGCTGACCGTTATGAAATTCTCCTTCAAACCATGTACCGTTCAAGGCTGTTATTTTCCCATGACCCTCAGCCATATTACTTCTAAAATCACCTACATAAAATCGACCATCAGTATACGTTAACTTACCCTTGCCCTGATATTGCCCGAGCAGGAATTCGCCTTCATACACTGTTCCATCAGCAGAACGCAGTGTTCCGGTGCCGTTAATCACATTCTGAGAAAACTCCCCCTCATATTTACGACCATCTTTTGAGCTGAGAACTCCTTGTCCATGAAAAACACCTTGAACAAATTCACCTATGTAGATAGTACCATTAGGGAATTTAAGAACACCGTTTCCTTCGATTGCACCCCCTGAAAAATCACCGGAGTAATGTCTGCCATCACCATGAATCAGAATACCTTTTCCATTCTTGCAATCACCTTTCACACAGTTTGCGTGTACAGGAGTCGCAATAAACAACAGAAAACTAACCAGCAGTACCAAACCGGTATTCTTTTTTATTGTTTTTATATCCATCAGGAATAAGCCTTTTTTACTTCTTCTGCTATAATCTGAATACCTTTTGCTACCTTTTTTTCATCTTGTGAGTAAGTAACACGGATACATTCTTTTTCATGCTGCCATGGTTCATCAAGCCCAGGAAAAAAGAAATGACCTGAAACGACCAAGACATTACGTTCTTTAAGACGCTGATACAGTTCATGGCTACTGACAGGCATGTCTTTAAACCAGAGCCAGAGGAACATTGCACCTTCTGGGCTATGTATTTTATACGGTGTACCGGCAAGTTCTTTATGAAAAAGTGCGATGGCTTTTTTCATTTTTTCTTCGTAAAAGGGTCTAATCACATTCTGACTGATATTCAGCACCTCACCTGTCTCGACTAAATCCTGAGCAAGCATTGAACCAAAACTTCCGGTGGCAAGATTCATAATGGCATTCATTCCCGATACTGCCTTTATAATCTCTTTACGTGCGACAATTATACCGGTTCTGGCAGCAGGCAGCCCAAGCTTGGAGAGAGAGAGACAGACAACAATGTTCTCATTCCATATCGGTTTAGCATCTGTGTAGATGATACCAGGAAATGGTACGCCATATGCATTGTCCAGGATAAGAGGTATTTCATTCTTCCTTGCCAAGATATCAAGCTCAGCTATCTCGTCATCGGTAAGTACATTGCCGGTAGGATTGGTGGGACGGGATACACATATTGCTCCGGTTTCTTCTCCGATATGGATATTGTCAAAATCAACATGGTATTTAAAAAGATTGTCATCCAGCAGTTTGATTTGGGGACGATTTGCGATAAAGAATGAATCACAGGCTCCAAGATCAGCATAGCCTATATATTCGGGAGCCAATGGAAGACGAATTTTTTTCTTCTCTCCGTTTTCATAATCACCTGCAAAAAGATTGAAGAGGAGAAAAAAACCGGCCTGGCTACCATTGGTGAGTGCAATGTTTTCTCGGTCAACATCCCATTCATATTCACGGCGTAACAGGTCTGCCAGGGCATCTACAAAATCAAGATCTCCCTGAGGAGGATCATACACACCAATAAGCTTTTTAAACGATTTCTTGTCTGCTGCCAGTTTCAGCAATCGTTTTTGAATGATGTCCTGAAAGCCGGGAACATGACCGGGATTTCCACCACCCATCATAATCATATCATCGCCACCGGCTGCAAGAGCGGTACCGAGGTCATCCATTAAACTTAATATTCCAGCTCCACTGGTGAACTGCTTTCCAAATTTCGATATTTTCATAGGGGAATCCTTCAAATTTCAGGCGACTCGTCCGCCACCAGAACTTCCACTTCCGGTTTTGCTATTGGTTTTCGTTATTTTTGACTGAAAAAGTTGGCACTCAATACGGGAAGATGCAAAAACCATAGCTGCTGGATTCTGCGCTGACTTAAACCCCATTGCTCGGCATCCATAGGGTTTTTCATAATCATGAGTCACATAATAGTAAAAACATTTGAGGCAGCTTGGCCGCTTATCAGACTGTTTATTATTTGATTGCATACAGGAAATAGTTAGTTACTGAGGAAAAGACCAGTTCTACGAACGATAATCAGCGTTAATTTTTATATAATCAAATGAGAAATCACAAGTATATATCTCTTCACAACCAACACCGTCTTTTAAATCGATGCAGACAGTAATATTCTTTTCTTTTAAAAGTTTAGTGGCAGCGGCCTCTGCTTTTTCGCCAACGGCTAAACCTTCACGCACTAATACCACATCACCAATGGCAACATCAACAGCTTCTGGATTAAAACGAACACCAGAGCGGCCCATGGCCATAAGAATTCTGCCCCAGTTAGCATCCTCTCCAAAAAATGCAGTTTTAACAAGAGGTGAATTAGCAACAGTTCTGGCCATAAGTTCAGCATCCTCTTCAGTGCGCGCCCCGCACACCCTTATGGTGATGCATTTACTGGCTCCTTCACCATCATTCACTATTTGCAGGGCAAGATCTTTTAACACACATTCCAGCGTATCTTGAAAAACCTGTTTGTCCAACGGATTATCTTCATCTATCCAGGCATTGGCGGCAGTTCCATTTGCCATAACGAGAACCATATCATTAGTACTAGTATCACCATCAATGGTTATGCGGTTAAATGTTCTGTCAGTAGCCTGTCGCAGACAATCCTGTAATTCGGGGAAACTTATCTGGACATCGGTGATGACAAAGGAGAGCATGGTAGCCATATTGGGCATTACCATGCCTGAACCTTTGGCCATTCCCATGAATTTCACTTCATGCCCTCCAATATTCACTGTGCGGTAAGCCGTCTTTTGGACGGTGTCTGTGGTCATTATGGCGTTGGCGACTTCTTCAAAGTTGTCTTCTGAAAGACCACTTACCAGTTCATCCATTGATGAACGAAAAGCAGGAAGATTTAATTGTTCACCAATGACACCTGTTGAAGAGAGTAAAACCATTTCATCATCGATTTTTAAACGTGATGAGAGCAATGAGCTGGTGGTAAAAGCTGCATCCATCCCCTGTTTGCCAGTGCATGCATTGGCACAACCTGAATTCACTAGAATGGCTTGGGCACGTCCCTGCTTGAGACGTTTCTGATCAATCAAAACGGGTGCTGCTTTCACCTGATTCCTGGTAAACACACCCGCCGTAACTGCGGGTGTGTCACTGTAGATCATTCCCAGGTCCTGCTTGTCTTTATAACGAATTCCGGCAGCGACTGCCGAACTGAAAAATCCTTTGATTTTCATGGTTCTCTATCCTTAAAATTTTATTAACTGCAAAGGATGTATCATAGCATCCAAAAAGTGATTTTTGCTAGATAAAAATAAGAACTTTTACATTTTTGCCTTGCAGTGTAAAATAAATTTATTATGGAAACAGAGACCTTACATTGGAGTAGTCAATTTTTAGCTATTATTTTAACTCTTGCGGATTTATTTATTCGTCTGGGCCTCTGTATTCGAGTCATCATGAGACAACGGCAATATGGCGTAACCCTTGCCTGGCTGGTTATCATTCTTCTGCTCCCTTTTTTAGGGGCCATTATTTATTTATTCTTTGGTGAGAATAGAATTGGTGAGACTCGTGCCAAAAGAGCCAGGCAATCCCTTGCACATTACCATCACTGGCTTGCATCACTTCGCCCCATTTCACCTGTAAACTGGGACTCTCTCCCTAAGGCACTTGAGCCGATACATTGTCAGGCTGATAATCTTGTAGGGATTCCTGCCATGGATGGGAACAAACTTGAACTTATAGAAGAACCGAAACTAATCATTCAGGAAATTATAAAAGATATTGACGATTCTCGATCAACCTGCCATCTGCAATTTTATATCTGGCATGATGGCGGGAGCGCTGATAAAGTAGTGGAGGCAGTGATTAATGCAGCTAAACGTGGAGTAACCTGCAGAATCCTTGTCGATAGCATAGGATCAAAAGAATTCCTCCGGGGAAAACAGATAAAGCGATTACAAGCTGTAGGAGTGCGGGTTC
The DNA here is from genome assembly GCA_022712895.1 of Desulfocapsa sp. GTDB lineage: Bacteria > Desulfobacterota > Desulfobulbia > Desulfobulbales > Desulfocapsaceae > Desulfocapsa. Next base: position 110,628 of record JAFLJS010000042.1, read on the forward strand.
TTGAATCTTTACCTGCTGGCTTCTTTAAGGCCCTTTTTGTACGAATCGATATCAGAAACCATCGGAAAATTGTAGTAATCGATGGCAAGGTTGCCTACACAGGAAGTCAAAATATGGTTGATCCACGATATTTTAAACAGGACTCTGGGGTTGGGCAGTGGGTAGACACAATGGTTCGTATCCAAGGACCGGTTGTTGAAGCCCTTGCCGGAACTTTTATTAGTGACTGGTTTCTTGAAACAGATCAGGAAAAGGTCCGTACCCGTTCTCTTGGTAAAGATATACAGCATGTACGAAGCATTGCCGACATCAACCACCAACCACCAGCTGGGGATATTCCCATCCAGCTAGTGCCTTCCGGTCCTTCCTTTGCACAGGAAGCCATACACAAACTGCTGCTTACAACCATTTATGCTTCTAGAAGAAATATCACTTTAACTACGCCCTATTTTGTTCCGGACGAGTCCATTTTGACGGCACTCACCTCTGCCGCGGAGCGAGGTGTAGATGTTAGAATAATTGTCCCTGAAAAAAATGATTCAAAACTGGTCCATTATGCAAGCCGTGCTCGTTATAAGGTTATGCTCGAAAGTGGTATATCGATAAAACTTTTTCAGGGTGGTCTGCTGCATTCCAAAACAATCACTGTGGATGATGAGTTTTCACTGTTTGGTTCGGTAAATATCGATATGCGAAGTTTCTGGCTAAATTTTGAAACGACCTTATTTATTTATAACAAAGCGTTCACCCTTGATCTTCGCCGCATTCAGGCCGATTACGAAAGCAGTTCCCTGACGTTGACTCCAGAGAATCTTGAAAAACGAAATTTCACGCAACGTTTTCTTGAAAATGCAGCATTAATCATAAGTCCCCTCCTGTAATACAGATGAAAATTCTACTGCTTTCAGATATTCACGGAAACTATCCAGCTTTACAAGCTGTAAACGACCGGTTTTCTAACACTTTTTTTGATACAATCTGCAACTGCGGTGATTCACTCGTTTATGGCCCATTTCCGAATGAAACATTAGATTGGCTTGAGGAAAATAAGGTTTGCTCTATCCTTGGCAATACTGATAAAAAAATCATAAAACTGTTGAAGGGGAAAAGTTTCAAAAAACCTGGAAAAGAAGAAAAACGTATTATGTATACGTGGACCGCTCAACAACTGACAAGCAAGTCAAAAAAATATCTGCTTTCCCTGAAGAAGTCATATTCAATAGAAGCAACGTATCCAGTTCTTTTATTCCATGGGAGTCCAGAGCACCCTAACGAATTTCTTTTTCCGAATACACCTCATAGCAGATTTAAAGATCTTGCAAATTCATTCCCCAATTCTATCGTAGTTAGCGGCCATTCTCATACGCCCTACTACAAACATGTTGCTACTACTCATTTCATAAATCCTGGTAGTGTCGGTCGCATGTTTGACTCAGACCCTACTGCTTCCTGTGCTATCTTAAATATTGTAGAGACTGCAGTTTCTGTGGAGCATTTCAGAATTGAATATGCAATACAAGAAACGACAACCGCTCTCAAGAATGCAGGTTTACCAGAAATATATCAGAGGATGTACCTGCTAGGTCAAAAATTGAACTAATCCCAGTACACTGGCCAGCGATACCATTGAGTAGTATGAAAAAGACCCCGTGCTGCTTTACAACTTTTTAAGAGTACATCGACATTATTCTCAGAAAAGAATTGTTATTGTATGTGACAATCTGATACTCTTACAAAAAACATTAATTTATCCATGAGGATTTTCATATGTGTGCTGCAAAAAAGAAAGAATCTGACTACGGTGCTGAGCCCCTCGGGAGCACCGCCATTATACGTAAAGTTGTAGACAGACTTGGGCATGAATTCAAAGAACAGGCACCAACCGATAAAAGTCGGAAGCTTCTAAGTGTTTTAAAAAACAAATGTAAAGAAGCTATTGTTGAGGCTGCCTTACTCAAATATTATAATGCAGAAGAGTTGAAACCCTACCAAGCTGAGCTGATTAAAATGCAGTCTCACCTGGAACGTACCGGCAAGAAGATGATCATTCTTTTTGATGGTCGAGATGCGTCCGGCAAAGGTGGCACAATTCGCCGTGTAACACGATACATGAATGAAAAACGCTATCGCGTTGAGGCTTTGGGGAAACCCAATGAAGTGCAAAAGTCTGAACTGCATATTAAACGCTATATCGAACGTTTCCCCCATGCAGGTGAAATAGTACTCTTTGATCGCAGCTGGTACAATCGTGCCATGGTTGAACCGGTGATGGGTTTTTGTACCAATGATCAATATAGGCGATTCTTAAAAAAAGTTACTGCATACGAAGAAAATTTCATCCTTGATGCCGGACAAACCATGCTCTTAAAATTTTATTTCTCAGTAAGTAAAGAAGAGCAGTCCCGACGTTTTGAAAGACGGAAAAATGATCCCCTGCGCCAGTGGAAATTGAGTGAGGTTGATCTTCAAGCACAGGAGTTATGGGATGAGTTTACCAAGAAGAAGAAAATCCTGCTCCAAAAGACCCATACGAAAGGATCACCTTGGTGGATTATACGTTCAGATGACAAACACAGGGCTCGTCGTGAGACCATGAAACTCATCCTGAACAGCGTTAAATACCGTGGCAGAAGCCGTTCCCTCAACTTCAAGCTAGATGATGATATCGTGATAAGTGGTAGCAGGGAGTTGAAGATAATGAAAAAGCAAAAGAAACAATACGGAACTCCATTACGTTAACCTCTCGAGCAAGGAGCGCTCCATGGCCAATAAAAAAAATAAAAACAAACCCTGTAAGAAGAAAGATAACGATCAGAAATGCATTAGCAGTTTAAATTTAAAACTACTGGAAGGAACTGCTTTAAAAAATGTGAGTCGTCAGGAAGGAAAAGGTAAAACCGCTGTTTTTGTAAAAAACTGGCACCTGCAATATGAGCAGGAACTGAAATATTTACAGATAGAACTGATGAAACTACAGCAACATATGCAAAGAACTGGCGATCGTATGCTCATGATCTTTGAAGGGCGTGACGCTGCTGGTAAAGGCGGGACAATTAAACGTATTACAGCCAATCTCAACCCAAGAAACACAAGGGTTGTAGCACTTACAAAACCCAACGAAACCGAAATCAGCCAATGGTACTTTCAACGCTACACCCCCCACTTACCTTCAGCAGGTGAGATGGTGCTATTTGACAGAAGCTGGTATAACAGGGCCATGGTTGAACCGGTTATGCATTTCTGCACTGATGAGCAAAACAAACGTTTCCTAAAAGACGTACCCATGCTCGAGGAGATGCTTGTCAAAGACGGTATTCATCTCTTCAAGTTCTATTTTTCCGTATCAAAAGATGTTCAGAAAGAACGTTTTGACTCAAGGAAAGAAGATCCTCTCAAACAGTACAAACTCTCCCCAGTTGATAATTTAGCCCAGCAATACTGGAACGAATACTCAGTACGTAAATTTCAGATGCTATCGGAAACGAACCGTACCATGTCCCCCTGGACTATTATCCGTTCTGATGTGAAGAAATCCGCTCGGATTAATTGTATCAAACATATCCTTGCCAATATGGAATATGAGAATAAAAGATCCGCTGAAGATCTGATTTGTGATCCCGAAATTGTTGTGTCAGGCATAGATGAGCTACAGCATATGCAGGAGAACATTATGAATCCAAGCAAGTTACACGGTTAGGAAGAGCCACTTTGCCCAATAAAATTAAATGGCTGGCAGAATACAGCGTAAATAATGTTGCTATTGATGATCAGCACAAATATCTATTTGATCTCTGCAATATACTCTATATTTTAGTAGAACAGCCAGTTGCTACTCAATCCACAAAAGAGGCACTACTTGGTTTAACAGAATATATTGCAATCCATTTTCATGAGGAAGAAAGACACTACAAAGAGCATCCATTGTTTGCTGACCACCAGGAACTGCATCAAGACTTTGTTAAACAGATTAATGGTTATATTGCGGATTATAATAAAGGAACCTTAAAGCTTATAGAGCTAGCTGACTTCACGCGTGACTGGTTGACAGATCACATAACCGTAATTGACAGGCAATATTTTCGAGATATGATATGGAGCAGTCAGGTGTAGTTTGTCAAAGCTCACCTGACTGATGTGGTACAGAACCTTTTACATTACTGGCGGTTAGATTTACTCCGACCCAAGACACTGTAAGCCTCGGTAACACACAGTAACTACCGAGATATCAGCGAACCAGCATTATTCCGCTTTCTTCTGACTTATCCGAAAGTTCTTTCAAGTGGGCACGTTGTACTGCTGCGACAATAATTTCTATGGTACTGGCAAGAGAACGAGTTGGCAGGTCAAATTGTACCCCACAACAATACTGAATACTTCTTTTATTCCTGATTTTAGATAGATGGCATATTTTCACATTCACTTTCACATGCAATTCACCCTCTAGGAAGAATTGGATCTCACACTTTTCATCTTCTTGGAACAAAGCCTTTTCCTTTTTTTGGATCTCAAACGACATCCCCTCATTGCTAATATTTAGGGGGAACGTCTCAATATCTTTTCGTCTTTTCTTTTTTCCTTTAATAAGGAGTGTGAAATTCATTGTTTTAGGAACCTTGGCCCGGAAGGCTCTAGCTCCCCGGACTTGTCTGCCAATCAAGGGAAAGGAGAGACGTAATACCGGTATCTCCTGAACCACACTTAATTCTTGAAAAAATGTTCCTACTTCAATGGCACTGGTGGAGGTGAAAAACCGTATCATGACCTTCTGGGAATGGCGAATATGAAGATTTCCCATACCAGGCTCAAGGGGCAGGCAAATTATATGACTCATAAGCTTAAGATAATCACCTTCTTTGTACTCTGGAGTTTCCACCTGAACCTCTCCAATCTCCTCCTCACTCTCCTCCAAATCGGGGATATCATCATGAATTCTGCTGAAATATGTTCTGGTCATACCATCCAGCTCCATCTCAAGGATCTTATCATCAAAAAGAGCTGTTTGCATATAAGGCAGTATCAGTTCTGGCTTAGTCAGAATATCTCCTTCTTTCATTCCATCTTCAACTGCCTGGCGAGTATAGGAGTAGGCATCTTCAGGAAAAAAGAGCGCAAGGTTCTGCTGGATTGTATGAAGCGCTATTTCTTTTTCTTCTTCTGTTGTCATGTTTTTTTGTATAGGTAAATCTGCAAGATCCTATGTCCAATTCGATTTTATATAAAAAGGTCAGCCTAAATATTTTCAAATAATGATATGGTTACAGGGCAATAGGCTATTTACAAATATTCATCCGGCCCAGCTCTTCTACCAACAGACACAGCGACTATATGAATTTCCTTCTGTGTCCTCAGTAATATACTGATGGTTTCGATCCTTCTTTGTCTAGCATAATAATATTATAGCATTTACTCTATTGGTACATTGTCTAACACTCGTCGAACAGTCTTAACAAACACATCCTTATCAATTGGTTTTATAATAAATGCACTAAAGCCAGCCGCAGCAGCCTTCTTGGTATCAATTAGTGAGCTATATCCAGTGCAGAGAATGACAGGCATGTGTGGAAACACATCATGAATTTTACTGGCCAGTTGATCGCCTGTTAAAATTGGCATCGCCTGGTAGGTTATTACAAGATCAAAGGAATCTGGCCCGGATACTATACGATCAAAAGCATCCACGCTTTTGACTTCCGTGGTGACGTTATATCCTAAATCTCGTAATATTACCCCTGTCACTCCGAGAACAATTTCTTCATCGTCCACAATGAGAATTTTTTCTCTGTATTCTGGAAGCGGAAGCTTTTTTTCATTGCTGTCATCAGTATTTTTCTTGGCCATCATTGGAAAATACTCATCATATTTGGTTCCTGTAATTGGCGAACTCGTCTCTACAATCATCCATTATGGCTTTTAATAATACCCATAACCACAGCAAGCCCCATTCCTGATCCTTTACCAACTTCTTTAGTTGTAAAATCGGGATAACAAAATCGAGTAAGATGATTTTCATCAGTCCCAGAGTCATTATCTTACAACAGATAAACGAACATAAGAACCAAGAACATATCTTGATAAACTCGCAAAAACCAAGAATTTAGATGGTTAAGTATTTATGCCCTTTGTTCGGGTGAAAATATTCCCATTATTTCGGCGTACAAGGTACGTCGTAATGATAGAAAATGTGCAGCAACGAAGGAGATGGAGAGTTTTCACCCTAACTACGGGCATAAATACGACGCCATCATATCTTGAATATTATGTTTCTTACTTGTCGTACACTCAAATACTCCAAGTCTTACGCCTTGACTCCTTGAGACTTTTCTAAAAACCTAATGTCAACACAATCCAGCTTGTATTTGAAAGATATTGCATCAATATACAAATAAGACTTATTCATTCTCAAATCCTAAAACTCTTTCAACATCTAAAATACCAATCAGTTTATTTTCTGTTTTATAAACACCTACAAAAAAGTCACCCTGTATCCCTTTCATATTCGAAGGAGCCGATTCGATTTGATCTGGAAATGCAGTGACAACATCACCAATCTTTTTGATAAATAATCCTACATGCTCTCCCCCCTTTCCACTCACCACAATATTGCGCGAATCTGGACCTTTTTGTGTCTCTCCCAGCCCTAATTTCTTCCCAATATCAACAATGGTTACTATCTGGCCACGCAAGTTCAGAATACCATTTACATATCCAGGTGCTTGTGGAACTTCGGTCATTTCCATAAGCTTATTTATTTCCTGAATTTGTAAGATATCCAAACCACACAAAGCATTGCCCACATAAAATGTCGATAATTCAATACGCTCTATTTTTTTATTATTATCGGTCATAGAATCCTCTCTGATAAAGCTACTCTACAATTGAATTGAATTTGATATTACTTCCTGACTTTGATTGCTGATCTCAGCCAAGGCCGTTTCAATGCTCCATTCCGGTCGAACAGTCTCCACAAGTTCAACAATATCTACCATCATAGTGGTTTGCCCATTGATAATCATGGAGCCCATAATACCTCTCTGTTTCAAAGTGATTTTATCGATATCAACAGTTGTTTCCACGGCATCGACAGGCCCTGTCGCAAGGAGCCCTATAGTATGCCCCCTCATTTTAAATACAATAACGAGTAATTCTTCCTGGTCAGCTAGTGGTTGTACCATAGCGACATCATCAACAGAGAGTAGAGGTAGGCTCCCATTTCGGTACTGCATAACTCTTTTGCCACCCACCACTTCAACATTTTCTGCTGTTACTTTCTCTATACGTTCAACCTGATTGAGTGGTATGGCAAAATTTTCATTCAGTGAGCACCTGAAAGTAAACAGAGCCTGTTGTTTCTTTCTTTTTTGTATATTTGTTTTCTCCGCGGCAGCGATTGCTATTGCACGGTTGGTATCCTCAAAGGATGTTAAGTCTGCCATTTTTGCAAGATTACTCACATCAAGGATAAGAGATATTTGACCATCTCCCATGATGGTAGCACCGGCATAGCCTTCACAATGCTGCAGATGGCAGCCCAGTGGTTTAATAACAATTTCTTCTGAATCCTGAAGTTGGTCAACAATCAATCCATATGTCATGGACCCTGTGGATACCACAACAATATTCAGAGTTGAATCAATTGATTGACGCCGTTCTGTGCCATCACGATATTTTTTTTCGTTTGATGATCTGCCATCACCACGATCCTGCTCGTCAGTGCTAATGAGAGGGCTTTGGTGTGATCGACGATCCGCGATATTTTTTCTCCTGTCCGGAAGCTGCTTACCGGTATTGATATCCTCGTATATAGTTTTTATTCCAAGGACCTCAGAGAGTTTAACTAAAGGAAGCAGGTTTCCACGTAATCGTACAACTGGCGCATCTCCAACTCGTTCGACTCTTTTTTTGACTTGGACTGCCGGAATACGAAGCAACTCCTCAAGATTAGCCTGAGGAATAGCATAACGTTCCTTTCCAGTGCGTACAATCTGACAAGGAATGATGGCCAGGGTCAAAGGGAGCGTTATGGATATCGTAGTGCCCTTGTCCACTTCTGATTTTATCAGAATGGTACCGCCAAGTTTATCAAGATTAGTCTTCACCACATCCATCCCCACGACTCTTCCAGAGACATCTGTAACCTTGGGAGCAGTGGAAAACCCAGGAATTAAAATCAGGTTAATTCGTTCATTTTCTGACAATGCAGCAGCTTGATCTGCTGTTATCAAAGCTTTTTGTAATGCAACATCAACAAGCATATTGCCGTCAATTCCTTTACCGTCATCAATTATCTCAATAACGACCTGACCTGCTGCGTGAAATGCTTTAAGAATAATATTGCCAAGTATGGGTTTACCCTTTTGTCTGCGTTGTTCGGGTGTCTCAATACCATGATCCACAGAATTTCGAATAAGATGGGTTAGAGGATCACTGATTGCCTCAATAATCGTTTTATCAAGCTCAATTTCCTGTCCAACAATAGTGAACTCTATTTTACGGTCCAGCTTTGCAGACAGATCACGAACCACCCGTGGAAATTTGTTGAAAACATTACCAATGGGTTGCATTCTAGTGAGCATAATTGCTTCCTGTAGCTCGGAAGTGATTAGATCTATACGCTGTCCAACCACTTCTGCATTCCTGGTATCGCTTGATTTAATGGCTTGCAGGAGTTGATTTCTTGAGAGCACAAGCTCGCCAGCAAGATTCATCAATTCGTCAAGTAGACTAATGGCCACACGAATACTTGATTCACCTGTTTGTTTGTTTTTCATGTTATATTGCTTTCCATGAGGCTGCTCCCAGTCCTATGGCGACCTTATTTTCCACTAACAGTCTACTTTTCCATTTCATTTATTTTATCAACTAATTAGAATTTAACATTTTTTGGACCACAGATTCAATTTTAACAATTGAATCCTCTTGAAAGGTTATAAGCCGAGGGTGAAGTAGATGAGCTTTACGACTGTCAACATTATCACTAATTATTAAAATGATGCGAAAATCACTGAATTCAGACCTAAACGTCAGCAGTTCGTCTAAATCAGAGCTTTTAAATGCAACGAGGATAATCAAATCACCACTACGCAACTTAAGGGCCAACTGAGAGGGAAATAATTTTTTTGTGTGGAGTATTGTCATTGCGTCAAGAACAGACAGGTTTTGTAATTGTTTTAAATAACTAACTGCAGCTTTTGAATTAGAACCTGTATAAAAAAAGATATGCATACATCCTCCCTCTTTATTGCCTAAATATTGAGAACCAGTTTTTGTTTTCCCCCTTTTTCTTCTCTATGCGCAAAACGTGCCAACATGATGGTCGAGGGGGAAGTTACATACATAAGTCTGTATTATCAGAACGATAGGCGTCCGGGACACCGTTTGAATAACTCGGCAGAAGAGGGACAAGAAAGTAACCATTGGCTACCTTAGGAGACATGGCACGGCTACAAAAGTAGCCCTATTAATAGGATAGGGTTTCGGGGAGGAGCAGTTAGGAAGATTGAATTAAACCATACTTTTCGCGTAACTGGTAAAGACGTGCTCTGGATAGTTGCGAAACCTGACAGGCGAGTTTTACATTGCCCTTGGTATACAGCATAAGATCATGGATATACTTTTGTTCATGATTGTTTTTAGAATCCACCCATGACAAAGGACTTATTCGTTTGGATTCAAGAGTCAGAGGACTAGACGTAGCCGTGATTGGAGATGATTGAACAGCCACCTGAGCCTGACGAATACGGAAATGCTCAGGGAGATGATAGGCAAACAATGTAGGGGCCTCTACGGCACTGGCAACAACCTGCTCCAATGTCTGTTTCAGTTCCCTAATATTCCCTGGCCAGTTATATCCTGTTAAATGTTCAACAAAATCGCGGTCAATTCCTTTGCACTGCATGTCAGATCGTTCACATACCTGGCCAAGAAAATACGTTGCTAAAAGCTTGATATCTTCCTTCCTTTCTCGCAACGGTGGAGCAGTAAAGGAAAAAGCTTTTAAACGATATAACAAATCACTGCGAAATGTACCTTGACCTATGCATTTTTCCACATCTGAATTGGTTGCAGCAACAATCCTGAAATCACACTGCTTTTCAAAGGTTGAACCCACCGGTCTGAAAGATTGTTCCTGCAAAACCCTTAAAAAAGTTTTCTGGATATTCAAGGAAAGTTCTCCAACTTCATCAAGAAACAGTGTGCCACCATCCGCAAGGCTGATAAGCCCCTCCTGATCGTTTACAGCTCCTGTAAAAGCACCAGAAACATGGCCAAACAAAATACTCTCAATGAGAGTCTCTGGCAGGGCTGCACAATCAACGGTTATGAATTCTCTGCCAGCACGGCGACTGTTTTCATGAATTGCTCTGGCAAAAAGCTCTTTACCGGTTCCTGTTTCACCTGTAATCAAAACACTTGCATCAGAAGAAGCAGCCTGGGCAACCTGATCAAGACACTTGGTGAGGGGTGTACTATTGCCAAAAATTGCATCTCTTTTTAAAACAAGTGGGATTTTATATCCCTTGATCTTTTCCTCACGATACTGCAGTGCCCTGGTAAGATGTAGCAGTAATTCTCTTATAACATCGGGCTTTTCAATATAACTCCAGGCACCACTGGTAATAGCTTTTTCAGCACCGTGTTCGTCACCCTTTCCGGTGATAATTATGACCTCAGGAGCTGACGGGACAGTCTTAAACCGTTGGAGATACTCCAATCCATTTCCGTCTGGCAATTGAACATCAAGAAGAATAACGTCATACTCTCCTTTGATTACAGCTTTTAACCCTTCCTCAAGGGTGGATGCACAATTTGCGGAATGCCCTGAGCGCTCGAGTCTGCTCACAAGCATCTCCTGCAATACCAAATCATCATCGACAACAAAGATATCAGCCACGTTCAAGCACCTCTCTGACTGTTTGAGCCAGTTGTCTTTTTAAAATGGGTTTTAACAGGAACTTCTTAATACCCAATGAAATAGTCATTTCCTCATCTATGGTTTCGCTAAATCCGGTACAGAGAATAATTGGTAGATCTGCTCGTATGTTCAACATCTTCTTTGCTAAAATCCCCCCTGTCATACCCGGCATTGTCATATCAGTAATAACCAGGTCGAATTTATCAGGTTGTTCACTATATTTCTCCAAAGCTTTAATACTACATGTAAAAGAGGTTGTACAATACCCTAAACTGTCCAGCATTCGTCGCATCAGATCAAGGACATCGCTTTCATCGTCCACAACCATTATTCGTTCATTTCCATGGGGTGTATCACTAAGTGAAATATCTGGTTCGTCTGCCTGTGGCTTACTAATTACAGGGAGATAGATATGAAAGACAGATCCCTGACCCAGCGTACTTTCAACCGTGATATCACCGTGATGCTGTTTGATGATACCATGGACAACAGACAATCCAAGTCCAGTCCCTTTCCCTAATTCCTTAGTAGTAAAAAAAGGATCAAAGATTTTACTTTGAGTGCGCTCATCCATACCACAACCTGTATCAGATATCATAAGGTCAAGATATTTTCCAGGGGCGAGCGGCACACAGTTACGCAATTTCCCAGAATCATTGATATCTACTTCAACAAGGGAAACAGTCAACGTTCCGCCACTTTCAAGCATAGCATGCTTTGCATTTGTACACAGGTTCATTACGACCTGGTGAATCTGGGTTGGATCAGCAAAAACCGGTCGACAACTCCCATCAATTTGTTCTTTTATTTGCAGCGTTGTAGGCAGGGAAGATCGTAACATTTTGAGTGCTTCTTTGATAATCGTCTGAATTTCCAAAGACGAAAAGTCAAGTTCACCCTGGCGACTAAAAGCCAAAATTTGTTTGACCAGATCCTTTGCTCTGTTCCCTGCCTTAATCACCTGCACTAAATCCTTTGCTGCTTGTCCCTCTGCAGGCAGTTGTTCTCGAGCCATTTCACTATACCCAAGAATAGCTGCCAGAATATTGTTAAAGTCATGTGCAATACCTCCGGCTAAGGTACCGATGGCTTCCATTTTTACTGCTTGTCGCAGCTGTTTTTCCAAAGATACTTCCCGGCTCACATCTCGTTTTACCGCTACAAAATTGATTATCTGACCGTCATTGTTTTTAACTGGAGAAATGGTGGCCTCTTCTTCAAAAAGCGAACCGTCTTTTTTCTTATTGATTAAATGACCATGCCACACTTCACCTCTTATCAGTGTTCTCCACATTTTTTCATAAAATCTTTCATCATGTTTATCACTTTTAAGGATATGTGGATTCCTGCCAATAGCTTCTTGACGAGTATAACCGCTAAGTTTTGTGAAAGCTGGATTAACATATTGGATGTTTCCCATTCGATCTGTAATGAGAACGGTTTCCGATGCTTGATCAATGGCAGATGCCAACCGCCTGAGTCCTGCTTCTGCCTCTTTACGCTGTGTAATATCCAGAATGATAGCAATATATATCTGAACATTGGGGACAATGGCTTTTTGTAGATAGACTTCAACAGGATATTGTGTCCCATCTTTTCGCTGATGCCGAGTCTCAAAAATGAGGTTATCTATTGTATCATCTTTAAGAGGCTGTATTATTTTAGCAAATGTCTCCTCGGTATACTCTGGTTTTATATCGACTGGAGTGAGATATTGTAATTCCGACTGTGTATACCCGAGATTCCGTCGTGCTCCTTTATTTACCTGAGTAAATTTGAGGGTATCGATTTCAAACAGATAAATTTCATTCAATGAATTTTCAACAATCTGGCCCAAAATAAGTTGTTGCTGTCTGGCTTCCTCTTTCCTTTTCTGTTCGCTCACATCACGTGCCAGAGCAACAAATCGCAACCCATCTTCATCTACAATTTTATCGACACGGACTTCAACAGGAAACAGTGAACCGTCTTTACGCTGATTGTTTCCTGCGATAGTAATTGGCCATTGCACCCTATTGCTTTTTCGTGTGAACTCAACAACATGTTTGTCATTGAATTGAGTGTCAATGTCAGCTACATTCATTTGCAGCAGTTGTTTTTCAGTATATCCAAGACTTTTACATGCTTGCTTATTGACTAATTGGAAATATCCATCCTCATCGAACACAAAAATAGCATCTGCTGCATTCGCGACAAGCCGACGAAATTTTTCCTCACTTTGCAACAACTTCTTTTCGACCTGTTTTCTATTTTCAATACCTTGTAGAAGCTTTTTATTAAGACTAACCAGCGAGCGGTATCTCCACAAGGCCATTACCAGAACAGTAATAAACAGACAAACAAGACTTATAGTACTAACGCGTTTAGCAGTCCAGTACGATTGCGGTCCACTCAACCACAATTTTTTAAAATCAGAAAAAAAAGAGTTCTTATCTTTTTTTAATCTCTTGATATAGGAATCAATAATGAGGAGTTTTTCCTGATGCCGGCCACCGATAGGTGCTGCGAAATAAGCTGAAAATGGGGTAAAGACTATAGGAGTCAGCTGAATGTCACTGTTTCTTTGTTCCTCAAAACCAACGGTGTTGTTTACTGCCACTACATCAACTTGTCTTGCATGAAGAGCGTTAAAAGAGTTCTGATAATTATCAAATTCAACGTAGTGGACTGGGATATTAAAATCTGCAAGGATGCTTTTCAAACCACTGGTTATCTTGTCCTTGCGTCTCACTCCAATTTGTTTATTTTCTAAGTCAAAGAGAGAAGAAAATTCCTGGTCGTGAGAATATATAGTCCCCCAGAAGGTCCAGACGGGCTCTTCTGAAAAGGATACAAATTTAGATCTTCGAGAGTTTTTACCAAACGAGGTCATAAGATCTAATTGATTAGCCTGTAACAACTCAAAACATTTTTTTAATTCACACCTTACGTATTCTATTTCCCAACCTTCTTTTTCAGCTATATGGTCCAGGACTTCGACAAATAAACCCTTAGGACTTTCTTCAAAATAGACCACAGGTTTATTTTGAAAAATACCAACTTTGATTGGCTCACTGGCTGTAGCTTTTTCGTTGTGAACAGCGACAATCAATATGGACAGGACAAGTACAATTATTAGCAAAGGAAATTGTGTTTTTTTTGTCATTATACTCAGGGATTAGAACATAGGTAGACAGCTATTTTTTATCATAATATTAACAAACTCGTAAAAACCCAGATTTTAGATGGTTAAGTATTTATGCCCTTTGTTCGGGTGAAAAACTTCACATCCGAGGCGCAAATATTTTCTATCATTTCGGCGTACTAAGGTACGTCATGATGATAGAGAATGTGCAGCACGAAGGAGATGGAGAGTTTTCGCCCTACTGATGAGGTATTCTATATTATTGAGACTGGATGAGTCAAACAGGATTTAAACCGTATTGTTAATAGTTGGATCTGGTATGTACAATAATAATCAATTTCTAAAATCCTGCGCCACAAGTCCATGACGCCTTAATAAACGCTGAAAAGCCTGACGTTCCATACCACTTTTTTGGGCCGCGACGGACACGTTCCCACTTGTTTGTTTCAGGGCACGACTCAGATAGTCCACACTAAAACGACTAACTACTTCGCTTTTTGCAGCCTTGTACGAGAGGTCACTTTCTTGTATTACTAAATCTGACTTTATGGTTGATTGCGATTCAGAACTGTTCCTGCCTTCATCATTTAAATCAGTCTGGGTTATAACCTGGCCAGGTACCAGCAATACTGCCCTGTTAATTATGTTTTGAAACTCTCGTACGTTGCCCTGCCAGGTATGCTGCATCATAAATTGCAGTGCTTCAGGGCTGAAACTCAATCCTTCCCGCTTATATTCTTTCTGGTAAAAATTCAAAAAATGCTGTGCCAAAAGTGGAATATCCTCTTTCATTTCTGCAAGCGAAGGCAAAGAGACCGTCATCACATTTAAACGGTAGTAAAGATCTTCTCGAAACTCCCCCCTTTTAATCTTTGCTTCTAGGTCCTGATTTGTAGAAGCAAGAACGCGAACATCAATCTGTATTGTGTTTGTCTGCCCGAGAGGCTGTATCTCTTTTTCTTGTAGGACTCGCAACAACTTTGTCTGCACTGAGATTGGTATGTCAGCAATTTCATCAAGTAGTATTGTTGAACCATCAGCCTCAAGGAACAGACCATCCTTGTCATTATCAGCTCCGGTAAAAGCGCCTTTACAATAACCAAAAAGCTCACTTTCAAGTATCTGTTCAGGAAGAGCCGGACAGTTTACAGTGATCATCTTTTTATGGGCCCTTTTACTTGCCGCATGCACTGTACGGGCCGCAATCTCTTTTCCAGTTCCTGACTCTCCCCTGATAAGAAGTGTGGCATCGCTCTGACCAAAACGAGTAAGCAAATGCACTGCATGGGAAATTGCTTTACTTTTCCCTATAAATTCAGTGGGATTTGAGTGTTTGGTAAGCTGTAACTGAAGTTGTTTGTTCTCTCTCACTAGACAAGTACGTTCAAGGGCCCTCCTCACAACTCTAGCAATCTTGTCGTTATCAAATGGCTTCTCAAAGAAGTCGTATGCTCCGAGTTTTAAAGCCTTCACTGCCAATTCGACGGTGCCGTATCCAGTCATGATTACCGTGCTTATAGTGGGATCTACCTCCATGATATAACTGAGCAACTGCAAACCATCACTATCTGGCATTTTAATATCAGTTAAAACAACATCAGGCCTCCAACTATCGACTAGACGTTTGGCTTTTTTTCCGTTTTCTGCCAGAGATATTTCACAGTTGCATTTTTTTGACAAAACTTTCTTAAGAAGATTTAACAGATCTTTTTCATCATCAACAATTAGTAGCCGTTTGTTATTTTTTTCTTCGGTATGCATTACTTTTCCATAGTCTTTTTAAGCATGGCCTGAAAATAATGCTGCACAAAGCGACCAGAAATTATATCGTGCATCGGAAAAGTGAGTTTTGTGTCAGGGGGCGTTGAATCAGTAAGCGCAAAAAAAACGTCTCGGGATAACTTCTCTACAATGTCCTTGTAAACATCCAGTTGTGAATCGTGTGAAAAATGGCAACGAAGAGGACGTTCTTCACCAATTTGACAACGACCATCCTTCAATAGCGGACAGCAATTTTGCTGTTTGGCCCATACTTTTTTCCTGCGGAGTAATTCTTCATTACTGCCAGCGGTCTGTGAGAGTCCTGATTCTTTCATAACCACCAGAGCCTCGTGTATTGCTGTCTGTCTGGCTTCGCTGGTTAGTTGAATATTCATACTGTTACTTACAAATACAGCCTCAATCAATTGCAATTCGAAGTACTGTTCACAACAGTACTTTCTATCGAGAGCATCGTCTGGGCCAGAACCACCATGTTCCGCCACATTCAGTAAAAGTGCTTTATATTCCAGGAAAAAGAGACTCAAATCCACTGCCACCGTGTCTTTTATACTGGCTTCACGCGCAGCCAGCCATCCTTGTTTTTTTCCATATTTTTTCAGGAGTTTCCATTGGCTGTAATTACTGGGGAGTGCTTTTGTCTTTTTTAACGTTTTTTCAGCAACTTTAAGTCCCATTCCACGTCGTAAAAGGTAAGCAGAGACAAATGTTCCTGTTCGCCCTATTCCATGTCTACAATGAACCAATACCTTTTTCTTCAGATACATTGCCTCATCAAACCACTGTAGTGCCTTCTCCATTTTTTCCATATCTGGGGCACATTCATCATGTATCGGCAAATAATACACTTCCAGTCCTGCATTTTCCTCAAGCTCATGCAGATCACTAAACTCCGCGCAGAGATTCACTATTGCCCGAATTCCACTAGCCTTGATATCATCGAGATCATCATAGGACATAGGGGCCGAGCCAACACATAAGTATTCTGTAACCCAGTTTATGTTATAACTCATACTGTCTCAAAAAAATTTTTCAATTTGTTCATTAACCTCATCCATATCATGCAAACGCATATCCATCTGTTTGGTCAAGCCAAGCAAACGGCCAAGTGATCGAAGACGTTTTATCAGTAACTCCTGACTCACATGGCTAATATTTGCATCAAGTAAATCACCTTTTACTTTAACTTCAAAATCAAGCCGTTGAAGAACCTGCGTCAGATAGCTGATTCGCAGCCTACGTCCCTCAAACTCGCCGCCTCCACCTGCAAATCGTAACGAGCAGTAGTTACTATTAGAATCCGGTTCACAAAGTGCATCAAGGATTGTAAAATGATATCCGAAACGCATATTTATATTCAAATAATGCTCCCCAAGTACTGCATAACTAGCGGAATCTTTTTCAGACTGAAAGACAAAAGCATCACTCATAGCCATTTTATCATAACTTTTCCAGTCGTAATATTTTTTGTCTCCCCATTCAATGGTCGGATGAGTGAGCCCTGTCCAAAGCGGTAAAAAGGGAGTACACACTATATCATCTATGGTGACAACAGACTGTGCACAACATTTTTCATGAATTCCATTATCGATATCTACTAAGAATACGTCAAAAGGGAGATCTGTTGCCAGTTTTTTCTTTAATCCTCTGGAGCGACCGGCCTGATCACCAACAGAAAACATTCTGCCGACCGCTTTTTCATGACAAAAGCGTATGATATCATGTAAGGATCGGCAGGACTCTGGAGCAAAATCATTTGACGTCGGATCAACAAGATTGAGAGGGGTAACGAAGTCGAGCAGGGAATGTAATTTTCGAAAAAAGGGTAAGTTTTTTTCAGATTTGTAGGCAGGTAATCTCTCTGTAAGAAATTGAATTTCACCATTATAGACTTTTTTATTATCTGCATGGAGTGTTATAACTGTTCCGTTTGCAATACCCTTTATCCTTTTCCCTGTACCTAAGAGCAGGGGGACAGCAAATTCTCTACATACCGTTGCGAAATGCCCTGCCTCACTACCTGACTCAGCAATCACACCTTTTACCAGGGGTAAAAGTTTTACAAAAGATGGCTGTGTTTCTCCTAATATTAGAATAATATTTTGTTTTTCTTTCTGTGAAATAGTTACTTGTTCAGGGTCAAGAGCAACACCTGTTGCGATTCCTGAAGAGGCACATTCACCGCCTGCCAAGATTTCCCTATGTCCATCATGAACGAATTCACATTTTTCGCTTTTGTTTTTTGCTGGAACGCGTAATGCTCTTGTTTGAAGAAACAATAAGCATCCCTTTTGGTCAATTGCCCATTCAACATCTTGCGCTTCTTTGTAATATTTTTCAATTTTTATTCCAGCAGAAGAAATCTCATTCAGCTGGGAGTCTGTTAAGATTTTCACATCATATCTGTTACCTGATTCTTGATTATTTGTGGTAGGAATTGCACTTTTGTCTATTGTGAAAACATCAGGGATAATGGTTCCACTAACGACTTTATCACCTAAACCATCTGTTGCATGAATAGAGAGACATTCCTTACGACTTCCTGAGATATCAGTGGTATACATTACACCAGCAGCAACAGGATCAATCATGGGAAGAACCATCACTGCCATAGCAGCTTCGGTATCATATAGGCCGCGGCTAATTCTGTATACTAAAGCCTCGGGGCTGTATTTGCTGCTTAATACACGTTTGTAGGACGTTACGATTTCGTCAGGATTGACATTGAGACAACTTAAATACTGGCCTGCAAATGAACATTCTCCATCCTCAGCGATGGCACTACTTCTCACTGCAAAAGTTTTTGCTATAGATTTTGTTTGTAAACTCACACTTGCTTTCGTGATTAACCCAAAGATTTCGGGAGGAATATCAGCACTAATTATTAACCTTTGCAGTTTTTGTGCAATTTCTTCTAAAGCTTTAAGATCTGTGAGACTGATAGATATTAAAAGTTCATCAATTTGCGACTGGAGATCGTTATATTCTATCAGATACGAAAAGCTATTGGTGGTGATAACAAAACCATCAGGTACGTTAAACTGTAGTTTTTCACCAAGCTCGATCAAATTTGTTGTTTTAGAACCAGCCAGTTCTGCTGTGATTTCTGGATCTCTAAACTGAAGGACAAAAGGAGAGGAAATATTTACGGCAGGAGGTTCAAGAAAAAAACCTGCATAAAAATTGAATTTACGAAAATAAGCAGGTAAATCGAGATAGGCAGTGGGAGCCATCTCTTCAAGACAGCGAACCATTCCTTCAACATTTTCGGCAAAGGAGTGATAGACTTTTGATATTTTACAAAAATCCTCTCTTACACCCTGATAATAAAAGTTTTCCAGCTCTGCCATTAACTCATGACAGCGACTGTCATAGGCCAGCAGATCTTGAAACGATTGGTAGGTTTTGCGCAGTACTGTACCTGGTGCAAAAACCCGGTACGTCAAGTGTTTAAAAAGTGAATTGACCCGCATAAATTTGGCTTGCGACAGCTACGCCGCAAGCCACATATAATATACTATTAGTCCTCAGTGTGACAGGTCAGATCAGGGGTCATAAACCAAATAGCAGCAGGTTTACAGGACCAGACCTTATCACCTTCTTCAACTACACATTCCCCGAAACTCCATCCAAATTTTGCCAGATGCTT
Organism: Desulfocapsa sp.; assembly: GCA_022712895.1. Classification (GTDB taxonomy): domain Bacteria; phylum Desulfobacterota; class Desulfobulbia; order Desulfobulbales; family Desulfocapsaceae; genus Desulfocapsa. Next base: position 130,092 of record JAFLJS010000042.1, read on the forward strand.
GGTGAGCTGTGCTTTGGATGCCTCATACACTTTGCGATCAAAACCTTCAAGATCAGATACGCAAACCATTTCGATTTCTTTTTTCATAACCTATCTCACTGAAATTATGTAAGAACAAAAGAGTAGATATAATAGAACCGGATGCGTCACGGCACATCCAGTTCTACCGTAATCATACTTTATTCTATACTTCATGCAAGGTTACAAACTTTAAGGCATGGGTCGTACATTTTGTAACACAAGCAGGTTTTAATCCTTTATCCACCCGATCCATGCAATAATCACACTTCACAGCTTTTTTGGTTTCAGGATTCATCTGTGGAATTGTCCATGGACATGCGCCAGCGCAAGCCATACAACCAATACACGCAGCCTCATCTATATAAACGATACCATCTGCACGCTTAATCATAGCATCAGTGGGGCAGATAGGTACACAGAACGGCTCGTCACAATGGTAACAGGAGCGAAAAGAAAACTCAGTTTTAGGAACACCCTTTATCGTCGTTAATACTTCATGATCGATTTCACAAAGATAGGGTCCCACAGGTAAGCCTTTATTAGTTTTACAGTGTACCTCACATCCGTGACAACCAATGCATCTTTTGGAGTTGAGGTAGATCATATATTTGTTCATAATTCGACCCTCCTCTTAGGATTACGGACACTACGGCGCACTAAAACAAATGATTCACAAAGGTTTATTGCTCCTCCTGCTTGATCCCAATCATCTAGTTTGCCAACCATAAGTTTCTGGTCACTGATCCCGGCATGATAAGAACGTGTTTGCAATGGAATCTGTTTACCAAAACCATGTACCATATAGACAGCTTCTGGATGAATGTAATCAACAACATGTGCATGCATTGGACCAGAGTAGCTCTCGTCTTCAGAAGATACATTCACCAGATCACCTTCAGCAATACCCAGTTTATTTGCAGCTCTTTTGTTAATCCAAAGGCTGTTCTCGGGCATCAATTCTGACAAAAGTGGGTTATTGGTTGTATGTCCGTGACTATGTACAGCTGAACGACCATACACCAGTCTGAACATTCCTTTGGGTGGTTTTATGGGTGATTTATACTCTTTAAGAGACGGTAAACCGGCATCTTCGAGTTTTTTGCTAATTATTTCAATTTTACCTGATGGGGTTTTAAACTGTCCCTCAAGTTTTTTAGGATCATACATGATCGGTTTATCTGTAAGTGAAACAAAGCCTTTTTCATCAAAATCGGAAATAGAAACCCCTGTGGGTTCCAGCTGCCAGTTCCAAAGTTCTTCAGCTGTGTTGTATGGAAAATACTCACCGATATCCAGTCGTTCTGCCAATTGTTTAAAAATCCACCAACCTGGTTTTGTATCAAATTCAGGTTCTACTGCTCTCTGCCGTATGGCAAGGCGAGGTTTCAAACTCTTCTGAACACAGATAGTACTTTCTCGTTCGAGATACGTTGATTCAGGTAGTATAACATCTGCAAACCATCCGAATTCGCTGTAGTGGGTATCGATTGACACTAAAAGATCACAGAAGTCAAAAGACTGCTTTTGACGTTTAGGATCAGGCATTCCTGATAATGGATCATGCCGCATTGCAATCCATGCTTTAACTGGATACGGATCCTCTTTCTCCATGGCATCAAAAAACAAATGGGCAAGACCAGGTCCTTTGTCAAAATGCTTATACTTCCAGCCGACACCATCTGCCCGTTTAATATCAGGTTTTGGACAATCAAGTGCTCGAAGGCCTTTCACACCACAGTCACCTGGTCCTTTAGGAATAAGAAGACCACCTTTCTGTTCTATATTTCCCATCAGAACATTTAAGATATGGAGTCCACGAGAAGCATAAAATGAATCTTTATATCGTGATAAATTCCAGCCGGGATGAAAAATTACCTTAGGCATCACAGGAATGATATCATCAATGAAAGCATGAATTGCTTTTTCTTTGATACCACATTCTTTTGCGGCCCATGCTGGTGAATATTGTTCCACAAAATACGTCAGTTCATCAAATCCAGAGACGTATTGTTCGACAAAATCAGCATCATATGCTTCACGTCTGACAAGCTCGTGAATCATAGCGAGAATAAGAGCATAATCTGTTCCTGGTCTAACCTGGAAGAAACGATCTGCTTTAATACCGGTCATGGTCTGCCGTACATCTACGTAGGTGAGTTTCCCACCATTCTCCAGCATATCCATGGTTTGCAGATTTTCTCCAATACGGAGCGAGGCAAACATATTACGTCCAAAGAGGACTAGATGTTTGGCATTCTTAATATCATAGATAAAACCTTTACGGCCAACACCGTTGAGAGAAAGGCTTGCGTGATGCGTATTACGACCACATGTATTATCATGGTTAGTGTAATTGGGTGATCCAAAGGCATGTATAAATGTTTTATACATATTCTGCCATGGTCCACCTCTTGATGAAAGGACTACAGATTCCGGACCATGCTCAGCTTTAATTTTTTTCAATTTTTTACTGATATAATCAAGGGCTGTGGGCCAACTTACTTTCTGCCAGCGCCCTTCACCACGGGCACCTTCTCTTATAAGAGGCTGTTGTGGCCTCTCTCGGTCAGCAACAAGAGCAGGACCTGCTGATCCCTTGGCACATAATGCACCACCAAGGATATGCTGGTTCCCTTCTATCCATGTTACTTTATTGTTTTCTGACTCCACACGAATGGGACAGCGCACAGTGCACATGCCGCACATGGAGTAAACAGATTTAGTCATTTTTAAACCTCCTTAAATAACCAATTCAATTCGAGATGTGGTTTGGTAAAGATATTTATACCGGTTTTCCATTCATCACCGGCGTATATGATGTTTCTTCAAGTTTAGATTCATTGGATTCTGCAACACATTTTGCAATTTTATGCATCCTGCTCCGTTCAAGCACTTTTTTGGTAATTACCCAAATTATATGTGTGGCAAACAATGCACAGAGATAAAAGAAAATTGACCCAATTAATACAGGCTCTCCATTGGAGCTTCCAAATTGCAGGACATAATCTATCCCAGTGAGCTCTATCAAACGTTCAGGTCGATAATACCTGTTCACATATGACAGAACCATAAGGACAGGAAAATAGGTATTGGCTAGACTCAATAGCAGACCTTCAAAAAAATAGTCGTAATAGCTACGATTAAGTTTCGCCTGGTCGATATTGCGGGCCATTCTTTTCCCTTTTTCCCTATCTTTACACTGCATCGCCTCTTCACGGATACTGAGCCAGTAGTGGAAATCATCTTCCAATCTGATGTGTCTTTTAGTACGAAACTTTCGACTCATAAATTTCGTCATACAAACTGTTACAACCGCCAGCAGAATAATAACACTGCCAGGGCCAAACACGTTATGAATCGGTGATAGAAGCTTGTCTAATTGACTAGTGAGTACGAGAAAAGTTGCGTACATATATTCCCAGGCAATATTTAAAATGTTTTCCATAATGAACCTTATGTTTCAGGAAGCTGCAATGTTTTGCAGCTTCCTGAGATTGTACGTGTGAAATAGCTCCCTTCTCTGTTAGATCCAATACTCAATCTTGAGGAAACGGAAGAACAGGAAGAACAGTGTACAGGCCAAAACCATCTTTAGCGTTTTTTCACTGAACATCTTTTGACAACGACTACCAATCATACCACCTGCAAAACCACCAATAATGATAGATCCAGCAAGAACCATATCTGGCAGGTAACCATTCAGTACATAACCAATAAAGGAACCGATACTTGAGAAACATGTTCCGATAAGGGAGATTGGAACCGCAACATACATAGGTAATGCCGCGATGGTTGTCATCATAGGAACAAGCAGGAATCCACCACCAATACCAAAGGCACGGGATGCGATACCTACGATGATTCCGAGGAATGCAAAGAGCAGTGGGTTAATACGGAATTCTTCACCCCAGAACTTGAAACGATAATCGGTAAGCCCGGATTTAACAGGTTCAATGGAACCCATTTCAACAGAACCGCCGGTTTCTTTGGCTTTTTTGACAGCAGCGTTGAATTTCTGGGTCATTGCCTTGATATTCTTTCTCTTGTTCATGGCGCCTGGTGTCATTTCCATAAGGGTTTTAATTCCCATGATAACAACCAGTACACCGAGCCATTCCTTATAGGCTTTCATAGAGAGATACTGAGTAACGTATCCACCAAGCCATACAGATCCAAGAAAAATACCAGCACCAAAGGAAAGTCCTACCGGCCAGGCAACACGACGTTCAACTATTGCAAAGCGATAGAATGATCCCAACGGAGAGAAAAGAGTAAGTGCAATGTTTGATGGACGAAGAACGTTCGCGGCATTGATACCAACGGGTCCTGCAGTTTGTACAAACAGTGCCTGGAAAGCACCCATGAGCATACCACCGGCAGCACCGATCATGGAGAAATAAGTACCAACAAGGATGGCACCGATAACGATGATCAGAGGATTCATATAGCGGTAGCCTTTAGCAAGCCAGAATCCATTTCCATCAATGGCATAGGATCCACTTTTTGCACCATTGATGTACACATCAAATTTAGTTTCGGGCGCAGTGTGGCGAAAAGATGCAAAGGATGCTGTAAATTTCCCTGTTTCCTTATCAAGTTTAACGGAGGTGCCTTTATCCCAATAATTTCCACTGGAATCATCACCAATAACGGAACGGGCAAAAATAACTACTTTACCTTTTTTGTTACCTTCCTTTACTATCGTATTAATTCCGTATTTATTTTCATGGGCAAACTTGAGGAAATTCCACTGCTCTACTGTTTTGATTGGACCCATCATGTCAGCAGCACCAACATCAGCGAAATCTTTTTTCAGTCTAAACATGGTGGTATTGTAGAGTCCCTGTCCTTTTTTGAAAAGAAAGGATGGGCCACCAAATTTTTTATCTACATCGGCACCAAAGGCCTTTGTATTGCTGGTAAGCATGTAATAAAGAGGTGGAATTGCAGTATCAACACCAAAGCCAGCCTTTTTACCGTTTTTAGGAAGTTTCTTCTTTTCAAATTTACCTTCAGTATCTGAAGATTTGAACATATCCTGTTGAGCAATTGCGATATACAGTTCCTGCCCCGGTGTAATTTCACCAGTTATTGTTACAGTATCACCCGCCTTATAGTTAGCAGCAGAAATCGTATTTGCAGCCATACTTGTAGTCTGCCAGGCTATCAGCCACAGACTTACTGTAAAAATGGAAATTAATAGTCGCTTACACTTCATCTTTGATTCTCCTCTTAAATAATTATACAATTTACATACAGTTAAATAATACCCTTAAATACTTTAAGTGCTGATATCTCCTCATCCCTCCTCTATGATTGTGATTTACCCTTTCTCGCTCCTCAGTACTTTTGCTACTTTTTCTTCTAACTCGTCTCGATCGATTGGTTTGACACAATACTCATCAGCCCCAAGACTGATAGATTCTCGGGCAGTTTCCACTGTTGGATATCCTGTGAGCATGATCACTTTAATCGCGGGATTAATCTGTTTCAGAATGGCAAGGACCTCGACACCGTTCATTTTTTTTAGTTTTATATCTAAAATTGCTAGATCAATTTGATTCATTTCAACATGACTTATAAGATCATCTTCTTCAGTAAAGGTTTGAACAGTATGACCTTTCTTTCGTAAAATTTTACCAATAAGTACTGTCGCATCCAAAACATCATCAAGCGAAACTATGTTGGCCATATTTTTCTCCAGGTTATTTGATATGTAACATTAGCTAGTTACGCTATGTCCTTCTTCACAGACGGCAGGTAATATTACATGAAATGCTGTGCCAGGACCCTTCTCGCCAGCCTCTTGTTCTTCTATTGGACTTTCAACCTCAATGGTACCCTCATGTTCCTGGACGATGCCGTAGGAAACTGATAATCCAAGACCGGTACCTTTCCCGACAGGTTTTGTTGTGAAAAATGGATCAAATATGGAACCTTTAATCTCATCTGGGATTCCATGCCCATTGTCACGAATTGTGGCAATGACAAACTTTTTATCATCACTATTTCTTGTCGATACATAGAGATTGCCACCTTCATTTTCTTCCATGGCATGGTGTGCATTGTTTATGAAATTGATAAAAACCTGTCTGAGTTTTTCGGTATCACCAACGATGGAACAGAGGCTTTCTGAGAGATTTCGGTACACATTAATGTGATCCATGTTTAGCGAATGTTCTGTAACTGCTAGTACATCAGTTAGCATCTCATTTAAGGAAATATTTTCTCGCCTGCTTTCAGCCTGTCTGGAAAACTTAAGCAGGTCTGCAACAATTTTACGGCACGCTTTAGTCTGACGTTCAATTACCTGTAGACTTTCCCCTTCTTCAGTTCCTTCTGGGAAATCATCTTTTAGCAATTGTGAATATCCGAGAATCACGCCAAGGGGTGTATTAATTTCATGCGCAACGCCTGCGGCCATCTGCCCTATGGAGGCCATTTTTTCGCTGGAAGCAAGCTGAGCCATCATCGTTTTGACACGAGTGAGATCTTTGGCGATGCCTTCACAACCAGTGAAATCACCGGCTTCATCAAAAATTGCAGTGGCTGCAAGGAGGATATGGATAACAGAACCATCTGCTTTCACAAAATCGACTTCCCTGTCCTCGATAAAACCCATGCGTAGAATATCTTCGTAATATGTATCCAGATCATCTTCACTCAAAAACATGTCTAATAAGTTTAATGAAGGAGGATCTTCAAAAGAATACCCAAGCATTTCCAGGCCTGACGCGTTCATGTTAACCAGTTGGTTGCTGGCATCGCAGAAATAAACCATATCCTTTGAATTCACAAAAAAGTTTCTGAATTTCTTTTCAGAAGCAGAAAGCTCTTTGGTACGATCCTCAACCATCTCTTCCAAATTCATATTCATCGTATGAAGTTGTGCTGCTGTCTCTTGCAGTTCTCTATTGGTTGATTTCAAGCTGCCAGCTTTTTTCTCTATAGCCTTAAAGCCCTCGATACCTTTGTGGTAGTATATAGTTACAGCAGCAAGTGACGTCATAAGCAGAGTGTTGAAACCACCAGCAAGCGGTGCTAGGGCCTGCCATTGCTCTCTATTACCACTGATTAACAAGACCTGTTTCACCAGATGGCCCATGGCTCTCGAAATCGCAAAAGCGGCAAGGGTCATGCAGAAATAAAAAAGAAAACCCCAAAGAAAATTATCAGGTTGGTTTTTTGTAAGTAAATATGCGTAACGAAGAGATAGAAAAGAGAAAATAATGATAAGTAGTGAACCAACCATATCCGTCAGATTGGCTGGCCAAAGATACAGTTGAGTCATCTGTCTTCCTCCTCACATGATCTGCGATAAAGCGAGCGCATGCAAAGATACAAAAAAAACAGTGCGGGAACACTGAACAGATGATCAAACTTTGTGAAATAGTAGACGATTTTTGCAGGGGATATGGGGCCAGCTATTTTAGCCGATAAATACCCCGAATATACCTCAATATCAGAAGCATTAATTACTGCCTCCATTGAATGGCCGGTGAAAGCAACAATGTTCCATAACACCATACAGACACAGAACATCTGAAGAAAACGCCATCCTTTTCCAGGAAAAGAACTTCGTCGGATATCCCAAAACAGATAACAGAGCGCTGATATAAAAAAAATGTGGGCCAGCTGATGAACATAAATCCCTTCAGGAGCACTATGGGATTGAAGAGCATGCGCCTGATCCGGCAAAATAAGCAACACTGTAAGGAGGAGCAAACAATGTGTTTTATTTAAGCCATTGCTGTGAATCATACATTCCCCATGCAATCGATGAACAGGGTTTAAACTGTTCCAGGATTAGATGTTCGCTTAACTAACCACTCACTGGTCAGCCAGCCCACATTTGCAAGGGACATTGCACAGAAAATGCCAAAATTGTAATCCAATGCAACAAAAATATTAATGAATGTGTTATTAGAATGTTAAATTATTTAGGAAGATAATGAAATGAAGACTATTGAGAATAATTACCCTTTCGTAAGCGGGAAATACGCATCTTTTTTGTTTCGGTGCAGCTTTTATGTTGCGGAAGGATTAGGGATGGGACTGACAGAAAAGCAGACTGGTTAGGGATAACAGTCTGCTTTTCATTTTGGTTATGTGTTGTATTCGTTTACAGTTTTTTTGAAAAAAAAACTAATGAAGGTACCGTGTGATAGCCTAACTTTCAGCAGTGTTGAAACAGTTCAATAAACAGGTAGGCGGACACTTAATTGGGTTTTCCGCAACATTTTTTATGTTTTTTACCGGAGCCACATGGGCATGGAGCATTTCGCCCTACTTTATCTCCTTCACGTTTTTCTGGTTTCATGGGAGAAGCTGCCTCCCCTGCTGGTCCCTGATTCAGTTTTGTCTGAGCTTGCTCCTGTAATCGCCTCTGCCGACGCTCTTCTTCCAAGCGTTCAACGTCCTCTTCGTGCATCACACGAACTCTCATGAGCGTACTCACTGTTTCCTGTTTCATCGTCTCGATCATATTGATAAAGAGGTGGTAGCCCTCTTTTTTGTATTCATCAAGTGGATTTTTCTGGCCATAACCACGAAGGCCGATCCCCTGTTTCAAATGATCCATGGACAGCAGATGATCTTTCCAGAAAGTATCAACGGTCTGCAGAAGTATAACTCTTTCGAGGTGACGTTGTGTATCGACTCCATTTGCTTCTTCCTGTTGTTCATAGTGTTCCTCAACAAATGAACTGATTTTATCTGTGAAATCTTGCGGATTCATATCCGATCTCTGTTCATCATTCCAGGGAGTTACAATGTTAAAGGCTTCGAGCATACGCTCATCAAAGCCGTCCCAATTCCAGTCTTCTGATGCAAGACGTTCGTTTGAAAATTCTGACGCAACCAGGCCAACCTGATATTCAATCATTTCCTGAGTAACAGCTGACATATCTTCTCCAGCCAACACTTCGCGACGCTGACGATAGATAACTTCACGCTGTTTATTCATCACATCATCGTACTCAAGCAGATGTTTACGAATATCAAAGTTATGCCCCTCAACCTTACGCTGTGCATTTTCAATGGCCTTGGAAATCATATTGTGTTCAATGGGTTCATCTTCTTCCATCCCTAGCTTATCCATGATTCCAGATATACGGCCAGAACCAAAGATACGAAGCAGATCATCTTCGAGGGAAAGAAAAAAACGTGAAGAACCAGGATCACCCTGACGTCCTGACCTTCCACGAAGCTGGTTATCGATTCGTCGGGATTCATGACGGGATGTTCCAAGAATATGCAATCCGCCTGCCCCTTTCGACTCTTCACTGAGTTTAATATCAGTTCCACGACCAGCCATATTGGTAGCGATGGTTACTTTGCCATACTGTCCGGCATTAGCAATGATTTCTGCTTCTCGGTCATGCTGTTTAGCATTGAGTACCTCATGTGGTACTTTTACTTTTTTAAGCATTCTTGAATATTTTTCAGAAACATCAATGGAAATGGTTCCGACCAGCACCGGCTGACCATTCTTATGCAACTCCTGAATCTCTCGAACAACAGCACGATCCTTGGCTGCAAGATTTTTGTAGATCACATCGGCAAAATCCTTACGCACCATGGGCATATTGGTGGGCATGATCACAACGTCAAGACCGTAAATCTTTTTAAACTCAGCAGCTTCAGTGTCAGCTGTTCCTGTCATTCCGGAAAGCTTGTTATACATACGAAAATAATTCTGGAAAGTAATGGAGGCAAGAGTTTGGTTTTCTTTTTCAATAGTTACATGTTCTTTGGCCTCAAGGGCCTGATGCAGGCCATCACTGTAACGGCGGCCTTCCATGGTACGACCTGTAAACTCATCAACGATAACAACTTCACCATTCTTCACAATATAATCAACATCACGTTGGAACAGGGTGTGAGCTTTAAGTGCCTGGTTCAGGTGGTGGAGATCTTCGATGGCCTCGGGTTCGTAAAGATTTTCAACATTTAACAGCTCTTCACCAAGCGCGATTCCATCTTCAGAGAGTGCGACCTGTTTGGCCTTTTCATCGATCACATAATGGACCTCAGCCTTAAAGGCACCCATGATGGTATCGACACTGTTATATTTTTCGGTGGATATATCGGCAGGGCCAGAAATAATCAGTGGAGTTCTGGCTTCATCTATAAGGATGGAATCGACTTCATCGACAATAGCAAAATTAAAGCCACGCTGACAAAAATCAGCCTGCTCAAATTTCATATTATCGCGCAGGTAATCAAAACCGAATTCATTATTGGTGCCATAGGTGACATCAGCAAGGTACGCTTCACGACGATCAGTATCATCCATATCATGGATTATTTTACCAACATTCATACCAAGAGAATTGTACACCTGCCCCATCCAATCAGCATCACGTGCCGCCAGGTAATCATTGACTGTTACCAGATGCACTCCTTTTCCTGAAAGCGCATTGAGATAGACGGGAAGTGTTGAGGTAAGCGTTTTACCCTCACCTGTCTTCATTTCAGCAATTCGTCCCTGATGAAGGATTACACCACCAACAATCTGCACATCGTAATGTCTCTCACCCAATGTTCGCTTGGCAGCTTCACGCATGGTTGCAAATGCTTCCGGTAACAGACTGTCCAGATCCTCACCCTTGGCAACACGCTCACGAAACTCAACAGTACGAGCCGCCAGGGCTGCATCATCAAGGGAGCTAACCGTACTCTCAAGTTCATTCACTCTGATAACCAGAGGTTGAATTGTCTTCAATATACGATCGTTCTTACTTCCAAAAACTTTTGTCAGCACTTTTCCTATCATATCAGTAAATCACTCTTTTTATTTATATAGGTGTGAAAATTATTAAGAATTTAAAATATCGTTGACTGAGCATTCCAGCGCTTCTTCATCACAATCTGGAAACTTGGGACAGTTAATACAATCACTCCATATTTTATGTGGAAGATCACTTTTATCCACATCATGGAAACCGAGTTTACGGAAGAATCCTGCCTGATATGTCAGGGTAAATAACTTATCAATCTCAAAATTTGCGGCTTCTTTGAGACATTCCCGGACAAGCTCACGCCCAATGCCCTTCCCTTGTGCTCCTTCTATTACCGCAAGTGAACGAATTTCCGCAAGGTTCTCCCATATAATGTGCAGTGCACAAACTGCAATGGGATTATCGTTTTCATCTGCGTAGACCTTAAAGTCACGTAGCTGATCATACAGAGCACTATAGGACTTTGCGAGTAATAAGCCCTTGTCGGCAAAATGGTTGAGCAGGGAGTGAATCTCTTTCACATCTCCCATGGTGGCGTTTCGTATCATATGCGTTGCACTTTTTTTACCGTTTGATGATCCTCTTTTTTTTCTCAGCTTCCAGTTGAATCACATCAAGAATCTGTGTTCCTTTACCACTATCCTGAACCGTATCAGATTGTTTTTTAATGACCGGCGGATACAAAAGAGACTGCCCTGCCCACACACCGACCAAAAACATCCACAGAAAAATACAGAAACAGACAATTGCAATTCCAGCGATCCCACTTCTGGTGAGCTGAAACTTGATTTTCTTTACTGGTTTTTTTCGTTTTCTGGGAGCCATACCTGGAAATAAAACGAAGTTTACATCCGCTCAGGAGCGGTGAGGCCGAGCATTTCGAGGCCATTTTTAAAGACCTGCTTTAATGCAGTAATAAGACATAGCCGTGCTTTTGTCACTGCAATGTCAACATTTTCTGGGTCTATTACTTTGTGTTTGTTATAATAACTATGCCAGTCCCCTGCAAGTTCCATTAGAAAAAATATGGCACGATGTGGCGCAAGGGACAGTGCGGCGTCCTCAACTGCTGCCGGAAAAGATGCTATTCGTTTTAGGAGTTGTAGCTCTTCCGCTTCTTTTAACAGTGAAAGATCAATATTGGCAGCATCAATATCCTTAAGTCCTGATTCTTCTGCGCGCTTAAGAATTGAGCAAATTCTGGCATGTCCGTACTGCACATAATAGACTGGATTATCTTTTTCCTGACTAGTGGCAAGATCCAGATCAAATTCCAGCTGACTGTCAGGTTTACGCATCATAAAATAAAAACGCAGCACATCAGAACCTACCAGAGCAAGCAGCTCGTCAACTGTAACAAAAGTTGCTTTTCTGGTGGACATCTTCACCTGTTTTCCGTTCCTGGTCAATGTCACAAACTGATGCAGCACAACCGTGATTTTTTTAGGATCATACCCTAAAGCTTCAACTCCTGCTAAAACATCGGGTACGGTGGCAATATGGTCGGAACCTAAAACGTTAATCAACCAATCAAATCCACGACGAAATTTTTCGCGATGATAGGCTATATCGGGTAAACGATACGTTGGTTCGCCGGTCTTTTTGATGATAACCCTGTCCTGTTCATGACCAAGATCTGTGGTCTTAAACCAGGTCGCATCATCTTTTTCGTAGACCAGGCCTTTGTCCCTCAGTTCCTGTACAACAGATGTAATATGACCATCATCATAGAGAGTATGTTCGTTGAAATAATTATCAAAGGTAATTCCCATATCCTTCAAGGTGCCAGAGATATCTTTAAAAATAAGCTCAACAGCCTTTTCAGTAAATGGCAGGACATTCTCACTACCAACCAACGAGTCACCTTTCTCGTCAATCAAAGACTGGGCTATATCCTGTATATATTCACCCTGATACCCATCTTCAGGAAACTGAAATGCTTTACCTAACAACTCAAGATATCTGGCCTGGGTAGACTGGCCCAGTACCCGCATTTGACGCCCGGCATTATTAAAATAATATTCACGATAGACATCATGCCCTGTAGCTTCAAGGAGCCTGGCAATGGAATCGCCAAGAATTGCCTGTCGCCCATGGCCAATACTTAATGGTCCTGTGGGATTGGCACTGACAAACTCAACCATCACTTTTCGCCCACGGCCGACATCAGATTTACCGAAATTATCACCAGCAGCAAGCACAGGCTGTAAAACATCATGCCACACTTTTGTTTTCAGGTAAATATTGACAAATCCAGGACCTGCAATCTCAAGCTTGTCTACAATATCCTGTTTTTCAAGCAACTCAATAACAAGAGCTGCAATTTCGCGGGGATTCTTTTTCTCAATACCGGCCATAACCATGGCCATGTTAGTTGAAAAGTCGCCCTGCCCATCTCGCTTGGGAACTTCAACACTGTATTTTCCTGCAGCCTTGGCTGACCATTTACCTGATTCCACACCTTCAGTAAAGCAGGCATCAATAATTGTTTTAAGACGTTCCTGTATCATTCTACGTAAGTTCTCTGATTATTATTTCCAAACAGGCAGAGTACCTCATAAGAGATACTGCCCATCAATTTAGCGATTGCATCACCACTGATTATTTCATCTTGCTGGCTACCAAGAAGCACAACCTCGTCACCAGCCTGAACACCCTCAATTTCTGTTACATCGACCATACACAAATTCATACAGATTCTGCCAATGATAGCTGCTCGTTTTCCGTGGATCAGAACCTCCCCTTTGTTGGACAAACTGCGTGACAGTCCATCCTCATATCCAACCGGCAATACAGCAACAGTTGTTTCCCTATCTGTTACATAGGTATGTCCATAACTCACACCAGTATCTGCTGGCACAGTTTTAACCTGTAACACAGATGTTTTAAACGACATAACGGGTTGAAGTTTTTCGCCATTGGCACGCTTCACACCATCATCTCCGTCGGGATAATACCCATATAAAGAAATTCCTGCCCGTACCATGCTGCAAGAACTGTCAGGAAAATAGAGAATACCACCAGAATTTGCTGTATGGGCAACAAGTTCTGGAACTTTACTCTCTGACACTCCTAAACATTCAAAACGGAGAAACTGTTCGCGTGTGTGTAAAGAATTAGGTTCATCTGCTCGTGGATAATGACTGGCAAGTCCGCCATACTTAATTCCAGGCAATGTCTGTAATACTGCCACAAATTCTTCGAATTCATCGGGCATAATTCCCAATCGCGTCATGCCGCAATCGACTTTCACATGTACAGTAATCTCTTTGTTCTGGGTAACAGCTTCTGAAGAAAGAGTCCGTGCACTTTCAATATCATAAATAATTGGGATGATTTCATGAGTGAAAAACAGGGGTACATCACCTGGCGCAAAGCCTAGAAAGACGAATATATTATCATCTATCCCTGATTTCCTTAATTGTACGGCTTCCCCTATCTCTGCCACACCGAAATCACGACAACCAGCTTCCTGAAATACACGAGCCGAATCCAGCATACCATGACCGTAAGCATCTGCCTTAACCATTGCAAGAAGTCGCGTATTCGCCCTGGATAACTTCTTTAACAATTTATAATTGTGTTGAAGCGCGGATTTACTTATTTCAATCTGATTGAAGGATTTAGCGACCATTTCAATTACCTTTTTGCAGCTCCTGGCGCCATGCAGACCAACACTTTCGTGAGGAAAATAACAGGCCCCACCCAATTGATACATAGAATAGCCCAAGAAATTCTTTGGGTAATGTCGAATTCCTCAGTAAACAACCCATTCCCATCATCAGAAAAACGAAGAGCCACGTTTTCCATGAGTAAACGGCTCCAAGGCATTTCCCATTTCCACCCGCAAGTATGCGTTTGATATTTTTTTCTGCGGAACGCTCCAGCATAAAAACTGCCTTTAACGTACCTAAGACCATGCCTGGTATAACAATCCAGAGCATACCGATTCCGTAGAGCCACTGAGCACCACGCGACATGAGAAGAAGTCCAATAAGGCTCCAGATGGATCCAGCCACAAGAAGATGAACATACCTGGGAGCACCAGGTTTTAGCTGTAATATTTTACGATCCATACTTACACTCATATTAGAATATATAAATCATCTGTCCATGAAGGAAACAAACTATACGCTAAAACAGTTCTATCAGGAAATGTAATTACAAGGTACTAAAAACACAACAAGCCCATTCCCCGGTGAGGAATAGGCTTGAAAACCGGCAAAATGTAAAGAAATTACATTTGATGAACTCGTAAAAAGTCCAGAAACAAGATGGGGTTGTAAGAAACTTCATATGCGAGGCACGAAATATTTCTTTCATTACGGCGTACCAAGGTACGTCGTAATGATAGAAATATTTCAGTAACGAAGCAGATGAAGAGTTTTCACCCTAACTACGGGCATAAATACGACTCCATCACATTTCAGTAACGGTGATGGCCTCTTCAGGACATACTTCAACGCAGGTTTCGCAACCGAGACATTCGTCTTCCTCAACGACCGCAGCTTTTCCGTCTACCATCTCATAAACCTGAGCAGGACAAGCGTTTACACATTCTTCATCACCAGCACATTTGTCTTTGTCTACAACAACTTCCCAAGCCATAACAACCTCCTGATATAATAAACAATTTAAACAAATACTTACAGTATGTATCCGTTTATTATCCAATAAACAATTTCGCATTAACACAATACTTTTTTCGTGTAATGATCAAATAATTCAGACCCTCTGCTTTGTCAAGGATATTTCATTGATCTCTTTATCATCTCTTAACAAGAGCAAAATAGAAAAAATAGTTTATTTTCTGCTGTCCTGCAATTTCTATTCTATTGGAAAATCATTGACCGTCCTTGCAGTTATCTAGTATTATCTCGAATTCAATTTACCCTGGCTTTTCAGCACTTACAAAGAGATATATTAAAATGACAAAATCCAAAAAACTCTCCAAAAAAAATCAACAACTTATCGCAGAAAAAAATGAAATGGCAATGGTGGAAGGCATCCTTGAAGGCAGTCCGGATGGCATCGCTGTGGTGATCTTACGTCTTGAGTGTGGCTGTAAAAAAATGGCTGCAGTTGGAAAAGATGGAGAACCAGCCTCTGAAGTGATTATTTACAGGGATCAGGCTGAAAGTATCTGCCCAAAATGTAAAAAAGATAATGGTGATTTCATGCGAGTCAGCGAGGAATTTATTCAGTGGCAGCAACCGGAACCCAGTAAATCAGATAAAGAGATGATTCAAAACAAAGTTTTTGGAACAGCACCAACTACGAACTAGCATCATAAACTATTTTCGATATCCTGCCTTTTACGTCCCCGTCCCAAAATTAAAAGGGCAATTGCACTGGTAACGACTAATGGTTCGCAATCGCGCAGTAGCCCCTTTTACCCACTAGAGAATCTGCAAAGCATGGTTATAAGATCCTTGCCAAAATTTTTTTTAAAAAAACAAAACCAATTTCTTCGCTACTAATGACCTGATACTACAAAATGTATTTGTTTTGTGTTTCTGCCCATAAATCTTGTGCTTGCTTTTTCAAGGTCTTACGGGTAATTTTGTAAAAATGATTAAATTCAAACTTTGTCCTTTACAGGCAATTCTTTAATAACCTAATCCTACTCACATTAGGGAGAAACAATTATGGGTTCAACAGCTAAAATACTATTCGGAAGTTTTCTTGCCATTTGCATTGTTGGTATGTTCCTCCTTTTTTCAATGCAGAAAAGCGCTCAATTAACATTGGATAAAGATGCTATGCAGCTTGTCGCCAATGAAAAAGATAATAAGATTGAGTCTATTAATGATGCGCTTACAGCTGCTAAAGCCACCGTTGAAAAAGTAGCGACACAAAACAAACGCATCCCTAAACTGAAAGCTCAACTCGATACAACGGAGAAGGAAAAACTTGTTTACGTTCAACAGCTGGATGACTTCCAGGCCGAACTCCAGAACCAGGTTGATATTGCTGAACAGCGGTTGGGCAATATTCGAACCCTGCAGGAACAACAAAACAGCGATCAGCAGACACTTGCCAATACTAATGAAGCTCTGGCAACTGCTGAACTACAGAATAATGAGCTTGCTACTGCTCTGGAAACCACACTCCATGACATAGAAGACAAAGCCCTTAATTTACAGCAACTAACCGATATACTGATCCAGAAAGATAGAGTTATACAAATCTACAAGGAAAAACTTGATAGAGCTTCTGACGATATCCAACTCTTACAAACTGCTGACAGCAATGAACAACTGAATCTCAAACTTATACTGGATGACCTTGCTGTAAAAACGGCACTTGTCAATGACCTTGGTAAAAAGCTTGAGCAGACGGCTATGGACGCAATGGTTTCTGGAACCAATGGCAATACACACGTTTCTACTGCCAATGAGGATCAAATATTAATTGAGAAGCTGAGCCTTGAGAATGATTTTCTTGGCACCGGAATTAAAGAACAAAATAAGATTATAAAGGAACTTGAGCTTAATATTGCAGCGGCCAATCAGCTTCTCGCTTCTTTTGATACTGAAATAGAACAGCTCCAATTCCTGGTAACTGAAAAAGACAAAGAACAGAAGGCCCTACAGTTGAAGGCCGAAGGAACTGACCAGGAGTTAAAACAACTCGCAGCAACACTGAATGCCCGTGCTGATGAAATAGCAGCAGTGAAAGAACAGACCATGGGAATTGCAGCACCACTCACCGAAAAAATAACCAGCCTCGAACTGCAAATCACCCAGGCGGCGAATCAGTACACGACTCTTGCAGAGGAGCTCAGTGAAGCACAATCGGCTCTTCTTGCCACCCAAGGTGAAAAACAGCTTATCAGTGACGAGCTGTCCTCTACCCAGGTTGCCCTTGAGACAAATCAGAATATATTGTCTGAATCAGTATACAAACAAACTGCCATGGAGGAGACTCTAAATGGCCTTGAGCAACAGCTTTCCAGTACCAATGAGGTCCAGGTCGCCTTGGCGACGGAACTTGAAAATACAACCTTGTTAACCTCGGAGAAAGAGACCGCCATTGAAAAACTAAGCAGTCAACTGGAGGCTGCCAAGAAAGAAAATATTGCACTGGAAACAGAACAGGACGAACGCATTTCGAGACTTATTGATGAAGTTGCGGCTGCAAAAGTTGTGAGTGCTGAACTCGCCGAAAAAACAGCTAATTTACAGGAACGAAACGAAGAGCTGCTAGCCGCCCTTGCTGCCAGAGAAGAAGTACCCATCCCTGAAGCAACTTTGGAAACCGAAGTCATTGAACCTGAAGAAGTAGTCGTACCTGAAGTAACTCTGGAAACCGAAGTCATCGAACCTGAAGAAGTAGTCGTACCTGAAACCAGCTCCGATCCAGAGGATGCAGGTGAAGCTGTTGGTGAGGTTGAACCCGAACAGCTTGAAGTAATTGCTATTGAAACAGAGTCAGCTCCTCAGGATGTGGAGACGGTCGTTGAAGCAGAAGAGCCAACTGCTGAAGACACGGCAACTGAAAATGTTAGTGATGATTCTGTTCAGGACGCGACCAATCCCGTTATGGAAGAGATCCCCTTGCAGGAAGATTCTGCAAATGAAGAGAATATGTAGGACAGAATAAAGCCCTTACACACTCCCCATGTGTAAGGGCTTTATTTTTAATTTTTTCCCCTGCTCACCTTTCGACAACAATTCATGAATCCAGTAGCCCATTCCGGTGTTCCCAGCGCATGTATGTGGGTGTACAGTGCAAGGACATTATTGCTCATCAGACCGTCACGTCCATCCATAAACCCTGTCCCCCTTTGCATTTCCAAAACCAGACTATCAGACGTCCCCTGCCACTCTAAAATTGTGGAATAGCGAAATTCATGGCCCTTCACTTTTTGGCCTGTTTCGTAAAATGGATTCTGCCCTACTGTCTTAAATATGGAATACCCATGGGCTTGTGGTTTCTTAGACATTCCAAAACGAATGGGAAACACACCTGCCAAAGGAAACACCTCTCCATCAAGTTCTATAGATTCACCGAGGTAAATAAGCCCACCGCATTCTGCATATATGGGAAGCCCCTCATCAGCTGCTTTTTTGACAGATTTCCTGAAAGAAGCGTTGGCTGCAAGCAGTTTTGCGGATGTTTCAGGAAAACCACCACCTATATACAGTCCATCGAGAGATGGTAAAAATTGTTCTTCAAGTGCGTTAATGGGAATAAGCACAGCACCTTGCTGTTCTAATGCTTCAAGGTTCTCTGAATAATAAAACTGAAATGCAGCGTCTACAAGCAACCCTATACGCAATGGCGTTGTCTGCGTGGGGACACAGGATTGTCTGGGTAAAGCAACAACATCAGCCATTACCTCGATTATACGATCAATATCCAGGTACTCTGCCGCAGTTTCTGCCAGCATCTCCATGGCCTGCTCGCTGCCTTCATATTCCTGGTGAGGAGTAACACCCAAATGACGCATTGGAAAGATATCACGTTTCATACGGGGTATTGCACCAAGAACTGGCAAACCGGTATATTTTTCTATGGCCTGAGTAACGATGGATTGATGCCTCTTGGTCCCGATCTGATTGAGCACTACACCACGTATATCCACACGCTTATCCAACTCCATACAACCAAGTACCATTGCTGCAACAGTACGTGTTGTTTTTGTGCAATTCACGACGAGCAACACTGGCACCCTTAAGGAGATGGCTAATTCAGCAGTCGAATATCCCCCATCAGAGGTCACCCCATCATAGAGGCCTCGGTTCCCTTCAATAATCGCGATATCTGCACCATCACAATTTTCAAGAAAGGATTTTTCCACCGCCTCTTCATCCATTAGATAGGGATCTAGGTTGTAACAATTCCTGTGTGCAGCAAGTTTCATCCAGCCAGCATCAATATAGTCAGGCCCTTTTTTGAAAGGCACAACTCTCTTCCCTCTTCTAGCTAGAGCAACAGTTAATCCTACCGCGACAACGCTTTTCCCTGATCCACCGGAAAGTCCGGCAACTACAATGGCCTTAGTCATTTCTCTGTTTTAATAAGTAAAATGGATATTAATGTTATAAAAATATAACATTAATGTTCTGTTTTTCCTTGTAACGCCCAAGCTTCTTTATAAAGATTGTTCAGACGTTCCTCAAGAATAACACGATAATCTTCTATTTCATCTGATGTAATTTTAGGCGGAACCTGAAGTGGTTCTCCGTAAAAAAACTCTATGCGGGAGAAGGGGTATGGAATTGAAGTCCCGTCCCAGGAACGAATTCGTATATAGCGGTTGCAGGACCAGAGCATCGGCACCACCGGAGCGCCACTGCGTGAGGAAAGCACAATGCAGCCCGCCTGCAAAACCCGGGCAGGCCCCTGAGATCCATCAGCCACAATGGCGGCACTGTACCCGTTGCGCATCGTACGAATCATTCCTTTCAGTGCGCTAATACCACCTTTATTTCTGGAACCCCGAACTGTTTGCACAGCAAAATTTTCCAGGAGTTTACTGATATACTCTCCATCCTTACTGGCACTCACCATGGCTACTACTTTTTCTTTGCGATTATGATAAAACGAATAGAGAAAGCTGTAATGCCAGAAGCTCCCGATTCCACTACCACCATTGTCCATGACCCTATTTCGATTTTCCAATCCATGGACATTCACACGGCAGGTAAAAAACCAGATCCGTACTATAAAAGCCAGCAGGGTCGGCACAAGATACAGTGACAACCTATATCCAAAACTTTTTTTCATCCGATTTCAATCTCCAGTTTACGAAGCGCTTTAATCCTGTCACGAATGGCTGCAGCTTCTTCAAAAGCAAGTTCACTGGCAGCTTCCAGCATTTCTTTATCCAGCTTTTTGATTTCAGACTCCAACTCTTTAATACTGTAATATACGGGGAGATCTTCAGCAGCTTTTAAGATACCGTTTTCCATATCATCTGCTGCTTCATACCCACTTGCCTGCAAATGTTTCTGCAAAGTATTTTTCACTTTTGAACGGATGGTGGTTGGCGTTATTCCATGCTCTATGTTGTGCGCATCTTGTATTTTTCGACGCCTTTCAGTCTCATCGATTGTTCGCTGCATGGAACCCGTCACATTATCACCATAAAGAATCACTATACCATTTACATTTCTTGCGGCTCTGCCGCAGGTCTGAATCAGTGACCGCTCTGAACGTAAAAAACCCTCTTTATCAGCATCAAGCACAGCGACAAGGGATACTTCTGGAATATCCAACCCTTCACGTAACAGATTGATGCCAACCAGTACATTGTATTCACCTTTACGCAAAGCATGTATCAACTCAATACGATCCAGCGTTTTAATATCAGAGTGAAGATAGCGTACCTTTATATCAAGTTTTTCATAATAATCGGTGAGATCTTCTGCCATCCGCTTGGTAAGTGTAGTAATTAGTACAGCCTCATTGAGTTCGGTTCGTACTCGTATTTCTTCAAGGAGGTCATCAACCTGGTTTGAAGCGGGACGCACTTCAATTTTTGGATCAAGGAGCCCGGTGGGCCTGATTATCTGATCAACAATCCGACCTTCTGCCTGTTCGATTTCATAAGCTCCTGGAGTTGCAGAAACATAAATCACCTGGTTGATTCTTTTCCTGAATTCTTCAAAACGCAAAGGCCGGTTATCAAGGGCTGAGGGTAGACGAAAACCATACTTCACCAATGTTTTCTTTCGTGCTCTATCACCGTTATACATACCATTCAACTGTGGTACGCCAATATGGGACTCATCAAGAAAAAGGAGATAGTCTTCCGGAAAATAATCCAATAAATTGGGAGGAGCTACGCCCGGTTCTTTTCCGGTGAGATGTCTTGAATAGTTTTCTATACCATTGCAGTACCCAAGTTCCTGTATCATCTCCAGATCAAACATGGTTTTCTGTTCAAGACGTTGCAACTCGAGCAAACGTTTTTCTTTATGAAAATACGCAAGCCTGTCGTTCAATTCAATCTTGATTGTTTCCACTGCCTTTTGCAACCTGTCCTTGGATGTTACAAAATGGCTGCCTGGAAATACCGTGTATTCAGTAAGTTTTTCAAGAACAACACCGCGCAGCGGGTCAATAACAGAAATTGAATCGATGGTATCCCCAAAAAACTCTATTCGCAGGGCAATATCTTCTTCATGAACGGGGAAAATATCAATCACATCTCCACGAACCCTAAATGTTCCACGGTGAAAGGAAACATCATTTCTCTCATACAACATAAAAACAAGACGTCTTTGCACTTCCTCTGGCGGATAATCAGCATCACACTGAAGAAAAAGGTGCATGTTTTTATATTCATCAGGTGAACCCAGTCCATAGATGCAGGAGACTGATGCCACAATTATCACATCACTTCTGGTAAGTAGAGAACGCGTTGCAGAATGCCGCATCTTGTCGATTGCATCATTGATTGCTGAATCCTTTTCGATGTAGGTATCCGATTGTGGAATATACGCCTCAGGCTGATAATAATCGTAATACGAAACAAAATATTCAACAGCATTCTCAGGAAACAATTCTTTAAATTCAGAAAAGAGCTGAGCTGCGAGCGTTTTATTAGGAGCAATGATCAGGGCTGGCCGTTGCACTTTGTTAATCACAGAAGCCATGGTAAAGGTTTTACCCGACCCGGTAACACCAAGAAGCACCTGACTTTGCGCACCACTGTCCAGACCATTTGCCAGC
>JAFLJS010000036.1 GCA_022712895.1 Desulfocapsa sp.
TTCACCAAATTCTTTCTCAATCTCCGCCAGATAGTCTCCCAGGTTCTGTTTCCTGCTCTGTACCATATCCAGGGCCAGCAACAAACCTATATAGGCATCTTTTTCAGGAGTATGCCCAATGATTGAAATACCATCTGATTCTTCAAAACAGACAATTGCCTTTCCGACAACAGGTTTGAATTCTTTAAAACCTACTTTAGGTTCGAAAGTCTCCTCTCCAAAAACATCGGCCAGCCTGTTGGCAAGGTTTGAGGTGGCAACCGTTTTAGCAACCATACCTTTCTTGCCCTTCACTTCATGCAGGAAATGATAGGCCATAGCTCCAAACTGATTCATACTTATCTCAGTTGTACCATCGGTAAAACGTATTCTGTCACCATCTGGATCAATAATAGCGCCCACTTTAAACTTCTCTTTTCTTCCTCCAAGCGTTTTTATAACTGTCTGCATATTTACAGAGGAGGGTTCAGGGGCAATACCATTGAATGTTACATCAGAGCTGTCACGCAGCTGGATCAAGCGTTCACTTTTTATATTTTCAAATAGTGGCGCTATATGAATCCGGGAAGCGCCGTGTACGGAATCAACGACAACTACAACATCCTCATTAGTAGCAAACGTTTTTATGATTTCATCATAATCAAGCCCGTGCACCGACTTATTTTTGCGTACCAGATTTTTCCACGTGGCCAGTCCGTCAAAAGGTTGAACATCATCTCTTTCCGTTGCAGAAATGACTGGTTTATCAAGGCTCACTAGTGGCGATGTCCCATCAGCTATAAGTTCCTGTGCCTTTTGTGTAATACGACTAGTGAGTTCAGCAGCAGCTGGTCCTGCATCAGCGGCATTATATTTAAAGCCAGCGTATTCCAGAGGATTGTGTGATGGAGTAAGATTAATTGAAAAAGCAGCATTCAACTCAAGAACGGCCGCCGATAGAACTCCGGTGGTGCACTCACCTGCGTAATGGACAGAAAAGCCTGCTGTCCGTAACACTTCAGTTACAGCACCGGCAAATATTTCACCACCAAAACGATTATCAAAACCAAGCACGCAACCTCGGTTTCTTGCCTCTTCAAGGCTTGATACACCAAGAAAACCAGCAAGTTCAGGTTCTGTATCCAGCGCAAAATAAAGATGCAGTATGGCTGCTGTTACAAAAGAAACAGACCGTACAGACAGGTCTTTGCCAATCATTCCACGCCAACCTGAAGTACCAAATTTCACAACAGTCCGGGGAGGATTTTCGTTGCATATAATCTCATCCATAACAAGGGAATAGGTCTGATCAATGTTTTTTTGCCAACTTTCCCCCTCAACATTTCGCAGATGAACCAGCTCACGGATAAGGGAAAAATAGTCACTTTTTTGATGATCCTGTCCGATGTTACACGTCTTATAAAGTTCTCTGATTATTGTATTCTGCGACATAATTTACTCCATTTTTTTGATACCTTCGAAATTCCTTTTGCATCTTACTGAAGAGAATATCATATTTTTTTTGCCACTTCTAGAAATTCATTTCCAGGAGGCACCAAAAAGACCTCTCTTAGACTAACTGACATTTTAATTTATATATTGTATCAATTTTTTTTGACTTTCATCCTGCATCCTACTATATAGAGGGTGGATTTTTATTTTCACGGATAAGACCGATTCGGGCTCTGGATCTGTCACTTCAATAATTTAATTTGTAGGAGAAATAACGATGGCTAAAAGTCACGACGAAGAACTAATTCTATGGTTTGACGATATTGGAATTGATGATGTTCCTCTTGTGGGTGGAAAAAATGCATCGCTTGGTGAAATGTACCAGCATCTCACAGCCAAAGGTGTTGCTGTTCCCCACGGTTTTGCCATTACAGCTTATGCGTATCGGTATCTCTTAGAAGCCGCCGGTGTTGAACAGGATATCCGCGACGTTCTTGCAGATCTTGATATTGAAGATATGGCCAATCTGGCAGAGCGTGGCGAAAAATGTCGTAACATTATCCGAAATGCAGAATTCCCGGATGACCTTCGTGAAGAGATCATTAAAGCTTACAAAGTGATGGAAGGACAATATGGCGAGAATTGTGACGTTGCTGTTCGTTCATCTGCCACCGCCGAAGATCTGCCAGACGCATCCTTTGCCGGTCAGCAGGAGACATACCTGAACATCCACGGTTACGATGCAATTATTGATAACTGCCGTAGCTGTTTTGCCTCTCTTTTCA
Source organism: Desulfocapsa sp. (assembly GCA_022712895.1). Lineage (GTDB taxonomy): Bacteria > Desulfobacterota > Desulfobulbia > Desulfobulbales > Desulfocapsaceae > Desulfocapsa. The sequence continues at coordinate 2,217 of JAFLJS010000036.1, forward strand.
CCAACCGGGCCATCTCCTATCGTCAGCATCAGGGCTTTGGTCAGTTTGATGTCTATCTGTCTATCACTATCCAGAAAATGGTTCGATCTGATTCCGCCTCTTCCGGTGTTCTATTTACCATTGACACCGAATCCGGTTTCAAAGATGCCTGTTTTATCACCGGAGCCTGGGGACTTGGAGAAAACGTTGTACAGGGAGCCGTTAACCCTGATGAATACTATGTTTACAAACCAAAACTGAAAGAAGGCAAGCGCCCGATTGTCGGCAAGAAGGTAGGGTCCAAAGAGATCAAAATGATCTACGACAACGATCCTTCCACACCAGAGCCAGTGAAAAACATTGATACCACCGAGGAAGAACGCAAATCCTACGTTATCAGTGACGATGAGATTCTCAAACTTGCTGAATGGGCTTGTATTATCGAAGACCATTACGAAAAAGGTATGGATATCGAGTGGGCAAAAGATGGTGACGGAGTAAACGTTGGAACTGGTGAACTGTTCATCGTTCAGGCTCGTCCCGAAACCGTTCATTCCCAAGCCAATAAAGGCATGATGGAGACCTACAAACTCCTTGAAACCGGAAAGATACTTGTTGAAGGTTTGGCCGTTGGAGCAAAAATCGGCCAGGGTGTTGCACACTGCATTGATGACGTAAAAGACATAGGAACATTCAAGAAAGGTGAAGTACTTGTTACTGACATGACTGATCCCGATTGGGAACCAATTATGAAGATTGCAGGAGCTATCATCACCAACCGTGGTGGTCGTACCTGTCATGCAGCGATCATCTCCCGTGAGCTTGGCATTCCATGTGTTATTGGAACAGGTGATGCCACCGAATTTATCAAAACCGGTATGGAGATCACCGCATCTTCTGCTGAAGGTGAAACCGGATTTGTTTACGAGGGCCTCCTCAAATTTGAGATTGACCGTCAGGATCTCGGTAGCCTGCCCGAGACCAAAACTAAAATCATGATGAACCTTGCCATTCCGGAAAAAGCATTCACAGAATGCCAGATTCCAAATGATGGCGTTGGGCTTGCCCGTGAAGAGTTTATTATTAACTCCCATATCGGCCTGCATCCTCTGGCACTCTATAACTATGAAGAGCTCAAAAAATCTGATGATCCTGAGAAGAAAGAGATCGTAGCCAAGATTGATGCCAAAACCGGTGCATACAGTGACAAACGTCAGTTCTTTATCGATAAAGTAGCAGAAGGCGTAGGTCGCATTGCTTGTGCATTCTACCCCAACGATGTTATCGTTCGTCTCTCTGATTTCAAGAGTAATGAATATGCCAACCTCGCTGGTGGAACTCTGTACGAGCCAAAGGAAGAGAATCCAATGATCGGATGGCGTGGAGCTTCCCGCTATTACGACCCAAAATATCGTCCTGCCTTTGAGCTTGAATGTGCTGGCCTGTTAAAGGCTCGTAATGAGATGGGATTGGATAACATCAAACTGATGGTTCCTTTCTGTCGTACTCCTGAGGAAGGCAAGAAGGTTATCGAAGTGATGAAAGAGTGCGGTTTGGTGCAGGGCGAGAACGGACTTGAACTCTACGTTATGTGTGAAGTTCCAAGTAACGTAATTTCTGCCGACGCCTTTGCTGATATCTTCGATGGCTTCTCCATCGGCTCCAATGACCTCACCCAACTTACTTATGGGCTTGATCGTGACTCAGGGCTTATCGCGGGAATTGCAGACGAGCGCGATGAAGCTGTAAAAGATATGATCCGCATGGTTATTAAGACAGCCAAACGCCGTGGCAAGAAGATCGGAATTTGTGGTCAGGGACCATCTGATTTCCCTGAATTTGCCACATTCCTCGTTGAACTTGGAATTGACTCCATGAGTCTTATTCCGGATACTGCCATTAAGACACGCCTGGCAATACATGAAAAAGAGAAAGAAATGGGTATTGCTCCCTGAGAGTAAACTCCATTAGAGTTCTACAGACGAAAAGGCTCAATCCACCATGCGGATTGAGCCTTTTCTCTTTTAAACACAGAACAACAAAGAATAGAGATTCTTACTCGTCCTGCTTCCGTTCCTTGATGTATAGATCGTGCCGGGGGAATGGTATGGAAATATTATTCTCGTAAAAAACACGGTAGATTTCCTTCAGCAACAGGTGCGTCTGCCTTCCTTTCTCCCGAGGATCCTTTATCCAAAGAAGTAATTGAAAATTCACAGCAGAGTCCCCGAATGTCCGTAAGCGTAACCGGGGTGCAGGCTGTTTCACCACCTGGTTATTTTCGCCAGCAATCTGCAAGAGCAAATCCTCCAGCATATCCAAATCAGTTCCGTAAGCCACACCAATGTCCAGACGTATTCGAAACCTGGGCCGTGGTGCTGACTCATTAATGATTTTTGTGTTTGCCATTAGGGCATTTGGAATGGTAATCAACACATCATCCCTTGTCTGCATCTTTGTGGATCGAATGCCCACCTCAACCACTTCGCCACGTTCTCCTGAATCGAGTATTATATATTCACCCACCTTGTAGGCACGATCCATAAATACGGAAATTCCACCAAAAAAATTGGCGAGCGTATCTTTTGCAGCCAACGCAATTGCGATACCTACGATTCCGGCAGAAGCGAAAAGGGGGGAGAGGTTAACGTTCCAGACGAGAAGTATCCATAGAATGGTCGAAAAGAGAATTAGGATACGAGATACATTTTTAAATAAAGAGAAAATATCTGCATCAATCTGGGCCCCGCCAAGGATTCGTCGTCCCTCCTCAAGATCAGTTCTGCTTAGACTTCGTAAAAATGCGACTCCCCAGACCAGAATGATCAAACTTTTACTCAACCCGGGGATGATGATAGCGTACAGATTAGGTAGTGAAGGCTCGACAGAACAGGCATGCAACACACCAATCAGTAAGACGGTGCTCAGAAATGGACGGTGAAAAAAATTGATCACAAAGTCATCAAAATGCATTTTTGTTCGCGCAGCAACTCTGTGCAGGGTACGGATGATCAGCAAATCAATGATTTTGGCCAGAACGGCATAGATGAGTACAATAACAAAACGTTCCAGCAGATCATACTCTTTAAGGATAGGAAATCCCTGCAGATAGCCATCAAGCCAGGCAAAGGTAAACATATCCATAAATTAGTTTACCTTCAGCTTATCGGCTTAGCTTCATCTATAAGCATAACCGGAATATCATCACGAATTTCATAGACTAATTCGCATTTTTCACAAACCAGACCATCTTCAGGCTCATTCAGAAAAACAGCTCCCTTACACTTCGGACAAGCCAATATATCGAGTAATTCCTGACTAATCATTTTATATCCTTTTTAATTAAAACTTCAAATCGCCATCTTCCCAGAGGCCATCAGTAACTTTTCCGTCGGGGTAGGTCAAACGCCCTTTCCCATGAGACATACCATCAAGCCATTCACCTTCATAGACCCTGCCGTCTGGCCAGGTCATAGTACCGACGCCATCCATAAGGTTAAAAGCCCACTGGCCGCTGTACTTTTTCCCATCCGCAAAACTCATATCACCCTTCCCACTTCGAGAGCCTTCTTTCATTTCTCCCTTGTATTCTCCACCATCCTGATACAACATGCTCCCCTGACCATCCGGAGCTTTATTTCGTATGGAACCACTATATCGAGTACCATCAGACCATTCATAGACACCTTCCCCATTCACACAGTCACCCTCAACACAAGCAGCGTAACTTTGACCGGAAAAAGCCAAAAGAAGACAAACAGCCATTATAAAGTTTTTCATATTTATCGTTTCCTTTTTTAATGAAAAAAACTAAAAAAATACCTTTTCAATTTAATATAGCACCACATTATAGAATTTTTCACAGGCAAAAGCAAAGCAAAGCTTTCACTTCTAGACTGCACCCCCTAGACATGGTACATTTGTGAAAACTTACACTACAAAAGGATAGGAAAGATGCAAAATACAATTGGTTTTATCGGTGGTGGACAGATGGGTGAAGCGCTTATTCGTGGGCTTATCCAATCTGAGCTCTATGCAAAAGAAGATATTTCTGTTGCAGAGCCCAATGAAGAACGTCGAGAGTATATGACTTCCACTTATGGCATAAACAGCTACGAAACCAGTGATTCTTTATGGACTAACTGTGCTGTTATAATACTTGCCGTTAAACCACAAATCATGCGTATTGTTTTGGATGCCTGCAAAGAATTCGTCACGCCTGAGCACCTCATCATTTCTATTGCCGCAGGACTCCCCATCTCTTTTTATGAAGAGGGACTGGAACGGAGTGACTGCAAGATAATTCGTGTGATGCCGAACACTCCCGCTCTGGTGCTTGAGGGTGCCTCTGGAATTTCCGGGAATGCAAATGTAAGCCAGGAAGAAATGGAAAAGGCTGAAGCGATATTCAATAAAATTGGAAAAGCAGTTATTCTCCCCGAATCATCCATTGATGCGGTAACCGGACTTTCAGGCTCCGGCCCTGCTTACGTTTTCACCTTTGCTGAAGCGATGATTGATGCAGGTATCGAGCAGGGACTTCCCAGGCCTACCGCCGAGATATTAGTGTTACAGACTCTGCTTGGTTCAGTAAAACTCCTGATCGAAAGCAAAAAACATCCCGCTGAACTGCGGGCAATGGTCACCTCGCCAGGCGGCACCACAATAGCTGCCCAACATGTCCTTGAACGTAGCGGATTTAAAGGGATTATCATGGATGCTGTTGCCGCTGCAGTAAATCGTTCAAAAGAACTCGGAAAGAACTGACATGGCTCCCCTTGCCGAAACGTTCCGCAGCAGTAGAAAATTTTCTCTCCAGCATATCGGTATTGTCTGCAAAAAAGACGATTCACCTGCTGATACTCTTGCAAACACCATAAGCAAGAAACTGCAAAAGCAGAATATTGAAGTACAAATCAATCAGATTCATAAAAATCAGGATTTGCTGATTGTCCTTGGTGGCGACGGAACGCTACTTCACGTTGCGGATCAGGCTGCACACCTCGAAATTCCTGTACTGGGTATCAATTTAGGGAACCTCGGTTTTTTAACAGAACGTACTGAACAGGAAGCACTTACAGCTGTGGATGAGTTGCTTCACGAAGAGGTAACCATTGAACAACGCATGATGCTGAAAGCCACACTGACAGAACCCGGTAAACCGGTAAATTCCCGGTACGCTTTAAACGAAGTTGTAATCAACAAAGCAACCCTTGACCCTATGCTGCAACTCTCAACACATGCAGATCAGGAGTATATCAATACGTACAAGGCAGATGGCCTGATTTTCTCCACTCCCACAGGCTCTACAGCCTATAACCTCTCGGCTGGTGGCCCTCTTGTGTACCCAGGACTCGCCTCAATTCTCGTCACCCCTATCTGCCCTTTTATGCTTGGCTCACGCCCTGTACTACTGCCAGCAGAAAGCAGGCTGCAAACACGATTCAACGGCAAACAAAAGCAGACAGCACATGTAATAGTTGATGGTCAAGCCGCATGGGATATGAATGGAAAATGCTGCCTGATCATTGAAACAGCAAAACAGCCTTTGCATCTGATCGTCTCCCCCCACCGCGATTATTTTGCCATCCTCAGAAACAAATTGCATTGGGGACTTGGCAACAAAAGCGAAAAGTAATCCATAATGGCGTCGAACTTACCCTTCTCAAAGGGGGATAAAAAAGAGTATCCATTCTTCATGGTTAAAACGCCCCATGGTCTTCGTCACTACAAATCTACTATCCTTACAACTTACTAAAATATTCTCCTCCACCAAATCCCGCCCCGACAGGCACGTTCCTTGAGTATGAAGCTTTTTCATTAGCCATCTGAAATTTCACCTTTACGAATCTGATAATCTTGACTTTTCACCTCAATTTCTCATACGCTTGAGAGAGGACGTAATCAGCAAAGTGTTACACAAGTGTTACTCTTGATTTTCGGTGTGGAGATTCTGTATGAAAGATGTCATGACCATTTGCAACTACTGCGGTTGCGGCTGCGGTGTTTACCTTTCAGTTAGTAATAACCGGGTTGTGGGCTCTTACCCGAGCAAAATGCACCCTATCAGTCGTGGCAACCTCTGCTCTAAAGGCTGGCATTTACATCAATTTATCCACTCGAAAAATAGACTCACCGAACCATTACTCCGAAAAAACGGTACCCTTGTTCCTGTTAGCTGGCAGGAGGCGCTTGATGTCACAGCACAGGCATTTCTGAAAAGTAAAAAAACGTCCGGCCCTGACTCCATTGGCGTACTTGCTTCTGCCAAATGTACCAATGAGGAAAACTACCTGCTCCAGAAACTAACCCGGGCAGGATTTGGCACCAACAACATCGACCACTGCGCACGACTCTGACACTCATCCACGGTGGTAGGTCTTGCCACAAGTTTTGGTTCCGGTGCCATGACAAACTCCATTGGAGAACTTGGTGGTGCCGATGTCCTTCTGGTCACAGGCTCAAACACCACCGAAACCCATCCCCAGATCGGTCGCAATATCATGGAAGCATCTGATAAGGGAGCAAAATTAATTGTAATCGATCCACGAAGCACTGATATTGCCAAAGGGGCTGATATCCACTTGAACCTGCGTCCAGGTACGGATATCGCTCTCATTAACTGTATGATGCGTATCATCCTTGATGAGAATCTGGCCGATGATCTCTTTATATCCATGCGCACAGAGAACTTCACAGAACTTCGTGACTATTTGCACCGTCTGGACCTTGATGAATTAAGTGCAACCACGGGTATCAACCTTGATCTCATCCATGAGGCAGCCTGTACCTATGCCAGATCTAATAAATCTGTGATTTGCTACTGCCTTGGAGTCACCCAGCACACATGCGGCACAGATAACGTACAAACGGTGGCCAATCTTGCCATGCTCACCGGCAATATAGAAAAAAGACATAGCGGGGTTGATCCCCTGCGTGGCCAAAACAATGTACAGGGAGCCTGCGACATGGCTGCTCTCCCCAATGTATTACCTGGATACCAATCATTGTCAGACTCTGATGTTCGTGGTCGTTTTGAGAGTGCATGGAAATGTCAAATACCGGAGACACCGGGTTTCAGTCTTACTGAAATGACCCACGGTGGCGCCAAGGGAAGCATACGTGCCATGTTCATCATGGGTGAAAATCCTCTGGTCAGTGCCCCACACCTGCATCGTGTCCAGGAGACCTTTGAACACTTGGATTTTTTAGCCGTCTCAGATATTTTCCTTACCGAAACGGCACAACAGGCTCATGTGGTATTTCCTGCCGCCTCCTTTGCTGAGAAAAGAGGTACCATCACCAACTCGGAACGACGGGTTCAACTTTGCAGACAGGCTATTTCCCCCATTGAAAACTGCAGAACAGATAGTGATATTATCATGGGTCTTGCCAGACGCATGGGGCTCTCAGGAATGGACTTTGAAAGCAGCGAAGAAATAATGGAAGAGATAAACCTTCTCACTCCTATTTATGGTGGTATACACTACGACAGATTAACAAATAGCCATGGTTTGCAATGGCCCTGTTGGGATCGAAAACACAAGGGAACAGAATTTCTTCATAAGTACAGTTTCACAAGGGGGAAAGGTCAATTCACTATCACCAGACATCAAGAACCTGCAGAAGTAACAGAGAAGAAATATCCCTACACACTCCTTACCGGTCGTGGGTCTTATCATCACTATCACACAGCTACAATGACCCGCAATTCCAACCGCCTGGTTCGTGAATATCCAGAAGCACTCCTTGAGATGCACAAAGAAGATGCCAAAAAGCTCAACATCCAGAATGGAGAACAGGTCGAAATCTTCTCTAAACGAGGAAGGGTTTGTATAAAAACGACTGTCAGCGACAGGGTTCAGCAGGGTACAGTTTTTTCTTCCTTTCATTTTTTTGAAACTCCCATCAATGAACTCACCATTGACGCCATGGACCCAAAATCAAAATGTCCGGAATTTAAAGTTTGTGCCGTAAATTTGCAAAAGGTGATCCATGATTGATTTACAAGAAGTTATTCTTGAAAAAGATCACCTGCTGCCCTTTCTGCGTAAGCTGCTAAAAGACGCGAAACTCGTGGCCCCAGTAACCAATAAGCATGGCGACACGTTACTCACTGAGATTCATGATATAGACAGAGAGCCTATTGATCTCTCCAGACAACCACAAAACTCGCTAAAATCCTTTTTTCTTCCTCAGCAGGAGACTCTTGCTCACTACAATATTGACGCAAATGGATACAGTTTTACAAAACCCGATCCTCCAGGAGACACCATCTATTTTGGAATACGCTCCTGCGACCTCACCGCTCTTCTTTATATGGATCTTATCTTTTCAAAACCATCAAAAGATGAGACGTATTACAGCAGACGGAGAAATTCACTTATCATAACCCTTGGCTGTAATAATCCATTTGACAACTGTTTCTGTGAGGCCAGCAACAGTGGCCCATACCTTGACTACGGATACGGCCTGCAGTTTATTGACCTTGGCACACACTATTATGTCGCCGCAGGGCGTGGTAAAGGAGCAGATCTATTAAAAAAATGGGACTACTTCTTCCGTGAAGTTAACGAAGAAGATCAGAAGATCCGATACCAGCTTTTTCTTGAATCGAGGGGGCGGTTCAACCGCAATATTCAGCTTGAACACGCCTGCCAACTCCTGCAAAACAAGAGCGTGGATGAAAGTATCTGGCAAAAACTCTCCAGCCGCTGCTATGACTGTGGCGGTTGTGCTTATGTCTGTCCGACCTGTACCTGTTTTTCTGTTGATGATCTGCCAAGGAGTAAAACTGAAGGGGTACGGGTTCGAAGCTGGGATGCGTGTACAAGTTCCGGATTCACACGAATGGCAGGAAACCACAACCCGGTGGACAGGACTCGTCACGCCTTAAAACGCCGCTTCCTCCACAAACTGAAATTTGACTATAAAGAACATGGAAAGGCCTCCTGTACGGGATGTGGCCGCTGTATAGATATCTGCTTTGGCGGCGTGGATATTACCAGTTTTATAAAAATGCTGACACGAGAAGCACCATGAATTCAAATTTTATTCCATCAACGGCCATAATCCGTGAGATCCAACAAGAAAATAAAACGATAGCGACTTTCCGACTCGAGCTCACTGACAAAACTATTCCATTTTCTTTTCAGCCCGGTCAATTCTGCATGCTCTCCGTTCCCCATTTCGGTGAGGCTGCTTTTTCCATCTCCTCATCACCAAGTATACTGCCCCATTTTGATCTTTCCATTCGTAACACCGGTTCACTTACTGGTGCAATCCACACCATGCACCCCCATGACCTGGTAGGAATCCGAGGTCCTTTCGGTACGCCTTTTCCAATAAAAACTTTTTCAAACTGTGATCTGCTTTTTATTGCTGGAGGGATTGGCCTGGCACCTTTGAAAAGTGTCATAGACTACTGTCTTTTTAAAAATACCCTTAAAGACAATGGAGTTAATACGATCAGCCTGCTCTATGGCAGTAGAACACCATCTGAAATTGCGTTTGGTGCAGCGATTAAAGATTGGCAGGAGCAAGGACTGACATGTAATTTGACGGTTGATGAAGGAGACAGTAGCTGGCAGGGACATGTCGGTCTGGTCACCGAACTCCTGCAAAAAAATCTAATCACAGAAAAAACAAAAGCACTGGTGTGCGGACCACCATTGATGATCCGCTTCATTATCAAACTTCTTAGCGAAATGGGTATAAGTAGCGACCACATATACACCACCCTTGAACGCCATATGAAATGCGGCATAGGCATCTGTGGACATTGCCACCTTGATGGCAAACTAGTCTGCAAAGACGGTCCTGTTTTCAGCCTCAGCCAACTCCAAGATATGGATGTCATGGAGTTTAGCACTTAAAACATATCAAACAACAGCAATAATTAGCACCATCAAAAAGATAGGTATACGTACCTTGCCAATTTCCAGCCGTAGCGCTTTAGCCAATTGTAACTTCAGAATAGCTTTGACCCTGATCAGGATCAACTGGCAACAGTAACCTTACAGTTGTTCCCATATCTTTTTTACTTTCCACCGTCAACGCACCATGGTGCGACTGCATAACAGCCACAGTCAATGCCAGCCCAAGTCCTCTCCCTACAAATCGGGTGCTATAGAACGGTTCAAAAATACGTGCCAGATTTTCCTGATTGATACCGTGACCTGAATCTGAGATCTGGCAATAAACATAGTCCCCGTCTCTCAACTCTGCGCCCTGAAAAACAACTGGAAAAAAATTCTTTTGAAAAAAATCAGTGCCAAAGGACACTTCAATTGTCCCACCATCACTTCCCAAAGATTCAACACTGTTGACAAGAATAGTCTCAATCACTTCTTTAATCTGCACCTGATCAGCGAAACAGTAGAGTGACTGTTCCGGAAGCGCCACCTGTAAGGATAGGGATGCTGGAAAGAAATCTTTTAGCGAAGCTATGCTCTCTTTTAAAAGGTTCTCCAATGAATAGTGCTGAAGATTTGCCTGACGTTGCCCCACGTAACTCAACATCATGGATCCAATTTGTGATGCTCCTCTGGCGGATTGCAATGCGCTAAAAACCATTTCCTGCTCATCGGATTTTTCAGGCAGCATACGAGCAAGCATACCGAGATTCCCCTGGACAGTCATCATGCTATTATTAAAACGATGGGCAATGGCTCCAGCCATGGTTTTTAAACTCTCCAGACGTTTTAATTCTTCTTCTTTTTTCCATAGCGAAATGTTGGTTATAAAATTCGCAAAAAACAGAGGTTTCGAGGTATCATCATAAATAAGAAATAATTCATTGTAGGTAGGGATTATTTTACCCGTCAGGGTCTGCAATTCCAATTCACCATTCCAGTTCCCAGCGTCAAGCAAATGAGGAAATATTTCGTTTTTCAATTTATCCCGCACAGTTTCAGGGTAATACGTTGCGAGGACATTTTTCCCAATCGGAGTTGTTATATTTTTTTCTTCCAGCAGCGTGGCAAATGCATGGTTTACATAGACAATATTCCCCCGCATATCTGTCCACCCCAGTCCCTGAGTTGAGGACTCGGCAAAAGACTTAAACATCTGTAGTTGTTTTTCTACAAGTTTCCGACTGGTTATATCATGGACAATGGCAAACAATACACCTCTCTCCTGCCCGGCAAGTTGACATGAGTACACTTCTACATCCCGGACATCACCACTCTTTAAACGATGTTTAAAATTAAAATAATGTTTTTCTCCCTTCTCCACCTTCATCATTTCCCTTTCAAGCTCTTCCTGCGACAGAGTGTTGAGATCAAGAAAATGCATCTTCAACATTGCTTCTCTATCATAGCCATAAAAACTACAGGCTGCTGGATTAACGTTGATAATGGAACCACTATTGGCTTCGATGAGTAGCATAATGGAGTGACTGTCCATAAACATGCTGCTGTAACGTTGCTTACTTTTTTCGAGTTGCGCAGTTCTTTTTTCAACTCTGTTTTCCAGTTCCTGATTGAGGCTGACAATTTCCTTCAAAACCGAGCCAATGCCACAGAAAAGAACCCAAAAAGAAAGCAAACAGACGAGAAGTACCAGACTTAACACAGTTAATAACATGGTACGTTTTGCTACAATGTCCCCTGATATATCCATGGAAACGAACAACTTAGCGAGCATTTTCCCTTGAAAGCTATTCAACCAAAAAGTATTAATCAGGATATATTCTTTCCCCTGTAACGTCACTCGCTGCCTGTATTGTGAGAAATCTAGGTTGAGCTGGACCTCCCTGTAAGGGGACACATCATTGGCACGAATGACATATTTGCCACAATTCAACATTTCTCCATCTCTATTTTTTTCTTTTGCACATTCTCTGCTCATTACCGCCAGGGCAACAGGCATATTCAATTCCTGCTGCAGAGTATCCACAATAAAGTCTGTCTTCACACCAAATTGCAACGCACCAAGGTAGTTACCATTATAGAAAACCGGGCTGACAACTCTTAGCTGGAGACCTCTCCAACCACTTGCAAAACCTGTCACATGCTTTCGCTCACTGTTCACAGCAGCAACGTCGGGGCAAAGAGAAGTGATATCATCACCAAATAATTGTGGGTCATGTACCCGTAAAAAGACCCTGTTGTCCGGAAGTATCCAGGCAAAGGACTCAAAGTACTTATTTTCTCTTTTAAAACTCTCCAGGAATGGCTGGGTCAGGCGGAACAGCTCGTCACGATCCTTGCGAGCAAAGGCTCGTAATATCATCTCTCTAGATTTTACTGTTTTGTAGTTGATAAGATTTTTGATTCGACTCTGATATTGCACGGTAGTCTGGTGCATCAGAATATGAGTCAAGGACTCGGCAATCTCTTCTTTCGCAGAAATTTTTTCGGATAAATTATTTTCAGCAAGGCGCACCAACTGGAAGCCGAAAAGGGCACAGACAGTAAGCAGGATCGACATTATCACCAGAATAATCTTCCAGCGGATGCCTTTTATTTTAATCTTCATATACAAATCTTCTCTTTCTGTAAAACTAGAAAAAAATACAATTACGCTACGTTAGTTAAACATATAGAAATTAGTATTAAAAGAAGTTTCCCAAAGAAGGGGGGAGAAGAATAGATGCTATTTCTTTTTCTTGATCCCATATTTTTTCATTTTATACTGCAATAAACTTTTGGTAATACCAAGTTTGTCAGCAGCTCTTGCCTGCACATATCCTGTTGCATCAAGTGCCTGATGCAACATCTTGTCTTCTATGGCATATAAAACATCATTGAGATCGGTACCTGCAGGAATTATCTGACTCAGATCGAGTTCTTCCCCCCAGGCCTGTTTTTTATCACTCCCCATGGATTCAGGCTGCACATCGTTCTCTGTAATCTTATTCTTATCACAGAGAATTGCCGCCCGTTCAATGGTATTCTCCAGCTCCCGGACATTCCCTTCCCAGGGTAGACTTACAAGTAAGCGCATGGCTTCTTTGTTTATTTCAAGATCTGATTTATCAAGCCGATCCGCAACTTTTTTCACAAAGTATTCCACAAGAAGCGGAATATCATCCTGACGCTCTCGAAGTGCAGGCAGACCAACATGGATAACATTGAGGCGATAATAGAGATCTTCCCTAAAAGTGCCTTTTTTCACTTCATCTTTCAGCTCTTTATTGGTTGCACTGACAATACGTACATCCACGTTTAAAGTTTTACTGCCACCCACTCTTTCAAAACTCTTTTCCTGAATAGCACGCAAAAGTTTTGCCTGAAGAACGAGAGGAATTTCTCCGATCTCATCTAAAAAAAGCGTTCCTCCATCTGCCAGTTCAAAACGTCCTTTGCGCATGGCGATGGCTCCCGTAAAAGCACCCTTTTCATGACCAAAGAGCTCACTTTCAAGAAGATTTGTAGCCAGAGCCGCACAATTTACTGTAATAAAGGGTTTTTCAGCTCTTGGACTATTCAGATGAATGGCTTTAGCAACTAACTCTTTTCCTGTGCCGGATTCACCCGAGATAAGCACAGAAGAAGGTGTCGGTGCAACCTTCTCAATAAGCTCATACACTTGGCGCATACTCTTGTTCTTACCCACCATTCCTGAAAAACCGGTGCGCGTGAGTATATCATGGCGGAGCCTGCTGTTTTCCTGAATCAGAGAATAGTGATGAACAGCCTTATTGACATTTATAAGAAGTTCGTCGTTGGAAAACGGTTTTGACAGGTAATTGTAAGCACCGGCTTGCATAGCGGCCACCGCTTTTTCTACTTCCGCAAAAGCGGTGATCATAATTACCGGAAGATGTACATTTCCCTTTTTTATCTTATCCAGAAGTTGCAGCCCGTCCATTTCCGGCATCTGCATATCGGTGATAACCAGATCGAGATCCACTTCCTGTACGATTGCCAGCCCTTCTTTTCCGTTTGGTGCTGTAAATATTTCATAGCCCTCATCACGGAGGAGTTCGGAAAGGATAATCAGATAATTGGGTTCATCATCAACTACTAATATTGAGTGCATTCTTTTTCCTGTTTTGAAAAGGGGCAAATTCGTAAATAACTATAACTGTTCAGCTAAAAATACGCTAAAAAGACACGGTATCAGGTACTGAGCATTCATGTTTTTGTTCAAGACGTTGCTTCATGCTTTTCAGCAGTTCCGGTGGCACATACACATTATGCCCGCCCGCCAGACGCGTTCCAGGCCGGATATCACCATGATAATCACTGCCACCAGTGAGGAATAGACCATTTGCCTCAGCAAATTTTCTGATTCGTTTCTGCATTTTTTTCTTCTGACTGGGATAGTAGGTTTCAATCCCTTCAAGACCATAGGCTCTGAGTTTCGGGAGTAAGGAGTTTAAGGCGCATAATGTCTTATCTATTTGTATCGGGTGTGCCAGCACAGCAAGCCCTTCGGCTGCACGGATAAAGGCGATAGCCTCTTTGGCACTGTAGGCAAAACGTCCGACATAAGCTTTCTGGCCTTCTGCCAGGTACTCATCAAAGGCCTGGGGAAAAGAACGTACGACACCATGATTCAGCAGGAGTTTTGCAATATGTGGCCTACCTGTCTGTCCGACTCCTGAGATCAAGCTTAACTCTTCAACAGTCGCATCAATCCCCAGTGCCTGCAGTTTGACAATGATCTTTTCATTTCGTTTATCTCGTGATTCCTGCAAAATGGACAAGGCCTGGGCCAAATCTTTCTGTAAGGGGTCTACAAAATAGCCTAGAATATGCAGCACCTGCCCTTCATGGACAACACTGATTTCCACACCTGGTATAACCTCAACATCATATTTCTCACTGACAGCTTGCGCTTCTGCAACCCCGTCCATGGTGTCATGGTCAGTCAAAGCAATTGCGGTAACACCGGTTTGTGAGGCAAGACGCACCAGTTCTGTTGGACTTTTGGTTCCATCGGAAAAATGGGAATGAACATGCAGGTCTATTGTCATAGTGGTATCGAACAATGTTTAAAACTTGACTAAAAGTGTATCACACTACTTTTGAAAAATTCGTAAAATGTAAACTCATTGATGGCTTGACACTTTGTGACTTCATCCCCACATTCTACCTAACAGCTGCTGAGGAGTACATATAAAAGATCAATCTGGAGAATTTTCGTGAACAATATCATTCTTGTCTGCCCTTCCTGTTCTTCTAAGAACAGAATTCCCGCAGGAAAACAACATCTCTCCCCTAAATGCGGAAAATGTGGGACAGTAATCAATACCGGAGCCAATACGGTTCCCGTTGAATTAACAGATTCTGATTTTCAGTCTTTTGTTAAAAATGCTTCTTTGCCAGTGATGGTGGATTTTTATTCCCCCACCTGCGGTCCATGTCAATCAATCGCACCAATCATCTCTAATTTGAGCAAAGAGTATCTGGGTAAAGTGATTGTCGCCAAACTGGATACGTCAACCAATCCAGGAACTGCCATGCATTACCAGATTCGTGGTGTCCCAAGTCTCTACTTCTTTAAAAATGGAGAAATAGTTGATCAGGTTGTGGGCGCTCCCCCTGAAAACCAGTTGCGTCAGAAGCTGGATTCAATTATTTAGCTTTAGTTTTTCCCATGTTATCCGATATAGTTGTGTTAGAAGTAAATAAATGACCACTTTATCAGGGACGACTTAATGCGCTCAATTCTAATCCTTCTTATTCTTTTTTTAGTTGTCGGCTGCACCCGTATTCCACAGCCGGCATCTTACGCCTACAGTGAACAACAGAAAATGCAGGCAGCCCACCACTGGGATGTACTGGCAAGCGATGTTGCAAATCAGATCAACAACCAATTGATCCGCAGTGACTATATTGATAAAAACGTTTTTGTGAAAAGTAGTTGTGGATCAGACGCAGAACCTTGTGAACGCGGACAAACCACACAATTTAATGAAGCGTTTAGAGATCTGTTACTCACAAGACTGGTAGGCTTTGGTGTACCTACTTCAGCAGAAAAACGAGTGGCCGACATTCAGATCGATTATAAAGTTCAAGTGGTGTATCACGCAAGTGACCGCTTCACAATTCCAACCGGATCGTTAACAGCACTCTCAGCTCTTGTTCTGGTTTTTCGTCATGCGCCCGCAGAACTTCAACTCCTGGCGCTGGCAGCAGGATTCGATACAATGAATTCTGCAGGTCCGCGTAACGGTCACTATGAGGTTATCATCAGTACCTCCATGGTTGCTGACGAGAAATACCTGTTCAGAACTTCTGATATTTATTACATTAATGACACTGATTTCTGGCATTATCAGAATTATTCCAACGGAAAAACAATTCAAATGGTATCATTATAACTCCATGACATTCATATACAAGTCTACACTTCTTCTTCTCCTTTCAGTACTACTGTCCAGTTGTTCTTCTTTGAACTGTACGCCCCTTGAACGTTTTATAGGAGCAGACGTCAACCTGATCAACCTGGGGGATAAAATTGCAGACGAGCTTATAAACAGCGCCATGCCTCCCCTTATGCCAAGGCATCCAGAGGAAGCAGTTCTCACTTCTACTTTTGTTGACATTGATAATTTTGAAACTACGTCGACATTTGGCCGTCTGTTACAAAACCATGTAGGAGCCCGGCTCGTGCAGCAAGGCTACACAGTCAAAGAGGTGAACCTCAGAAATACCATGAAAATTCGGCCAACCGATGGTGAAACAATTCTCTCCCGTGATCTCTCACAGATTAGCCCGGATCAACCTGTGCAGGCCGTCATGCTGGGTACCTACTCTCTCAATAACCGAATTTTGTATATTACTGCCAAGCTAGTGAATCCAAGTAACCGCAATATCATTGCTGCCAGAAGTTATCGTCTCTGTATGGATGACAACCTCCTCGCCATGTTTGGTCTACAACGTTACCAGCAAGATCCAAACGGCATCGATCCTCCCCGCGGATCACTTATTGACGACATCTTCTACTAAATTTCCTTCTTTCCCATGGCTCTTGTGAATATAGCAACACTTGCCACTGACGTGAAAAGAGTCCTTAAAAAGATTCAATACCCTGGTGGGATTGAACTTTTATCGTACAAACGCAACCGTGGCATAGCGATCCTCAAACAGGAGAATGCTACACTTATTCTCAGAGAATCAGGCTACGAGGAACAGGAAATAGTTATCCCTTCCGCTAAACTCACAAAAGAATTAAAAACAATGATCAAGCGAGAATTTCCACGAAGCAGAAAGGTCAGACTTATAAAAATCAATCACCCTGATGAACTGGAACGCAAACGACAAAAGATATAAGGAGCAAAATGCTGACAATACGCTGCGCCGCCTGTAAAAAGAAACTGTGGCGTTACGATAAAATTGGACAGGGTGAAGTACTCCGGTGCCACAAGGACAGAATTAAAAAAATGTTCAACTCACAAATGAATGGACATAAAATTCAATGCCCTTGTGGAAAAGACATCGGTATCGACAAGGGCAGCAACTACAAAATGATCTCCAAAGCCTTTACCTACAAAGGTACGAAACGAAATTAACTCGATTTTTCTGGACTTTCGTCTTTTTTCCTGCTTAATTCTGGAAAAGAATCTTTAGCTTGTTAGTTCTGACACTGTTTTACCGGGTTAATTAAACATAATTCAAGCCTTTTACTTCCAACATATGCGTATCTTCAGCCTCACAATCCTGCTATTCTTTTTTTCCTTGGTACAGACAGGGCATTTTGCTGTTGCCGCCTCCAGCATCCCCAGCAGCAACAAATCACAATCTGCCTATAAACGTATTGCCCCAAAGCTCATTCACGCAATGCAGAAAAAAGGCCATCACCTTGGAGATCCGGTCTTTATCCGACTCTTCAAGCAAGAAAGAGAACTTGAAGTCTGGTTACGTAACGGCCTTACCTATGACCACTTCAAGACATACTCGATATGTTATAATTCCGGAAAATTAGGACCGAAGATTAAAGAAGGAGATAAGCAGAGCCCTGAAGGATTTTATACGGTTGGGGCAAACCAGCTGAATCCAAACTCTGATTACCACCTCTCTTTTAATCTGGGATTTCCCAACGAATACGATAGAAGTCATAACCGTACAGGATCATTGTTAATGATCCATGGCCGCTGTTCTTCCGCAGGTTGTTTTGCCATGACTGACTTTCGCATGGATGAGATTTATGCCATTGTGGAGTCTGCAATAATTGCTGGCCAGCACCAGATTCCCATTCATATTTTTCCTTTTAAGATGACAAAAAGGAATATGAACATCCATAAAAGCTCAAGATGGATTTCCTTCTGGGAAAACCTAAAAGAAGGCTATGACTATTTTGAAGGCCACCTGGCGCCTCCTCTGGTGACAGTACAGGATAAACGCTACCAGTTTATTACCTTTCGCCCATTACTCTTTGGTGGCAGCTTCCCTCCACGCACCGACAAGCATCAGTATGTAGGGCTAAAAAAACGAAAGCGCCAGACAGAAACCCTGTAGTAAGGTTTGTCAAAACGCTTAACCCGGCAAAAACATTGAGACAGTAGTTCCTTTTCCTGTTTCGCTCTCTATGGAAACATCCCCATTATGGGCCTGTACGATATGCTTCACGATGGCAAGCCCAAGACCAGTTCCGCCTAGTTTTCGGCTTCTGGCTTTATCGCTACGATAAAAACGTTCAAACAACCTGGGTAAATGCTCAGTTTCTATACCAACACCAAAATCCTGTACACTGATTACAATCTGTGTCTTTTCATTTAGTGTCCTTCTCTCAGCGCTCACCACAACCTCACTGCCATCATCACTGTATTTTACTGCATTCATAATCAAATTTACCAACGCCTGTTCCAGTAGTGTCTCATGAATATGGACAAAGAGATTTTCAGGACAATTGAGTTGCAAGCTGATCTGCTTGAATGAAGCTTGCGGAGTGCAGGAATAGATAGCCTCACTGAGTATAGGATACAAATTTCCCAGTTGCAGTGCTATTTTTGATGTTTCTTCTTGCTGTTCAATCCGTGAAAGCAGGAGTAAATCATCAATAATAGCATTTAACTGATTTGATTTTTTTAAAACAATTCCCAGGAAACGAAGACTATTCTCTTTATCATTCAACTCATCATCAAGGACAGTTTCCACATATCCTTTTATAGAGGTGATGGGAGTCTTCAGCTCATGGGAAACATTGGCGACAAAATCTCTTCGCATCTTTTCAAGAAGTCGTAATCTTGAGACATCATGCAGTACCAGCAGAAGGCCAAAACTCTCTTTATTCTCGTCATAGAGATGCACACAGTTGGTGAGTAAAAAAAGACTGTCCCCTCCATTTTTAGTTATCTCAATCTCACTTTCCACAGCGTCACCGCTTGCATGAGCACGCTCAATCAATTGCAAAAGATCTATGTTCCGAACGAGTTCCTGAACAGATCTGCCGACACTGGCTTCACGCTCAAGATTCAATAAATCTGATGCCGAGGAGTTCAAACTGACAAGGACATCATTGGAATCGATGGTCAGCACGGCAGCAAGCATGGAATCCAGAACTGTCTGTACTTCATTTCTCTGATGGAGGATAATTGAGATACGATCTTGCAACTGATCAGCCATGGAGTTTAAAGCCTGTGAGAGTGTTGCAATTTCTGTGGGCACGTGATCGGGAGGGAGAAGATGTGGAGAAAACTGCCCTACGGCGAAACGTTCAGCACCGGATGTCATCTCTTCAAGAGGTATCGAAATTCGGCGACTCACATAGACGGTGACCAAAACAGCTGTAAAAATCACAACCAGCATAGCAATGGCCATATCTTTTTTCACTTGATCCAGTGTCTTTTCAAGTTTAGCTACAGAAACTGAAATTCGCAGCATACCTATGATTCCGCTTTCTTTTATATCGTCTTCCCGGTACAGAGGAATGGCAACATAGAGCATTTTTTCACCCACTGTTTTACTAAAACGTACAGAAGATCCGTGCCCTTTAGTTTTCGCCTCTAGAAATTCTGGCCGGTTCTTATGGTCATCCATTTTCTCCGGATTTTTTAACGAATCACTGACCACATGCCCTGCGGCATCAATCAGGGTAATTCTTGACAAGGTCTTCTTTGCTATACGCTGTATAAAGTCCCGAATGGTCTCCACGTCATCTTCAACTAAAAGTACATGTAGATGACTTTCGATGGAATAGGCACGAGCAAGCAGAGATGCCCGAGTCTCGTCCATATAAAACTGTTGCAGAGTCGCAGATCCGTACCAGATTAGAGCCAGCATGGCTCCCACGGTAACCAGAATATTTGCCGGGAAAATATGATAGATCAGTTTTCTTGATTGCATTATTGTTTTAGTGCCTTAAAAATTCTTTTTGTGTTTTTCGAAAAGAATTTGGTGAAGGGACTTACACTGGCTTACCGTTCATCACCAATGCTAGTTCCTGAAGCGGTACCCTATACCACGTACGGTTTCGATACGTTTGCCGGCTTCTCCCAGTTTTTTCCTCAGCCCGAAAACCTGTACATCAATAGCACGAGGTGTAACTGAATAATCATAGCCACGTACACTATCTATAATTGCCTGCCGACTGAAGACCCAACCGGGCCTTGCTGCCAGCAGCCGAAGCACATTAAATTCGGTTACGGTCAGATTAATTATTCCCATACCCAAACGCACCTCATGACGCCCCAAGTCAATGACAAGGTCGTCGTAACTTATTATATCTTCGTCACTTTCCCCTTCCCCTGCAAGGGCATCATCCCTTTGCCCACGACGTAAAACAGATTTGATTCTAGCCACGAGAACTTTTGGACTGAAAGGTTTGGTGATATAGTCATCACCACCCGATTCAAGGCCTGTGACAATATCATTTTCCTCGCCCTTGGCCGTTAACATAACAATGGGCAGTTTACTCTTTTCTTCATTTTCACGAATCGTACGACACACTTCATAACCGGATATACCAGGCAACATAAGATCCAGAATCAGACAGTCAAAATCATTCTCGGCAACCTGTGCCAGTCCATCTTCACCGTCATCGGCACAACTGACATGAAAACCGGCCTTAATCAGATTAAAGGAGACTAGTTGCTGGATATCTTCATCATCTTCAACGATAAGGATATGTTTTTTGGTCATTTGTTACTCCACCAGATAATAATAAACGCACCACGATCTTTCCTACCCTGTATTTATACGGAAGTTTTCCCGCACTCGTCAAGGGATACCTCATGCCTAATCGAATCCTAACATAACTTTAACGGGTAACGAATATTAGCCCTCTATTATACGTTGCTGAAAACAACACAAACACCACTGAACAATGCAAAAGTACCTCAAGGATTTTTAAGGTACTCACCCAAACGATAAAGAGAGATGCAATGCACCGAAATTTTCACCATGAAATCGACCAATTACAAAAACGACTACTGACCATGAGTTCAATGGTTGAAGACCGGGTTCGCAAGGCCTGTTCTGTCATTGAATCAGAAGATATTGAACTCTCCAAAATGATAATCAAATCAGATTGGGAAATTGATGAAATGGAAATTGAGATTGAGGAAGAGTGCCTGAAGATAATGGCTCTTTATCAACCCGTTGCCAAGGATCTTCGTTTCCTGGTGACTATCATCAAGATCAACAACGAGATGGAACGTATTGGTGACTATGCTGTACAGATTGCTAAACGTGTAAAACGACTTTCCGATTTTGAGCGCCCTCAGTTTGCTTTTAATTTTCAGGAAATGGCAGACAAAGTAGTGCAGGAGCTGCAGACCAGTATCGACGCACTTGTCCACCAGGACGTGAACGTGGCTAAACAAATTTTTATACTTGATCACGACATTAACGACATGCGAAGTACAGCTTATAGAACGATTGTCAAAGAAATGGATCGTGCCCCCAAGCACGCTACGGCATTCCTCAATCTCTATCTAGTGGTACGTCACCTTGAACGCATTGCAGACCGGGCAACTAATATCGCGGAAGATATTATTTATATGGTTGAAGGTGAAATTGTACGCAAAAAGATTGATTTTGACAGGAGCTAAGGAAACAGGATTATGTCAAATCTATTTCTCACAACCATACTGTTAGGATTTGTCAGTTTCGGTTATCTCCATGGTAAAAAATTTGCTTTTTCAGCTGGAAACAAAGCGGGCGGCGTACAGAAACTGCACTCAAGGCCGACCTACCACGGAATGCTTATTGCGCTCTGGTGTGCCCTGCCATGTATTCTTATTCTGTTTGTCTGGCAGTTTGTGGAACCTGCAATTATTTCATCCATGGTTCTTTCCTCCCTGCCAGACACACTCAGTTCACTGCCAGCAGAACGATTAGGGCTGATACTAAATGATATCAAGAACCTGTCCATGGGGCTCCACTTTGGTGGGCAGATTGACCCGGAACTCCTCAAAGCATCCAATTATTATCTGCACCTGCAACAAACCGGGCTCAACATAAAAAGTGCCTCCGTTATTGTTCTTGCAATTGTAATGCTGCTCATCGGCTTCAGGCTCTTAAGACCATCGTTACGTGCCCGTAATCATGTTGAGCGGATTATTCGCTATTTCCTGATCTTCTGTTCACTTATTGCTATTTTTACAACCATTGGCATTGTGCTTTCAGTTCTCTTCGAGGCCTTACGTTTTTTTCAGAAAGTATCTCTTGCTGAATTCCTTTTCAGCCTTACCTGGAGTCCGCAAATCTCAATTCGTCCCGATCAGGTTGGGGCATCTGGTGAGTTCGGAGCTGTTTCTGTATTCGCTGGCACTATGCTTATTTCTGCCATTGCCATGTTTGTGGCGGTACCCATTGGATTGATGTCTGCCATCTACTTATCCGAATATGCATCCAAACGAATGCGAGCCACTGCCAAACCACTCATTGAAATTTTAGCAGGTGTACCAACGGTTGTTTACGGATTCTTTGCAGCCCTTGTGGTAGCACCTTTTATACGAAATGCTGGAACCGCAATGGGTCTTGAGGTCTCTTCCGAATCAGCCCTTGCCGCAGGCCTTATCATGGGCATCATGATTATCCCCTTTGTGATGTCCATAGCTGACGATGTGATCAATGCTGTTCCCCAATCTTTACGGGACGGTTCCTACGGGCTCGGTGCAACCAAATCTGAAACAGTTAAAAATGTTGTTATCCCAGCTGCTCTGCCCGGAATTGTCGGCGGTATTTTACTCGCCGTTTCAAGGGCCATCGGAGAGACGATGATCGTTGTCATGGCGGCGGGCCTTTCTGCCAATCTGACAGCTAATCCGTTACAGGCGGTAACCACAGTAACAGTGCAAATTGTCACCCTTCTGGTTGGAGATCAGGAGTTTGACAGCCCCAAAACTCTGGCTGCCTTTGCCCTTGGGCTCCTCCTTTTTGTGGTTACCCTGATTTTAAACATAGTCGCTTTATATATCGTACGAAAATACAGAGAAGAATATGAATGAAAAAAAATTAAAACACGACACAACCATGACCCTTGTTGAGTGTGGCCTTGCCAAGCGCTACCAAAAAGAAAAACGTTTTAAGCTACTGGGTCTTTCTGCCATTGCATTCAGTCTGCTCTTTCTGGTTTTTCTTTTTTCATCCATTTTTCTCAATGGCTATAAGGCCTTTTTTCAAACTGCTGTACAGATAGATGTTTTTTTTGACCCTGCGATTCTTGGTCTCAAGGATCCTGCTTCTGCTGACTACCACCGCCTAATTAAAAATAGCATGCGAACTGCCTTTCCTGATGTCAAAAACAGGAAGGATAAGAAAAAGCTCTACGGACTCGTCAGCAGTGGTGCTGCATTCAAGTTGCGTGACATGGTACTCGATAATCCCTCTATTATCAGTCAGACACAATCTGTTTGGGTACTGGCCGATGATGACGTTGATATGCTGAGGAAGGGCTACATCGATCGCACACTCCCTCAATCGGATCGGCGCATGAGTGACATGCAGATTGAATGGATTGACAAATTACAAGAACAGGATCGGATACAGTCACAATTCAATATTGGTTTCTTCACAAATGGCGATTCCAGAGAACCGGAAACGGCAGGAATCCTTGGTGCCACCATGGGGTCTATGTACATGCTTGCCATCACACTGGTACTTTCGTTTCCCATAGGTATTGGGGCTGCTATCTATCTTGAAGAATTTGCCGTTAAAAACTGGCTCACAGATATTATTGAAGTAAACATTAATAACCTGGCTGCCGTTCCTTCAATTGTATTTGGACTCTTAGGGCTGGCAGTTTTCCTCAATTTTTTCCAGCTTCCCCGCTCTGCTCCCCTGGTTGGTGGTCTGGTACTCTTTTTAATGACCCTGCCAACCATTATCATCACCGGACGTGTTGCACTGCAATCAGTACCACCCTCAATCCGTGAAGCGGCCCTCGGTGTTGGTGCTTCGAAAATGCAGGCAATTTTCCATCATGTTCTACCACTGGCAATGCCCGGAATACTTACAGGAACGATTATCGGCATGGCACGGGCACTTGGAGAAAGTGCCCCCCTGCTGATGATTGGTATGGTAGCCTTTGTTGTTGATATCCCCTCCGGTATCACCGATCCGGCGACGGCCCTTCCTGTACAGATTTATCTCTGGGCAGATAGTCCAGAGAGGGCCTTCGTTGAGCGAACATCCGCTGCCATTATGGTTTTACTGACCTTTCTGATATTGATGAATGGTACTGCCGTCTATCTGAGAAGTAAATTTGAGCGCCGCTGGTAACTTTTTTTGATCATAAACAAATATGCCCCTAACAGTTTCTTAATATTGTTCTGCTAGATTCATCACTCAAGTCAAGAGTGATAAACTCGTAAAAACCCAGAATTTAGATGGTTAAGTATTTATGCCCTTTGTTCGGGTGAAAAACTTCATATCCGAGGCGCAAATATTTTCTATCATTTCGGCGTACTGAGGTACGTCGTAATGATAGAAAATGTCCAGCAACGAAGGAGATGGAGAGTTTTTACGACGCCATCATACTTAGCCTTATTACAATTTTCAGTTCTTCCTTCTTGTGCTAACCCTTATTGTTTTCCTGCTCTTAGGGGTAGCACCATTCCTGCAACGTGATGATGTTTTTATTTTTATTTCGCTGGTGGGCCTCCATTGGGCTCGGGTATATCTTACACTCAGTAAAAGCCGGGATACTGGGAGTAACAGTTTTCTTTATCGGGCACATATTGGCAGATCTGACCTGGTACGCATTTATTTCTGTTATTTCTTCTACAGTGGAATCGTAAAAATTTTGTAAGATTCTTATTTTCATAATAAAATTGAATAGTGGAGAAGGAGGACTCACTCTCTAAGAGTTCAACCACCCATTAGCAGAAACAACACACTGCTGTAAAATCACTCCCAAAACAAAAATATTTTCGATACTCCGATATACACAAATATCATTAACAGAATTTTGAGAAGGATGATAAGCTGAAATATAGTTCAGCTGTTATTGTCTAATTCTTACAGAATATTCACCCTAAAGCGGGTGCTACTAATATTATTTGTTCCATGAAAAAAACACCTCAATCACTCCACACCCTTTATCAACGATCAATCCTCATTGTTTTATCTATTGCCATATGTATGTCAGGGATCATATGGATGTTCTATGAATACCAAGCCGGACAGAACGATATCAAAAGAATTGAAAGGGAGTATCTTGAGGTCAAAAAAGATGATTTACGCACCACAATAGAAACCCTAATCAGAGGAATACAGTACAAGCGTCAACAAACCCATCAACAAACAAAAAAAATCCTCAAAGACCGTATGGATGACGTCTTTGCGATGGCAACACATCAATATTCACGCTTCAATTCACAAGAATCTTCAGAACGGATACGGCGACATATCATAGACCTGTTCATGTCTTCAAATTTTGCTAACGGTAGAGGATATTTTTGGATACTTGATACAGATCACACTATGGTTGCTCACCCTTACAACAAGAATCTTGTCGGCAAGGATCAGTCTCAACTTGAGGATAAGAATGGGAAAAATTTTATCCAGGAGTTTATACAGACTGCACATCAACAAAAAGAAGGTGGATTTGTATCCTATAGCTGGACTGAGCCTGATGTTTCCCCGCTGTTACAACATGAAAAAGGCAAGGAAAAGATAGCCTTTGTAAAAGTGTTCCCACCCTATAACTGGATTGTCGGTGTTGGTTTATACGTCCATGATATTGAAAAAAGAAATCAGCAGGACATTATCAAGCAATTGGACAGATTCCGACATGGTGATAGCGGTTACATTTTCAACCATACCTTTGATGGTATTTGTCTGAACCACAATAATAAAGAGCTGCTTGGAACAAATCGCTGGGAACAGACCAATGATCAGGGGGTTAAGCTGATTCAGGAAATTTCCCGTGTCGGACGCCAAGCTGGTGGAGGATTCATTGAGTATACCGCCACAAGTAATCCGCAAACGGGAAAATCAGCCCTCAAAGTAAGCTATATTAAATCCATTGATGAGTGGCAATGGGTCATAGGAACGGGTGTCTATCTTGATGAAATAGAAACAAAAACAGCAGATCTGCGGGAAATTTACAAAAAACGCATGGTAAACCGGATTTTAATTTCTCTGGTCCTTATTATGATCGCATTTGCAGTCAGTTACTGGGGATCGACATTGCTAACCAGAAAACTTGAACATGAACTGCAGATCTTTATGGCCTTCTTTTCACAAGCCAGTAGAAAGCAAACGAAAATTGATCTGCAACAGTTACAAATTAAAGAGTTTACAAGTCTTGCGATGGACGTAAACTCCATGGTCGAAAGACAGGAAAAAACGCAACAAGCAGTTTTCAGGGCAAAGATGATATGGGAGCGAACTTTTGATGCCGTGCCTGACACAATCATTATCCTGGACACAGACTATCAGATCAT
This sequence comes from Desulfocapsa sp., assembly GCA_022712895.1. Classification (GTDB taxonomy): domain Bacteria; phylum Desulfobacterota; class Desulfobulbia; order Desulfobulbales; family Desulfocapsaceae; genus Desulfocapsa. The sequence goes on from JAFLJS010000036.1 coordinate 28,987, forward strand.
TCAGGTCAACCGAGCCATGGCGGACATGCTTGAAGTTCCCATTGAAAGCCTTATCCATACCAAATGTTATAAAGCCTTTCATGGAATGGATAAGCCGCCTCCAAATTGTCCTCATAAGCACCTTCTGAAAGATCATAAATCCCATCAATCCGAAATATTTGATGAAAAATTACAACGCTATTTTTCAATCACTGTTTCGCCAATAACAGATAATGATGGGACTTTCCTTGGCTCTGTGCATATAGCTCGTGATATCAGTGACCAGAAAAAAGCAGAATTGACTCGTCTTGCAACTGAAGAAAAGCTCCAGAAAATAGAAAAAATGGAGGCCATTGGTCTTATGGCCGGAGGTGTTGCCCATGATTTAAACAACATTCTCTCTGGTATCGTCAGTTATCCTGAACTGCTTCTTCTGCAATTAGAAAAAAATGATGACATGTATAAGCCACTCAAGTCTATCCAGGAATCCGGCAAGCGTGCGGCAGCTGTTGTCTCTGATCTTTTAACAGTTGCCCGTGGAGTCGCAACCGTTAAAGAAATCTGTTCTCTTAACAATCTGGTCCAGGAGTATCTTGACTCGCCTGAATTTAAAAAAGTGAACTCCCTATATCCTGCCATTACCGTCCAATCTGACCTTCAATCCCGACTGCACAACATCAATTGCGCTCCCGTTCATATTCAAAAAGTGTTGATGAATTTAATCACCAATGCTCTGGAAGCCATCGAAGGGCCTGGTACTGTTTTTGTGAGTACGGAAAACCATTCTGTTGCACCTGCCCCCAAAGACCCATTAGCCGCTGGCGGTAACTTTACAGTTTTAACAGTACGAGATACGGGTCCTGGTATTTCCAGGGCAGCCCAAAAACGAATTTTCGAGCCATTCTACAGCAGTAAAGTGATGGGGCGCAGTGGAACTGGTTTAGGACTGGCCGTTGTCTGGAACACCATCAAAGATCATGATGGCTCAATTCATGTGGCTAGTGACGATAAGGGTACGACTTTTACCATACGTTTCCCGTCATCTACAAAAAAGCCTGTATTACCAAAAGATGTCACCAACATTGAGACTCTAACAGGACGTGGATCTATTCTTGTAGTGGACGATGAGCCGCAACAACTGGATATAGCAACGAAGATGCTCACAATGCTTGGCTACACAGTGCAGAGTGTTACCAGCGGTGAAGAAGCTGTTATTTATTGTCGCCATAATTCCGTTGATATCCTACTGCTTGACATGATAATGGCTCCAGGCCTCAGTGGCGCACAAACATATCAACAAATCACTGCATTCCATCCCTCTCAAAAAGCAGTTTTAGTCAGTGGCTTTTCCAAGAGTGATGATGTTAAGAAAGCCATTGAACTTGGGGTGGCTGAATTTGTGAAAAAACCTTATTCAATGGAACAGTTGGGCCGAACGATTAAAGAGGTACTGTCACGATAACTCTCCAAAGTATGATGGCGTCGTATTTATGCCCGTAGTTAGGGTGAAAACTCTTCATCTTCTTCGTCACGCGCCCGAAGGTAGTGCCCTTGGGGTACAAATTTGCTGTCATTACCACGTACCTAAGTACGCCTCATTCCATCAAATTTGCGTTCCTCGAATATGAAGTTTTTTACTTAGCCATCTAAATTTTAGGTTTTTACGAGGTCATCAAGTATGCCATTGGACAAAACAATTACTCCTTTTCAAGGGCTCTTTAGTAAATGCCCTGTTTCTTTTGGGGTAAAGCCAAAGTAATTGGCAATTTCGCCCCAACTTTTCTGCTGTCTGCTATGCATAATTAAAATATCTGCGGGTTTGCTGTCTCGGGAACTGTGTTGCGCTAAAATATTCACGAGCACAGACTCTCTGCCTGTTGCCCCTTCCTTATGAAGCGATACAACTTCATCTTCCCCTATTCCAAAATAACTTTGCAGCAACTGATCTGTCACGATTTCTGCTGCGACAGTAGTGTTTCCTTTGGTGGCTACGATTTCAGCAAAAACATCCTTTGCCTTAGCACTTCCTTTGAGACTGGCTGAAGAGAAAACCTGCTCCCAACTCCCTCCATGTTCCAGAATGGCAAGTATATTGTCAAGCTCAACGCCACCTTCTCTTGCCACGTAAAGGGCAATTAAAAGGGTATCCGGATCTATACCGCCCTTCATTTTCATCATTACAATTTGACGTTTAGAGAGGTTAAAATTAACCGCAATGAAAGAGTTAAAACTTGTGGTGAGGAGATATTTATCTGCAGCAAATTTCTTTTCCGGAATAAAAGCACGATCTTTAAAACAGTGGCAGCTATTGGTTGATTCAGGACTCATAGCCCATGATACGGGGGCGAAGAGGAGCAGCAACAGCAATATTCCAAATAATTTCGTCATGGTGTTCCTTTGAAAATAGATTGAGACAGAAGGATATTTTTTTATTACAAAACACCAGAGTTAATAATTATTTTCACTGTTTTCAGCAACCGTTTTGTTTTTCACCCACAAAAAAGAACCTTTTGAAAATTCACTAATAATCCGATACAACAAGATATACTTATTCATTGTTCCTATAATACGACATAATAACATTATTGTTTATGAGCCAAGAGACTAACCCCACCAGCAAGTTAACTGCACAAGAACCTTTTAAAACTCCCTCGAAACCAGGATCAATTTCCGCGCCTCCACAAACGGCACACCAATTTCAGGCGAACAGCTTTACTATCGCAGACTCTTTCTATCGCTCACGTCTGCCAAGAGCCACCCACTGGTCCGTTGCCTGGTCTGATCTGATGATGACCATGTTTATTCTTTTTCTTTCCATGTTTGTATATCAGGCTGCACATAAAGATTTTCTGGTAAGTGACAGTCCTCAAGTCATTGGCGGCAGTACAACAGATGCAATTGAACTTGATACCATCCAGGATCTGATAGTGCCCATCGTTCCTCTTTCTCATAACGCCCCGCTCATCACGGCTGGGACTGTCTTTAAGGTAGAGAAAGTTACACTGGATGAGTTAAGTATTGATGAGGCTTTTCGTGATCAAATTATCTCTCTTGCGGAAGACGAAAATATTATAGCAACTGTTCCAGAACCAGAGACAATTGTAGAAGCAGAAGCAATAACAGAAAAAGAACAAGAACCAACAAACATTGAGCCCCCCCCCCCTGCGGCAGTAGTTCTACCTCAAATATTACCAGACCAGGATGTGATTGAGCCTGCCCCAATTGTTGACGACATCAAACCCACTGCAAAAAAAACAGAGGATAGTTTTACTGAAATTTATGATGCCAGTAAGCAGGTACTGGACAAATATAATCTGGAGAAATTTGCTTCAATTGAAATTGTTCCTGATAAAACCATGCGCATCATTCTGACCGGGGACTTACTCTTTTCTATTGGGCAAGCAGAACTTTCTCATGCGGCAAAGGAATCACTAATCAAGATTGCGGCCATTATTAAACGCTCACCTTATATGATTAACATTATTGGTCACACAGACAACATTCCCATGCACTCACAACAATTCGCCTCAAACTGGGAACTGTCCGTGGTTCGTGCCAGCAGTGTGACCCGCTTCCTCATCGAGGCAACGAAAATGAATCCACAGCAGTTTATAGTTTCCGGCTATGGTTCTCATCGCCCACGTAAAGCCAATACTAACACAGCTAACCGAGCTGCAAACAGACGGGTTGAGATTATAATATCCAAACGATTACCCCCTGCAGTCAAGGCAACATCTAAAAACCTCTTATAGAGGATGATACCATTATGAAAAGCAAAAACCTGTTCGGCCTCATCGCCTGTATTTCTCTCTTCTGTTTCGGTTTTCTTATCAACGGGAACCTCTCTCTCTATTTTAACTTTTCAGGGCTTCTTATCGTCTTTGGTGGAACCTTTGGCGCCACCCTTCTCAGTTTCAAAACAGAACAACTCGCAATCGTCTATAAAGTTCTGCGAAGTTCCTACAGGGGAGAAATTAAAAAAGAAACTGAAATCATCCGTATCCTCATCGATCTTTCCATTAAATCACGTATGCAAGGCGTTCTCGCCCTCCAGGATGAAGAGAATGAAACATCCATTCTTTTCCTGCGCCGTGCTCTGGGCTGCCTTGTTGACGGGTATGCCCCTGAACAAACCCGTGAAATCCTGAATACTGAAATCTACTTTTTTAAAATGCGACGTGAAGATTCCGAACGCATTTTACGCACCATCGCTGATTTTTTCCCAGCATTTGGTATTACCGGATCAGTTGTTGGCTTAATTTCTATGCTTGGAGGCATAGGGGATACTTCTATTATTCTACATGCCATTCCCATAGCACTTACCTCCACCCTGTATGGAATTGTTTTTGCCAATTTTTTCTTCCTCCCCTTCGCTGCTTTCCTACGCGAGCGAACAAACCAGGAGCTCCTTCTCCAAAAAATAATCTTGGAGGGTGTCATCGCCATCGAATCCGAAGTAAATCCTGTAATTTTAAGGACTAAGCTCGAATCATTCCTAACACCTTCAGAGCGTAAAGAGAGCCTGGTTTCCTATGCTCAAATCAAGGAACGCTTTAACATTCCCCAAGAAGAATAAACTAGAGATACCAACTATAAAATAAGCTCTTTCAATGTGCATTGTGCACGCGTTTGTGGTATATTTTCACAATTATTTTGTCATATGACATTCCCTCTGCCTGACAGGAGAAAGATTTTGAATCATATCGCCGCCAAATTGTGTATTGCTCTTACCGCTTTAACTTTAACCAGCTGTGGCACATCAACCCTAAACAGTGCCTTGAAGAAAGGTGCTATCCCCCTCTCCGTTGATGAAATTTATTCACTTGTAAACAACAATACCCTGCGCCTTGTCTCCTCGGATTTCGATGCACATGTGTTCCTTACCGAGAATGGAAAACTCACCGCAAACTCCCTGAAGAATTCCGATGATACTGGCCTGTGGGATATTAAGAGCAACGCCAGCCTCTGTTTAAAATTTTCCCTCTGGTATTACGGCGATGTTAACTGCTACTCTGTCTACAGTGAGACTGAAAGGGATTCCTACCTGCTATACACCACCAATGGAGCTTTTGCCTACACGGCAACCATGGTTGGCGGTAACTCGCAACATTTAAAAATTGCTTCTCCCAAAAACAAAAATGAGTTTATGAGAGAATCTCTCAGCCAAGGGAACAGCAGTGCCCCCTTGCGCGCTCAAGCAGCAGTTGCCGCCCCTGCACCTGTAATCACCAGTACCGGGCCCGCAGCATCCAGTGAAGAAATCAATAATACTGTGAAAAGTATGGCTCAGGACTGTCCTGATTGTAACCTTGAAGATGCCGATCTCAGACAGGCATATCTTGTTGGAGCAAACCTGAAAGGAGCAAATTTACGAGGAGCTGATCTCAGCCGTGCCAATCTGCGTCGTGCCAACCTTGAAGGTGCTGATCTTTCCGGTGCAACACTGCTCTCCACAAACCTGCCTGGTGCCAATTTGAAAGATGCCAATTTAAGAGGAGCTGATCTCACCGGATCCAACTTGATTCAGGCAGATTTTACGGGAGCTGACCTTGCCAATTCGATTTTAAAGGACACCCTCCAGGAGGGAAGTAAGGGATTATAACAGCAGCACTCTTTTCAACCCAACCCTTTCTTCTCGATGGATATATGCCCTAGAGCATCATTAACGAAAGGAGTTGATTAGCTACTTCAGCGTTTCTTTTTATTAACAGTTTTCCCGGGGTAAGACACTCATGAGCGCAGGTTTCACCCACCTTCATGTCCACACACAATACAGTCTCCTAGATGGTGCAATCCGTCTACCAGATATGCTTGCCAAGTGCAAAGAACTTGGCATGGATTCCGTTGCCATCACTGATCATGGCGCCATGTACGGCGCTCTCGAATTCTTTTTAAAAGCAAAAGCCAAAGGGATTAAGCCCATTGTCGGCTGCGAATTTTATATCGCTCCCGGCCATCGTACAGATAAAGACCCCACTGCCCCCACCAAGGCGTATCACCTCGTTCTCCTTGCCATGGATTATACTGGCTATAGAAACCTGATGAAACTTGCTGGAATTGCTCAATTTGAAGGATTCTATGCAAAACCCCGAATCGATATGGAGGTATTGCGAGAACATAACGAGGGGCTAATCTGTCTCAGCGCCTGCCTGCATGGAGAAATCCCCTGGTTTGCAGTCCACAAAGGACAAAAAGCTGCCACAAAAAAGGCACAGGAGTATCTGGACATTTTCGGCGACAGGCTCTATCTCGAGCTCCAGGACAACTCAATTCCTCAGCAAACCGTCGTTAATAGCTCACTGAAAACAATTGCGAAAGAACTCGGCATTAAGCTTGTTGCCACCAACGATTGTCATTATCTCAACAAAAAAGATGCCTATGCCCATGAGGTCCTGCTCTGTATTCAGTTTGGTAAAACTATTACCGACCCCAAACACTTCAGTTTCCCTTCCGACACGTTCTACTTCAAATCTGCTGACGAGATGCGGGAGAGCTTCAAAGATTGTCCTGAAGCCATCACGAATACTCAAGAAATTGCGGATCGCTGTAACCTCGATATAAATCTTGACGATTACCATTTTCCGGAATTTCCGGTACCCGAAGGCGAGACACTGGAGACGATGTTTGTTACTGCCTGCTGGGATGGCTTAAAAGAACGCTTTGCTGCCATGCGCAACGCAGGTACATTCAGTAAAGAGATTGAAAAGCAGTACACTGAACGACTGGAATATGAACTTGGTATTATCAATTCCATGGGCTTTGCCGGATACTTTCTTATTGTGGCTGACTTTATTAACTGGGCGCTCGATCACGATATCCCCGTCGGCCCCGGCCGTGGGTCCGGTGCTGGAAGCCTTGCCGCCTATGCCATGCGCATCACCAACATAGATCCAATTCCTTACGGCCTTATTTTTGAACGATTCTTAAATCCTGAACGCGTCTCCATGCCTGACTTTGATATTGACTTCTGTCAATATCGACGTGGTGAAGTGATCGATTATGTACGAAACAAGTATGGCGGCGCAGCACACGTTGCCCAAATCATTACTTTCGGCTCCATGAAAGCCAAAGGTGCCATCCGCGATGTTGGCAGGGCGCTTGATATTCCTTTCGGCGAGGTGGATAAGATCGCCAAACTTATCCCGGATGCCCTGAAGATGACAATTGACAAGGCCCTTGACGAAGAGCCCCGCCTTGTGGATGCCATCAACAAAGATCCGCGAATAGCAGAGCTTATCGAGATAGCACAGACCCTCGAGGGACTGGCAAGACACACTTCAACCCATGCAGCAGGTGTTGTGGTGTCGCCCAATCCCATGGTGGAATATCTGCCGACCTGCAAGGGAAAAGACGGAGAGACGCTCACCCAGTATGATATGAAGCATACTGAGATGACAGGTCTTATTAAGTTTGACTTTTTAGGCCTTAAAACTCTCACTGTTATAGATAACGCCCTGAAACATATCCTGGCTGATATCGGTACTGATCTTGATATTAACGCCATCCCCATGGATGATTTAAAGACCTACAAGCTGCTCTGTGATGGAGATGCCCTTGGGGTCTTCCAACTGGAAAGTTCCGGCATGCGAGAGCTTCTGGTGAAGATGGCTCCCGAGCAATTCACTGACCTTATTGCCCTGGTAGCCCTCTACCGACCCGGTCCATTGGATTCTGGTATGGTTGATGATTTTGTAGAAACCAAACATGGACGTGCCACTGCCAACTATCCCTTGCCAGAGCTGAAACCGATTCTTGAAGAAACCTACGGAGTGATAGTTTACCAGGAACAGGTAATGAAAATCTCCTCCGTACTTGCCGGTTATTCTCTCGGAGACGCTGATATCCTGCGTCGCGCCATGGGCAAGAAAATTGTTGAGGTGATGGATGAGGAGAAGGTCAAATTTATGGCCGGTGCCAAGAAGAAACAGGTCGATCTCAAAAAAGCGGAATATGTTTTCGATCTCATGGCAAAATTTGCCGGTTACGGTTTCAACAAATCACACTCTGCTGCCTACGCACTTATCTCATACCAGACAGCATACCTGAAAGCACACTACCCTTCACAGTTTATGGCCGCCCTGCTCTCCTGTGACATGAACAACACAGATAAAATCGTTCTCTACATCAATGAGTGCAGAGAACATGCCATTGAAGTGCGGCCTCCCGATATAAATGAGTCGCTCATCGATTTTTCTGTCCATAATGACCGTGTCCGTTTTGGTATGGCTGCTGTTAAAAATGTAGGCAAAGCTGCCCTGCAGTCAATTATCGAAGAACGTGAGGAGGGCGGGAAATATAAGTCACTTGAGGATTTTTGTAACCGGGTCGATTCCAGGAAAGTCAATTCACGGGTTATTGAAAGTCTTATTAAATCAGGGTCCTTTGATTCTGTAGGTTGCAAACGTTCTCAACTCATGGCAGTTGTTGATCAGGCCATGGACAAAGCCAAAGCAGTACAGCGCGACAAACAATCCGGACAGATGTCACTTTTTGCCCTGGCCCCGGAAACCGACACCAGTGACAAAAGTGCAATAACCTTACCTGATATCCCTGAATGGGCAGAACGAGAACGTTTAACCAAAGAAAAAGAAACCGTCGGGTTTTACATCTCTGGCCATCCACTTGATGAAGACATACATGAAATCGAGACCATAGCTGACACCGACATTGCTGGCCTTGCTGACTTTGGCGAAGACCAACCAGTGCGTATTGGGGGGCTTATTCGCAGTTGTAAACAGCTAAAAAGTAAACGAGGCGACCTTATGGCCTTTGTGACGGTAGAAGACCTGCTCAATGCGGTGGAGGTGATCGTATTCCCAGACACGTTCACCCGTTGCCAGCACTTGTTAAACTCTACGGAAACACTGGTCATCCAGGGCACGGTGCAGAACGATGAACGAGGTCCGAAGATCATTGCTGAATCTATCGAACTCTTACCCGATGCCAGAATCACCCATACGGAATCGATCAAAATCAAACTGGAAAGTGACAAAATCAGTCGAAAACGTCTCGAATCTTTAAAACAGACATTTTATCGCTACCATGGAGATTGCCCACTCCTCCTTACCATGCATTTCGCAGGACAGGGCGAGGTGGATATCGAAATCCTGAAAGATCTAACAGTACGCCCATGCAAAGAATTTACCGAAGAAGCTGAAGCGATATTAGGCTATAAAGCATTGGCCTTTAAGAAAAAAACAATAATCAGCAATAAACGAAAACGTTGGGGCCAGGCAAAAAGCCCGCAATAGGATGATTACACTGCCAACAATACAACCACAGAAAAAAAGAAGGGATGTCTTTCGCATTCTTTTCCTGTGTATGATTGCCTTTGGATTTCTCATGGGGATAGCATTCCCTCCCCTTGAGAAACTCTACTTTAACGACACATCTCCCATCAGCATTAGTTTTACTATCATGTGCCTGGCCGCAGGTATCACTGTAGGAGTCGCTAATTACATTCTGTTTTCGCTGGTTGTCTCCAAAGAGCTTCGCTTTCTGGTTGATGGCATGAACAGAATAAATAAAAAAATCAGCGGTACCTCGTTTAACAAAAAGGATCGGGACGATAATTATGAGATAGAGGTTCGCACAAATGACATGCTGGGCGAGGTTACTCAAGCATTTAACACCATGGGGAAAACTGTCATAGAACGCTTGGATCACGAAGCCAGCTTTCGTGATATTATATCTCTGCTCTCCGCCACTGTTGAACTTGACGCCACTTCCCAAAACATTCTGAAGTATTATATCGACTCCACCTGCATCTCCGCGGCCCTACTCTATGGCAAAATTGATGCTGAAATGGTTCTTCTTTCCAGCCATGATATCGACACCAAAGAGAACCTGCCTAGAAAACTTGAAAGCTGGCAGGGAATCATTCGTGACACCATAGAATCCGGTAAGATTCACACCATTAATACAGAAAAAAACAAACTTGACTGGGTATCCATTACCACCCCATTAGGTACACTCCAGCCAAAAGTCTTACGCCTGATACCTCTCATTGCCGACAAGAGCACCGTTGGTTTGGTAATAGCTGCCTGCGGAGAGAGTGACTATTCAGAAGTAGCTCAGCTAGAGACTCTGGAAACCTATTCAAAATACATGGCTCCCTATCTGCAGAATGCATTACTGCACAATAAGATTCAGGAGATGGCTTCCTACGACTCTTTAACCCAAGTATTAAATCGGCGCTTTGGCCTGATCAGGCTCCACGAAGAGTTTTCCTCAGCCCAGCGCTACAGTAGCGATCTCAGTGTTATCATGCTCGATATTGACAAATATCAAACAGGTCAATGACACCTACGGACATGAGGCTGGAGATCTGATCCTCAAACAGGTGGCCTCAACGATTGCCCTCAACTTACGAAATGAAGAAGTGATTTGTCGCTATGGAGGAGAAGAATTTCTCATTATCCTACCCATGACAAATCTCAATAAGGCGGGGCTTGCCGCTGAACGGTTACGAAAAACTGTACAGCAATTGACAAGTTACTACAAAGAAAAGGCCATTCTGGTGACTGCAAGCCTTGGTGTCGCCAGCCTTGCCTCTCTAGCTACCCAAAATGAAAAAAACTTGATTAACGCTGCAGATACAGCGTTATACCATGTGAAAAACATGGGCCGCAACCAGGTTGCTCTTTTTAGAGATAACGAATCGGTACTCCTGCCCAAGGAACCGAAAAGCTGAGCGCTATCTGTGCCACTTTTCCAGGCCTGCTGTAGCTTCTTTTTCAAGCATTGCCAATGTGTCAGGCGAATTGAATAACTTCTCGCATAACTCACATTTACGATACTGAACAATCTCCCTTGCAGTAAATCCAGCAAAAGAAGCAATTCCACTTATTCCAATGTTTCTTATATGGGCATAGAGGATATTCTGCTCACTTTTCAAAAGAAGTTGCTCAATAGTACTTTCCTGTAAATTACCCAGATGGAAAAAGTTTGTCTTGCTGAAATGACTCCCGGCATCACAGCATGCGTACATATCAAGCCCCGGTGCGAGATACGGGTTCATGACACAGCAATTATCCTGATAATCAGTCTGTAAGGGCTTTCTGGGGAACCCCTGTGCCCGGCCAGAATAGATGACAGGTTCTGGAAAAAACAGAAGTTCATTTCCTCTCAGGTAGGCCTCAAAAGTGTCATCCTCTTCACTAAAATCTGTGACAAAAGAGACAAAATAATCAAGCCCGCTTTTCTGACAACTCTTTGCGGCATTAACAACATTGATGGACGAGATATTTTTCTGATGCCAGCGGCTATAACTGAGGCGTAACTGACAGAGCCCGTTTTCTTGCAGTTTAGCAACAATACTCTCAGCAATAGCAGGAGTTTTTGCCCAGAAACTGTTTGTCACCACCCGGCTATAGATTCCATGTTGTTTGCAACGAGTTAACAAGCTACAGATATCATCAAGGTATAGCAGAGGCTCCCCGGCAGTAAAGCTTATACCTTTTACATGGGCTGCAGCCATATCATCTATGATATCCAGGGCCTGCAATAAGTCTATCTTTGCACTATCAAGCACAGCATCTGCCGCGACACAGTGCTCGCACCTCACATTACAGCGCGTTGAATATCCGAAAGCGATCTTTCTCATGATTGTTTTTCATGGAAGGCGATAATTGCCTCGTTGCTGCGCTCAGCAATCTGACGAGCTACTTTTGCTGGCACAACTTCATAACTTGCCCCAAGTTTCACAATAGCCAAGTTTCCACAACTGAGCTGATCAATCATCTCTTCAGCCACAAAAATGCGCATAATCTTATTCTGCAGCACAAAGTGATATGCTTCACCACGTGCGTCCTGTTCCATGCGGTTTTGTTCAATCAATTGTTTTACCTGAGCCCTCTGTTCTCGCTGACGTTTTACCTGCTCACGCTTCCGGTTCAATTCGCGAATTTGTTGTGCCTGGGTGGCCTGCTGCTCCTGTACTTTTGTACTTATCCCGGAGACAGTATTATCTTTATTCTCTTTACGTTTAACATGATTATCACGTTTGGCTTTATTGACCTGTTTTTTATTGACCAGGCCAGCTTTTAAAAACTTGTCTCTAAACGGATTTCCCATTGATTTTCCCTATAAAAGCAATTTCTGATTCACCACAACATTTCTATTTTCCAAACCTTCTTTTACCCTACAAAGAGACTTTGGAAAATCACTTTTCTCTGCCTATGACAATTCTCCTTGCAGCGGCTTGATACACATGATAAAAAACCCCATTCTTTCAATGACAACAGCCCGAACTTACCTTTTCTGACTAAGAGTCCCTATGATCCACCTGACAAATATCACCAAACAACATGGCAGCCACATCCTTTTCTCCAATGCGAGCCTGCAAATTCTTCCCGGTATTCGAAGCGGGCTGGTCGGTCCCAATGGCGCCGGGAAAAGTACCATTTTTCGTCTTATCACTGGTGAAGAAGAGATCGATAAGGGGGATATCGCCTGTTCAAAAAAGACTGTCATAGGTTATTTCTCTCAGGAGGTTGGAGAGATGAGCGGTAGATCGGCACTTGAAGAAACCATGTCAGCTGTGGCTGAGGTTATGCTACTTGCCGAAGATATCAAAGTGATGGAAACATCCATGGCCATCCCCATGGATGACAGCGAACTGGCTGAGCTCCTGGAACGTTATGGCAATGCGCAGGAAGAATTTGAACATCGTGGAGGCTATGACCTTGAAAGTCGTGCCCAGGCAGTACTTACCGGACTAGGCATAGGCCCGGATGATTACAACAGACCTGTCGAATCCTTTAGTGGTGGCTGGAAGATGCGGATTGCTCTTGCAAAAATACTCACTATCAATCCTGATGTACTACTCTTGGATGAACCAACAAACCATCTGGATATAGAATCTATTCTCTGGCTTGAAGAATGGTTGAAAAATGATTTCACAGGCAGTGTGCTGATGACCAGCCATGATCGGACTTTTATGAATTCAATCGTCAGCCGGATCATAGAAGTTGCAAACGCTACAGTTACCACCTATGGCGGGAATCACGATTTCTATCTACGAGAACGTGAAATTCGCAGAGTACAGTTACAGGCCAGCTACCGCCGCCAGCAGGAGATGCTTGCCAAAGAAGAAGATTTTATCGCCCGTTTTGCCGCACGTGTATCCCATGCAGCCCAGGTGCAGTCTCGCATTAAAAAACTTGATAAGATCGAACGAATAGAACTACCTCCCGAACAGAAAGTAATGCGCTTTGAATTTCCGGAGCCCCCCAGAAGCGGCGACGATGTGGTTGCTATGCATGATCTCGGCAAAACATGGACACTCGAGGATGGTACTCAGAAAAATGTATTCAGTGGTGTCAGTGGTATGATCAGACGACAGGAAAAAATTGCGGTTGTAGGAGTAAATGGTGCCGGCAAATCGACATTCCTTAAAGTCCTCACCGGCCAGACAGATGCCACAAGTGGTTCAGTGAAATTAGGTGCCAATGTTACTGTTGGTTATTTCAGTCAGCACTCCATGGATATCCTGGTGAAAGAACGGACAGTCTTTGACACAGTCCAGGAAGCTATGCCCACTGCCCATATTGGTACGATCCGCAACTTGTGCGCTGCCTTTCTCTTTAGAGGGGATGATGCCGACAAGCATATTTCACAACTTTCCGGAGGAGAAAAAAGCCGCGTGGTGCTGGCCACCCTTCTGGCTCAGCCCTTCAATTTCCTGGTCCTTGATGAGCCCACAAACCATCTAGACATGCAGTCCCGTGACATACTCCTTGAAGCGTTGAAAAAGTTCGCCGGAACTGTCATCCTTGTCAGTCATGACCGGCATTTCCTTCATTCTCTGGTGGATCATGTTCTTGAAATTGATCATGGTGCCATGCACCTCTATGGCGGTGACTACAACTATTATCTACAGCAGACCACTACAAAAGAGACTTGAAGAATCTTCCAGCTTTAGGTATCCTTAACTTTACGGTGCCAGTATTGCACGGCTGTCATAGCAGAATCATGACCACAACCGATTCCCCCGGAGGACAACATGACGACATTCTGGAAAATGGTTAAAAGACTCCCATGCATTGCAGTAATTATACTGTTTGTTTTTCTGACAATGACCGCCCGGGTCCAGGGAAACATTGCCACCCTCACCGAACGAACCCTGGTCAATTTTGTTTCAGGTATCGCTGTTATCACCATCATTTTATATTCCATTCTTTATATAACCGGATCTCTCAATCCGGGCGACAAAGCACTCATCGATTTCAAAAAGATTGGTGAGAAACTGCTCAAGGGAAATGCGAACGATTGATTAATTGTTGAATTGCACTTGCCATATAACATAAGGAGACTTTACCCATGTCTGACAACAAAGGCCCAAGTCATTACCAGGATTTACAGAAACGTTTTCCAGATGTATTAACTGCCGTGAACAACCTTGGCACCATAGTTCGTGCCGCAGGTCCTCTGGACAACAAAACAGCAGAGCTTATTCAGCTTGGCGTTGCGGCCTCATCGGGATCAACAGGAGCGGTACGCTCCCACGCAAGACGTGCATTACAGGCGGGAGCAACTGAAGAAGAGTTACAACATGCCCTTCTCCTGCTGATTTCAACCATTGGTTTCCCGCAGGTTGCTGCTGCCCTTGCCTGGATTCAGGACGTACTGGACAATCAGTAAGAGCAAGAGTTTCTGTTAGAAACAGAGGCCACAATCTGGACAAGTTGAGGAGCTTGTGGAAAAACTAAATCCACAGGCCGGACAGGTTGAGCTTTCAGCACCGGTATCGAAAACGGCGTGGGCTGTGCTTAAGTCATGTGAATCAAGAGCTGTTTTTGCCTTAAAATCATCTGCCAGCACCCGCATGGCCTCTTCAGCATCACTCACTTTAATCTGCAGGTACAGCTCATCGCCGCAGCAGCCTTTGCCACAACTCCCGCCTTCTCCGGCCAGAAGAGAAGGGATATTCTCTTTGGCCAGCAGGGTTTGTAACTGTTTCATATCATGCAGAGAGCCCTTTCTGACATTGGCCAGTTCATCATCATTGCTGATGGTCATGGAACGCGCATCTATCTTCTGTTTTACCGCCTCTTCCTGAGCCAGTCGTTCCTTACCACCTGTCAACTCGACATTACAAGTTGCACACATTGTAATTTCCGCTCTGTACTCTTCATCACACTTGGGACAATACTTTAACTCAGGGTCTGTATAACGCATCTTATAATTAATCCTATCAATGTTCTTTTTATGAATTTATTAGAGCCTTACCATTCATCACTGGTGTTAGAGAATAAACCGACTTAAATCACGATCTTCCACCACATCACGAAGTTTTTCTTTCACATATTCAGCAGTTACCACAAATCGTTTATCGTCACGATCACTGGCGGTAAAAGAGAGATCATCAAGCACCCGTTCCATCACTGTATGCAAACGTCTGGCCCCAATTTCTTCGGTCTGTTCATTCACTTCAACAGCAATTGCCGCCAATTCTTCAATACCGTCCTTCTCAAAAACAAGCTCGATGCCTTCTGTCGCCATCATGGCTACATACTGTTTAACAAGGGCACTTTCAGGCTCAGTCATAATACGAACAAACTCATCTTTGCCAAGGGAATGCAATTCAACGCGAATGGGAAATCGCCCCTGTAGTTCCGGGATAAGATCTGAAGGTTTCGACATATGAAAAGCGCCACTTGCAATAAACAAAATATGGTCAGTTTTAACCATTCCGTATTTGGTCGTAACGGTTGAGCCTTCCACGATTGGTAGAAGATCTCGCTGCACACCTTCCCGTGAGACTTCAGGACCATGGCCACCTGATCGTTGGGTTGCCACTTTATCAATCTCATCAAGGAATATGATGCCTGATTCTTCAGTACGTTTCAAGGCCTCTTTGGTTACCTTGTCCATATCAATAAGGCGTTCCATCTCCTCACGGGTGAGACCACTCAGCGCTTCCGGAATCTTGATTTTAAGTTTCTTTTTCTTCTTGGGAAATATTTTACTGAAAGCATCCTGAAGATTTGACTGCATATCCTCCATACCGGAAGTAGTCATAATCTCCACCATGGGCATGGATTGCGATTCTGTGAGGTCGAGCTCTATCTCACGATCATCCAGCTTTCCGTTTCGCAGCATATCACGAAATTTTTCCCTTGTGGAGTCCTCTGCTTTCCCCTGCTCTGCCGGCAGATGAATGGTACCGGCCACCATTGCATCCATGTCATAATCACTAGATTGCTCAGCAGAAGCCGAGACAGGAGGCAACAAAATATCCAGAATACGCTCCTCGGCATTGGCTGCAGCCACTCCCTCCAGACGTTCTTTTTCTTCCTTTTTAACCATGGTGATCGCAATTTCAACAAGATCGCGAATCATGGATTCAACATCACGCCCAACATAACCAACTTCTGTAAATTTCGAGGCCTCAACCTTAAAAAATGGAGACTGGGCAAGGGTGGCCAGACGCCTGGCTATTTCTGTCTTGCCGACACCAGTGGGACCAATCATAATGATATTTTTGGGAGCTATCTCTTCACGTAAAGGAGAAGGCACCTGCTGTCTACGCCAGCGATTTCGCAAAGCTATGGCTACAGAGCGTTTGGCATCGGCCTGGCCAACAATATACTTATCAAGTTCGGAAACGATTTCTTTTGGGCTTAAAGATTGTGCAGTGATCATATTGTCTCAATTACTGTGGAATGATTGGTGAAAACACATATATCTGCTGCAATCTTCATAGACGCTTCGCAGATTTGTCTGGCATCAAGTTCACTGTTTTCAACCAGCGCCAAAGCGGCCGCCTGGGCATAGGGGCCACCGGAACCAATAGCAAGTACCCCATTATCCGCTTCTATAACGTCTCCTGTCCCTGTCAGCAGTAGAGAATACTCCTCATCCACGGCCACCAGCATCGCTTCTAGTTTGCGCAGCATTTTATCTGTACGCCACTCTTTAGCAAGCTCAACAGATGCCCGCATAAGGTTTCCATTGTACTGCTCAAGTTTTTGTTCAAGTTTATCAAAAAGAGTAAACGCATCGGCTGTGGCCCCGGCAAATCCTGTAATAACTTTGCCATGATAGAGCCTTCTTACTTTTTTCGCCTTATGCTTCATAACGGTATTGCCAAGAGAGACCTGCCCATCTCCTGCAACAGCGACCTGTCCTTTGTGGCGTACTGCCAGTATAGTTGTTGAACGTATTTTCATTTTTCTCATATGGCTAGAGGATTTTTTCACTGAGGACAAAGAACGAATACACCATTCTCTGCTTCACATAACAGCAAGTGTTGCACCTGCTTAGTGACAAACAATCCCGCAGCCAGGTACTGGCGTGGACGTTTGTCCCTAAGCAGGTGCAACACTGCGATGACTGAGTCACTTTTATTTAGAATGGGGATGAGCCTTATCATACACTTCCGTCAAATGATCCAAAGTCAAATGCGTATACCGTTGTGTAGTCGATAAACTAGCATGCCCAAGCAACTCCTGAACCGAACGCAAATCAGCACCCATCTCAAGTAAATGAGTCGCATAGGAATGTCTCAACGCATGGGGAGTTACAATCTGCGGAATACCTGCCCGCTCCCCGTATGCCTTCACAATACGCTCAATACTCCGGGTCGTAAGGCGTCCTCCACGACCACTTAAAAACAGGGCATCCTTCTCAACTTCACGCCCTCTGCGACTACGATCGGCAATAAGCTGTTCGCGAATCCCCAGCCACTGCTGAACGGCGTGTGCCGCAGGACGCCCGACCGGTACCAGGCGCTCCTTATTTCCTTTGCCCGTCACCCTAAGCATTTCCAATGTAAAATCAAGGTTCAATAAATCCGTAGATACCAGTTCGGCAACACGCACCCCTGTTGAGTAGAGCAATTCAAGTATTGCAATATCCCGGAGCATAAATCGATCTTTTTCAGACGGTGCATCAATGAGTGCAAAGACTTCATCCACAGTCAAAAAAACCGGGATATGTTTGCCAACTTTTGGTCCGGATATTCCAGCAATAGGATCATTGCCAATTATTTTTTTTCGCACAAGATACTTAAAAAAGCTGCGCAGGGCTGATAATTTACGAGCAACGGTAGCTGCCCCATTATGTCCGTGAAGGGAGACTACAAAGCGACGAATATGAATCGCTTCAATAGCCCCAAGCTCAACGCCACCGCCAAGACTTTCCTGAAAACTCAGCAAATCATGTCCATACCCTTGAATGGTATGTGGCGAATAGCCCTTTTCAGCTTCCAGCCATCCAAGAAATGATTTAATTGCATTGTCCGTTTTACGCATACTCACCACATCAATTTACCGATTTAGTTCTCGACTTCTCCTCAATGGTTGAATATATAATGCGTGACAGATCAATTGAAAAGTAAAACAGACTCTATCGGCACAAGTTATGGCAAAAAGAACATTTGAAAATGGTCTCTCAAGACTGGAACAGATCACTGAGGAACTTGAAAACGGAGATCTTAGTCTAGAGAAGAGCCTGAAGAAATTTGATGAAGGCATCAGCCTTGTAGAATTTTGCAATAAGACCCTCACCGACGCCAAGGCAAAGGTAGAGTTACTCCTTGAGAATCAGGGTGATTTAGCAAAAGTACCCTTTAAAGAGTTGGATAATGGAGATCAAGGACTACCTGAATAAGCAACGACAGTTGGTTGAGGATGCTTTTGACAGCTATATCCCCGCAACTAGCGGTGATTTTGCCGAGCACATCAAAGCGATGCGCTACTCTTTGGAGGCTGGCGGTAAACGTGTCCGTCCCATTCTCTGCCTCGCTGCTGCCGGTGCCATTGCTGATGACACTAAAAGCGAGGATATCCTTCCCATTGCCTGCGCACTTGAATGCATTCATACCTACTCACTTATCCATGATGATCTTCCAGCAATGGATAACGATGCCCTAAGACGTGGCAAAGCAACCAACCACATATTGTTTGGCGAAGCTGCCGCAATTCTTGCCGGTGACGGACTTTTAACATGGGCTTTTGATTTATTGGGAGACCAGCAACGCGGAAATCTCTCAGCCAACAAACGTTTACGTATTACTCATATTATTGCACGAGCTGCCGGATCTTACGGAATGGTCGGCGGACAAGCTCTGGATATAGCATCTGAAAATACGACGTTCCCTTTTTCCACGCTGCAAACCATTCATCGCAGTAAAACTGGAGCATTAATTACGGCATCTGTTCTTGCTGGTGCAATGGGTGCCGGAGCAAGCAAAGAGCAACTCACAGCCCTTGAACAGTATGGCAATCAGATTGGCCTTGCCTTTCAGATTGTGGATGATCTGCTCAACGCCACAGCCACAACGAAACAACTGGGAAAAGCGGCTGGCAGTGACGAAGCACTTGGCAAAGCCACATATCCTGCTTACTTTGGTATTGAAGAGACACGAAACAAAGCAAAAGCAGCTGTTGAGGAGGCAAAAACCAGCTTGTCCCTTTTTGATGACAAAGCACGTCCCCTGCGGCTACTAGCAGATTACATATATACAAGGTCAAACTGACACCGGCCAAGAATGATGACTTCAGAAGAAGCCAAAATTGAAGTTGGATTTGTAAATCGGCATAAGTACCTTCACAAAATTCTATTTAATATGGGCACGAGATAAAGTATTAACATTGAAAGAATTTTTAAGTCATTAAAATAGATCATTTCAGGATACTTTCATTTTGATAAGCAATAATACAGAGGGCTTAACCGTAAGCCTCAGCGATATTCATTCCCCTGCAGATCTCAGAGACCTTACTATTCCGGAACTCGAATGCATTGCGGAAGACCTGCGCGAGACCATCATTGTCACAACCTCCAAAACCGGCGGCCATCTAGCACCAAGCCTTGGAGTGGTCGAATTAACCCTTGCCCTGCACTACGTTTTTAACACCCCAAAAGACAAACTCGTCTGGGACGTTGGACATCAAACCTATGCCCATAAGCTTCTGACTGGCAGACAGGAACAATTTCAAACTCTTCGTCAGTACAAAGGGTTGAGCGGTTTCCCTAAATTTAAGGAAAGTGAATACGACGCCTTTCAAACGGGACACTCTTCCACATCCATATCAGCTGCCCTTGGCATGACCGCTGGCAAGGATCTTAACGAAGATAAAAACAAAGTGGTTGCTATTATTGGCGACGGCTCCATGACTGCTGGCATGGCTTTTGAAGCCCTTAATCAGGCCGGCCACCTGGATAAAGATCTGATCGTTATCCTTAATGACAACGAGATGTCCATCTCTGAAAATGTGGGGGCAATTTCCAGCTTTCTCTCACGACAGTTGACCAGCAAAACTGTTCGGCGACTACGCAAACATATCTCCACAAGGCTGAAAGAGTTACACGGAGTAGGAGATCGTTTTTTAAATGTTTTAAAGAAGAGCGAAGAGAATATAAAAAGTTTTTTCACCCCGGCGATGCTCTTTGAAGCGTTCAAATTTTATTATATTGGCCCCATCTCCGGTCATGAACTTGAAGACTTGATTCCCACCCTTGAGAATATTCGGGATAACGTAGATGGCCCGGTTCTGGTTCACGTCATCACCCAGAAAGGAAAAGGTTACGAGCCTGCTGAAAAAAATCCAGGCAATTATCATGGACTTGGGCCTTTTGATATCGAAACCGGTAAACCTCACTCCTCCTCCTCTGGACCTATCAGTTACACAGAAGTTTTTGGCAATACTATCTGTAAACTTGCCGAGAGCAATGACAAAATCGTGGCCATTTCTGCTGCCATGCCGGCAGGTACTGGCCTTACAAAGTTTGCAGAACAATTTCCTGAGCGTTTCTTTGATGTGGGAATTGCAGAGCAGCATGCTGTAACTTTTGCGGCAGGACTTGCCACCGAAGGGATACGACCGGTTGTAGCAATTTATTCATCGTTCTTCCAACGAGCACTGGATCAGATTATTCACGACGTGTGCATTCCTAATTTGCCGGTCACTCTTGCCATTGACAGGGGCGGTGTGGTTGGTGATGACGGTGAAACGCACCACGGTGTCTTTGATATTTCCTTTTTACGTTTTATACCCAATATCACCTACATGGCACCAAAAGATGAAAATGAACTTCAGCATATGCTTTACACAGCAACGTCTTTAGCTGGTGCCTCGGCTATCAGGTACCCTAGGGGTGCTGGTGAAGATGTGGAGTTAGATAGTGAACCTATTCGCATTGAAATAGGAAAAGGCGAATTATTACGCCAAGGGAGTGACATCCTGCTTCTGCCCATTGGCAACAGAGTCTATCCCGCCATGCGAGCAGCAGAAGGTTTAGAGAAGTTGGGTATTAACGCAGCTGTGATTAATCCGCGTTTTATTAAACCCATAGATACAGATCTGATTTGTGAGTGGGCCGCAAAAACCGGAAGAGTTGTCACCGTGGAAGACAATGTTGAACATGGTGGTTTTGGCAGTCTGGTCCTTGAATTACTTTCAAGCAATAAACTCTTTTCAGTAAAAACACACCTGCTCGGACATCCTGATAACTTTATTGAACACGGGCCACAGAAAACTCTTTGGAAAAACTCGAAGATTGATTCACCAGCCATTATCAGTGTCGCGATGGAACTGATGAAACAATAAAAAAAGGCCGTTAAGAATCTCCTAACGACCTTTCAAGCTACAGCCTGACAAAACTAAACAATATGAAAGTCACATTGTTTAGTTCTTATAATAATCCAGATACCAATCGACAAACTTCTTCACCCCTACATCCAGTGGGGTGTCCGGTTTGTAATCAAAATCCCGAATCAGGTCGTCAACATTGGCATAGGTGGCCTGAACATCACCGGGCTGCATGGGCATAAAGTTCTTATCGGCCACTTTCCCAAGGTTTTTCTCAAGTAACTGAATAAAATAGAGGAGACGCTCTTTCTTATTATTCCCTATATTATAGATCCGATATGGGCAATATGATGTTGCGGTGTCTGGGTTTTCACTGTCCCATGTAAAATCGGGTTCTGCCGGTTTTTGAATGACCCGCGCAACTCCTTCAACGATATCATCAACAAAGGTAAAATCCCGTTCCATATTACCATTATTAAAAACGTTGATTGGTTCACCTGCCAAAATTGCTTTGGCAAAGAGCATAGGTGCCATATCTGGTCGTCCCCATGGGCCATACACTGTAAAAAAACGAAGCCCTGTACAGGGTAATCCATAGAGGTGGCTATAGGAATGTGCCATCAACTCATTAGCTTTCTTTGATGCTGCATAAAGAGAAACCGGATGGTTTACATTGTCATGCTCCGAAAAGGGCTGTTTAGTGTTGGCACCATAGACAGAGCTTGAGGAGGCATAAACAAAATGCTTCACATGAGAATGTCTGCACCCTTCAAGAAGATTACCAAAACCAACCAGATTTGTATCCACATAAGAAGCTGGGTTGATTAATGAATACCGAACACCTGGCTGAGCTGCGAGATTCACAACTGCATCAAAACTATTGTCTGTAAACAGCTTTTCCATGGCTGCACGATCAGCAATATCAATCTCAAGATTCCTGAAGTTTTCACCTTCTGCAATAGTTCGCAATCGATCACGTTTCAGACTCACATCATAATAATCTGTGATCGTATCGATACCGGTAACATCACAACCGGATTCCCGCAGTTTCTTCGCCAGAAATGATCCGATAAAACCTGCAGTTCCTGTAACCAGTATCTTTTTCATCTTTGTACTCTCAGTCATCAAAATCCCCTTCAGGTCCTCTATCAGTGTCGAGCCCTTTGGCACGCTCTATTATTTTTTCTTTTGTCCAATCAGCAGGGTCCTCAATACGTGCAGCCTTTGCCCCCATATCATAGGAGCCGACTGTAAGAATCGCTTCTTTGGCAAGGTCTGCTGAATTTTCTGCGTTGAACACATTGACAAGCATATTATAGGCAAAATCTTCAACCCGTTTACACATTCGTTCACGAATATCCGCTGGCAAGCCAAGAAGTTTGGTATTGAGAGGCAGATTCAGCCACTTATATTCTCCGGCGGTCCAGCCTTTGTCATCGGCAAAAGCAACTACCTGTTTCCAGGCGTCTCCACTCAAGCCCTCGCCTTTTACCTTAATAAATCGGCCGTCATCATCCAGAATGGCATTTCCGTCATCATTTACTTCAAGCCCCCAGCCGACCATCTGTAGTGCTGTGGCAACATTAGCCTTAGTCGTTTTGGTGCTTTTACAGATGGAACGCAGTTTTTCCGAACTGTTGCCAGACGTTCCATGCTGGGCACCGGATGTTCCGTAGGGGGCAAGAGCATTATGAATCTCGCCAGTCAAGGGAACCTGAATTCCCTGCCCGGAAACCTCCAGACCATGAGTGCTGCCATTGTTCAGGGCAATCCAGTCGGGACAAATACCGTGAGCATTGAGACCCTTTATAAGAAATGAGGCGTCATCTACCGTTGACAAACCCTGCTCACCTTTAATTTCCCCAACCTCTGTTTCAAGACCTGCCCAGCCGGGAATCACAGAATTAAGTTCCAGATTGGCTAACAGATTTTTGTCATCAAGCATATGGGAGGCGTCAACTGCAATGGAGGTTATTCCCGCATCAAAAATAGAGGGGATATCAATTTTTGCCTCAGGAATATCAGATTCCTGTTTAATACCGTAATGATCGGCGTGGATAGCCACAGGAATAGTGATTGCCATCTCATTACATAAGGCGTCTACAATTCGTGCCATATTCCAGAAATTGACTGGGCAATAGTTGCACTCCGATCGAGCTATTTCAATTAGTATCGCACTGTTTGCACGCTGAGCAGCCATCAAAGCACCACGAATAACAAAATAATTTCTGCCATTGGCAGCCATAGTCATGGCTCCACCTTTGGCAATAAGTGCTCTATCTATAACTTTTCCACTTACCAGCAATGCTTTTGAATTGGGGAAAAGTTTTTGAATATTCGGCGGACGACCGATCTTCAGAACTCTTGCAAAATCTGCACTGTTACTCATACAAACCTCCGTATTTGTCATTATCTACACACATTGCGTGAGAAAGGTTGCGACATTTTGTATTCGATATTCTGTGATTTCTATTTACCCATGGTGACTTCGCAAAAAACCAAAATTAAAGATGATTTTATAAGAAGCTTCATATTCAAGGCACGTAACGAAGAAGATGGAGAATTTCCACAAATCCACCACCCTTACTTATACCGTATTCAGTTAATTAATTCCAGAACTTACATCTTCCTTTTCCACAAATCCGCCAAAACTCTTCTTCCCGAAAAAGTGGACGGCTACCACACTGATTTCATACAGAATCAACAGTGGAATACCCATCATCATTTGATTTACGACATCGGGCGTAGGGGTCAGGATTGCGGCAATCACAAAATTGATAAGGATGGCATACTTTCTATTTTTATTTAAGAAAGCAACTGATACAATACCCATCTTGGCTAGAAAGACCATCAGAATGGGCATTTCAAAAATAACTCCAAAGGCAATTAACAGACGTAATGCCAAAGAAAAATATTCACTGACCGCTGGCATGGAAGTAAGAAAATCGTTGGAATAACCGACAAGAAAACGAAAAGCCGGGGGAAAGACAACGAAATAACCAAAGGCGCAACCACCAAGAAAGCAAAGAGTGGAAAGAAAGGTAAAAGGTATCAGCACCCGTTTCTCATGTTTAAATAAACCGGGCGCAATAAATCGCCATACCTGATAAAAAATCACAGGAGTAGCTGACAGCAGACCACAAACAAGTGCAAGCTTCAGATAGAAAAAGAAGCCCTCCTGATAGGAGGTAAAGATCAGCGTGCTTCCTTCGGGCAAGACGTCCATAAGAGGTTTAAAAAACCAGGTTCCGATGGGTTTGATAAAACCATAGGAAACTGCAAAACCGATTATCACAGCGATAAGCGAAGTAATCAGACAAGAGCGCAGTTCACGCAGATGTTCTGTGAGAGCCTGGGACTCAAAAGTCTGTCCACTCCCGTCAGTTATTTTCTTTTCTTCGCTTGACTCATCCTGCATTGTATTTCTTCTTGCCTCCATGTTAAATGCTTTTCTTTTTTACCTTAATTCCTCACTTACGGCAAGGGGAGAGGGCGAACAAACAGCGCTGAAAAAGCTCCGTCCGCAAAAATTACAATTTGACTTATGTCAATGATTTATGATTAACTTCTAACTATATTATATTTCTAAAAATTTTATCCTTATCGACAGGCGGTAAGAGATTAATTTATTAACCATTTTCACCTTGGGAGGGAAAATGAAATCATTTAAAGTAGCATTGGCCATCGGTGCTTTTGCTCTGCTCGCTACTTCCGCAAGTGTAGCAGTTGCAGACGACTGTATCGATTGTCACACAAAAGTATCTCCTGGCATGGTAAAGGACTTCCAGGCATCAAAACACGCTGAAAGCGGAGAAGTCACCTGTTCCACCTGCCACGGCGAGGCACATTCAACAGCAGAAGATTACAAAAAGGCAACACTGCCTAGAGAAGCTGTCTGTATGGAATGCCATGAAGAGCAGTATAACTCTTTTGCCATGGGCAAGCACAACTTTGGTTGGACAAGCCTCAACGCAATTCCTGCAACCCACATGGCACCTGATGAACTCATCGAAGGTGGCCGTGGTTGTGGCGGTTGTCACAACATGGGTATCAAATCTGAAGAGCAATTGAAAGCTCAGGCGGATGCCGGATACCGTTACCAGACCAACTCTTGTGACGAATGTCATACCCGTCACACCTTCTCCAAGAAGGAAGCTAACAACCCTCGTGCATGCCAGACATGTCATATGGGTTATGACCACCCACAGTGGGAAATGTGGTCAAGTTCCAAGCATGGTGTCCGTTACTTTGCAAAGCTTGAGGGTTCTCTGCCAGAAGGAGCTGCAGCCCCTACTTGCCAGACCTGTCACCTTCCTGACGGAACCCATCAAAATGAAACAGCATGGGGTTTCTTAGGTGTTCGTCTACCTCTGCCAGAAGATAAACAGGAAGCGGCTGATCGTGTAGTTATTCTCAAAGCCCTTGGTGTTCTTGACCCCGAGACTGGAGAGCCTACCGCTATCCTTGATGCGGTTAAAGCTGTCAGAATGGTTAAGCTTGACCAGGCATCCTGGGAAAAAGAGCGTAATAAGATGCTCGACACGTGTAGCAATTGTCACTCCAGATCATATGCTAAAGAGCAACTGGAAATGGGAGATTCCATCCTTGGGAAAGCTGATCGTCT
Source organism: Desulfocapsa sp. (assembly GCA_022712895.1). GTDB lineage: Bacteria > Desulfobacterota > Desulfobulbia > Desulfobulbales > Desulfocapsaceae > Desulfocapsa. Next base: position 55,126 of record JAFLJS010000036.1, read on the forward strand.
GATGGCGGAAGCAATTACAACTGTTGCGGAACTCTACAAAGATGGCATCATTAAGAAGCCTGCCGGATATCCGCACAACTACCCATTCCTCCTTTCCTTCATGCACACCAATGGTGCAAAATGGAATGAGGACTTGGACAGCCTCTCTTTTATCGATCAGGTTCTGCTGCGTATGTTCATGAAACATCGTATGCGCGCTTACCAGGCATTCTTTCACGTGAACCCTGACTATGCCTACTGGTATGGCTGGAACATGATGACAGAAGACCTTGGCGAAATCAAAGAACTTGCCAAAACCATGAGAGCAACCCACAAGAAGTAAGGGTTTTTCTTCTCGTTGTAACGGTTTGAATGATCCCCGGTTATCTTCCAGCAAGATAATCGGGGATTTTTTTGTTTACAGTTTTTAACGTTCATGTAAAATTCTTACTATGAAAAGCAAAGAACAAACATGGTTTGTGTACATACTCCAGTGTTGTGACAAGACACTCTATACCGGTATTACAACAAATCTTGAACAACGATTATATGAACACAACCACAGTCCCAAAGGTGCCAAATACACAAGTGGACGCCGACCTGTAACCCTTCATTATTCCGAAACACACCCATCCAGATCTTCTGCGGCAAGCCGTGAATTCCAACTTAAAAGACTGTCCCGAAAACAAAAAAAGCAATTAATTGGAAAAGAATAACAAGATGAAGTAGATTAGTCTTTATGGGCACATGGGAAAGACGTGTATTCCTCAGCAAACGGAAAAAAGATACAAGCAGTTCTTCACAGTTAAGACAGTTTCCACTATATTGGCACAACAGAACCTCCCCCGGACTTCCACATGACATCTATCCTTGTAGTTGATGACGAACGCTCCATGCGTGATTTCCTCAAGATTCTTCTTGTTAAAGAGGGATATAATGTGGAAACCGCTGCCACTGGAAATGAGGCTCTGCAACTGCTGAACGAACAGACTTTCCATCTTGTCATTACAGATATCAAGATGGATGGCATGAGCGGTCTTGAGCTGTTAAATTCCATAAAAGAACAAAGCCCTACCCTGCCAGTGGTTATTATCACTGCCTTTGCCTCGCCTGATGACGCTGTTTTTGCTATGAAAAATGGTGCCTTTGACTATATCAGCAAGCCCTTTAATGTGGATGAGATAAAGTCTGTTATTATCTCCGCCACATCTAAAACCTCTGAACTTGCTGAAGCAAAAACTATCTCTTCACACTTCCCTGAAATAATAGGGGAAAGCAGGGAAATGATAAAGATTTTTGAGATGATTCAACGCATAGCACCCACTCCTGCCAACGTGCTGATATACGGTGAGTCAGGAACAGGAAAAGAACTGGTTGCCCAAGCCATTCACCGCCACTCGCAAGTTGCAGCTCAGGATTTTATTCCAATCACCTGTAGCGCGATACCGGAAGATCTTATGGAAAGTGAGCTTTTCGGTCATGTCAAGGGATCATTTACCGGGGCTATCAGTGACAAGCAGGGGCTCTTCCAACTGGCTGACCGAGGAACAGCATTTCTCGATGAGATCGGCGAGCTTACTCCTATTATCCAGACAAAACTCCTGCGTGTACTTCAGGAAAGAGAAGTGAAGCCGGTTGGAGGAATAAAGATACAACGTGTATCTGTGCGTATCATTGCAGCCACAAATAAGGTTCTTGAAGAAGAGATCATGGCCGGTCGTTTCCGTGAAGACCTCTACTATCGCTTAGCCGTTGTACCCCTCCGCGTCCCCCCCTTACGGGAACGAAAAGGTGATGTACCTTTGCTCGTTGACTATTTCTTGAAAAAATATTCGACTCTTTTTGGCAAAGAAGTCCAGGAGATCTCCAGCTATGCCATGGAGGTATTAATGAAGTACGACTTCCCCGGAAACGTACGAGAGCTTGAAAATATTATTGAACGTGGCGTTGCCCTGGAATCATCGAACATCATCCTCCCGGAAAGTCTCACTCTGTCAGCCTTTCGCAGTGACAAAATGACAGCAGAACTTAAAAAGATATCACCCTTCCAAATTGTGGCAGATGAAGATGAGCTATTCGAGCGTGGCCTTGAAGAGGTTATGGCTGAAACAGAAAAAGTATTTCTCAACACTGCTCTTACAAAAAGTGGCAACTCAAAAATGCAGGCAGCAGATCTGCTCCGTATAAGTTTCAGATCCTTTCGCTATAAAGTTAAAAAATATGAATTAGGCTAAATCTCCCATGGCTACGCTCCCCGAATTCCATTCAAGCGTCCATAGAAGTACTGTGGAACGTTTACTCGTTAATCAACTCTTATGGATGATCTTTCTTCGGGTGGTCTTATACACTCTTATCCTTGGCGTAAGCCTATATCTGCAAGGCATACAACTGAATGTTGTTGTTCTTCCACCTCACCTACTCCTTATTTTTATTGTAGTTATCTATGCCTTATCCATTGTTTCCAGTCTGATCCTCCTGCAAACCAATGGAGACCCCAGAAGTTTTGGCATTAAACAGAATCTACTGGACACACTTTTTGTTTCCATCCTCGTCTATCTCTCAGGTGCCTCTCTTTCTATTTTTGCACCTATTTACTTCTTCCCGATTATTGCCGGTGGCCTTATCATGCCACGCCTTGGTGGACTAGTCGCGGCAGGTGCATCCACTCTGCAATATGGCCTGGCCCTGGCTCTCGGATATTATAATATTTTCCCAAGCTTCCTCGGCATTACCTTACCTGAGAACAGTCGTGATGTCCTTGCAACACTTAATATGTTTTCGGTATTTGGCCTTACCTTTTTTCTGGCCGCCATTCTAGCCTCTCTTTTTGCGGGACGATTAAGAAAAACTGAGGATGCACTTTCAGATTCTGTTCGAGACTTCGACAGACTGAGCCTGCTCTATAAACAGATTTTTGATGATATTAATACTGGTATTATCACCACCGATGACCATAATCGGATCTCTTCTGTAAACAATGCCGCATGTGAAATCACAGGGTATACTGTTGATGAACTTCTACACCATGATTTTCACTCTTTCTTCCCTAATGTGACATTCTCTAAACAGGAAATGCGTCACTCTGCCGAACTTAAAAGGAAGGATGATGAAACAATCCGGGTAGGATATTCTTACGCAAAGCTTCAATATTTACAGGCTGATACCACAATAAAATTGTCACAACAAGAGGTGCAGACATGTCAAAACTGCAAAGTTGTAACCATTAAAGATATTAGCGAAGTTGAACGCCTTGAAAAACAGATGCAGCAAGCCGAAAAACTAGCTGCCATAGGACGCATGAGCGCAGGAATCGCCCATGATTTCAGAAATCCTCTCACTGCAATCTCTGGTTCTGCCCAGGTTCTTGCCAACGAACTCAGCCTGGTTCAATCCCCTCAACAACAGCAAAATTACGACCTTATCAATATTATCCTTCGAGAATCAAACAGACTCTCAAATACGGTTTCTGATTTTTTAAAATTTGCCCGACCTGAACATGCTGAAAAAGACTGGTTTTCACTTAAACGATGTCTTGATGAAGTAATCGAAGTTGCGGAAGTCAGCCCGATATGGCCAAAAGATTGGGAAATTGAGCTGGAGATAGAGTCTGTGGTAGATATCTGGGCCGACAAGTATCAGCTTTTCACCATTTTCAACCATCTCCTGCAAAATGCTCAGGCTTTCTGCCCTCTTGGAGAGGAACAGATACGAATTACAGCAAAAGAGATCAAAGAGGAAGACAGGATAGAAATACGTATAGAAGATAATGGCCCAGGAATCAGTCCCGGCAAAGAAAAGAAAGTTTTTGAACCCTTTTACACACGAAGAGTCGACGGAACCGGATTGGGACTGGCAATTGTTAAACAGATGATGGAAGAACACCAAGGGACCATTCAAGTATCAAAATCTTCTCTTGGCGGCGCCAAGTTCATGCTCTCCTTCCCCCTCCCAGAATAGGAGCAAATCTAGCAGACGATTTGTACTCCCTTACTCGTTCTCTTTCCAGACAACAGCACCCAGGCCGCTCAATTTTCCGACAATATCTTCATAGCCACGTTCCAGATGATAAATTCGAGAAATATCTGTCCGGCCATTTGCGACAAGTCCTGCAATCACAAGGGAAGAACTTGCACGCAGATCAGTGGCCATAACAGGTGCTCCTGTTAATGTTTTACCGACAAGCCCTTTTACCATGGCAGTACGGCCATCTATCTGTATAGATGCCCCCATGCGCTGCAATTCGGCCACATGCATAAATCTGTTTTCAAAAATGGTCTCATGTACAACACAAACACCTTCACTGCATGTCATTAATGCCATAAACTGTGCCTGTAGATCGGTGGGATATCCGGGATAGGGCATGGTGGTGACATCAACGGCCTTAATAGGTTGTTGTATGCCTTTTGATCGTATACGCAAAAAAGTATCGCCAATTTCCACGTCAATTCCAGCCATCTGCAATTTTTCAACAAGGGATGGCAAATGATGTGGTTCACAATCCTCAATAATAGCATCGCCACCAGCAGCAGCCACAGCAATGGCATACGTTCCAGCCTCAATACGATCCGGGATAATCCTGTTTTCAGCAGCTGTTAACTTCTCAACCCCCATAATCTCAAGACGATCACTATCCTTTCCTTTAATCTTTGCCCCCATGGAATTGAGCATATCAATTAAATTTCCGATTTCGGGTTCACGGGCAGCATTTTTAATAATGGTGAGACCTTCAGCTAAGGCTGCAGCCATCAGCAGATTCTCAGTTCCTCCAACGGATGGAACATCAAAATATATCCTCCCTCCCTGTAAACGCCCAGCAATGGATGCATCAACATATCCCTGCTCAAGGTCACACTGCACACCCATCTGTTCAAGGCCTTTAAGATGGAAATTAATAGGACGTGCACCAATGGCACAGCCACCGGGTAGTGAAACTTTAGCCTTGCCAAGTCTTGCCAGTAGTGGTCCAAGGACAAGTACAGAGGCACGCATGGTTTTCACCAGATCATAGGACGCTTCCGAATATTTCAAACCACTGCCGTCAATTCGCAAGGTTGAGCCATCCCGTTCCCAACTCAAACCCAGCGATTCCAAAAGAGTGAGGATGGTTCTTGTATCGCGAAGATCAGGAACGTTATGCAGTACATGGATACCAGGTGCTAGAAGGCTTGCTGCAATTAATGGCAGTGCTGCATTTTTGGCACCACTGATTTTCACTCTACCGTGTAAAGGTTTGCCGCCTTCGATAACTAATTTTTCCATAATTATTTATGACTGTAGCCTTGAAGACCACTATTCTTAGGTTTTTGAGGATTCATCTTTGCTTGAAAAAATCGATCATGACCAGCATAATCCTTTTGCACTGAAACATCACCAAACGTGAGTTTTTCTGTTTCTTTTGTCGTAAACAACTGACAAATATCTTGTCCCTGTTCAGTCCCTATCTCCATAAAAAGATATCCACCAGGGGCCAATTGGGTGGATAACTGCTTTTTTATTCGTTGAATAATTTCAAGCCCTTTTTGCCCGCCATCCAAAGCAAGATGAGGTTCATAGAGATCTACTTCGGGCTGTAGCCCATCATCCATTTCTTCGCGGCTGACGTAAGGAGGATTGGAGACCACGCAAGAGATTCCTGAGACAGGACGAAATGCAGTTAACAGATCGGACTGGAGCGGAGAGACCAGATGAGAGACGCCATGTTTTTCACAATTTGCTTTAGTAATACGTAAGGCCTCAAAGGAAATATCAACGGCAATGACCTTAAGTTGTAGTTCCTTGGCCAGCACCACCGCAATGGCTCCACTGCCACAACAGAGATCTACCAGTAAACCGTTATTTGGTCGTGAGGCACGATAAAAAGATATAACCTTTTCCAGTAATAGTTCTGTTTCAGGTCTTGGAATCAATACATCGGGGGTGACAAGAAAATCAAGCGACCAGAACTCCTGAACACCTAGAATATAAGCAAGGGGTTCTCGCTGTTCACGCCTCTTGAGTAACGATTGGAATTGGATGACAGAAACACTGGAAAGAGTGTCCTGAGCATTTAAATAGAGCTCAGTGCGGGACATTTCAAGACAATACCCAAGCAGAAGTTCCGCATCGATGGCAGGACTCTCAATACCAGCATTGGAGAGTACAGCAGCACTTTCCTGTAAAAGCTCGCAAATAAGCATACTACTGAATCTGCTTAAGTTTTTCTTCCTGATCGTGGGTAATTAACGGGGTAAGTACATCGTCAAGCTTGCCATCCATTATTGAATCAAGCTTATAGAGTGTAAGATTAATACGGTGATCGGTGAGCCTTCCCTGGGGGAAATTATAGGTACGTATTCGTTCACTGCGGTCTCCGGTTCCAACCTGACTCCTACGTTCCTTAGAAATCTTATCGTGATGTTCCTGTTCCAGCTTATCCAGCAAACGGGCACGTAAAACCGTCAGTGCTTTAGCTTTATTTTTGTGCTGAGATTTCTCATCCTGACAGGTAACAACGAGCCCTGTGGGCAAATGGGTAATACGAACAGCAGAGTCCGTTGTATTAACAGACTGACCACCAGGACCGGAGGCTCGATACACATCAAACTTAAGCTCATGCATATCAATATTGAGCTCCACTTCATCGGCTTCAGGTAAAATGGCAACTGTTACAGCAGAGGTATGAATGCGCCCCTGGGTTTCAGTGGCTGGCACACGCTGTACACGATGTACACCACTCTCATATTTCAACCTTGAGAAAACAGCCTTGCCACTGATGAGTGCAATCATCTCTTTAAAGCCACCAATTCCAAGGGGATTTGAGGACATTACTTCCACTTTCCAACCTTGTGATTCGGCATAACGGGAATACATACGAAAAAGATCAGCTACAAAAAGGGCTGCCTCGTCTCCACCAGTTCCAGCACGAATTTCCAAGAAGGTATTTCGCTCATCGTTAGGATCTTTGGGAAGCAGCAGAAAGAGAATTTCCTTTTCAAGTTCTTTCAGACGATTTTCAAGATCTCCAATTTCATCTTTTACCATCTCCACCATTTCAGGATCATCATCTCCCTCCTGCAACAGCTCACGATTATCTGCAATTTCTTTTATAACAAAATCATTCTCATTGTAGAGAATTTGCAATTTTAAAAAATGCGCATGTTCCTGGGCTACCTTCTGATATGCTTTCTGGTCACTGATAAGTGATGGGTCAGAAAGCTTTCCCTCGAGGTGAGATATTTTCTCGTCAAGATCTGTTAATTTATCAATCATGAAGTCGGAGGCATGGGAGTTCAAAGGAAGCTGAAAATAGAAAATCCACACCCTGTAGTCAGGCTGTGGATTCACTCGATAACAAAGAAGAAAACGCTTCGCTTACGTACTGTTTGCAGCAGGCAGACAGCATAAAGCAGTGGTACAAACGATTAGCCTTTCTTCTCGAAATGTTTAGCGTAACGTTTCTTAAATTTCTCAATTCTTCCGGCGGTATCAATCAGTTTCTGCTTTCCAGTGAAGAATGGATGGCATGCAGAGCAGATATCAACTTCCATTTCTGTAACTACAGAGCCTATTTCAATTTCATTTCCACAACCACAAGTAGCTGTAATCTTATGATATTCAGGGTGTATATCACTTCTCATAATCTTGTATCCTTAAAAATAAGTGGCTTATACGCCACATTTATCAATTTTGCATTTAAAATCAGAAAGAATATAATAAACTGAACAGGAATTTCAAGCATTAATATATTTTCCTGGCAGACAACGCATACCCTCTGTAAATAAATGAAACTTCATTAATGATTCATCTGATCAAAGAATTCTTGATTTGTTTCGGTCTGCCTCAACTTATCGAGCAGAAACTCCATACCACTAGCGGGATTCATAGAGGCCAGCAGCTTACGTAATATCCACACACGATTGAGGATATCGGGAGCCAAAAGCAAATCTTCTTTACGGGTACCTGAACGCTTCACATCAATGGCCGGATAAATACGTCTGTCCGACATTTTTCTGTCAAGCACGACTTCCATATTACCGGTACCTTTGAATTCCTCAAAAATCACGTCGTCCATGCGACTTCCAGTTTCGACAAGAGCTGAAGCAACGATGGTTAAACTACCGCCATCTTCAATATTTCTAGCTGCACCAAAAAAACGTTTGGGGCGAAGTAATGCATTGGCTTCAACACCACCGGAAAGGATCTTGCCACTGGAAGGTGTTACAGTATTGTAAGCCCTTGCCAGACGGGTGATGCTATCAAGTAAAATCACAACATCTTTGTTATGCTCAACCAGACGTTTTGCCTTCTCGATAACCATCTCTGCCACTTGAATATGGCGCTGAGGAGGTTCATCAAAGGTGGAACTGACAACTTCAGCAGTGGTTACCGTACGCTCCATTTCAGTTACCTCTTCAGGACGCTCATCAATCAGCAAGATAATGAGATATATCTCTTTATGATTACGGGCAATGGAGTTTGCAAGTTTTTGAATAAGGACAGTTTTACCGGTTCGTGGCGGAGCGACAATCAGGCCACGTTGTCCTTTTCCGAGGGGGCACATCATCTCCATAAGACGCATGGAGAAATTATCGGCCTGCCACTCCAGATTCAGCTTTTCATCTGGATGAATAGGGGTCAGATTAGAAAAGACTGTTTTCTTCTTGGCGGCTGCAGGAGAATCAAAGTTCACAAACTCCACTTTAAGCAGAGCAAAATAGCGCTCACCATCTTTAGGAGCTCTAACCTGTCCTTCAATTGTATCACCTGTACGCAAGCCAAGGCGTCGTATCTGAGATGGTGATACATAGATATCATCAGGACCTGGCAGATAGTTATAATCAGGTGCCCGCAGGAAACCAAAACCATCCGGCAGGATTTCAAGAACACCGCTACCACGCATCTTCCCGTCCTTATCGGCTTCCGCCTTGAGGATAGCAAAAATTAAGTCCTGCTTACGCAGTGTATTGACACTTTCAACCTTGAGTGTACGACCAAGCTTGACGAGTTCTGCAATTTTCTTGAGTTTTAAATCAGCCAGATTCATTCCTTCATTTCTCCTGTTGTGGGCTGTATGCAAATAAGGTTTTCACGAATTTATAACGTGTAAAATTGGTATATTGTATGGATACGATAATCGTTTTATTCAATATAGATCAGAGAGTTTTTGAATAGCGTCATATGACATGAATTAAACAGCAGATGCTGCTACTCATTATTCAGAAACAATATGATTATAAAAGATGGGATTATAGAATTATTAAAATGAGAAGTTGCCATACATGATGACAAGTATTTTACATAGTAAGACAGCTCAATATGATACTGTTTTGTATTTTAGATCAGGTATATTCTTTTTGTCTGTTTTGACCGGAATGGCTAGGCAGGACTGCCTTTGTTTCTTTTGGATCTGAAGCCATAGTAAGGTTTCTCCAAAAAGCTGTCAAGGATTATTCATAGCCATTTTCGTTTTCCTGACAAAACTTTTATTTTCAGCCAAGTATTGAAGCTGATCAACTGTTTCAGCAAATGATGCGGAGTTATCAACCAGCAAATCAGCAAGCTCAACCTTTGCCTGTATCGGCATCTGAGCAGCAATACTTAAGCGAGCAGCTTCCTCCGTCACCATATCCCGTTGCATAACACGTTTAACACACACGTTTTCGCTAGCGTAGACTAGTAGCGTGCAATCAAAATCACCCTGCCATCCCGTCTCAAAAAGCAGGGGGATTTCGACAACCAAAGGGATTGTATGGTTACCTGTCTCTTTGCAAAATCGGAGAATTTCTTTACGCACCAGAGGGTGAATAACGCTATCCACCTGTTTCCGAAATAATTCATCTGCAAAGATTGCCTCTCGCAGTGCTGGCCGATTGAGAGACCCGTTTGACAAAAAACAAAATGCTGGGGCAATGTGTCGTAAAGCCTCTAAACCTTCACAACTGGGCTGCAGTAAATCTCGACAAATATGATCAACATTCACCAGCTTTGCATCAAGGATTCTCGAAAGTTCCTTGGAAACCTTGCTTTTACCGGACCCCATACCACCGGTCACTGCTATATTCATATTATATCCTGAAGTCTTTCATACCCTGCAGCACGAAGCTCTTCAATTTTCTGCTGAAAGTCTGGCCACAAAGGCGCAGTCAATGATAATCGCTGCTGTGATATCGGGTGTCTCAAGCTCAAGCAATGGGCATGAAGCATCTGCCTTGGGAATTTCATCTTTTGCCGCGCTCTGCCATACAGAGTATCACCAGCAACGGGATGCCCAAGAAAAGACATATGAACACGTATCTGATGAGTACGTCCGGTCTCAATCTTTACCCGAAGCAAACTCCAGTCATAACCATATTCTTCCAAAACTTCCCAGCTACTGGCTGAATATCGCCCTCGCGACTCATCACAAACAGCCATCTTCTGTCTTTTCACAGGATGCCTGGCAATATGAGTTACAACCCTCCCCTGCTTTTCTTTCAGTATGCCTCGAACAAGACAAAGATATTCCTTGTCGATATTGCGAGATTTAAACGCTTCACAGAGACTCCTGTGTGCCTGGTTACTTTTGGCAACGACCATAATACCAGTAGTGTCCTTATCAAGCCGGTGGACGATACCAGGTCTTATTTCATCACCAACAGTTGCGATTTGCTGACAATGGTACAATAGACCGTTTACGAGTGTTCCATCGGGATTGCCCTGTGCTGGATGGACTACAAGGCCAGGTGGTTTAGAAATAAACAGAAGTGATTCATCTTCGTAAAGAATTTCAAAAAAGACCTGCTGAGGAGCAAGTACAGGAGCCGCAGGAACAAAGAGACTCCCCTTGATGCGCTCTCCAGTTTTAAGCTTATAACTACTTTTTTTTGTTTTTCCATCCACCCGAAGAAGTCCTTCACGAATGGATTGAACCAGATGGTTTCTGGAAGTAGCAGTAACAAACTGCACAAGGAAATGATCAAACCTACTGCCACTGTGCTCAGGAAAAACTTCTAAATCCACAGTAGCAGGAGGAGAGTCGTTTATACTATCTTTTAAAAAGGAAGGATTCATGACACATCGCCATGGAAGGGATATCTTTTAATTGAAAAGGTTTTCAATCATTTTTTCAGTTTTTGATTCATCAACTTTTCTGGCAAGGGAAATTTCAGTTACCAGCAGATTCTTAGCAGTATCCATCATCTTGCGCTCACCATAGGAAAGATCTTTATCAACGGACAACAAGTACAAATCCCGAAGAACAGCAGCAACTTCGTGTATGGAGCCAGTTTTAATTTTTTCCATGTACTCGCGATACCTGCGATTCCAGGTCTGATTCCCTATTTCTGTGTCACGATCTTTCAGGATATCCAGTACATTTTCAACTTCTTTCTTAGAAATAATGGCACGTAAACCAACGTTATCACTGCTGGCAGTGGGGATCATTATCTTCATCGCATTATCCAGAATCTTCATGACGTAAAAAGGCTGTTCAATACCAGCTACAGTCTGAGATTCGATGGTTTCTATAACGCCTACTCCATGGGCCGGATAAACGGCCATATCGCCTGCTGCAAACAAAATAACCTCCTGGGTAAATTTCAGGGATTGAGTACCTTTGAAATTCGTAATAGTTATATGTTAAAATGAATTTCGTGTAGATACCGTTGCCGGCATTATATGCATTAACCGGGATCAGACAAAATCTCATAGAGTCTGAGAATTTCCTGTACACAAATTTCATATCAGGAATTGCCCACGCAAGAAAAAAAGAACCATACCACACTTGTCCCAAAAGTGCTTTGAAAAACCAGAGTTTTGTCAACATACCATTACAAATCGCAAACAAGCAAAGCAGCACAAAAGACTTTTAGAGCAACACCACGTACACAGGGCAGGTATTTCTACTTGATACTATTTAAGGAGTTCATTGCCTTTTGACTTCCTGATTCCACAAAGCATTCAACGCCATCCAGCAATACACTCATTCGCTTATCGAGCAATTGCTGTTCCTCATTCGAGAGAGATGCGAGTACGAAGCGTTCAACAGGTATGTCGGCATGGATATCGTTTTGTCCAGGTCTACCAATACCAATTTTGACCCTGTGAAAATCTTTGGTACCAAGACACTGAATAATAGACCGAATTCCGTTATGCCCACCAGGACCGCCAGTTGCCACAAGCTTTAATCGACCTGGATGCATGTCCAGGTCATCATGAATCACCAGGATATGTTCTTTTGGTATTTTAAAAAAATCTGCAAAACGTGCTATCGGTGTGCCGGAGCGATTCATAAAACTTTGCGGCTTAAGCAGATAAATACGCTTTCCTCTCACATGTATCCGACAATGCAGCGCATCCCACTTTTCTACAGCAAGTGAAGTGTTGTATCTCCTGGCAAGCTCGTCAACAACTTGGAACCCAACATTATGCCTGGTGTTTTCATATTTGCTGCCCGGATTCCCAAGACCTGCAATTAGATATGTTTCCTCAGACACTTCACCGCCTCTTTTTTCAAAAAAAAATCCGGAAAAGATTCGCAGGAACCCTTTCCGGATAAATATTGCTTTTATGTGCTGATTATTCAGACTCAGCAGGCTCTTCACTTTCAACAGGCACTTCAGGGCTGGTAGCACCACCGTCTGCGGCAGCAGCCACAGACGCTTCGTCTGCCTCAGCAGCAGCAGCTTCAGCAGCATCACCTGCAGCAGCAAGTGCAGCAGCAGCTTTAGCTGAGATAACCTCTACACAAACGATATCACCATCCGATACCATCTTCACATTTTCGGGTAATTTAATATTTTCAAAGAGAATGGATTCCCCAGCATCCACACCGGAAACATCGACTTCCACAGTATCAGGAATATCAAGGGGAGCACCTTCAAGGCTCACCACAGTAGTGTGAGTAACAAGTTCGCCACCTCGATCAACTCCTATCGCCTTACCTACTAATTCAATATTCACAGAAAAAGATCTGGCCGTCTCAAGATTGATCTCCAAAAAGTCAGCGTGAATAAGACTATCGTTAACTGGATCAGTTTGAATCTCCCGCATCATAACATGACGAGTATCGCCATCGATGGAAAGCTTAACCACTGCATTTTTACGACTGATCTGATACAGAGTCCTCAGAAAAGGCTTGGTTTCAAGCTGAAGGGATGTCACATCCTTATCGTTTCCATACAGTACTGCTGGTGTATTACCGCTTACACGCAGACGACGCATGGCACCTTTACCAAAACTCTCTCTTATTGAAGCAGACATGTCTACTTGTAGCATATATTCCTCCTTGCCCTGAATCCGATTTCTATTGTAGACCCAGGAATAATCTCAAAAAAAATTATCGTTAATTAAATTCACACATCAGCTACACAAAGAGTGAACTGATTGAACCTTCGGTATGTATACATTCTATTGCCTGTGCCAGTAAGTTTGACACAGACAGAACTTTAATTTTTTCACACTTCCTAGCATCCCCACGAAGGGGAATAGAGTTGGTTACCACAAGAGAACTCAACTCTGACTTATTTAAACGCTCAATGGCGGGACCAGACAGAACCGGATGAGAGCAACAGGCATGTACTTCAGTGGCACCATGTGCCAGAAGCGTTGCTGCGCCATTACAAAGAGTTCCTGCTGTATCCACCATATCATCAAGCAAAATAGCCGTTTTGCCCTTAACATCACCAATGACATGCATTGCTTCACACTCATTTGGCCTGTCACGACGCTTATCAATAATGGCAAGCCCAGCATCGAGCCGTTTTGCAAAAGCACGGGTTCTTTCTACACCACCTGCATCAGGCGAAACCATGACCACGTTTTTAAATTTATCTTTTATGTAGTCGAGGATAACAGGAGCAGCATAGAGATGATCAACGGGAATATTAAAAAATCCCTGAATCTGCCCAGCATGTAAATCCATACAGAGTACCCGTCGAACACCTACTGCCATAAACATCTCTGCAACAACTTTGGCTGTAATGGGAACACGAGGTGCAACTTTTCTGTCCTGACGCGCATAACCGTAATAAGGAACAACCGCGGTAATTCTTCTTGCTGAAGCACGTCGCAGTGCATCCACCATGATTACCAGTTCCATCAGGTTATCATTAACCGGCGTACAGGTCGGCTGCACTATGAAAACATCAGTGCCACGTACATTTTCTTTTATCTCAACAAAAGTCTCACCATCGCTGAACTTTCGAACGTCAGCTTTGGAAAGTGGCACCTTGAGATAATCAGCAATTTCCTGGGCCATTATCGGATTGGCATTTCCAGAAAAGACTTTAATGATATTGGGCATGTTGTTATGTTCTCAGTACTATTGTTAAAAAATAAAGTCTACTTTTAAAAATCGCTAAATAATTGAATGAAACTGAGTTCAAGTTCGTTCGTTTTTATCATGTCGCTATGGCATTACCATGCGACATGATAAAAACGGGCGAAATTGGACACAGTTCCGTTCAATTTGGCTGGGGCGGGAGGGATCGAACCTCCGAATGTCGGGATCAAAACCCGATGCCTTAACCGCTTGGCTACGCCCCAGCAAATCTTTAATTGATATCAGCTAGCGCATCTTTACCCGATTTCACTTATTCGCATAGTAAAGCTATTGCGAATAAGTGAAATCGAACAAACCTGCACCACCTGAAATCAATTAACCTTTTTATTCCTGATTAAAAAACCAAACAATAGCTTTTTTACAAAGGCCTGGTAACAAATACACCATCACCATACTTCCCACGTAACAAATCAGCACATCCCTGCACATCACCGTTAACATCATCAGGAAAAACTCCAAAAACAGTTGGGCCACTACCAGACATTAACGCTCCGGTAGCCCCTCCCTCAAGCATGCTTTCCTTGATCGATGCTATCTCAGGATAGCGACCAATTGTAACAGTCTCAAGATCATTAAACAGACTGGAAGAAGCCCCGCTTAGTGCACCATTTTCACGAAAACTTGATAGAATAGAAATTTTATCTGCCCTTGTCAATCTAAACTTTTCAAAAACCCATGCCGTCGACACAGAAAATCCTGGATTCACCAGTAAAACCGAACAATGAGAAAGCGAGAGAGCGGCTTCCATGCGGTCTCCGATGCCCCTGGCACGCACCGCAGACTCAGGAAAAACAAAAAAAGGTACATCTGCGCCAAGCTCTTTTGCAAGCTCCAGTAATTTTTCCTGGGAGACAGGAGTATCAAAAAGTTGATTCAATGCACAAAGCACCGCTGCCGCATCACTACTTCCGCCACCTAGCCCCGCAGCCACAGGAATTTGCTTTTCAAGTACCAGCGAAACACCATGGTCTCGATCTAAGCCAGATGTTTGTAAAAATAAATCCGCTGCCTTATAAACCAGGTTAGACTCGTTCTCCGGCAAATCAGACCCCGGACAACGCAGTGTAATCCCTGAGCTCTCCAAGCGCTGGACATGAACAGTATCAAAAAGATCCAGCTTCTGCATAAGGCTGTCAAGCTCGTGATAGCCATCCGCCCGCTTTGCTAGAACTTGCAGCGTTAAATTCACTTTAGCAGGTGCCTGAATCGTCAGTACCTGGCCGGTCTCATCCATTTGCTGCAGGTTTCTCTCTTTCGTCTTTGGCAACAGCTACAAAGCGTAACTTTACATCATACAAAACGCTCTTCAACATTTTTGTTTCATCATCATCGAGATTGCCTTCAGTTTTTGTTTCCAGCAAAGCCAGGGTATCGATGGCATGACGGGCAAGAGACAGATCAATCAGTTTCTCACCCGTTACCGGATCAGCAATTTCGCCAAGATGAAACAGCGCTGAAGTATTCAGAGACATGACAAAGGCCATAAATGTCACCTCTGGCATCACACATCTTCCATCCTGGTCAGGTACCTTACCATCTCCACACGAACAACCATTGTCGTATTCAGAAACCATTTTTCCCTCTCAAGTAAAAAGAATCGGAGCACATAATCTACTCCCGATTATCCGATCATTATCGGCTCAGCAGATCAGGCAAGATCAAGAGCCAGTGCATCATCAATGTTTTCCAGGGCAGTCACCTCTGCCAGCAATTCTTTTGATATTATAGAGTCGGTGGAAAGCAAGATGATATTCTGGTTACTTGCATCCTCCCGGCCAACGGTCATACGGGAGATATTCACACCGCTACGGCCAAGGGTTGAACCAAGGGCCCCGATAACTCCTGGAACGTCATTGTTATATACCAGAAGCATTGGACCTGCCGCCTGCGCTTCAAGGCGGAATGCATTCAAACGAACCAGACGTGGTTCGTTTTTCCCAAAGACGGTTCCTACCAGTTCATTCTCACCTTCATTGGTCCTCACTTTGATACGCAGTACATTTACAAAATCGTTGGACCGGTCACTTTTGGACTCAACCACACGAATCCCACGATCTTTTGCAATAACAGGTGCATTTACGTAATTCACGGCATCCTGCAAGATCGGAGTAAACAGCCCTTTCAGAAAAGCAACGGTAACAGGGCTGGTGTTCAGCTCCGCAAGCTCACCTGAATATTCGAGAGATACTTCTTCTACACTTCCCTTGGCAATCTGCATATGCAACGATCCAAGCATCTCGCCGAGGTCAATATAAGGGCCAACCTGGGCCAACACATCGTCACTGACAGATGGGACGTTAACGGCATTGGTGACCACACCTTTAATCAGATATTCAGCAACCTGCTCCGCAATGGCGGTAGCAACATTCTCTTGCGCCTCACTGGTAGAAGCACCAAGGTGTGGAGTACAGATAAAGTTATCAAGAGCAAGGAGTGGGCAATTTTCTTTTGTGGTTGGCTCTTCTGCAAAAACATCGAGTGCAGCACCAGCTATTTCACCATCCACCAGAGCTTTATACAGTGCTTCCTCATCACACACTCCGCCACGAGCACAATCGATAAACATTGCATCTTTTTTCATGTTTGTGAAGAATTCTGTTGAAAGAGCATTCTTTGTCTCTTTGGTGAGTGGTACGTGCACAGTGATATAATCGGCACGCTTGGCAAGTTCTTCAACACTGACGAGCTCAACACCCAATTTATCAACCAGCTCTTTAGGCATATGCGGATCGTAAGCAATAACCTTCATCTTCAGACCCTGGGCACGATTAGCAGCAATGGCACCGATACGCCCTATTCCAAAAATACCGAACGTTTTTCCTGTGAGTTCGCGCCCCATAAAGTTCTTCTTTTCCCACTTCCCAGCCTTCATGGAAGCGGTAGCTTGCGGGATATTTCGGGAAAGGGACATCATCATACCGATTGCATGTTCTGCAGCAGTGGTAGCATTTCCGTCTGGGGCATTCATAACAACAATACCCTTCTGAGAGGCTGCCGGAATATTCACATTATCAAGACCAATACCAGCTCGGCCAATTACTTTAAGGTTGTCTGCCGCAGCAATTATATCTTCGGTGGCTTTGGTAGCACTACGGATAACAAGACCATCATAATCGCCAATGATTTTCTGCAACTCTTCAGGGGGAAGCCCGGTCTTTACGTCAACCTCAAGCCCCGCATCGACTAAAACCTGCTCACCCAGCGGGGACATATTGTCACTAATTAAAACCTTCATCTTCACTCCTTATCTTGATAATTCAGAACAATTTGCTTTTATCATCACAAAACTTGTGAGTATAACTAGTTCCAAAGCAGAGAACAACCAAAAATAGTTTTAATTGCTATTGAACAATCCGCCTGAAAACGATATAGAAGCACACTATATACTTTAACCTTCAGGCCTTTTATCGGGTGCTGAAAACAACTAATTTTACAACTTACAAACGAACATGACTGAAACACGACTTCGATTCCCACCAAGCCCCACAGGATATCTTCACATTGGAGGTGCACGAACTGCCCTCTACAACTGGCTCTATGCCAAAAAAAACGGTGGTAAACTTATCCTCCGTATTGAAGACACTGATGCTGAACGCTCCACTCAGGAATCGATTCAAGGCATTTTAGACGGTCTGAAATGGTTAGGGATCGATTGGGACGAAGGCCCATATTTTCAGACTGAATTTGAAAGTGACCATGAAGCAGCATCCAAACAACTACTGGAGGCAGACAAAGCCTACAAATGTTTCTGTACTAAGGAAGAGCTTGATGTCAAACGCGAAGCTGCCCAGAAGAACAAGACTCAATATGGTTATGATGGCACCTGCAGAAGTTTAAGCGCCGAAGAGATTGCTGAAAAAGAAACGGCTGGCCTGCCTTTTGTGGTTCGCTTCAAAGTTCCCGACAAAGATGGTGAAATAGGATATGATGATAAAGTCCTGGGACACATAAAGGCCCAGTATCGTGAGATTGAAGACTTTGTAATTGTTCGATCCACAGGCAAACCACTTTACCTGCTCTGTAATGTCGTAGACGATATACGCGACAGGATATCCCACATTATCCGTGGGTCAGACCATATGACCAATACTATCAGGCAGGTTCTCTTGTACAATGCACTTGAAGCTCCTGTTCCTGTGTTTGCCCATATGCCGCTGACACTGGACAATAAAAAAGCCAAAATTTCAAAACGTAAACATGGTGAAATTGTTGCTGTCCAGTTCTACGAAGAGAAGGGCTTTATTCCCTGGGCCCTATCTAATTTTCTGGTTCTTCTAGGCTGGTCGCCCGGAAATGACACTGAATTTTTCACACAAGACGAGTTGATAGAAACCTTCAGTCTTGAACGAATCAACAAGACAAATTCTATTTTTAACTATCAGAAAGGCAATCCCAAGTTTTTCACAGACCCCAAGGCGATCTCCTTTAACGAACATTATTTACGTACCATGCCCATTGAAGAAATCGGAGTTATGGTCAAACCTTTCCTTGAAAAAGAAGATCTTTGGGACGTAGCCTATGAAGGGGAGAAAAAAGAATGGTACCTGACCACCCTTGATCTTATCCGTGACAGGTTCCAGGTGCTTACTGATTTTGGTGATCGTGGCCGAGCATATTTCTCTGATGAATTTACTGTTGAGCAAAAGCCTCTTAAGAAAAACGTTTTGAAACATGAAGGTTTAAAGGAATGGTTGCCAATGCTTGCTGATCGCTTTGAGGCACTGGCTGTTTACAACCTGGAGACGACTGAGCAGACTGCCCGGGATCTTGCCACTGAGCTGGACGTCAAACCTGGCGTCATTATCAATGGCATGCGTACCGTGGTGACAGGGCAACTCGCAGGACCTTCCATGTTTGATATTTTAATGGCTATTGGGCAAAAGCGAGTTGTTGCTCGTCTGCGTGATGTTGCTAAATTGTATGAGGTTTAATAATGGATAATTCGACAGAAAAAGATGAGAAGCCTTTGGATTTTATCAGACAGATTGTTGTAGCGGATCAGGAGTCCGGTAAACACGCCACCCCTGTTACCCGCTTCCCGCCAGAACCCAATGGATTTCTGCATATTGGTCACGCAAAATCTATCTGCCTCAACTTTGGGATTGCCGACGAATTTAACGGTACCTGCCATCTTCGGTTTGATGATACCAACCCCACCAAAGAAGAGGATGAGTATGTTCGAGCCATTAAAGAAGATGTACAATGGCTTGGTTTTGACTGGGGCGAGAACCTCTTTTTCTCATCTGATTATTTCGATAAACTCTATGATTTCGCTGTTGAACTTATCAAAAGAGAGAAAGCTTATGTCTGTGGTTTAAACGCAGAAGAGATGCGTCAACATCGTGGAACATTGAAGGAACCCGGCAAAGAAAGCCCGTACCGTAACAGGAGTATCGAGGAAAATCTTGAACTGTTCACTGCGATGAAAGAGGGGAAATTCGACGAAGGAACACATGTTCTGCGTGCCAAAATCGATATGGCATCACCCAATCTCAATATGCGCGATCCTGTGATTTATCGTATCATGAAAGCTACTCATCACCGTACAGGTGATAAGTGGTGTATTTACCCCATGTATGATTACACCCACTGTCTCTCTGATGAACAGGAGGTCATTACCCATTCTCTCTGCACCCTTGAATTTGAAGACCACAGACCGTTGTATGACTGGTTTCTGGATGTCCTTGAGACCCCCTCCCATCCAAGGCAGATTGAGTTTGCACGTCTAAATCTGAATTATACAGTAATGTCCAAGCGCAAACTTATGCAACTGGTGCAGGAGAATCATGTACAAGGCTGGGATGACCCTAGAATGCTCACTGTCTCTGGCTTGAGGCGTCGAGGGTATACACCCGCATCAATCCGAAACTTCTGTGCTGAAATTGGAATTGGCAAGCGTGAAAGCTGGATAGACATGGGAGTGCTGGAGAACGCTGTTCGTAATGACTTAAATATAATAGCACCTCGGGTACTAGGTGTTTTAGATCCGTTAAAGGTTGTAATTACCAATTACCCTGAAGATAAGACAGAAGACATCAAAGCCAAAAACCATCCACAGAACCCGGATATGGGGTCACGTTCCCTGCCCTTCTCCCGTGAGCTCTACATAGAACGCACTGACTTTATGGAAGATCCACCAAAAAAATTCTTCCGCTTAGGGATTGGTCGGGAAGTGCGACTGCGTTACGCCTACTTTATAACCTGTGAATCAGTGGTCAAAGATGAACAGACCGGAGAGATTCTGGAAGTACACTGCACCTATGATCCTGCGACCTATGGGGGCAATGCACCCGACGGCAGAAAAGTAAAAGGAACTATCCACTGGGTTTCGGCAAAACACGCTTTAAAATGTGAAATTCGACTCTATGACAGATTGTTCGCTGTGGAAAACCCGGATGCTGACAAAGACGTGGATTTTAAAGAACATCTAAATCCGAATTCGCTCCAATCACTTCCAAACTGCATGGTCGAGCCATCACTGGCCGATCTGGCACCAGGAGACTGCGTTCAATTTGAACGCCAGGGATACTTCTGTGTGGATTTAAAAGATTCCAGTCCCGGACAACCAGTATTTAACCGTACGGTAGGACTTCGGGATTCCTGGGCAAAAAGAAATAAATAAATCTACGGCTAAGACATATTTGATAAACTCGTAAAAACTCATATTTTAGATGGTTAAGTGAAAAACTTCATATCAGAGGCGCAAATATTTTCTATCCTTTCGGCGTACTAAGGTACGTCGTAATGATAGAAAATGTGCAGCAACGAAGGAGATGGAGAGTTTTCACGACGCCATCACACGATCTTCTTCCTGAAGTAATTAAGAATAAAAATAGTCCCAACTAACAGAGAAGAAACTCCGGCCAAAGTAAGATACACCGCATTAAAGCCAATAGCCTCCTTGATTCCACCAACCATACTGACACTCAAAGCCCCCACACCAAAAGTAAGGATAAACTTCAAGCCGTAAGCAGTGCTGTGTAAATTCGGAGGACTCAAACGAGCAACCAACGTATTTTCAATTGGCTGCATACCAAGCAGAAAAAACGAGTGAATCATGGCAAAGGCAATTAACGGGATATTGCTGGTCATAGCCATGGCGATGGCTGCTGGGATTGTGATCAGGTGAAATATAAGATAGCCTTTTCCAAGATCCACCTTCTCTCCAACTTTTCCACCGTAATACTGCCCCACCATTCCCACCAGATATATGGTGGAAGTAATAACAGTTGCAAATACATTGGGTGATCCAAAATTCCCTGCCAAGGCCATAAATCCGTCATACAAGTTCTGGTTCTGTAGCTCAAAATATGCTGGCAAGGTTACCGAAACAGCGCGATAGACGACACCACCCAGCATCATGCACACAAGCAATGTCAGAAAAGGAACGAGGGTACTTTTAGTCTCGGTCGATTTCTTGACGTTTATCCGCTCTCGATGGCCATTTTTAGAAAGGTAAAGAAAGATAAGCCCACTCACATTGAAAGTCGCCAAGGCAATATAAACAGCGGATGCACCCCAGAAATAATTCACAGTTCCCGCAAGCAGTGGGGCCGAAGCCAGTCCAAGATTGCCAAACATACCATTAATGGCCATACCTTTACTGGTATTCTCAACTTCTTTGGCAATCCATCCCAAAGCAACAGGGTGATAAATTCCGGAAAAAAGACCTATACCTGCAAGACTCAAACTAAACAAAAAAGGGTTCGAAACATTGAAAGCGGCCAGCAAGCCACAAATCCCGGCACCTAAATGAAAAAGTGCCAGCAAAGGACGTGGACCAATCTTGTCGGCCAACAAACCCCACGGAAGCGCTGTAACCCCAAAGAGCAGATACATCCAAAAGGACAGTGCAAGGGTTTCCACCATATTCATGCCAAACTGGGCAGAAAGGGGCAGTAAGACAGCCGGGAATACCAGCATATTGAAATGACTCATAAAGTGACCGTAACAGGCCACAGTCAGGATGGAACGTTCTCTAGGGGACACGGCGATATCAGATATTAGACAGCGGAAGCTAGCTGGGCACTGATTCGATCAAGGATCAAATTTGCAGTTTCTTCTTTGCTGGTTAAGGGAAGGTCAGTGAAGCCATCACTATCCAGTAAGGTTACCTGGTTTGTATTTGCTTCAAAACCGGTGTTGTTGTTACTGATATCATTAATTGCTATCAGATCAAGATTTTTATTTTTCAGCTTTTTCTCTCCTGCCTCACGCAGGTTACAACTTTCTGCGGCAAATCCAACCAGCAGATAGTTGTGTTTCTCTTTCATTTCACCAAGTTTTTTTAAGATATCATCTGTCTGTTCAAGCTGTAGGACAAATTCAGCATCATCTTTTTTAACCTTCTGAGTAGCCGTATTTTGCGGCCTGAAATCGCTTACCGCCGCAGCCTTGATGATTACAGTACAATCAGTGCAGGCTTGTACAACTTGTGCATACATTTCCTCGGCTGAGACAACACTCGTCTTCTTGACACCGTAAGGCGTTAAGAGTGTTGTGGGGCCGCTTATAAGATGTACATCGGCTCCTCTTCTTACAGCAGTTCGAGCCAGGGCATATCCCATTTTACCGGATGAACGGTTACTCAAAAATCTGGCAGGGTCCAAGGCTTCCCTTGTGGGCCCTGCTGTGATCAATATTTTCTGGCCTGTGAGATCTTGTGTGGTGAGATTTTGCAGAATCTTTTCTTCCGCATTCTCCCATTCTGCAAGACGCCCAGGACCTTCAGTCTTACAAGCCATCTGTCCATAAGCTGGATCGATAATGGTATATCCGGCATCCATAAGAAGTCTAATGTTTCGCTGGGTGATCGGATTTTCGAACATCCCTGAATTCATTGCGGGAGCAATCATAACAGGACAACTAGCGGCAAGAACAGTTGTAGCAAGAAGATCATCGGCAATGCCATGGGCCAGCTTGGCTATGGTATTGGCGGTTGCAGGGGCAATCAGCAATAGATCGGCCTTTTGCCCTAGCTCAATATGGGAAATAGCGTGTGACTCTTCCGCCTTAAACATATCTGTGAGTACAGGATTTCCGGAAAGTGCGGCAAAGGTCAAGGGAGCCACAAAGCGGCTACCAGCCGCTGTCATTATCACGGAAACATCAGCACCTTCTTTTGTCATCGTACTTACCCAGCCCGCCACTTTAAAAGCGGCGATTGAGCCAGTGACACCAACAACAATCTTCTTTCCGGAAAACCTGCTCATGCTAACTAGTTTCTACTGCCGCCGAAAAAGCGCAGGAGCATCAGAAAGAGATTAATAAAATCAAGATAGAGAGCAAGTGCGCCCATAATGGCACCTTTTTTCACAGCCTCTCCACCCTGCTCCATAATCCCATCTTCACCCATCTTTTTGATTTTCTGTACATCATAGGCCGTAAGTCCGACAAAGACAAAAACACCAATGAGAGAGATAGCCCAGTATAGGGATGAGCTTTTCAGAAAAATATTCACCACTGAGGCAATGATGATACCGATAAGTCCCATAAACATGAATGATCCCATTCCGGACAGATCACGTTTTGTCACCAGTCCGTAGACAGCCATGGAACCGAACATGCCAGCGGTTATAAAAAAGGTGGCTGCAATGGAAGACTGCGTATAAATCAAAAAGATCATGGAAAGCGTCAAGCCATTTAGGATGGCGTAACCGAGAAAAAGTCCGGTGGCCGTTGAAGCCTGAATCTTACTAATGCGGGCTGACAAGAAAAACACCATTCCAAGTTCGGCAATAATCAGAAACATAAAAAATGGTTGAAGCTGCACAGCGAGACCACTGGAAGCGGTATACCAGGCGATAACACCGGTTAAACCGAGGCCTATGGCCATCCAGTTAAATACTTTTGCCAGAAAAACTGTTGAGGCCTCGTGTCTTGCCTCAGTGAGAGTCATTGTATTACTTGTTTGTTGCATCAGAAACTCCTGTAATTAGTTTACGAGATATTAGAAATACGCTACATATCAAAGGCACATCATAAGCATTTTAACATGGCACGCAAGAAAAAGAGAACAGAGAGTTTATAAAATCATGAAAATTGCAATCAGCGGGAAAGGCGGTGTTGGCAAAACCACCATTATGGCACTGTTGGCAGGCGAGATGAAAAAGCACGGAAAAGATGTTCTGGTGATCGATGCTGACCCCAGTCCTCATATGGCCGAGACCCTCGGTGTAAAAAGTTCTGAAGTAATTCGTCCTATTGCTGAAATGACAAAACTGCTTATTGAACGATCCGGTAAGACAGAAGGTTCTCCCATGTACAATATGAACCCAGAGGTCAATGACATCCTGGAAGATTTTATGCTCGAGCATGATGGTATGAAACTTATGGTACTTGGAGCTATCCAATCCGGAGATAAAGGCTGCGCCTGTCCTGAAAACAACGTTTTAAGAAGAATACTTACCAAACTATTACTCAGCAAAAACCAGATGGTATTGCTCGATATGGAAGCAGGAGTTGAACACCTTGGACGTGGAACCATTGCCGGTATTGATCAGTTACTGATTGTGGTAATCCCTTCAAAATCATCCATACGAACAGCTTTGAAAGTGAAAAAACTGGCAGAAGATGTTAAAATTCCAAAGATCTGCTTTGTAGGAAATCTTGTGACGGATGAGGAGGATAGAGATTTTCTGAAAAACGGGCTGCCGGAAGAGCCAATCGCTTATTTCCCTGATTCAAAAGTAATACGAAAAGCAGAAAGAGATGCGATTCCTGTTACAACAATAGAAAATGCTGCCGCTGACGCTCCTGCCACACTGCTTCAGGAAATACTGGGCGGGAGCTGATCAGCGTTTGATATCAGTACGCTCCACGACCATCAAAAACACGTTTGATGGTTTTAAAGATGATCTTGATATCCGTCCAGAGAGAATAATTCAGGATATACCAATCATCCATACCAACCCGCGTATCGTAATCACTGGTGTCTGAACGCCCTTCTACCTGCCAGTGTCCAGTGATCCCTGGTTTCATGGAGCAGTATCGGCCCGCGCTCTCTTTATAAAAATCTTTGAGTTCCTTGCCGACAATTGGCCTTGCCCCAACCACGCTCATATCGCCTTTTAAAACGTTAAAGAATTGCGGTAACTCATCGAGGCTGGTTTTTCGCAAAAATTTCCCGAGTTTGGTAACCCGTGGATCACTTTTTAATTTAAAGCTGCTTTCCCATTCTTTTTTCAGAGTCTCATCTTCTTCCAGCAAGGCTTCCAGCATATCCTCAGCATCCACTTTCATGGATCGGAATTTTAAACAACCGAACTCTCGCCCTGTAGAAGTAATACGAGGATGACGATAAAAGACCGGTCCACCATCCTGCAGTTTTACCAACAGAGCAATTACCAGAAGTAATGGTGAGATACACGTTAGGACCAAAGAGGAAAAAATCAAATCAAAACTTCGCTTCCATTCAGTATTTGGATTAAAATTCAGGACAAGAAGACTTCCAAGGGACTGCATCTCGGCATGATGCAATCCATAGACATAAAGATCGGGAACAAGGTATATGCGTGAGCCAAGGGAACGGCATTCACGCAGAATCTTAAAAATCTTTTTCTCTGCCCGCATGGGAAGGGCTATATATACATAATCAACATCATTACTCTCAAGATACGCAGGCAGAGAATCTATTGAGCCAACAAGTGTTTTATTCATTTTCTTTAATTCATCACTCTCTTCCACTTTATCATCAAAAAATCCTATAACATCAATACCTGCCCATGGTATTGTCTCGAGTTCCCGAGCCAAAGATACGCCAAGTTCTCCAGCACCAGCAATAACAGCATGCCGAACATTCTTCCCCCTGGATCTGAAATGGTGAAGGATTTTCCTGGCCAATACGTGAAAAGTAAAAAGGAGTACAGGTGTAGAAATCGACCAGACAAGAAAGACCAGCCGCGAATAGGCATGCGAGATTTTAAAAACAAAAAAGTAGAAAAGCAGCATCCCAACTACTGTTGCCCAGGCACGAACAATGACCAGAAACTCCTGGAAAAACTTCCAGCCACGCCATGATCGGTAGAGCTGAAACGATTGAAAGACGACAAGACAAAGGAGGAAGGTAATTATGGTGAAACGGGTATAGTAGGGAGACCAGGGCACCCGATACCAGGCAAGAAGCAACCACATATAGCCAACTACCACCCCACAATCGATAACGTGCAGCAACCGAGCCATGATAGAGCTCTGTTCTCTCAGATTTGTGGAAAGCATATTCATATGTTTTTTACACCCGCCTGGACCACCAGGTCTTATTCATACTGAGTTTTGGCACGAGCCACTGCGGCAGAGCATAATACATGCTTCCCAGTTTATAACCACTAAATTTTGCCAGATTACGACAGAAAAAGACAGGGATAAGCTGATATTTATGTTTTTTCAAAATGGTAGACAACTCAAATTTAATGTATTTCAGTCCCTCCCCTTCAGCCTTACCATAGGTCGTAATAAGCCATGATTCTGTGTGATGCAAAACACCGATATCAAAGGAGCGATGAAACTCTTCCCCAATACTGTAGTTGTGAGAATGAAAGACTGTAGCCTCAGCCACATACGCTAGTGTATAACCAGCTACTAATAATTTCCCGGCGGCACAGGTATCCTCACCAAAGATTAAGCCATCAGCAAAAAATCCTACTTCTGCAAGTGTCTTTTTTCTATAAGCGGCACAGGAATTAGACACAAAAACTGTTTTCAAGCCCCTTTGCTCTTTATCAGCAAAACTTCTAATTTCAGATTCTTTCGGATAGTTAAACAGACGAAGTGTTTTTGCAAAAAGAGTGGCGCCTGGATTGGCTAATTGGCGACCATAACTCAATGCAATATTTTCATCCCGCAAGAGGGGAGCAAGAAGCATTTCAACAACGTTATTATTTTTTGGAACGGCGTCCTGTGTAAAATAGAGCAGATAATCTCCACTGCTTTCTTTGGCAGCCATGGTTCTGGTAGAACCGTGGTCAAAGTCTGCCCTTGCAATGGGAATTACCCTTGCGCCAAATTCCAAGGCGATGGGAACTGTGGAATCATCAGAACTTGAATCGATAACAAGTAATTCATCAATGGCTTGGGTTTGGGCAGCAAGTTTAGTAAGAAGGTGCCGAAAAGTATCTCCTCCGTTTAAGGTGGGAATTATGGCTGTAATCTTGATATTTTTCATAGTGTTCATGCCTACAAACGAAAAATAATTACCAGAACGTATTTTAGCAATGCCCATGCCATATAAGGTGATGGATGTTTTCGGTAGAGTAATATCTCAGACTTGGCAGCAGTTTTTCGTAAGAAAGAGGACATGTTTTTCCTCTCCCCCTGCCATCCGCGACAATGGTAGGCAGTAATTTCAGAATGATAAAGAAGTTTCCAACCTCCCTTTCGCATACGTAGGCAGAGTTCAATATCTTCTTTATAAAGGAAAAAGTCTGGATCAAAGACAGGCCCCGCTAAAGAGTCTAATGCTTCTTTTTTACAAAAGAGCAAGGCACCGCACAATGCGGGCATCTCTTCCGGTGAGTCATATTGGCCATGATCTGCTTCACCTTGCCCCCTGTCCACCCAACGTCCATAAACTTTACGCTGTACACCAGTGGAATCAATCCTGCCATTGGCCTTGCTTTCTTGTAGATTATAGCCCAGCAATTTCCCGGAAACTATCCCAGCCAGTGGATTTTCTTTACTGATTTTGAGTGCAGATTGAATAAATGAGGTGGGTAAGAAAACATCGGGATTAAGAAAAAGGATATAGTCAACACTTGTGTGAAGAACAGACATGCCTTCATTATTGGCGCGTGAAAAACCAATATTATTCTTTTTTATCAGCTGAAAAGGATACTTTTCATTCAGGGTCTGCAGATAAGACACATCGTCTGAGCCACTATCAACCACAACAATTTCAGCGAGCTTCTCACCTTGCCCCACAAGAGCTTGCAGGCACTGTTCAAGGCAGGACGCAGAATTATGAGTAACAATAATAGCAGCAACCGTTTGACTCATACTTTCTCGCTACAGAAATATCTTCTTATAGACACCAAACAGCAGGTTTCCCTGCCCCTTTCCTTGGCGCCTGGCCATGATCGAATCAACAACGTCATTTTCAGCCCTATTCATTATTGCTGCCAATTGGCTGTTTGAGACAACCTGTTTTGATAGATTCTCTTTACGTTTGGCAAATATCTTGGGGGAATTTACCATAAAAGACCAGAGCCCTTTACAATACGCCGGAACCTGATTTTTCTTCACAACAAAACAGAACCAGAAAAACTGATAAATGACAATAACCGGAGCAAAACGCAGGAGAAGAGAAAAGGGATAATTTTTCAATAGAACATTAAAATTATTCCTGGTGGACAGGGAAACTGTAAAATCATTAATTTTTGATCCGGTTGTCGCACTCCCTACATGATAAACCCTTGCCTCTGAAACATACCAGCATTTCTTTCCACGGCTGTTGGCTCGGAGATTCAAATCAACATCTTCAAGATAGGCAAAGAAGTCTTCATCGAAGCAACCGATCTCTTGCAACATCTCTCTTCGATATAAGGCAGCACCGGCACAGACACCAAAAACATATCGAGATGATGAATACAAGTCACCATCAGCTTCCATGGTTCCGATCCTGTACCCAACACCTCCTCGCAAAAAAGCGTCCCCTGCGCCATCAAGTTTATGCCGTTTATGGTAATTGAGCATCTTGGCAGCGAAGAAGTCAGCTTCGGGTATCTTTTCAGCAGCCCTAACCATTTCCTGCAAACAATCTTCATGAAGTTCGGTATCGTTATTGAGCAAAAATACCAGAGGCGCTGAGCCGGCCTTGATGCCAGCATTGACAGCAACACTGAACCCCCTGTTTTGAGGCCAGGAGATAAGGTGTACGTCAGGATATTTTTCCTGCAACAACTCTTTTGATCCATCAGTCGAGCCGTTATCAATGACGATAACAGAGTACTCTGTGAAAGATTGTAGTTTTAGGGAATCAAGACACGCCCTTAAAAGATTCTTTCCATTCCAATTTGGAATAACAATATCAATCTGCATTCCTGCTTACTTCTTGTCCTTTTGATTACCACCAATCAAGCGACGGACGTAATAAATGGGTTTTTGCTGGGACTCATGATATGTGCGAACAATAAGTTCTGCCAATAGTCCACTGGTTACAAACTGAATACCTATAAAAATAAGTAACACAGCAAGAAGAAGCAGTGGCCTGTCCCCCATGGGTATCCCGAAAACCTGCCGTTGTATCAACATTACAAATATAGTCGTAAAGCCAATAAAGGAAGAAGCAACGCCAACTGTCCCAAACACGTGTAAAGGACGAGTGGCATAGCTCAGCATAAACTTCACGGTAAGCAGGTCAAGAACCACACGAATAGTACGCGATATTCCATACTTGGAAGAGCCAAAGCGCCTTGCTCGATGGTTGACTTTCACTTCAGTAAAAGAGATGCCCATACCACTGGCAATAGCCGGAATAAAACGATGCATTTCACCATACAAACGAATATTCTCTGTCACCTCTCGCTTAAAGGCCTTGAGGGTGCAACCATAATCATGCAGCCCTACACCAGTGATCCAGGAAATCAGTTTATTGGCCAGCATGGAAGGGAGCTTGCGTGAAAGAAAGGGATCTTTACGATCATGTCGCCAACCGGTGACAACATCATAGCCACTATTCAGTTTCTCAACCATGGCAGGTATATCGTGGGGATCATTCTGCAGGTCACCATCCATGGTAATTATGATATCACCTCTAGCATGATCAAAACCTGCGGACATGGCTGCAGTCTGGCCAAAATTACGCCTGAGTTCAATTACCACAAGTCGTTCATCTTCACTACTCAACTGTTCAAGGACTGCCACTGACCGGTCAGTGGAACCGTCATCCACGCAGATCAATTCATACTCATAGTCAGTGCTATCCAGAACTTCTTTTATTTCAGCATACAGAAGAGGAATATTCTCCTCTTCGTTATATATGGGGACGACTAGTGAAAGATCCAAAATCATTCTCCTTATTCATCAAAAACCTGTATTCTCAGATTATTTAGACAGCATCTAGGATTCCTAGACCACTACTATAATCGTATATCATAAAAAACAAAACTGGCTAGTTTTTTTTATCCTGCACCGGACGAGGCAAAGAAAATAAATTGAGACAGAGAAGGTGGGAACAAAATTAAGAACGGGAAAAGTACATGGAAGCAAACAAACGGAGCTTGAACATATAAGTCAAAGCGCTGGAAGTAGCCACGTGCCACAACTGCCGACACCAGCTATTTCCAAGAGACGACTCAAAAAGCCATGGTAACTGAACCCACCACAGCTTTTGAGCACTTCAACATATGCAACCTGAGTCTTCAGCTCACATATGTTATCTCAAAGGGAAACTGTTCAATAGAGGATATGACACGACTTTGAATAACAACCAGCTGATGCAATAACAGCCATACCACGTCCCGGAACATCTGACTGCTTGATAATCGTGGTACCGTCAACAAAACGGGTACCGTTATTACTGGTTACGGCAACTGTTGCACATCCTTCCACGACAACAGTGAACTGTTGCGGATAATCTCTCATTGGCTTACTGAAGTACCACGTTGGCCTGTCACCATTATGACGGCCCCAGTATAGACCTTCTTCATACGTTTC
The DNA here is from genome assembly GCA_022712895.1 of Desulfocapsa sp. Taxonomy (GTDB): domain Bacteria; phylum Desulfobacterota; class Desulfobulbia; order Desulfobulbales; family Desulfocapsaceae; genus Desulfocapsa. The sequence goes on from JAFLJS010000036.1 coordinate 86,051, forward strand.
TCCAGCAGCAGCAGTAGCAGTAACAGTAGCTGGTTCAGCCTCTGCGGCAGCCACAGGAGTACCACTTGTTACGGCATGCGCTGGCAGGGCACCGAATTCAACAACAGGACTTGTCCATTTGCTAGGAAGGACACTTAAACCAGCAACAGCAGCAGTTCCAATAGCAAACTTTTTAAGCACTTTTCTTCTGTCATTGTTCGCAAGAATATCGGTCACTGACTGTTCGGTTACGGAAACTTTTTCGGGGGCATGCGATGTTGTCATCAACGTTCCTCGGGTTTGTTTTATTAATTGGTATGAGGTTATTTTCTTCTTCAATCATATACTATTATCTGTTTACAAAAAACATTCAAGGTTTTTCGGACCTATTTTTATCGTAAATGACTGCTCACCCTACTTTTGCGAACAATTAGTTACTCCGTGTTTCTGTTTTTCTGATCTTTAAATATGCAGCCCAATACACCTTGACCCAGCGCCAGAGCGTTCGAGGATGCTCAAAACAACGTACTTTCCAGTAACTCCCCCCACACAGGTGACCATAATAAACCTGCAACCACCACCGAGACGGAAAAAACGTTTCCTTCAATAAAACTGGCATATTACGAAGTTTTTTCCCCTTTATTTTTTGCAACGGCCAGCCACTGAAAGCGTGCCCCACCCCTCTTGGTTGCTTTCTGACATCAAGATTCAACTCTGTGCGGACTGACCCTGACCAGGGAGTTAAAAAATGAAAACGGGAGATACTATTGACTAAAGTAGGTGTTTCTCTTTGAATCTTCGACCAATTCAGATCAGAAATATATTTTTCAACGAGGCTGACAATATCAGCCACATGCATCATTCGATACGGTTCATAAGTGAGGGGGGCCTGAAAACCATGGAGATACACGTAGTGAAGCGTATCTTCCAAAGAAAGTGTTTTGGCAGTGGTTCCATCGATTTCAATTTCCCTGGCATGAGCATACGACTTTTCCAGTGGCCAGAGAGGATACTGGGGATGAAATGGAAGAAGATTATGGTGTAATTCTATTGCAACTGGAAGTCCATCAATGTTCTTCTCCATAGGAACAAGATGATAGTAATCATGTGGAATGGCATGATGTTGTGCTGTAGTATACCCTAGAGCCAGGAGAACTCTTTTCGCTCTTTTGAGATCACTTTTTTTTACCAGTAGATCAATATCACGCATTGGCCGCAAGCCGATCTCACTGTAGACAAAATTGCAAAGAGCGATTCCCTTGACCAGCAGCACTTCAATACCTTCATGATGGTAGGCCTTAACAATTTCAACAACAGCTTTATTTCTAATCCCATTCGACATTCTATTACGAAGATACAGGCTCTGCAAAAGCCGACGTCCAGCTTTTGGGAGTTGAACATCAGCATGCCGAATATGTTTGTAGAGTAATGAAGCGACACCGTGCTGCTCAGCACTGTGTATCAGATGTTCCCAGGAGCTTTCTCGATATGGTCGGAGGACAAGGGCACGTATCAATGCGGCAGACATGGCGGCATGGCTACTATCACATGCACAGAGAGCTAAGACCTTTTGCACTGGTGAGCTACTTCCAGTGCAGAACTTTGAAGAGGTTCTGCATTGCAGCTTCAACACCCTGAAAAGAACTGTATACCATTCGGTAGGTGGGAACTGACCGGGCAATTTGAATAACCTGTCGAAAACCGTGGCCTTCCAGATTTCGTCCATTGACATCACACGCCATTAGGTGGGTGGAGACCTGGGCCGCAGATATTTTCTCAATCTTGAGCTCTGCACCAGCTTGATACTTGGGGATAAGTATCAACGACGGAGATGTGGTAATTTGCCGAAACTCCGGGTTCAGTAAACGGTGAGGAATAATATACCCGTATTCGTCACCAAGAGCATTATCGAGCGCATGCTCATCAACAAGTCGTTTTACTGCGGATACAGCACCGTATTTTATACAAAGAGGTCTGGTAAAAGGACTCCTTGGAGCATGCTCATCAGCAGGGATAAAATATAATTCATCTGTCAAATAGGAACAGCCCTGCGTCACTAAACAGGTTGTGACACTACTCTTTCCATATCCGCTCAGCCCTGGTAAAAGAATCACCTTATCCTGGTAGGCCACTGCTCCAGCATGGAAAGCAATACCATGACTATTTCTATTGAGCAGATTAAAGATAACCGCATCAAATAACATTGCAGCGAAATGAACACCCAGAGCGCCGCTGAATGACTCACACCCGGTATTAGTAAGGGTGTATTCTCCGGCAACTTCAGCCTGTGCAACCCGTAAAACCTTCTCGTGTTCAGCTACTTGTGCTTCACTGTGAAGGTCATCAAACAATAGTGATAAGAAATAGTGTACCTCATCACTATCATACTCAATTGCAACGTGAAATCCGGCGAAACTAACTGTATATTCTGGCATGACATTCGAAGGTGAGCAGGGATAGGGATTGACTGTTAGCGCAAAACAGCAATATTCTTTTCAAGTAAACGTCTTATAAGTGCTCTGACATCGTCAGCGATCTGTGCCTCATTTTCCGGGTACAAATCGACCAAGACATCAATCACCTCGGAGACAGGTCGCACTCCGTCACAGAGCTCCCAAATTAAGGCACCTGTCTCATTGAGATACAGTGAAGTGGCAAGGGTTGGATGATAAACGGTAATCTCATTATCTATCCTTTCGAGCAGATACCCGGCCTCAAGCATTACTATTCTTTTTGTGTCCATAGTCTTTTTTTTCCTTTGCTGCTGTTACTGCAATTCATCCGATGATTTTAGTAAGGACTTGGATGCATCGCCAAATGATCTGGAACAACAGCAAGGGACAAGCAAACGGAAGTACTTCTGCTCCTATCTGGCCAATAACATCCTATCCAGATCCTTGAGGCCATTTACATAATCATACAGATCCACACTGTTCGAACTCGCTTTACTATAATGAGTTGTCCAGTCCTCACCGGTTATAGAGTCATACATGGTCATATCACCACGACTGTTTATCCGACCATTAAACATACGTCCATATAAAAGGGTTGAAGTCGTCGTGATCTGCACAGATGTTCCACTGTGTACAATGGTGGCTGCGATATTCTGATACCCGGTGGCCTGAGTATTTTTAAGATCCAGAAAGCCAGCCCAATTGGTACCATTAAGATTGGGCCCTACAACAGATGTCGTGGGTGGCAATGGGTCTGTTCCTGTCTCAGATGAGGAACCGCCTCCCCCACCAAGAGCAATTGCTCCAATTGCAACAAGGCCTATCGCTCCACCAATATACAACATTGTCATGCCATCAACGCCTTCCCCACTGTCAACTGTTACAGATGGGTCATTGACGACAAAGGGAGGATCTTCCAAAGTAATATTCGTTGCTTTGTCGGCCGTGTCAGTGTTCACTTTTTCTTTCTTATGGTCTTCCAGAAGCACACTGGATTCACCAGTGGATTCTGGGGAAGATACTTCTTCTGCCACAGAGATTACTGACGTACTGCCCACACTCAGACTTACAACTACAACGGAAATGAGTCCTTGTTTCAACAAACGATTCTTTAACGATTCCATATTATCTCTCTTCTAAATACTATGGTCTCTTGAGAAATTAGCATTTTCGTATCAACTCAATGCCTGAATGAAACTCCATCCATAACGGAGAGTTGGGACGAAAAAAATAATTTTGCAAGACGGCCTTGATTTGACCCCTTTGACAAGGGACAATATAAACAAATTTTTAGACAGTTCGTAATGCTTTAATCGGATCCATTTTTGCAGCCTTAACTGCAGGGTAATAGCCAAAAAACACTCCTGCAACACATGCTAAGACAAACGGTATGATCATTGATGCCGCTGTTATTTCTATAGGCCAGCCAGCCAAGTACTCTATAACAAGAACACAAGCAAAACCACTAACAATACCTATACCTCCTCCACACATCGTGAGGAGAAAGGATTCTGCCAGAAACTGACAGGCAATATCTTTCCGGGTTGCCCCGACAGCTCTTCTAATTCCTATTTCCCGTTTACGTTCAGTAACCGTAGCCAGCATAATATTCATTATTCCAATTCCGCCAACCAACAGAGAAACTGCGGCTATAACTGCCAGCACCAGATTAAACGTTTTTTGCGCGGCAAGAGCTTGAGCCAGCAATTCCAATGGAACAATTACATCGTAATCCAAAACCTTCCGATGACTGAGTTCCATTGCTCTATGAATTAGCCTGGCAACTGGTTTTACATTTTCACGGACATCAATTTCAACCACAACAGAAGATAACATTGAGTATCGTTCTATTGAGGAGCCGAATTTAGTCAAATTATGAGGGATATTCAAGGGTAAAAATATCGTATCATTAAAGTTCTGACTTTTCACCTTCGCCGTCTTTGATAACTCCTTATCATCTTTTTTAAGAACACCGACAATAGTATAGAGGAGGTCATTGATTCTAATAGTCTTACCAACACGTCCTTCACGACCAAGACGTTTGGCTAACGTACCTCCAACAACACAAACCTGATGATTATTATATGAATCCTGTTCGTTAATAAAACGCCCTGATTTGATCTTCAGCCCAAGCAACTCTCCATAGTTCCCCGTACATTTCAGAATAGTAGGAGTGATACCAATACCTGTTCCAACTGGTGTTAAAGCTGCATTTTGTACTGCCCCAACCTGGACAATAGCTGGTGACAAGGATCGTAAAGACTCAACATCAAAAAGTGACAAGCCATAGGATTTTTTTTTCTCGGCCTGTTCCTGTAATTCTACTGAGAGTAATTTATCGTGGATATAAATATTCTTTAAGCCCATCCTTTCGATACGACCCAAAACCTCCCTTTTAGCGCCTTCACCCGTAGAGATCATGACCATCACAGCCATTACGCCACAAACAATACCAAGCACACTTAAGAAGGAACGAAACTTATGGATAAGAAGCGAACGGTAAGCAGTAACAAAAAATGACAATGCCTGATGTATCATCTTATTGTAACCACCCGTCATTCATATGGAGTGTTCTCTCTGATATCGCAGCGACTTTTTCATCGTGGGTTACCATAATGATGGTTGTACCGGCCAGATGTAACTCCTGAAACAGATTCAGAATAATCTGACTATTCTTGCTATCAAGATTTCCCGTGGGTTCATCTGCCAAAATCAGTTTAGGTTGCACTGCAAGAGCTCTTGCTATAGCAACCCTCTGCATCTCCCCACCTGACAACTCCAGTGGGCGGTGTAACCGACGGTGTGTAAGTCCCACTTTTTCTATGGCTCTTTCAACCTGCTCAACACTCTGTTCGGAATCCGCCCTATTGTATAAAAAAGGCAGGCTGACATTCCCCACCACATCCAGTTCCGGTAAAAGATCAAAGGTTTGAAAAACGAAACCAATCCAGTGTGCACGAATCCAGGAACGCTCAGTATCAGACAGACTAAGCATATTTTTTGTACTAAAGGTGTAAACACCCTTGTCAGGTGTGTCCAGGCCACCAAGAATATGGAGCAACGTAGATTTTCCCGAACCAGAGGTTCCCATTATCGAAATAAATTCCCCTTCAGCCACTGAAAGATCAACACCCTGTAGGATTGAAATTTTATTCTGGCCAAGCTGATAACTTTTATAAAGGTTTTTTACTTCAAGTAACATTGTGCCTACATTTCTTGTTTGATGGCGTCGTATTTATGCCCGTAGTTAGGGGGAAAACTCTCCATCTCCTTCGTTGCTGCACATTTTCTATCATTACGACGTACCTTAGTACGCCGAAATGATAGAAATTATTTGCGCCTCGGATATGAAGGTTTTTACTTAACCATCTAAATTCTGGGTTTTTACGAGTTTATCTTGTTTAACAAGACTAACTTGCTCACCAGCATTTAGCCCCTCAAGGATTTCGACAAATTCTATATTCTGACGGCCTGTTGTTATAGGTCTTACTGCAAACCCACCTCGTTTTGTCTTTACATAACAAAAACTTTTCTGATCATCCATGAACACAGCCTGTACAGGAACGGAGATGCTATCCTTCAGCGATTCCACCTGAATTGAAATGCGACAGGTCATACCTGGTCGAAGCCTGTTATCTTCTTCATTCACTTTAAAAAGCACCTGAAAATATTTTTCAAAACTTTTCCGAGAATCATCAGCAGTGGCCAGCGAACCTATAAAAGTCAGCTCACCTGTAAGCCTGGCATCCGGATACGCATCAACAACAATCCGGCCCTGCTGACCAATTTCAATCTTATGGAGATCGACTTCCCTGGCCTGGGTTTTAATCATCATTTTGGAGACATCGGGAAGATAGAGGATAGGCTGATTCATAAATACGGAATCACCTTCTCTTGGTTTCCGCTTTTCACCGTTACGAAAGGTTTTATAATGAATTACAATGCCAGCAAAAGGTGCCTTTATCTCAGTTTGTGCAAGCTTGAATATTGCCTTTGCCAGTGCAGATTTTTTTGTTTGTAAAATCCCCTTCACCTGCAAAAGAGTTGCATTTACCTTGGCGACCTTATACTTTCCACCCTGTTCGGTCTGTTGTAGAACTAAAGCAGCATTTTGCACTTTAGCTCTGGCACTTTCAACTAAGGCGGGCAGGACATGTTTCTCATATGTTTTATAGCGCTTATTTACAGAAGCCAGCTCTCTGGTATAAGCAGCTACTTTTTCTTTGGTCGAACTCACTTCCGAAGGGTTCTCAAAACCCTTTTCCTGAAATGATTCCAATTCCAGAAGAAAAGATTGATAACGTTTTAACTCAATTTCAACCTTTTGTTGTTCCTCACTCAGTACAGAGAGTTTTAAAGGGCCATCCCCTTCTTGCAAACGCCTCAACTCCAAGGCGGCAACACTCTTGCCATATTTTGCACTGACAACTTCCCTCTTCACCTGATTTCTCTCAAAAGCAACCACCTGCTCGGCTGCCTTAACGGCAGCACCATAACTCTTGACCAGGGATTCGAGTTCTGCAACCTCTTTCTCAAATAATGCCCTGTCAAAACGAACAAGAACGGCCCCTTCTTCTACCTTTTCACCATCGTCAATAAGGTAAATAATTTTACCATTTGCTCCTTCGATACCTGAAGAAATCATATGGGATTTTGCAGCATCCAATACCCCAATGATATGCAAGTCAATACTGAAATCTCGTTTTTTCACATCAGCAACAAGTTGATCCCCGCCCTCACTCTCTGGAGAAGTACAACCCGATAATACAGTAAAAAACAACAGCAGGCTATGTAACAGGATCTTCATTTTTTCTCTTTTTCTGCTCAAAACAATATTCTATCTTTCAATGAGTGTGCCAAGTACCGATCGTAACTTATATGTATCAATAATGTATCCGATTCTATCAAATAGCAGATCTGTTTCCACCTGCTGTCTTTGGGTTTGCGCTTCCAATAAATCAAAGTTATCAGCCAATTGATGATTAAACTTGGAAAGTGCAAGTTCCAGTTTCCCCTGAGCCTGACGTAACTGCTCAGTCCTGTCAACTATGAGCTGTTCCTTCTTTTTCATCTGGTTTATCTGAGCACGAACCTCCCTAATTATATTCTCACGGCTACTCTCTATATCAATTTTTGATTGCTGAAAGCTGATATTTGCCTGTTCAAAGGCTGTTCGTGCTGCGGACCTGAACAGTTCGGACGAACCATTCAAGGAAACTATCCAGTCCTCCTCGTCAAGAAAAGCAGACTCCGTCTCATCATATCTTTTATATCCCAGATGCAGATCAATTATAGGGAGTATCTCATGCCTGGCTATGGCAACCTTTCTTTTTGATTCTTCACTCTTTCGAAGAGCCTGCTCTATTTCAATCCTATTTTCCAGGGCTATGGCAACTGCTTCGTCAAGAAGAACTATCACAGGCTGATAATCAATGGAAGCTGTAACATTCAGATCACTTTGCATGGAACTGCCAAGAAGGTCTTTTAACCGATCGACATACGTCTCAAATTGCTTTTCTACGATCGTCGACTGGTTTTGTACCTCCTTGAGCCGCAATTCTGCTCTGTACATGTCCATTGTCGATGCTAGGCCGGTTTTTTCCTTCACCTCGGTAAGCAAGATATGCCTTTTCAGTCCCTCTATCTGAGTAAGGAGCAGATCGATCTGTTTTTGAAAGTTTATGATCCCGTAAATAGTTGAAATTGTATTTATAACTAAACTGTCCTGCTGCTTGTAATGGGCACGCCTAGCAGTTTCAAGAGCATAAAGTGAACCGTACAGACCATCAAGATTATAATCTGTTCCTAACCCTCTTAACAGAGGCACATTTAACAGAAGACTGACCGAAGTCCGTTGAATACCCTCGTTATTTTCAATTTGCGGTGTTATGGAGCCGGAAATACCTACCTTAGTTTCCTTGAAGAATTTCACCCCAACAGACCAGTACTGGTCATCGGAGGAATTATAGTTTATGGAGCTAGCAGGTATAACCTTGATATCAAATTTTTCGTTCTGTAGTTGAACATTGAGCTTACTGGAAACAAGACTGAGGCGGGAACGCTGTAAAGAACGATTATTTTTAAGCGCAATCTCTACGGCCTGGTTGAGAGTCAGTATACTGGTGGTAGAGGGAGGAGAACTTTCCTGTTCACAAAAACCGTAATCGGCAACAAGAAAAAGGCAGAAGAAAACAACGATGCATTGTCTCAAAAGAATATCACAGCAATGTATTTTCCTTTTTTCCATGGCAGCCAAACGGATAGAATAAGATCACTACATATTTTCGCTAATTTCTTTCAGGAAGGTCTTTGGCATCATCACCAGTTTCCTGTTTGTAGGCCATATAAACAAAAAAGCCGACAATACCTATGAGCAACATTTTCATTCGAAGCAGGAGTCCCATAGCCAACGAGGCAGTTGCGGGAATTCCTATAAGAAGTAGATAAAACACAAATACAGATTCGAAGAACCCAAGGTTTCCGAGAATGGTTACCGGAAAATGGGCCACAAATAAAATTGTCGGAACCAGTGCGCAAATATGAAAAAATTGATGCTGCACCCCAAATGCCATAAAAGCGACATAAACGTTAACCCAGGTGAGAAAATAAAAAAGAGCAGTAATCAGCACCAGTCGAAGCAGTAATCCTTTATCCTTTCGTATTGTGCCAAGGGCCAGGTTTAATTTTTCGTGTAACGATTCCACACGAGTCATAAACTTAGCATACTGCTTATTGATTGTTGCCAGCAGATGGTCAGTTTTCTTGTAACTCACGAGGGAAAGGGCTTTGCCAAAAGCTTTCAAGGCAAAAGCCACAACCTTATTTGGGAGGATATAAGGATCTTTCACCTTTCCTATCCACAAGGTAATGACAATCAGCGTAAAGGAACCTGCAATTGGTACAAGAACATAAGGACTTTGATACAGTGCCGGCAGTAAAAGTGGTGCAAGAATAACAAGAAAAAAGAGGAAAAATATACCTGAAAACCGTTCTATAAAAATAGCAATAGCCGAATAGGACTGGTCATTAATCAGTTTCCCAGCATAGTAGGATCGTACGACATCACCACCCACAGTTGAAGGCAGCATATTAGAAAAGAAATAGCCAATCAGGTAAATACGAAAAAGAGTCGTAAAGGGAACACGACTGCCACCTGAATCCAGAATCATCTTCCATTTGAGACAACTGACCACGATCATTACAGGCGATAATGCCAAGGATAACAGGAGATAGAACCAGTCAATCTGAGAAAACATCAATGCCAGTTCATTCCCCTGGACAAAGGAAATCAGTATTGAGAAAAAAGCCAGACTTACAACGACCTTTAAAGCCAGTTTTTTCTTGCTGACTGTGGATGACACTATATTGAATCCAGTAAAGTACTTACCAGACCCACACTTTCCTTGGATTTTTTCTTCTCCGCATCGGTAATTGGCTGTAGATACTCAATACGCTGCTCTCGCTCCTTGAAGCTCTTAATCATCATATTAGCAACATAATCCTTATCCAGGTCATCAAATTCAATCATCCAGTCATCTTGTGAGATGCTTCTCATAAAACCGCGATTCTTAGGATATGAGTTAATTGAAACCATGGGAGTATTGACCGCTGCACAAAAAATCAGGGAGTGGGTACGCAAGCCCACATGGGAGTCAACCTTATCCAGGATACCGACTATGTCATGGTAACTATACTCCTCGTTGGTAATTAACCTGACATCTGCCTGGTTCTTTACATTCTGTTGAACCTCTCGAGTAATTTTAAGATCCATCACCTGGGTAACGATTAACAGAACCTCAACCCCCAGTTCTTCAATCACCTTATCGATACTTTCGGCCATAATCTTACAAAAGCCTTCCCGGGTCAGCTTACCGGTGCTGGACCAGTTATCGATGTAGGCATTAACGTTAAAGCTGATACAGCCTTTGGCATTGGTAAACAGGCCTTCCTTACGGATAATCTCGGTCAAACGCTTTTCGGGGGACGGTACGGTGTTTATGGCACAATCTGCTTTCAGATGCACCTCCGGATATTGGAGATCAAGGCGTTCAAGGATCTCTTTGGTCTCTATGTCTCTCAGGGTAACAAGTTTTGTGGCATCGAGTACCTTCTGCAACGCTTTGGTTCCGGCTTCGGTATCAATGGGTCCGACACTGGCATTGTAGAGAACAATTGGAATATTTTTGCGCAGGCATATTGGAGCAAACAGGGCCACACTCCAGAGGGTATTAATCAGCGGGTTGTACAACTTTCGGTCAAAAAAGGCGTTATCTGTAATCAACACCATGTCGGTGCGGGTCATTCCCAGATAATTGGCAAGTCCAAGGGCCTTTAACGAGCCGTGCCAAGGCATCATCCCCATAGCTCGGACATTGTGGTGAGCAAACTGTTTTTTTACATAACCGGGTTTGATGGTTGGAACCAGGAATTCAATATCCGAGCGCACCTCTGCGAAATCATCCAGTAAATTACCAAGAATCGCGGCATCGCCAGCATTTCTCCCGGAAAAACTGCCTATCAATGTTACTTTCTTCATAATGTCTCTTACAGTAATTTTTCCTGTTTATACCAATCGATGGTGGCCGCCAGCCCTTTCTGATAGTTGTATTTTGGTTCCCAGCCAAGCAATTTCCTGGCCTTATCTATTGTAAAGGACCGGGACTTTGTAAAGAAATCGACCCGACGCCTGTAAATAGGAGGCTCAATACCAAATGGGATACAGATTTTTTCACAGATGGTACCTGCCAGCTGAAAGGGAGCTGCGGGTAGATGGATCTTACGGGTAGGTCGGCCCAGAATGGTGGCAATGAGATCAACAATCTCATTCAAACGGATATTTTCCGGCCCGGCTCCAAGGAAGACCTCACCCACGGCCTCCTCTTTTTCTCCAGCCAGCATAAAAATATCAGCCAGATCTTCCACGTACACCATATTAAAGAAGATATTGCCATCTCCCAGTATGGGAGTGATTGATTTTGAAGCAAGTTTAAAGAGTTTCAACAGGCGCATGTCACCCGGCCCGTAGATCGGTCCCGGCCTGACCACTGACACCTTAAAATCATTTTCCTTGCCAAATTTCAGAGCCTGCTGTTCACCTTCCAGCTTGGTGCGCTGATAAATATCTCCGGGAGAAAAACGACACTCCTCATCGGCAGGTGGATTTTCTATATGGCCATGGACTCCGACGGTGCTGCAATGAACGAAGCGTTTTACTCCAGCCTCTTTAGCAGCGGCAAGCAGATCCAAAGTGGCCTGAATATTCACATCCCGATACACCTGATCGGGAATACCCGCCTGACGAAAAAGAGCGGCAATATGGAAGATCCGTTCAACTCCTGCCACCGCTTCTTTTATCTTTGCCGTATCGGTGATATCCCCTTCAACAATCTCCATCTCTGAAGCATGTTCAAAGTTCATCTTTGACTTGTCACGGACAAAAACCTTTACCTGGTGGCCTGTTTTAAACAACTTTCTGGCCAAAACGCTGCCGGTGAACCCGGTTGCCCCTGTTACAAGTACCTTCATATTTCCACTCTCTCCCGGGCAATGTTTTGCTCAAGAATCTTATAAAATCGATTTAATTTTCTATCAAAGGCTTCAACCGTATATTCCTGCTGCACTTTCTCCCGGGCTGCCGCGGCAAGGTTATCCCGTAAGGTTACATCTGTTGCAAGGGTAATCAGGCCTGTAGCCATGGAAGTGGTTGTAGCTTCTACCAGATATGCTATTGAATCGTCAAGCACTTGCGTATGAGTCTGCATTCTGGTTGCCAGCGTGACCCGGCCTGAATCGAGATACGAATAGATCTTCATCGGGGTATTAAATCCCTTACTCCGAGGAGAGACCAGGATGTCTGCCTGGTGCAGATAATGGTGTAGATCTGCAACCGGCCGTCGACCAACAAACTGAACCTTGTCAGCTATGCCAAGGCCATTGCTTTTCTCACGATACGAGTCTATATCATCATCGCTGCCACCAATAATCCGCAAACGTAACTCCTGTACTTGCTGACTGGCAATGACAAAGGCATCAAGTAGAAGATCAATCCCCTGATATGTTTCCAGGTTGCCGATATAGAGAATATTAGTAGTCCCCTCTGCCAAATCAAGCCGGGCATGTTCAGGAATTGGCTCTTTACTGTCAGGCGGCAACAGAGAGACGTCTTCCAGACGGCCACAAAGGACATTAGGATCGTAGCCCTTGACCAGTTCTTCAATGGCCTTGCACACAGGAATAACTCCCGCCGCCCTCATAACCACCTGTTTTTCAAGAAAACGGAAGATCGGCAGGAACGGCTTGAGCAGGAAAAACTTTTCGCCAAGCTGATGGGAGAGTGAGGAATCCATATCATAAACAAAGGGAATCCTATATTTTTTTCCAAAAAAGGCCGCCAGAAAAGCGGATTCCTCCACTGCATGAATGAGATCAAATTCCTGTTCTTTTAAGAGCTTGCCAAGTGCAAAAAACAGTGACGCATCATAGACCAGCTTCTTCCAGGAAAAACCTGGTTTGACCCCACTTACCCAGGAAAGCTGCTGAAGACGGATAATGGTACAGGACGACAGTGTAATATCATCACCTTCAGGATAGGTCAATAAGGTCAGCTGATGTCCGGCAGCGCCCAATGTTTCCAGCAACATCTTGACTGCAATGGGAGTTCCCCGGTTTTGGTAAAAAGGATGGGGGGCAAGAACCAGTATCTTCATGGTATTTGCACATTCATGTTCTGATATAACTCTGTTATGGCATTTAACTCCTCGTATTGCTGCTCCTGACTCCAATCCAGTTCTCTGGCCATAACTTCGACAACACGGCGCAGCACGGACTCTTCAGGACAGCCACAACTTCCAAGTTCAGTTCTACGTAGTACCAGATCCGTTAAATGGCAGGCCATCTCTTCTCTGACACTGTAAAGGACTTCAGCAATGGTCAAGGGGGAGACAGCACAGAGCAGGGTTTGGCTCTCCGGTTCATCGTCCATGATCTGTAGAATCATAACGGACTGTTCACCATACTGTTCACTCAGGTGGGGAAAGCGTTCCCGTAGAGAGGAGTATACAGCAGGTGTACTTTCCATTTCAGCAGTCGCTTTTCTAGCTCGAGGATTAGTAGGCTCGATATCTTTGTTGCCTAACAGTTTTTCTAGATCCCGAGCCAGCTGAAGAGCTGTTGTATACTTGACGCCCCGCACTGAAAGTATACCATCCTGCTGATCGATAATTTCAGAGTGTTTCAACAGACGAGGATTATCCTTCTGCGCTTCTTCTTTTGCTGGATACGCGGGAACCAGACCGACATGGCTAAAGACTACATCTTTTGGAGACAAGTTCGCAGCCGGATACAGTGCATTCACCTCATCAAGCATTTCTTCGATATCATTTTTAGAGCTAAGGGGTGGCGCTTCTGTGAGATCAGATAGGCGATAGGTCGTGCCGATCATGGTTTTCCCCCGCCAGGGTACAAAGAAAAAGAGTCGTTTTCCCCGCTGGACAACCATATCTTTATCCTTGTATTCACGGCTCCCCTCAAGGCCCACCGCATACTCGCCAAAATAACTGCGGTCAACCACAACATTGACCGCCTTGGCCAAAGCCATTTTTTCTTTACTTACTTTTCCAGCCGGTATCAGACCATCCACCCAAGGACCTGCACAGTTGATGATCATTTTGCTTTTTATAGCAAAACTCTTCTGCCCTAACACATCCTGCACCGTTACTTCCTGCTGCGTTTCACCTGTTGAAACCGCCTCTACACGAAGATAATTGCCGAGCACTGCACCGGCGGCGGCGGCCTGATGAAGCAGAAGGAGAACCATTCGTTCACTGTTCAACAACAGAGTATCATACCAGAGAGCAGCTCCTGTTATTGTATTGTCTGGCAAACCGGATATAATCTTCTTCGCTTTTTTTTCAGTTAGGATTCGACCCCGGCCCAGATGTTTGTCACTCTCCAGTCCCTTGTTGCGGTCATAACTTATTACATCATTGAGTAGCAGAGCTGCTCCCATTGCCAGCTTACCATGGATGCCCAACCCTTTAGTGGGCATTAAACAGCTCAGGGGACGAACAAGGTGAGGAGCCAACTGCATAAATTCCCGCCTAGCCCTGATGGATTCACGCATCCGCCTGAAGTCTGCATGCTGTAAATAACGTAAACCACCGTGTAGAATTTTGAGACTATTGGCAGAAGTAGCCTGACAGAAGTCACCCTTTTCGACAAGGGCCACATCATACCCGGCGGTGGCAAGCCTTCGAGCAGCAGCTGCTCCGTGAATACCACCACCGATTATAAGAAGATCAAAGCATTTATTTTGTAATTTACTACAGTCACGTTTCATAGGAGATAATTAATCGTGGAAATATGGAGGGTTGGCAGAAGAGCCGCACCACTGAAAAAAGTGCTGCGGTCTTAGCAATCTCTTTTCATTTGCAGAACAGAGACTAAAACAGTGTATAAATAAAGGGGGCAGATGTCTCACCGGCAACAATCAGAATACCAATGCCAAAGGAGACGAGAACTACTGGAATAATCCACCACGCTTTATGGTGCCAGGCAAATTGAAATACTTCTTTGAGCAAAGAGATTACATGTTTCAAAAAATGCATAAATTTATTCCTTTTTCACCGGAAAGAAAGCCAGGTGAAAATGAGTTTTTCTAGAGTATAGCTTATAAAACAGTGCTTCTTGCTATCAATCCAACGTATAATTATCACGCCAATTCACATCATCGTCAAATTCAGGCTGCTCTGATTTTTCCAGCAGATAAGAACCCAGTACCAGACAATCCATCTCTGTTCGCATAAAACAGCGATACGCGTCTTCCGGGGTGCAGACAATGGGCTCACCGCGCACATTAAAAGATGTGTTGATAATTACTGCATAGCCTGTCAGCTCATAAAAAGCTTTTATAATATCATAGTAGCCCTTATTGGTATCCGGACTAACTGTCTGGATACGGGCAGAATAATCAACATGGGTCACAGCGGGAATATCAGACCGTAACTGATTGATCTGCTCGTCAAAGGGCACTGTTTTGCCATCACTGTCAGTTAAGCAACGTTCTTTTTTAACATCTGCCACAATAAGCATATAGGGAGACGGACGATCTATATCAAAATAGTCTCCGGCTTTCTCCTCAAGACAGGATGGGGCAAAAGGCCTGAATGACTCTCTGTATTTAATCTTGAGATTCATGGTGGACTGCATATCCGTGGACCTGGCATCTCCAATAATAGATCTGCAGCCAAGAGCCCTTGGTCCAAATTCCATTCGTCCCTGAAATAGACCTATAACTTTTTCATCGGCCATACGTTTAGCGATCTCACGACTCCAATCGTCCCCATCAATCTTTGTTGCTACATAGTTATTTGCAGCAAGAAAAGCACCAATTTCATCATCGGGGAAGGAGGGCCCAAGATAGGAGCCCTGCATGGTATCCTTCTTTAGATTACTGGTGCGTGGTTGGTTCTCGATCTGATGCCATGTGAGTAACGCAGCCCCGAGGGCTCCTCCGGCATCGCCGGAAGCTGGCTGAATATAAATATCTTCAAAAATATTTTCTCGTAAAAGACGACCATTGGCAACACAGTTCAGGGCAACTCCCCCCGAGAGACACAGATACTTCATCCCTGTGAGCTCCTTGGTATAACGCGCCATCCGAATGACAATTTCTTCTGTTACCACCTGAATGGAAGCAGCAATGTCCATTTCTCGACTTGTGATCGGGCTTTCCGGCGTGCGCGGAGGACCGTCGAAAAGTTCCTCCATTAGACTGGTGGTCATTTTCAGGCTCTGCATATAACCAAAATATTCCATATTCAATCGAAAAGAACCATCAGCCTTCAGATCCAGAAGGTGCTTATAAATTTTATCTACATACTTTGGAGAACCATAGGGAGCAAGGCCCATAAGTTTATATTCACCAGAATTCACTCTAAAACCGGTAAAGTATGTGATGGCCGAGTAGAGCAAGCCAAGGGAATGGGGGAAACAGAGTTCTTTCACCATTTCAATGCGATTTTTACGACCAATGGCAATGGTGGAAGTTGCCCACTCACCTACGCCATCCATGGTCAAAACAGCAGCTTCCTCAAAGGGTGAAGGGTAAAAGGAAGATGCGGCATGGGATTCATGGTGCTCTGCAAAATAAATCTGCTTACTTCCAACCCCACATCGGGCAAGGCCTTTTTCTATATTATAAGGAATCCACAACTTCTGTTTAATCCAGAGAGGCATTGCCTTCATAAAAGAGGCCAATCCTTTTGGAGCAGTACTGAAGTAGGTCTCCATGATCCTGGCAAATTTCAGGATCGGTTTGTCGTAAAAAGTTACCGCATCCAGCTCTCCTTCACTGATCCCCCCTTCAGCAAGACAATAGCGTATCGCCAGTAAGGGGAAATCATGATCATGCTTAATTCGGGTAAAGCGCTCTTCCTGGGCCGCTGCCACAATCCGGCCATCCTGTACCAGCACTGCTGCTGAGTCATGATAATATGCACTGATTCCAAGAATATTCATTAAAACTGCCTCTTATAATCTTCAACCGAGGATCTCTTGTCACACGACTGCCAATAAGAAACAGTATCGGGTTCAATCGTTCTGTGCATGGGATCTTTTCTCTTCAATATTTGGGCTATTTTGCCAATGGAGAAACAGATGTAGAAAAATGGTACAAGGAGTATCCAGGTAAGGATTTTTCCAACAAAAGCGGAAAATTTCTGAAAAATAAGCTCAATTGCAGCATAAATTTTCGGAAAAAAACGGGATGCAATAAAGACAAATGTGGAGATACAAAATGCCAGCAAAGCAATGGTTAAGTGACCATAAAAAAACAAAAAACACCCAATTGCCCAGGCAATCGACAAGGTAACCAGTGAAAAAAGCCACGTAGGTTGAGCCTTCCCCTGCTCCGATGCAGGTCTCTGCCAGGGCCAAATGGCTTCAGACACTTTATTTTGTATATATTGTTTACTCATCATTTCTTCTCTAAGGTAGTCTTACTGTCCTTTTCGTTGTCCATCTGCTTTGGCGTTCCTTTTTCCTGTGCCGATTCTTTCCAGGTGGAACCAAAAAAAGCATAAATCGCGTCTGCTGCTATTTCATGTGCCAATGCGCTGGGATGTGGATCAAAAACATTGGCCCACAGCTTCTTGTGTTCAACTCCAGAATAATTACTGCGTAAATCCAAACACTCTATCTTTTTATCGGCACATACTTCTAACACCTGTTCATGCATAAACCCTAGTTTATATTGATCCATCGGGCCAGCAAAACTTGGAAACAGGACAATACCAAAATCAGTGTTATTTTTTTTATGGTGATCAATCAAACGTTCAAGTAAGCCTCGTGCTTTCACCACTTGCTTACTCTCAACGTCACTCATACTGTCTATCAAGTATTGCGTATAACTCTTCTTTGTCCCATCATTCCGCTGCATGCTTCCATACCCTCTCTGTAGCAAATAATAAAGAGCGGAGTGTTTCCAAAACCAGGTATGAACAGCTCGGTTGCTTATTAAATGTGCAGTTTTATACTGTGCATGATCTGGCTTGAGCACCATATCATTGGTAAACCATTGATAGAGCACATAATCAGGTTTTATTGCATCAATAAAATGAAGAAATTTATAATGATTTGGAAGATTAAATCCACATATACCGACGTTGACTACCTCAACAGCAGGTGAACTTTCGTTTTTGTTCAAATACACATCGATACGTTCGGTAAAACGTTCACTAGCAGGGTAAACTCCCTGCCCCCAAGTGAAGCTATCTCCTGCTACCACCAGTCTGTATCGTTCATCGGGTATTTGTTCAAAATGCTTTCCGCGAAAACGCCATCCATTGTGCTCATCTTTAAATAAATGGAAATTTTTTAGCGAAAAATATGAGGTTCCATCGGCAGTCGAGAGAACATCCCGGTAATAAAAACGAATCCCCCCCTCCAGGCACAAGAGCATAAACATTGAGAACAACAATAAAAATACAGTAATAACTGTAATCTTAAAAATTACCCCTCTCTCAGATCCCTCAATGCGAGCCATTTTTATCTCCAAACATTATCAGGACCATTTCCAATACTCGCAAACTTAACCATTAGCTATTACCTATTACCTATTACCTATTACCTATTTTCCCTTTACTTAGTGTATATGCGAAGTAAAGGAACGTTCAATGAAATAATATAAGTACCGAAAAGACAGCTCAAAACAACTCTAGTCTGAAATAAGTTCTTTCGAAATAATTGATCGGACAATCTCATCAATCACATAACCATAGCCCTTTCCGGTCAAATGGCAGCATGCGTCACGATACAACATTTCATCATTATCTTTAAATATCATTGTCAAATCCTGAAATGGTACATCAGACGCTTTCAATTTCTTCCCCTCAGCAATCAAATAAGGATACCCCAAAGTCGCTCCTTCTTTATAGGGGGGAATTAGGGTGTTCCCCTCCAGAAGGGCTACAGCTCGTTCAGCTTGACTCATGGCTTTAGAATCCTTCACATACTGATTTGGCTGCAAAAAGTGATAGTACTCAATACCTGCTGCTTGTGCTGTCGCATACAATATCTCAGACGACCTACGCCAGAATGCAGCAATATGCTTCAAGGCCAGATCAGTGTCTTCAACCTGGAATTTTGTTCCCGCTATTGCCATTCTAGATTTTACCCGGGGAACATTCCTTGCTTTTTTCAGATATTCACTTTCTGTTCGTGAAATATGCTGCTGAATAGATCTGTCCTTAAGATACCAGACAAGGTTCCAGGTAGGACTATGGCGCAAAAGAGACTTATTCATCTGTTCTGCTGTATTACTACGCTGCTCCTGCAGATAGGCAAGTAAACCTTGGAACGACTTGCTCAGTCGATTTTCGCTGCCCCTTGCTATGCGCTGGTGCCACATCCGAGGAAAAAAGGGATTGGTATTAAAGGGTATATTCTCTGCTTGCGGCAGCACTATGTCATTAAACCCATCGATATTAATGATCATGTCAAAATGCGCACCCATTGACAAGTAATATTGGATGGCGAAAAGCTGCTGTGGTTGCTTGTAACCACCAGTAGCAAGAGTGTAGATAATGATTTCCTTGCCATCAAATTGTGGGAAAGAAGATAAGGCCTGTAAAAGTTTTCCGTCTGCAGAATTATTGGCAATACCATACGCAAAAGATCCGCCGATAATTGCGACAATTGCCCTCTCAGGAGACGCCTCAAGAAAATCTTTCCCCTGAAGTAGGTCTTTGTAACTACGCATTCGCTCATCACAAAAGCCGATATCGGGACATTCGTCGTCATGATAATCTATGACATACCCTAAATAGGGATGTAAGATTTCTACACGGTATTTTCGTTTTTTCCCTTTTTTGCCTTGATCCAGATTTGCCGCAACTCTTTCCTGAGAATCACTGATAATATCACGTCGTTCCTGCTTTAGCCTGTCATAAGAATACGCTTCGCCCTGTACTATCCAATTGCCTAAATAGCCAAAACTAACCTCTACCAAGAGCAAAAGTGAAAAGATATACAACAAAATCAAAGAAAATCGTTTCATAAGTACTATCCGTTTTTTACGTTCCCAAATGGGTTGATTCAAGATACATTATTTGGCAAAAAAAAGAGTGAAATTACTAGCACACCCCCTGGAGAAGGTCAAGTAAAAGGGTTGCAAGTCAATTTAAAAAAAGTCGCCTTTTAACAGTAGTATCCCATTAAGATACGGCTTCTTTTACGATAGAACAAAGTATTCTCAAAACAAGAGGGCTATCCCCCACAAACGATTTATAAGAACCGATTTAGAAGATTAATACGTAATTGATCGCAAACAAAACGGACAGAGTTCATCCGACAACCAAATTCTCTTAAGTCCCCTGGTTGCTCGAGTTGGTTACGTAAAGAGTTGGCGGGATGGCTTGTGGATAGTTTTTCCCCTAATATGAGTGTTCCTGAGGTTGCTATACGATCGTAATGGGAGACAAGAGGGAGAGGATCACTACCGGATAGTAATAGAATATTTTTTTTATGTGCATGACTAAACAGAGATGGGGTTGGCCAGCAGGAAGGTCTGTTTCCGTTGTCTCCAATAAAAAATGGGAATTCATGCCCAGAATCAAGAAAGCTTTTCACCGCCTTCCCTCTCGTACCAAACCACTTCCCAACGCCCCAGGGCAATACAACAAGCCCATCACTATCTGCAATGCTTTGTGCTAAATCCGGAAGAGACAATGTTTTATCTTTGTGCCGAACAGTACTAAAAAGGGAAAGTACTTCAATGTTTTCCTTACTCACATGCTGCCTGCCTGCCAGCAAAATAATAGTGCTTTCGCCCCTACACACGAGAAGACTATTTGGCTCAGCTGTCTTATAAAAAATTATGTCAGCCGAATCCGTTTCTCTCTCCACTCTATTTTCAGGAGAGACAGCGTTTTCATATAAAGTAGAAAAGACATCATGTTCGCCCCCTTCAGCCAGTGCCAAAACATAACTGACATCGTTAACCAGGTTTTCTCTTTTTTCGACTGTTAAAAAGTTATCAAACGCTGCCGAAAAAAATTGTTCTTTGTTGAATTCTGGGTAGATATGAACGTGGGCATCAATAAGAATTGCCATTAAAACCGTCGCCTCCTGTGGTCTACACTACGTTTCTTATGTTGAACGATTTTATATAATTTTAGGCAATCGCATTAACCCAACGAAAACAAAGGAATATACTGACAATACAAACATAGCTGTCAGAAGTAATTTATACAGGGGCCCCTGCATCAATTGCCGTGCATGATACAAAAGCACGCAAAACATGGGGATCACCGGAAACAGGTAGCGCCCCTGGGTCTGAAAATCCATAGTCCACGAATGATTAAGGGAAGCTGCTATAAGAACGCCGGAGCAGGAAAGAAAGTATACGAACAACAAACTACCGGAGATCCCACCCCGAAAAACCAGCGTTACTCCAATAAGCAGGAAAAGTGCAACTCCAACTGGACGAATAGTATTGTAGTATGAATCCACTGCACTGACTGTAAAGTAGCCATATACACCAAATGCACTACGGAACGTTTTTTCAAACCAGCGATCGGTTACAATTATTTTCTTTAAACTATCCCCGCGTACCTTGCGATATAAATAAGGATGTTTGTCTTCAAGAGGGGTTGATGGTTTATACTGGTATTCGGCTAACTGTTCTTGAATAGCAGCCTTTCTGGTCGCCATATCCATTCCGTTCACAGCGTAATTAGCGCCTATTCTGAGACTTGCAAGACTTAAGCCCACACAAACCAGAATAACAGCCCTCTTGCAATATTGGCGTCTCAGCTCTGGTTTCACCAGAAATATAACTTTCCAGAGCAGATACCCTGCGATAAAGAGGGCAAAAAACAGATAATTCTTCTTTAAGAGAAAGAGCGAAGCTGCCAGACAACCGAGCAATACCAGTGGTAAAACGTGTTTTTTGGGCGTTGCATTTAAAAGATAGGAGTTCAACAGTGATCCGGGCAAAGTAAACTGACAGGCGACCAGAAAAGCGACCACAAGTCCAAAAGCATCAGAGTTACAATAACTGAAAAGGTACCAGAGTTGTGGTGAAATCAATAAAGGTGCGGCCATGATACGAGCACCGGGACTTCGCAGGATATAGAGAAAAAGCAAAGAAAAAAGAAGCACGTTAAACATGCGTAAACTGAGATATTCAGGAAGATGAAATGACTCAAGCAGATTGGACAGCTTACCTGTAAAAAAATAGGGGAGTTCGTACCCGTTTAGACGCGACACACCGTACACAGAAAAAGTGTGGTGAATTTCGGGGTCATCTACCTCAGGAGGCAAATAATTACTTTTATAGTAGTCAGCCGCATCAAGATGTACATATTCATCTGGATGCACATTTTCAACTGTGATTGCGGCCATTACCGTAATTAATGCAAATACAGCAACGAAAAAGAAGGGGATAAAGCTCTCATCCTGACGGAAATTTTTAGTACAGTAGAAAAAGAGGAACACAAGGGAGAAGATGGCAACAATGTGCGTAAACAACAACCATATCCGTGAAGGACCATCGTGTAAATTTACAGCAAGTTCGAGTTGCGGATCATTTCCGGTGGAACTGATATGGAGGCCATCCGCATCCCATTGCGAGGAGCCAATATGAAAAAGGGGCTGCAACTGGTTAAATTCATCTTCTGTTACAAATTGCAGAGCTTGGTGACCATGTTGAGTGATCAGCAGTTTTTTTATGACTATCTCTCCCTCATACATATGGGGATCAATTCGCAAACTGCTTACTTTACGAAGATCGGTCAGATAAAAACGATACTGCTCTTTTTCAGGATAAATCCGAACTCTTGCCCTTTTCCACTTACTATATCCTTTCCCTTCGCCAGCCCAATAAACATTGAACCACGTTTTCTGGGGAACCTGGATTTCAAGCTCAACAAACGCTCTGTTTTCGAAGTAGTGAAGGTACAAGAATGAAAACAGGAAAGCCAACAGCAGCGGAAACTTCCATCGTATAATTAAATTGACGATACTCATTTTTCACCAACTGAATTTAGGCTAGGCTGGGGCTCTACTATACAAAAGGGAGTCTTGCCCGAAGCCTCTGTAGTCTACCCATTGTTCTTTCAAACCTTGTGGTAAACCAGAAAATAGGGCGTCCGAAATAACTGCTAACCGAAAGAACCAGAAGACACTTCATTCCACCTCCCCGTTGATAACAACCAAGAGGAACCATTCGACTGAGAAGATAATGCCCAAAAACCCGACGCAAAGGATTGGAGGTTAAATCAAAATCTTTGTTCATGATTTTTTTGCCATTATTTCCCTTATTCATTTAACCTCTCCTTCATATGACGAAGAAATCTTCGAAGTCTTAGCAAGGGACTAAACCGTAATACAAAAACAGAAAGGCTCCAGAGCTCATCTGAGACCCTGTCAGCTGTTTTGGCCACAACTTTTGCACCATGAAAATCATCAAGATGATGTGTATGCCTGATATTACTGATCTCTTTTGTTTTAGGAAAAGCGAGTTTACTCATCAGCAGATAATTTATCCATGGCCTGTAATCATTCATGGAAAAGCCAAGTAAGGCAGAGGCCGCAGCATAGGCAGGTGCCGAATCAAAAATCCCCTGTTGTAATGGGGCATAATTCTCATCCTGCTCTTTTTCAGCCTGCCCTATTGCATCATCAGTTCTTCTGAAAAGAAGCTCATAGCCTCCATCCTTTTTTAATCCATACCCGTTTAACGTGGGGTGCGGTGCTCTACAAGCTTCTTCAAACAAATCTCTGGCATACAGTATGACCGATGCTGCAAAATCAAAGCGATCTTTATCATACACCACTCCTTCAATATGATTTTTATGTGTTGTGGGGAAAGGAATACCACGGGTTGCCCCAAACAAAAGGCCATGACAAACAGGAGCATCGTCACGGTGAGCGATAGCGTCGTAAAAGAAACGTTGAATGGTACCCAGCCAGCCGATATCCACCAGTGCGATATCCTTATGATCAAAAAAACCGATATCTTCCAGGTAAAGTTGCAAGGCATCATTGGCGGGAAGGGTCTGCCGTTTAACTTCATCCTGAAAAGCTTTATCCTTGATCAACTCACGAAAATATTCACTATTTTTCTGCTCATAACCAACATGAAGATGGCTGAGTGTTGTGGTCTCTGTAAGATTGTAACGCTCAAGATGGGAAACAAAGGGTTTTGGATCAAGTGAGAATACCCGGCACACATCTGTAAAATCAGAATTACCCCGGGGCAAAAACACAATATCAGCCTTTGTCTGGCTCAAGCCACTATAAGCACAACTGGCTCCTGCTAGAGCCATACGACTGACATAGAGATATTCTGTCTCTGGTTGGCCCCCGTCAGGATAGAGGTGAGGGATAGCATTTTCCCAATACTTTTTAAATGTCCATCCTTCCCGTGAAAGAAAGAAAATTTTGCCAATATTTCGTTGCCTGCTCTTTTCTGCAATGCTCTGTACAAAAGTACCAATCAAAGGCCCTAAAAAACTATACCCTTCTATATACAAATCATCTCGTTCGACATTTTCATATTCAAGGGGAAGCATGAGCTGCTGCAATGCTCTGCCACGCCAGAACGGGCGTCCAGCACTGTAATTCACCATCCGTCTGATTATGGACTTTCGTCTTGCCTCTTCAGCATCATGCAGAACAAGTACCTGAACACCAAATTCCAGTGGACGTAATCCATCTGAAATGGGGTTATCACCAACATGCAACCAGCTTTTGGGATCGAGATTATATTTTTTCTGAATCAGGGGGAATGCCTTTCCGGATGCTTTGGCAAGAAAGGTATCAGCGGATGAAATCACATCATCTACCAGATGCAGAAAACCAGCATGTTCCACAAAGCGTTTGAGATAGGTAGCGGGAAGATAGATATCAGAAATAATATATATCTTTTTATTCAGCGCTCGCAGCTCCAGCAACCAGTCAATGAACTCACCACGCGGAACCAGCATGGAATTTTCCATGACGACTTCATAATCAGCAACTTTCTCAAAAAGAGCATCTGTTGCATCTTCTGCAAATATTTCCGATAGCATTTCCTGCATATAGCGAGGATAACAGGCCTCATGGTCATCGAACGACTCACCTGTCTCCCGCCTGTGACGTGCTTCAATTGTGTCACGTAACTCCTGTACCTGCGTCTCTGTCCATTGCAACCCCTTCTTTTGAGCCATAGTGGCCACATAACGAGCCACAGGAAGTTTCACCAGATCAGGGTCATGAATCCTGCGGATGAGGAGGGTATCAAAAAGATCGAATGTGACCACATCAACACTGGTCGCAATTTCTTTTCCCTTGGCAATAAGGGACGGCAGGGAATAATACTTGGGAATCTTCATGAGGAGAGTTTCTTGCCAAACTTATACTTTATTGCTGCAATTAATTTTGCAAACGATTCCCGTACACTTGGTTCATTTACTGTAACTGTTTGGCGCACATCACAGAGTTCCTGCTGCAATTCTACCAAGCGATCGGATCCTGCCTGGACATATTGTTTTGAGTCTTCAGAAACTTTGGCTAACATATATTTACAAATCAAATCCTGATCCTGCTCTCTTCCTATAATTGCGGCCTCACCTAAGGTATTGCCATCGTGGATTCGATAATAGAGAAGTTTTTCATCACGCAAATAGTGTACTTTGCCAGGGAATTCCTGCAACATCCTGAACATGAAGTCATAATCGTGAAGATAGCGAAGAGAACAAAATCCCCCAACTTTTGCTACCGCTTCCCGGGTCATAAACAGATTGGAGGTGGTAACCATGAAGTTACCCTTCAAAAAGGCTGTGTACAAATCTCCGGCAAGCTCACAGAAATCACGATTTTTTTTATGCCACACATTCCAGCCGAAATCCGGATCAGTAAACTCAATTCCCGCATCAGAAATGGGAATCACATCTGTAAATAGACACTGTGCACCTGTTTCTTGCTGGGTGTCCACAAGCCTTTGCAAACGATCAGTGGCATAAATATCATCGGAGTTCAGAATAGCAATATAGTCACCCTTGGCCAGTTTAATACCACGATTAATGGTATTAAAGGCATCCTGATTTTCCTGGAAATAATAATGAATTCTGGGGTCTGAATATTCTTTGATAACAGCGGCAGTGTTATCGGTGGAACCATCATCAACAATGACCAGCTCAAAGTCCTGTAGACTTTGGTTTAAGACACTGTCGATTGCTGGAGCGATAAACTGCTCATGATTATATGCGGGAATAACGACAGAAACTTTCACAATGACCGATCAGGTTAAATGGATAATGGCAATGCTGGCTACCAAGTGATTTAATTTCGAAATACAATACTGTAAAGAGATAAAATCCACAAGTTTTCCATGGTTGTCAACATTCGCCAGCGTACCATTTCCTGAATACAGTCAAATCAATACCAACTTGTTTTACGACCCCTAAATTATAAAAAGGATCACCACCAATAAGAAAATGTTTCCACCTTTTCTGGAACTGTTTTTTCGCATGTGCTGTTGTTTCTTCTGAAAAACTGGCCAGCCCATTTTCAACCGCCCTCCACTCACCTGTCACGGATGGCAAATAGACTAGAGTGTACCCCGCTTCACGCATGCGAAAACATAAATCAATATCAGCAAACAGTCCAGGGAACAGATTATCATCAAATCCACCCAATTCAAGAAACCTGCTACGATCTGTCATCATAAAATTCCAGGACAAAGAGCTCACATCCTGAGTGAACTGTAAGCCGTTCATGTGCCGGGAGCAGTCCTGAACAAATTTTGAATAGTAAATGCCTGAGTTATTATTCAAATCAGGTAGTGTCGAAACACTATGTTCAGTCCCCACTGGGGTCAGCATTCCCCCAACCATTCCGACATCATCTGCAATGCATTGCTCGAGCAACCCTTCAATCCAGTTACTGCTTTGAATCTCAATTCCGGCATCAAGAAAAACTACATACTCAGCAGTACACAGTTTGACGGCTTCGTTATACCTGGCTGCCATTGACTGCTCTGTAGAAAGTTGATGGATGTGCACACAGTCCAGATCATACTTGTCACTTTTTTCGTCTGTAAGGACACTATCCGTTATAACAATAAACTCAACAGCAGGATACGAACTGTTTTGGACCAGTTGCAGCAGCCAACTACGAAAATCGATATCCTGGCGATGAATAATTACAACGGATATGACAGGAAAAACTTCTAATTTCCTCCTGACCGAATAAAAGAATTTCCAATCAGTAGTATCAACCCTGCCTTGAATATCCCGTCTTTGCAAAGCGTCTTCAACACTTGCCCTGCCAGCCTCATCTGCGTAACTCTTCTGTTCATGATTAATGGAGGTGGAAGATTCAGAAGCACGCCAATGATACAACACCTCAGGAATATGAATAATCCCCTTGGCCTGTTCTGACAATTTCAACACTAGGTCAAAATCCTGTGCTCCGTCTTTGGCACTGGAAAAACCTCCAACTTTGTCAAACAAGCTTTTACGGACAAGTACAAAATGCGTTATATAATTGTGCCCCAATAACAACTGAGAGTTGAAATCCGGTTTGTAAAAAACACTGAATTGTGTGCCGTCTTCACCTATCAGATCTTCATCGGTGTAATAGAGATCTGCGTTGTCTTCATTTATCACCTGTACCAGCTTGGATAAGCACTCAGCCGCAAGTTCATCATCATTATCAAGAAAGGCAAGATATTCTCCGGTTGCAAGGCTCACTGCTTTATTGCTGGCAACTGAGATCCCACTGTTTTCCTGCAAATAGGCAACCCTAATCCTGCTATCCTTCTCAACCCACTGTTCCAGCAACGGACGAACATGGCTTTTACTGCTGCAATCATCAACCAGACAAAGCTCCCAATGGGGATAAGATTGATATAGGACTGATCGTATACAGTTATTTAAATGAAACGAAGAAACATTATAAACGGGAACAATAATGGAAAGGACAGGTTTTATGGGTAGCGAGAATAGCTCACTATTTGGATAAAACCCTTGCTGTCGGCCAGTATTTTGATAATGTTTTAATGGTGAGACAGATGTATCGTCTGCGACAAGATACTGTTGTTGGTAAAATGCGGGATCAAACCATTTGCAGGGGGAATGATTTGCAGCTATCCCAACTGTCAAATAATGGACAAAGGGATCTACAGAAGGGGCTACTTCGTAAGTAGCTCTGTAAAAAACCGGATCAAAGAAAGGGGAAGGACTTTTCCCTTCATTTACACCAAAATCGATATAGTGAATAAGGGGATTCTTATCATTATGTTGCAACCCTGGAACTCTCCCACTGTAATACCAGGAATCAAAGTAATCGGATTTTTTGATTCTTCGAAAGTTCTCACATAAAAAGTAATAGCGAAGAAATAAAAGTATATTCTTAAGCTTCTGAAACATAATTTTAATGTGCAACTGGAAGGCTCTTATAAAAACTGATCAACTTTCCGACAATACCCTTTCTCGAAAAATTATTTTGAGCAAATTTCCTTCCCCCCTTAGCAAGTTTCTTTTGTAATCGGTCATTGGTGCTAATATTATAAATAAGATCTGCAATCTCTTTACTGTCACCCTTCTCCAATATAATTGCCTGACTTCCATTCTCTAATATCAGTCCGATATTGGCCGCAGGAACAGCCACCGGCTTACCGGACGCCAGAAACTCGGGAATCTTTGATGGCAAACGGTAGGTATTAAACCTATCTGCCTTACCTGGCTGTACCAACAAATCCGCAGCAGCCATCAAACCGGGCACTTCCTTCATATCAACAAATCCTAATTCAATAACATTGCGAGTCAGTTCAACCTTCTTTTCCCCTAAAAAGTCAACCGTATCCCTACCTGTCCGCAATAAGGTAACGTTGACACCTTTATCATTCACGAGAGCAATTGCCTCGTATAAACTTAGTACTTCAGGAGCATTCACCGCATGTACGCTACCGATATAGCACAAAACAAACGCATCGGAAGAAATCCCCAATTGCTGTCTCACGGTTCTGCCATTGACCCGTGGACTGAACTTCTTCAGATCAATCACTGGCCACAATCTGTGCCATGCTTTATTCTTTGGTACAAAATCCAGCAACTCTTCTGTAATCACTGTAACGCCATCCGCTGCTTCCAAAAAACTCTCATATTTTCTAGGATACGACAGAACATCTGGGATACGTTCACTAATTTCCGTATCCGATAAACGGAGCAACTCCTGGTAAGGGATGCCAGCAAAGGTTTCAACAACAATTTCTTCGTTATCTTCAAGATGCACAACAATCTTACTTACCGGAAATTTTGTTTTCAGCTGTAGGCAAAACTTTCTGACTAACTCGCGCGGAGTCCAGGCATGAATAATATCTATTTTCCTTTTTCCAGCAAATAAGCTATCCCCTTCATTTAAGATTTCCGAAAATTCATACACCTGATACAAAATGGTGCCATCCATGTATTTCTGTACTGATGACTTGTCAATGGGCACAGCGACACCACATCGATGCCCTTTCTGCGTCAATGCGTTAGCCAGATTATGAACATGGATTGCACTTGCTGTGCTAAAATCGTGATATAGCACAATCATTATGTTTAATTTCTTTCTAAAGCCTATCACAAGTTTCCACTATTTGTTCAAAAGATGTAACCATACTAGCAATACTGAACTTTTCGACAATTGTTACTTTTCCACATTTAATGAAGTCACGTTTGATTTTATTACTCCGTCCTAGTGTCATTATCTTCTCAGCAAGTTGCAGGTAATCACCACTGGGAAACAGATATCCATTTTTTCCATCATCAATCACTTCTTTTGTACCTGGGGATTCGGATGCGATAACAGGTGTACCACAGGCCAATGATTCAATAATTGAATTTGAGATTCCCTCACCGAACCAGGAAGTTGATGAAAGTACAGAAATATCAGAGGCACGTAGGATCATCTCCACATCATCTCGTCGACCCATAAAAGTAACGTAAGGGGATATACCCAATTCATGTGTCATCGTTTCAAGGAAAGTACGCCTGTCACCGTCCCCTACTATAAGAAGCTGATAATAGACCGAACCGGTGTTATTACAACATTCTGCAAAAGCACGAAGAAGGGTCTCATGATCTTTAAGCCTGGTGCAACTGGCAACCATTACAACAACGATGTTCTTCATTTCAAGTCCCAACGTTTTTCTGGCTTCTCGTTGAGAACAGATAGGCATTCTGCTCAAATCCAAACCATTATAAAGGATATGACGTCCCTTCTTTCCACGCTGGCCGTAAGCTATAAGCCCTGCATTCGAATTTGCAACGACACAACTATAAAGAGAGTATAATAAGCGCTCCAACCGAAGAACTACCGATAAACGCATGGGGGCATTTCGAATACAGCAGTTTATGATTTTATAAGGGTGTCTTGTACAAATACGAGCCAACAGAGCGAAATGACTTGTGATGTTAGTCCAGCTACAAACAATATCAGGCTTAACCTTATCTATGTGTTTTGCAAGAGTCAGAAAATCAAAAACATGAAATTTTTCTCTATCAAGAGAACAGAACGACTGAAGAGTTCTCTTAACTTTTTCGACATAGTAGGCGTCATGACTTTTCACTAATAAGTGGCAAACATATCGCTCCCTCGGCAGACCGGATATTAGTTCTATTAGCTGCCTTTCTTTACCGCCAACGCCAAGGCCACCCAAAACGAAAAGTATCGTTATCTTACTGGACATTCAGAATTGTTTAAATATAGTTGAATAATGCATTATCACGACCTCTTCAGTCTATTTAACTATTCGTTTCAAAGCATATGGGACATATCTGACTCTTCTTCAGGATACAATACAAAGCAAACCATCGTTGGGTAACACAAAACGTTATTCACGCTCTACTAGTCAAATAACGTCAAACGAATATGAGATTATTATTTTTCACATCCAAGCCCGAGATAATCAACTTCAATATCAGAGGTTATCTGGTCATCGGGTACAAATGCTTTTCCAGAAGAGGAATTAATTGTTTCTTGCAACAAAGAGATATCTAGTAGATCGCGAAGAGAACTTACATGATTACTTAACGCATTCAAGATACGCAGGTAGGTAACCTCTCCTCCATGAAATCCGTCAATAAATTCACAATCAGAGGATTTTGATGTGGTTAAGATAAAACGGACACTTGCTAAGCTGCTTTCTTCAAAGCCATCATTTTTTCAAATTCTCTCGGACTGAGATAGCCAGGATAAGAATGGCGCCGTTTACTGTTGTAAAACATCTCAATATAATCAACGATGTCACGTCTTGCACCTTCTCTAGTTTTATACATTGAGGAAAAGACACGCTCCATTTTTAAACTTCCGAAAAAACTTTCTGCAACGCTATTATCCCAACAATTTCCTTTTCGACTCATGCTACTGAGCATATTATGTTTATCGAGCATTCTCTGGAAATCAGTACTGCAATATTGACTGCCACGATCCGAGTGAAATATCAGTCCTGATGCTGGACGTCGTCGCCAAATAGCCATGTTCAGAGCATTCATTACAAGTTTCTTGGTGATCCTGTTGCTTATAGACCAGCCAACAACCTGACGTGAATACAAATCCAGAACAACAGCCAAATAGAGCCAGCCCTTAGAAGTCCATATATAGGTTATGGCGCCACAATAAACACAATCAGGTTCATTCACCCTGAATTGACGATTCAATAAATTGGGAGCTACACGCAATTTGTGTTTACTATCTGTTGTCACTTTGAATTTTTTGCGTCGCTTAACAGAAACACCAGCCAATGCCATCAGTGTAGCAGCTTTGGTGCGACCACATGATTATCCTTGGGCCATTAATTCCTCAGAAATCCTGCGAGCACCATATGTTTCTCCTACCTCCCGATGAATACTTTTTACTTTAGGATCAACCTCTCTCTTTCTTGTTGTCGTGGTGATCTACCACGGCTGCACCAGGAATAATATCCGCTCCTGGAGACTTGTAGCACTTTACACAATAGGGCAACCTTGTAAGCCTTCTTCTGGGTATCTATAAATTGATACCTCAGCCCGATTCTTTCGCGAAGAAGGTGGTCGCTTTTTTTAGAATTTCTCGTTCCATTTTAAGGCGTTTGTTCTCTTTGCAAAAGTGATTCAACTCTGCCTTCATTGCTACTGCACTCCCCGTATCTGTTCCACACTTACCACCATCCTCAGACTCTCGTTTCCAACGTCCAAGTAAATTTGCATGAATACCCAAGTTCCTCGCTGCTTCAGAAATTCCGTACCCTTGTTCAAGGACAAGTTTTACGACCTCGTCTTTGAATTCATCAGTAAATTTTCTTCTTTTCTTTTTCATCAAAACACCTGCTCTAAGGGATATAATTTCAATCTTAGAAAAGTGTCCACTATTTTCTTACCATCTCATGATGTTCCGTTATATTTTTGAGTACAGAATCTGCTCTTATCGTCCATGTATACTCACTCAAAAACAATTGCTGTGCCATGGTGCCCTTTTTTTTTCTCTCACCCGCATCACGAAATTCATTAATAGCAGCAATCCACCCGGTATAATCTTCAGGTTGAACTAATATTGCAACATCATCAGTTAACACTTCCTTCAATACAGGAAGATCCGATGCAATAATCGCCTTTCCGTATGCCATGTATTCAAACATTTTTAAGGGTGAGGTAAATAACGATATATTTTTTTCTTTGTTATTTGAATCAGCACCGTAAGCAAAAACTTTTTTTTGATTTGGCAACAAACATACATCAAGAGCATTCAAATAGCCGGGCAGATTTTGTTGTTGAACAAAACCATGAAAAACAACATTGCTTTCCTTGATTCTTTTTTTCCAGAGTTCGATATCACTCTCAAGTCCGCCTATGATATGAAAATCAATTTCCGGCATCCTAGGTGCTATTTCAGCTATTACTTCAACACCCTTCCCTTTATACAAATGACCAATATAACCGACTTGTAAATATCCTTGCCTCCCTAAGTCCAGATTATTAATTTCACAGTTTTCGACAGCATCTGCCCCATCGTGGGCAACAAGGACGGATCGAGGATCAAGATTCGGGTAATATTGCAAATATGCTTTTTTCAATGCTTCAGAAATAACAACCAATCCTAAGAACTTTGTGCTTTTCACTAATCGATTAAACGCTAACGATGCAACCTTTCCAGACCATAATGGAAAATGTGATTCCGCAACAACCATTTCACCTGCACAGGCGGCGATATAACAACTAAAGATATCACGCCCATACACAATGTCAGGTTGAATTCCCCTCAGCTTTTTAACAATACTTGGTATTAAGCGGAGGTGGGATAAAAGAAATCGAAACTTACTGCCCTGATCAGGGAAAACAGGGACTTGTAACAGATGAAATACATTATCTACAGCATAATAACTAAATATTTCCTCATCAGAATAGTCATTGCAACTATTCTCATTTAATACACAAAGCCACACCTCGTGCCCATTTTTAGCAAAAGCCTGGCACATTTTCATAACATGGAGAGAATTGGCTGTGCGAGAAGGTAAGCTGGTCTTTGCAAGATAAACAATTTTCATTAATGACCACTTTCTGGAGGAAATTTCACGCTTCGACGATTATGCGACAATACCTTGCCTAGCACACATCTCTGCAAAGACGTTTTTTTTCTGTAAAAGGACATCCCATGTCCCTCTTTCAACAATGCCACCATCCTTCAAGACAAGTATTTCGTCACACATTTTCAATGTTGTTAACCTGTGCGCAATTATAATAATTGTCTTTAAGCCGAGCAACTTCTCGATACTATCTTGAATATACTTTTCGGATTCGCTGTCAAGGGACGCTGTGGCTTCATCCATTATCATAATATCAGAATCCTGGTAAAGCTCTCTTGCTATAGACAAACGTTGTCGCTGACCTCCAGAAAGCTTAATCCCTCGATCTCCGACAACCGTATCCTCTTTCTCAGTAAATTCTGATACGAATTGTGAACAACCTGCGAGATCAATAGCCTCCTGAAATTTTTTATTTGAATTTGAGGACGAATCCCAAAAAGTAATATTATTCTTAATTGTGTCATTAAAAATGATTGGCTCTTGAGTTACATAGCCAAAGACAGATCGTAAACTCTCTTTTTGAAACGAAGCATAGTTTTTGCCGTCAATTTCTATCATGCCACTCGTAGGCTCGAGCAATCCGGTAACAATATCAATTAAAGTTGTTTTCCCTGATCCAGATGCTCCTGCAACCCCAATACATCTACCTTTTACAATATCAACTGAAATATTCTCCAGTACCTTTCTATCTCCGTATGCAAAACCCACATTTTTTATTCTAATACCTTGCTTAAACCCTCTTAATTGATGTGTACTGGATGACTCAGAATTCTCTGTCAGCATTGTCCAGGCTTCACGTAATGCCACAATACTCCCGCTCATCCCCAGAAATGCTTGCCAATTTGTTTGTACCCTCAAAGCCATTCCAAAACTTCTTGCAATAAGTGCCATAGGCACAAAAACTTCGGCTATTTTTTCCCCTCTTATTTCAACCATATAATAAATAGCACCAACAAGAAGCACTACTCGAAAAAAATCAAATGTTGTCAAAGTGAAATTATTTAACATCTGATTTTTGAGGTCAAGCATTCTTCCCTTGTATAAGACAGGAAACAAGTGTTGAAGATAAGAACTTCCGTTCGCCGTAGCCTTCAGATATTTATAGTTGCTAACATATTGAATGAGGACATTTTGAGACTGCGCATTAACTTTTGTTTTTGCGTAGGAGACTTTAGCCACTGCACTTCGTATCGACTTATAAGAAACATGCAGGAAAAGTCCGGAAAAAATTACAACAACTGTCAACCGCCAATTAATAAAAAATGAAAAAAACAGATACGCGACCATATTACTACCACTTACAACGATCTCAGATATACGTTTAAAACACACAACGACTGTACCGGACTCAGTTGTTATAATGTTATTAAAATAACCTATATTGGTAGAAATATAGTACGCATAATCCATACGATTGTAGGCTTTTGCGTATTTTCGTTTTAAATGCTCAGATAACCATGTTGAGATATATGAACTCACACCCATCTGAGTGAAATTAAATAACAATCGAAGAAAGAAAATACCAAGGATAAGTATGAGTACCCCACTTACAGTAGGATCAAGGTTGAACAAATGAAAGAATGAGAAGAAAAACTGTGAAAAAATATCATTTGCAGGCTCGCCAGAAAAATCCAGCGAAATTAATGGGAGTAATGCAGTGATGCCTAAGCCATCAAGAAAGCTGGCACAAATAGACAGCAAAAGTAATAAATAGAGTTTATTACCGACTTCCTGTTTAAAATAGCTAAAATATGATAAAAATGAGTGAGACACAAAGTTACCTGAAATGGCTTTTCTGCTACAAACCTAATTTTTTGTCTTACAAGGGGTGCTTTTAACGCCTATTTATGATGACAAATCTAAGTACGTCGTATAAACAAAATAGATAGAAAACTACATCATGAAAACGAGTTATTTTTTTCTTTTTCAAACAATATCTGACAAACTTTCGTGTACCAGCTGACAAGTGGGTTCCTTCTACGTCTACAAGAGTAAATGTCGATGAGAAATCTCTCTCGCGCCCGTAAAGGTCATAATACTCGTCTTCCCATGAAATATCAGGGACAGGTTCATCAAGTTCACTGGCAATCTCGGAGATCATTTCTTTTTTATCACCTGTAAAAAGCGTTTCAAAATTTAGATGCAACCCAGGACAATCCTTCACCTTACGTTCGTAGGTAAGCCAACGATTGTGAAGAGCGTGTAGTAGAATAATGCGCCACTTCAGAGGACCAGAAAAATACTGAGACATTGTTGACTCCATCCAACCGATGAAATCGCGATGCATATGAATAAAGACAACCTCTTTAAACTCATCAACATACGCCTGACTTAGCTCGTCTGTGGGATATTGATCGAAATAGGTTGTGTATTCTATATTTTTTCCTGGAAAATGTTTGCTGTTTTTATACTCAATTGACTTTCCATATAAACACCTTAGCACCTCATAAAGATCCGGAAAATTGGAGATCTCTTTCTTTTCAAGATCCAATAATTCTTGCTCTATTATTGTTCTATCTATCGGGCTATAGGACTCGCTGGAATCCCTATCGAGCATACTCAACCCACCCAGCTTCATTTTCTTGCTTTGAGCAGTAAATACTTCTAAAAAATTCTTCTTGTACTGATCCTTATCAACCTGTTTTTTGCTAATTAAGTATCTATTTAAACCAAGGTTTCGAATTGGTGCGTTCAGATAGCCAAACTTCTCGACTATTGCTCCGACCACTGAGCTACCCATTGGACCTGTTGAATTAATTACTACGATCTTCATCTTTTACAAACTCGTAAAAACCCTGAAGTTAGATGGTTAAGTATTTATGCCCTTTGTTCGGGTGAAAATCTTCATATCCGAGGCGCAAATATTTTCTATCATTTCGGGGTACTAAGGTACGTCGTAATGATAGAAAATGTGCAGCAACGAAGGAGATGGAGAGTTTTCACCCTAACTACGGGCATGATTACGACGCCATCATCTTTTACAGACCCAGACAATCTAGTTAGACTAACTTATTATCATCCAACCCTGCAATCGCAGCACGGCCCATGGCAAGGATTGCTTCTCGTGCACTTCCGCCTATATGGGGTGTAACGATAAAATTTGGCAACTCCAGCAACTCCATATCTTCTGGAGGTTCAACTGCAAACACATCAAATGCTGCCGCAGCAAGCTGTCCAGTTTTAAGCATGTTCTTTAAGGCTCGCTCATCAACTAAACCACCCCGAGCGGCATTGATAAGTATGCCATCAGCCTTCATCAAGGCAAGACGCTCAGCTGTAAGAATATTGCGAGTTGAATCATCTAGTGGCACATGTAAGGTAACAATGTCAGATTGAGCTAACAAATCCTCTATTGATACAGCCTTGATATCGTTTTGTTCATAAAAATCAGTATACTCTTTAATATCATTAACAAGAATAGGACAACCAAAAGGCTGAAGCATCTTGACCAGATCTTTTCCAATATATCCACAGCCTATAATTCCAACAGTCCTACCAGACAGGTACCCCCCCATATGCTGCCGCCAGGTACCGGAAAGTACCTCTCGATTTGCCGCCATAACGTGACGCAGTAAGGCTATTGAAAATGAGATGACAAGCTCTGAGACAGAACGGCGATTTACTCCGCCTGTCCAACCGAGTTTAACGCCATACTTTTTCATAGCTTCCATGTCGATCATATCAAGTCCGACACCATATTTACTGATAATCGTTAAATCAGATAATTCAGAAAGGACATTATCATCAATTACCTCAAGGGCAGTAATTGCTTTAGTGTGCCCCCTTAAGAAATCAGCAAGAACACGCCCCTCTAATTTCGCACCCTTATCATTAAAAGTAACATTTGCATATCGCTGTAAAAGTTCTTCACGTAATACAGGATTCAAAGAAAATGAACGGGAGCAAACTGCCACCCTATCTGTTTTATTCATGTTTTATTACCTCTTAGTATGAATTGCTCCATTAGAAGCAATAACATTCAATGTACCGGGACTCTGCCCACGCTCCACATTCAAAGTTCCACCAGCCCCCTCAACCAGAGCCAGTCCGGCTGCGACATCCCAAAGCATAATGTCACGTTCAGTATATACCTCAGCAGCCCCTTGCGCCACCTGCAGCAATGATATTGATGCAGCACCTAACATTCGTACTTTACCAAAAGTACTCATGGTTTGGAGCAATAAAGAAGACTCTTTCTCGCTAAATTGAAATCTGGAAGGGATACCGGTACACAAAACACCCTGAACAGGGTTGGAAACTGTCGATACGTTTATTGGCTTGTCATCAAGGAATGCACCTAGACCTTTCCCCCCCCAGGCAAGGCTGCCTGTCGGATAGATGCCCAATACGCCAAAGACTGGCCGATTATCTTTATAAAGTGCGATTGAAACGGACGCCAGTCCAAGGCCTCGAACAAAGTTTACCGTACCGTCAAGTGGATCAACAATAAATTTCATCCCGGACTCATCACTACCGTTTTTTTCACCAAATTCTTCGCTTAGAATAGGTAGCCCAACAGGTTCCAAACTGGTAAGAATTACTTTTTCAAGAGCCTGATCTGCTTCTGCCTTCATTTCCCGCGGAAGTGCTTCCATATACGAATGAGAACGGATATCTTTCTGTTGTGAATCACGGAGCAGCTGGCAGGCAGAACGTGCAGTATTCCGTGCTAGATCCAGTAAATCATTGATCTCATGCAAGTCTGATAATCCTCATCAAATACGCAGTGACCAAATGATCAAGTATCATGTGAGCATCTTCTGCAGGGCCATACTCCTTGTAATCTGTGGGAACATGAATCCCTTCATCAGCAATTTTCTTCATATCACCGCCATCAAATGCTGTAAGGGCTACCGACAGGACGCCAATTTCAGAGGCATATTTAAACGCATTAACAATATTTTCGGAGTTTCCAGATGCGGAAATACCAACCAGTACATCTCCAGGATTCGCTTGTATCCTTAACTGCCGGACAAATATTTCTTCATACCCAAAATCATTACCTAGAGCTGTTAAAACAGAGATATTATCTGTTAAGCTGATAACCCTAAAGGGCTTTTCATAGTCATTACAACCAATAGAAAGATCATTGGCAAAGTGACTTGCAGTTGAAGCACTACCACCATTCCCTATAAAAAATACGGTCTTTTTATTCTCCCTGGCATCAAGCAGTATTTCAACAAACCGCCCGATCTCTGCGGTATCAATATTTCCAAGAACCTGTTGCAGATAATCAAAGTAGGACCTGGAAAAGGAGGCAATATCTTCTGTAAAGAGACGATCAAGATTATTCATAATAATGTAATTAATTAGGTCTTATTTAAATGACTTTTTCAGCCACAGTATCAGGGTCTGGAATATTATAAGTTTTCCGCCACTTGGGGTCTGCGTAATATATACGATAGACAAGTTTCATAGTTTGCAGGGCATCATCAGATGAGCCGCTAGTTACAGGCTGGTTTGTTTCAACATATTGGCCAAACAATCTGATTTCTTCATCCCAAGAAGGATCATGATTATACCTTGTAAGCTGCTCCTTGGGATTCCCACAATCATTGTCAGGGTCGGCATTGACAACAGTCAGAGTCTCAGCCCCATAACTCTTCGAACCAGTTAAAATACCACCAAGTATCAGCGTACCGCCTTCAAGATTAATATCAAGGTTAAAGCGATGCCTCCATTGAGTGGCTGATGAGTTCAGCATACCAACCACACCATTTTTATTTCGCATTAGGGCATAGGCGTTATCCTCAACATTAAATCCCCAGTGGCCGTTTGCAATAAAACTGTGGACCTCTTCAAAATCGCCAGCAAACAGGCGCATGAGGTCAACCATATGAATTCCCTGGTCTAATAAGACACCACCTCCGGCAATCTCACGTTTGGTACGCCAATCGGGTTGATTAAAGGTGATGAGCTGAGATTTCCCATACACCCCCCGCAAATTAATAATCTTACCGAGTTCACCGCTATTGATAATACGCAATGCATCCTGGACAGACTCATGATAGCGGTGATTAAAGCCATACATCAATTTTAACTTAGGTTTTTCACGTTCTTTCTCAATAACTCGTACAATATCTGAAACGTCACGTCCGGGAGGTTTCTCACAAAAAACATGCAAGCCTTTGTCCAACCCGGCAATGGTTACCTCTGGTGCAATTTCATTTGTCATACAAACAATGAGAATATCTAAATCTTCAGCCAGTAACCTTTTATAATCGGTGTAATAACGTACGCCGTCGGCCATTACCCCCTCGTCATCAAACATGCGATCACAAACGGCAACCATCTCCATATTCTGGTGCCGGTCAACACAGTCACGACGGCGTTTTCCTACAACACCGTAACCCGCTATCCCAACCTTCAAAACTCTCATCGTCATACTCTCATATAGGGTTCTTGCCAAGCACCCAGGCATGAGAGCTCAAACAATTTTCTGACAAAAATGACTGAAACATACTTGCGGTAACATCATTTTCTACAAGTGATTTAATAAAGCGTTGTCCAACAAGCAAGGAACTGTCACTCTCTGATACATTGCGAACAATGTCCACATCCAGCTGACCTGGCGTACTAATTTCAACATCTACCAGCCCGGCACGACTAAAAAGCCTTTTAAAACCATCCACAGAAAGAATATTAATATGATGAGGGGGTGAAATTTGAGTCGACTTCTCCCACAGCATCTGCAAATCAAAGCCATCAATGCATAGTGTACTTATGAAAACATAACCACCCGGACGCGTCATTCCCTTAAGAATATTCATAAAAGCCAAAGGGTCAGTTACATGCTCAAGAACCTCAAAGCAAACAACAAGATCAGCGAAATTATCCAAGCCACCCGCATTTTCTGCTACTGACTCCACAACCCGCAATCCTTTCGCCCTGCATTCTGAGGCAAGTGATGTTGAAGGCTCCACAGCCACAGCGTCTACATCAGCAAAGCATTTTTTCCATTCATCCAGAAAAATACCATAGCCAGCACCAATATCGACCAAACGCTCAACTGTAAAATCGTGATCAGTACAAATTTGAGCTAATTTCTCCACCCGAGGACGAAAAATCTTTTCTCGCCTGACCTCTGCCACCGCAGGAAAAAACACATCTGCCCAATATTGAGAGGATACTGAGTCACGATAAAACTGTTCATAGGCTTCGGCTGATGGACGAGGGGAAAGATAAAGTGTGCCACAACTCTTGCACTGTACATAGGAGAAACCGTGCTTATCAAACTGAAATGATGGTTTATCATTTCCACAAGCCACACAAGAGACATCCTGCCTACTGTCTTCAGTGAAACAGCTCCTGGCATCAAGCGCACTTAATTCCAGGTAGCGATTCAATAAATCCTGCGGTCGTATTTCATGTTCTTTCATCAATCTAAGTATTTTTTAACAACCGCATCAGACCGAAGCAATTCCTCGGCATCAAGTAATTCTTCACGAGTATCAACACCGATGGTTTGAGCCTCCGTCAGGACCATGTGAATTTTACCACCAGTCTCAATGACACGATTCATATCCACAGATTCAATCTGTTCCAGAGATGTTTCTTCCATGGCATTAAAAGATATTAACGTATCTCTTCGAAACGCAATAATACCAGTTTGCATATAACGAGGGAGATGTTCCCAACCTTTCCAGGGAGACGGTATCGGCTCACGGGAAAAATAGAGTGCATTAAAGTTCTGGTCAACCACAACTTTAACGTTATTGACATCCTTAAACGCCTCTAACGTACGGAGCTTTGACATTACATTAACAATAGTTACCGAAGCATCTTCAAACCCATCAAGCGTTTCACCAATTGTTTCTGGAGAAATAAGCGGTTCATCACCTTGCACCATAACAACGATATCCACCTTATTCCCAGTCTCACGCTCTATTATTTCCAACGCCTCAGCTGTACGGGTGGTCGCCCTGGTATGTTTATCAGATGTCATAATAGCATTTCCACCAATAGAGCGAACATATTCAGCTATCGCGTCGTCACAAGTTGCCACATAGGCACTGCTAATACCAGGCGCCAAACGAGTTCGGTGGTAACAATGCCCAATCATTGGCATTCCGAGCATTTTTTCAAGAGGCTTTCCTGGGAACCGTGAAGCGGCCAGACGAGCTGGCACAATTCCAATTGCATTCATTTATTCACCTGCCACAGTATA
Source organism: Desulfocapsa sp. (assembly GCA_022712895.1). GTDB lineage: Bacteria > Desulfobacterota > Desulfobulbia > Desulfobulbales > Desulfocapsaceae > Desulfocapsa. The sequence continues at coordinate 127,740 of JAFLJS010000036.1, forward strand.
TTTTATAATGTAATTGCAGCATCCTAGAGGTACTTTCATACTCCACAAAGTGCGACAAACATTTTCAAGCAATACTTATAGCCTTTAATCACATAGCGCGCAAGCAATCCACATATCTTCTCAACTTCGTAACAGCACTCTTTCATACATGGTGGCTTACTTTATCTATTATAGACAGAGCGCAGTACCTCTCCTGAAGCATGTGCGACGAATTCAGCCCCCATTTAGAGAGGTGCCCACCATCACAAAGATAATCAATAGGGTCTATAAAATCTACCCTGACAGGTCAACTAAACGTTCATTCATCAATGCATTAAACTCAAGACAATCAACAATTTCGTCATAGTTTCTAGATTCACATTTTTTTATTGCCAAAGGGTCTTGTCAGGCATTCGAGGGGGGCTCGCCCTGTAGCAGATCGTGGTACCCATACCAATAATAACAATATGCCCCGGATTGACCAAGATGTACATTTTGGCTAAACCTTGCACCAAAAAATCAACATATTCACTCATCGATTTAAAGTTAGCCACTTTAATAAGGATTCACCAAACCGTTCCAAACAAGAAGGAGAAAACAAAAGCATTGCAACGATAGAAATGACAAATAACGCGGGAAAGAGCCGTCTCGCTCTTCGTAAGTAAAACTTTCCAAAGCAGAAGTGCTGTTTTGTTGTAATTTCATCAACAATAAGTCTAGTGATAAGAAAACCACTAATTACGAAAAAATATCTACTCCGACATATCCACCAGGAAATGTCACTAAACCTATGTGATAAAAAAAGAATACTGATATTAGCAATGGCACGGAGCCCTTGAATATCAGGGAGAAATTTTGAATGTTGTGAAGTTATGGATGCACACACAGTACACAGCCGTTGCACTTAAAAAAGTACACTTTTAACCCAAAAGTAATTTCTACTGGTCTTTTATTATACCGACACATCACGATAATTGGGTTACATCAAACAGCCAACCGTCCATACACTTCGTTCCACCCAACATATCAAAATACTGTTTTTTTTCCTCTAGCTGCCCTAGTTGCTCTTTTTTAACAGTATTTAACCCGAGGTACAGTTTAGCATTATCATTGAGACATGGTCGAATAGTTTGAAAGAACATTTTCCACTGATCTACATTCCATAAACGTCCATCAACCCCATAATCAAACATAGGTTGAAATGCTGTAATTAAATCAAACGTTCCTATATTCTCAGGTAATGGCGCATCAGCAGTAATACACCATGGGATACGTTTACGAAGAGTATCTAACTTCCTTGTTACATTCTCATAGACAGTGCCTTCACCAAGATCAACACCTGAGATATCGTGTCCCAGATGCTCGCAAGCAAGAACAAAATAGCCAAATCCCATTCCCATATCCAAGATTTTGATTTTCCCTTGTTCTTTATCTAGCCCAAGCTCATGAGCCTGCCACATGGAACGCAATAAGTGTACAGGCAAATCATAGTATTTACGTTTACTGTCTGGAACGACAAAACTTGTGTCACGATAATTTTCAGAAAACTCTGCAATAAGGCCATCTGGCATACCAGTCATTATGTTCAGCGCTGCACTCAGTACACCTCTCTTGGAGCGCCCAGCCCTCAGGAGATTTATTGTGCTGGTATTGACACCTGTTAAACGTGCAATTTGCATTGCATACGGTAATGACAATAGGGAATTAAAGATATTAGATGGTGTTACAAAACTGTCACTCAAGTTCAAACTCTTCATCAGCAATTATTATTTAATATCTGCAATCACAGATATTTATTTTTTAAAATTTTAATGCCATTACAGGCAACTTTGTCATGCATTCAAATATCAACTATGTCGGCGACACTTTCATACTACACTAATAAAATATTACATTTTTAATGTCCTAGCGATTGAACAACTAGAAACAGAAGATCTGGGTCACGGATACATTGAGAACTAATAGTGTTATTCACTTTCAGGACTGGATTTTTTAAGGTTAAAATATGTTTATAGTTCGAACATCTATCCAGCTATTTATTACATCCTAAATGAAGAAAATCTATCTCACGATTGCTAGTTATTTCATCATCCGGTACAAATGCTTTTCCCTCATGTATATCAATAGTTTTTTGCAGATTTTTTTGATCTACAAAATTCTTGAGAAGATCACTTTTTCGAGACAAATCGTTTAAAATACGCATATAAGTTACCTCCCCACCATGAAGCCCGTCAAGAAACTCACAATCGTTTGAACCAACTATTGATGCATCTGTATAGTCATAGAATTGTATATTACTTTCATACAATTTTTTCTTCAAGTCTTTGACATATTGATATGTCCCTCCCATAGTTTCAAACAAATCATTTACATCACCTGGGAATGGTGGAAAAAATATTATAACGTTTATTTTATTTTTTTCAAATAGTCGAATTAACTGTACAAATTTCTTAACATGCTGCTCATTTGCCAGTAAACCAAAGGCATATCTTCCATTTCCACTTTCAATCTCATGCAATGTTTTATTAAATTGGCTATCAGAAGATTGTTTTTTACCAATGAGTATTCTAGTATTGTAATATGACCCGTCAGGGCCATATCCTTCTTTTTCTAGACTAGCAACACCTATATCCGTTCCGCCAAATAAAATAGTTTTCTGTATTTCTTTAAAGTTAATTTTTCCGTCTAATAACCATTCGTAAAACTTTAAAAGATGATAGGGAGTGGGACTAGCGTTCATATTTTTTGTTTTAATGTATATTCTATTAGGATCATTACGTTTCTCATTAAACCACCAAAAATCCAAGCCAAGAATAACTATATCAGGTTTTTTCTTGATAATACTAGGAGCTATTAGAGCTCCTTGATTAATTGATCCCATTGCTCCCCCCATATTAATAAATTCCTCAAGGAACATATGTTGCCTGAACTGCATTACTCGTGATGAACCTAAAGTTACTATTCTAGAAGAACTAGCCTCTAGCAATAATCGCTTATAATGATGTTTTTGATCAAATAACGCAGCCCCATAGATAATTTTTCTAATTGATTGTCTTTGTTTTGTAACAACATTATTTAATAATAAATACTCTCCAGAGCGGTATAAAAAAATGATTGGAATTGCTCCAATCAGTACAAAGAAAGAAAGAGATAAAAAATAAATTTTTAAATACTTTTTCATTTAGACCTAAAACTGAAAATACAAAAAATCACTAGGAGCACACATGCCAAATAAACAACCAATAGTTAAAAGTGTTAACAACACTGCAAACGCTGGATTATATTTCCACCTTAATGGATATATTTTTTTTGTTATTGGCAAATACAAATCTAACGTAGGATTATCATTTCCTAACAAATCATACGTATTAGGTGAAAATGAAATTATTATCAACATCACGAACAACTGAATAATTCCAATTTTTCCATCACCAAAAAATAAATTCTGAAACATGCCAGCATAATTAATTCCGAACATTTTCAATGTTTCACCAAACTCACCAAGTCGTGATTCAAGCAAAACCGGTAGAGAGATGCCGTTACATCCAAACATTCCAGAATATATCGCCATTGCACTTTCAACACTATCGGCTCTAAACATGACCCATGCGATTACGACCGCAACAAAGGTGACTAAACGGCAGGCAATTTTAGTGATAATCGATGACTCATCATTATTTCGAGGAAACACCTTACGAACCATACTATTCCATGCATGGTTTATTGATAAAAATATCCCATGCATTCCGCCCCATATTATAAATGTCCAACCTGCTCCATGCCAAAGACCACCAAGTAACATCGTAATTATTAGAGCAATATAACGACGAGTATTTCCTTTACGATTACCTCCCAGCGGTATGTAAAGATAATCGCGCAAAAAACGTGCCAATGTAATATGCCACCTTCTCCAAAATTCTATGATACTATTTGCTTTATACGGCGAATAAAAATTTATAGGAAGATGTACCCCAAACATTCGTGCTAGCCCTATAGCCATGTCAGAGTATCCTGAAAAATCAAAATATAGTTGAAATGAGTATGCCAATGCCCCAACCCAAGCTTCAAAAAAAGTCAAAATGACTTCATTTTCTGCCGCCTCAAAAACAGGATTTGCATACATCGCGATATTATCCGCAAATACAACCTTTTTAAATAATCCTAAGACAAAAATTGTTATCCCAACTGATAAATGAGATGCTTTTAACTTATATATTTTTTTATTAATAAATTGAGGCAGCATCTCCTTCTGATGAACTATTGGACCTGCGATCAATTGTGGAAAAAAAGTGACAAATAGACAGTAATGAAAAAAATTATACTCTTTGGTTAATTGTCTATTAGCATCGACGAGGTACGTAATTTGCTGAAAAGTAAAAAATGAAATGGCTAAAGGAAGGACAACCTGATCAAGATGAACACTCCTGTGAAATAAAATATTAAAATTATCAATAAAAAAATTGGCGTATTTAAAATAACCAAGAAAAAAAAGGTTTACTACAATTCCGAATGTGAGAATAATTACTGACTGCCTTTTTCCAAGAGAATGGCCAATGGCATAATTAAAAACAATCGATACCACTACCAATCCTAGATACGCTGGATTCCACCAACCATAAAAAAACAACGAAGTACTCACAAGCCAACCTATAACAACTCGATGATGCCCTTTTTGGCCAATAAGATGAAACCCGAGTAAAACTATGGGGAGGAAAACAATTATAAAAACATATGAATTAAACAGCATTATAACTTTTTCTTATTAGAATAGACCATTACCAATAATCAATAATGGCCGGTTAGTGATAACTAATACAAAACAGATGTTCAGATTGACAGCGTTAACCGGTTCAGGTTGATAATGCTGACACTATTTCTAGGGAAGGTTACACACAAATTCACAAGCATTTGTTCAGTATGCCCGTGGTTAGTTATACTCTGGAGGAAAAAACTCTTTTATTACTCTATTATTGTCTCAAGAAATTTCTTTTCTAAGCAGAAACAATGATAACGATTAGGTAACCATACAGCAGTCCCCCAATTACATCCACATGAACCCCTTGAATAGCACTTTAAACCAAAAAATAAGCCTACCAGCCAAATAGTTACAGCTCAAAGCTAAGGGGAATTTGTTGCTCTCGCTTAATATACTACATTATTTATATAATCACTGGCAGCCCCCCCACCTTTCGATTCCTTATCTATTGATAGAGTTTTTTACTCCTTCTCGAGCTGCAACATCCAGCATCCTAATATCGACACTGTAAGCAATAAAGCGGTACCCATCATCAATGGCTTGTTTTAAACGTTGTTGATCTGGTTCAACAACATGCAGCCCCCCAGGACATCCAAGACGTTCCCCGGTGGTTTTTATAAAATCCATAGCATCCAGGAATTCGGGATGGTCAAATTCTCCAGGAATACCCATCGAACATGACAAATCATAAGGACCTATAATAAACCCGTCGACGCCCTTTACTGACAAAATAGCTTCCAGAGCTTCCAGTGCTAATTTATGCTCTATCTGAACAATAACTACCGGGCCATCCTTTTGCCATCCGAGATACTCCTGAAAAGCGGCACCATATTTTTGGGCCCGTGCCAAACCGACACCACGTACCCCCTTGGGAGCATAACGTGTAGCCTCAACAGCTCTAACGGCATCATCTGGCGAGTTGACCATCGGGACAACAATGCCATGTGCACCTGCGTCCATAACCCGTTTTATCTGGTTTGGTTCATTAGACGTTAACCTCACAAGAGGGGCAACTCCAGAAAGGTCAATTACCCTGATCAACTCACCCGCCTGCTCTATAGAAATAGTACTATGCTCAAGATCAACTACTAACCAATCATATCCAGCCTTGGCAAAAATCTCTGCGATAGCAGTATGGCCTAAAGTTATCCAGGAGCCTATTGTCAAATGATTGGATTGAAGCTTGTGTTTCAGCATAAAAAAACACCTCTATTTCTATAAAAAAGATGAACTATCTTTAAAAGTGGTCAAGTCTTTTACCAGAGATCACTTATTCGAATAAAAACAAAATACATCACCATCAACCTGCTCTATTGAAACAGTACCCCATCGTCCTGTTTCCTTCTGATAACATTCCACTAGCACTTTTAGTTCTTCGAGGGAAACACCTGGATGCTTCTGTGTTCTATAAGCATAGGAGAATTCATTTAACCCTACAAAATCATTTACTCTTTGCCTGAATCTTCTGGAGAGGGTTCTAATTTTTTTACAAACTCCATATGGGGAAAATTGGAATGACACCTCTGGTAGTTCTAACAAGTTAATCGCATCAAAAATCCTATCTGCCGCGAGTACTGTATTATCATAATTTATGCGACTATTATACAATTCTACCTTGGCTTCCTCTCTACCGAGTTTAGTGTTTTTCAAATTCCTCTCAATTAAGCTTAGAACTCCTTCAACAGAATTGCTTTGTTGACTTAATGAATTTGGAAGGCCATCTGCCGTTAGAGCAAGTGGTGTATACGCTATAGCTGGTTTACCCATTGAAAACGCTTCAATCCCAGTCGTACAATTATTATGAACTATCATTTTCGATGCGTAAATCCAAGGTGTCACATTGCCTCTGCTAATAATTTCAATATTTTTTGGCCAACTCTTTTTTAATTCTTGCCATACCTTTGGATCATCATTGGGATGAGGGCGCAAAATAATGGTTAAATCACGATAACGCTCCCCAATGATAGGGATCATTTCTATAAATTTTTCAGATATGGCGACATATTGTATGTCTAAATCCTTTTGACTTGACGTTGAAGACTTGGTGACATGTTTTTTGGCAAATTGTATAGGATCAGCATGTTGGACAACACCGAAGTTAGCAGGGATCAGTATAAAATCCCCAAAGTGATCCGAAAGTTTTTTTGCCTCGGCCTTATATATTGAGCACCAGGGATCATTCCACAAATCTGCTCGTGGAGCCCCTGTTGCTATTATTTTACCTTGAATATTATAGTACTGTTGGATCATTTGTCGTTGAGTTTCTCCCCATGTAAATACAAATGAGGATAATTCAATGTTACCTCTAGAGAATCGAGTTTGCAGATAGTCTTCCTCTGCTTGATAGACTAACCCTTCTTCGTCCAAGCTAACAAGTATATTCCCTAATTGATTAACCTGCTTATCCAATACGGCTTCTTTGTAAACAGAAATACATTTGTCAAAGTAAACACCACGGGGGTATGCTTTATTCAAATTAAAGCAATTACGCCCTAACAATACTGCATAACCACGTTCAGCTCCAACGCAGGCAAGCATGACTTTAGCATCTAGCTCTCTCGTCTTAATCTCTACTGGTAGAAGAACCCATTTTTTTTTTATCTTTGTCATATTAAACTCTCTGTTACAGCTTACAGCAGTAGGATACGGAGAAGCTAAAAAACGTCATGGAGGGAAAAAGCCAACTTCTAAAACGGGATTAGAACAAATCCCACTCAACGGGTGTCCCTGCTTTTACATCCTTTTTAACACTCCTACCTGTAACAATTTCGAAATACTTTGGCGCAAGTCCAAACCCAGGTCTGATGGCACGCATATTTTCCTTTGTAATGATTTCTCCGGCCTTTATATCTTTCGTTACATAGAGAGAACGTCTATATACTAGTGATTTTTTTTCATTCCCTGAAGGCCCATAGGCTATATGCCCAAGAGCCTGCCACGCACGTTTAGTTTCCTGTACCAAAGACCTCATCTCGCCTGGTTCTAACGAAAAAGCTGAATCGATTCCCCCATCAGCACGACACAGCGTGAAATGTTTTTCAATAACTGTTGCACCAAGAACTACAGCACCAGTGGCAACACCTGTCCCCAACGTATGATCAGAAAGACCGACTTCACAGCCAAACAATTCCCGCATATGAGGAATTGTTTGAATATTTGTATCCTCAGGAGTAGATGGATAAGTACTGGTACACTTCAAAAGAATAATTTCTTTCGCCCCCGCCTTTCTTGCTGTTCTGACAGTTTCGTCCAATTCGGCAACGGTAGCCATGCCAGTGGATATCATCAAAGGTTTCCCTGTTGCTGCCACCTTACGAATGAGAGGAAGATCAGTATTTTCAAAAGATGCAATTTTATAACACGGCACTTGTAATTCTTCCAGAAAATCGACAGCACTTTCTTCAAAGGGTGTGCTGAAAGCAATAATCCCAAGTTCCTGTGCTCGTTCAAAAATTGCTTGATGCCACTCCCAGGGTGTATGGGCTTCCTCATAAAGCTTGTAAAGGGATTTCCCTGCCCACAAACTCTCTGAGTCAGTGACTAAAAAATCTCCATCTGCAATATCCAGAGTCATGGTGTCAGCAGTGTAGGTTTGGATTTTGAGTGCATGAGCACCAGAGCCAGCGACTGCTTCTACAATTTTAAGAGCCCTTGCCAGGGACTGGTTATGATTCCCTGACATTTCGGCAATCACAAATGGTGGATTCGATAACCCTATCGGCACATCTTCTATTTGAATCATATGTCCTATTAAATAACCCTTTAGAGTGAACTACCCTAAGCCAATGAGAATTATATCATGGTCTGGACAGTTTGCACAAAAATCAATCTCACTCATTTTTCCGTGTTTATTCAGGCTTACAACCTCTTTTCGAGCATCACCCTGCCAGATTTCCGCAAGAGTCATATCATTGATGTTGCCATAGCAAATTTCACCGTTATAGGTCGCATCACACGGCGTAACCATTCCATTTGAGCAGATAAACGCTCCATTTCTTGTGATGCGCGGACATGAGGTCAGCTCCGTTCGTTTCCTTTGCTCAAGCCCAAACTTATTATTTTCAAACCCAACATACTCAAGCATGTTCACACTAACAATATCGGCCACCTTATAATGCTTTTTTATAAAGCCATCCACTTCATGTTTAGTCGATTCCTGCTCTATCATCTGCGTATGAATAAATGGACGCCGTGGCAAATTATCGACACCTTTAAAATCATACAATTTTTGCAGATTACCCTGCACGGTTTTGAAATCACCTTGAGGGGCCACTTTATTATATGTTTCTTCAGTAATGGCGTGGGCGGAGAAATTGATATAATCAATATTCGAATCAAAAACATTTCGGATAATTTCTTCGTTAAAAAATTGTCCATTTGTGCTCATCCAAATCACACCTAAATTTTTCTTGGTGCTTATATGTTGAATATTTTTTATAAATTCCGGATGCAATATTGACTCTCCAAGATGATAAATCCACAAGCCTTCTATTCCGTGCTCATCAAGTTCATCAACCATTTTTCGATATAACTTTCCTGGCATATCCATTCGCGGACGTTGGAGATTCTGCTGTGGACACATCCGACAATTAAAATTGCACCGGCTTGTCATTTCCAGCAGCACTCTTCGTGGAAAATCATCTCTGTCAATATATTTGATAAATGGTTCTTTCTTTCTTACAGGAACAACAGTAACTCCATCCTCAGCCAAAGAATTTGCATATCGCAGATTGTCCTCTTCGTTGAGTAACTGTAAATCACTGGTTAACCAGACCCTTTTCATCTGCCGTAATTCACTAAAGGGAAGTATTCTAGGTTCTTTCACTTCCAGGTATCTTGATAAATCAACAAATTCCATATGCTACACCATCCATTAATTTGTTTTGGGAGTACAATACACAATTGCATTTCGGCCAAGCTCCAACTCGGCCAATGCCTTGTAAAACTTCTTCAGTTTATCGCTCTTGCCATATTTCGCCATGAGCTTTTCAAATCTGACACGTTTTTGATGACATTCTTTACCGACTTCAGCATTACCCACGTACACATCACCAAAAAGCATAAACATTTCCATGGGAAAAGAAGCATCCTGGCTCACTATCTCATATCCAGCTGCTTCCAGAATTTTACTCAACGATTTACAGGAAAAATAATTGATATGATTGGGAGGACATACCCACCACTCCTTAAGCCCATATTCTTCATTGGCAATAACCTGGAAAGCATTATATTCATTGGGGACGTCTATTGCTAAAAGACCATTATCCTTTAGCAATTTGTCTTTAATACTAACCAGTACATCGTAGGGGTTTCGCAAATGTTCCAAAACATTATTTAATGTAACAACATCAAATTTTTGTTTCACAATATCAAACTCCTCAATGCCTCCTTTGTATACATCAAGCCCCTGTGATCTGGCATAGTCAACACCCTCAGGAGACGGTTCAATACCACTAACTTCTAATCCCTGTTTCTTAAAGTAGATAAGGGCCTGCGCAAAACCAAAACCGATATCAAACAATGACCTACCTGCTAAATCACCGTGGAACTCTTCAATGATTTCACATATTTTTTCCCATCTACTATCAAAAAAATCCTGATCTTTTTTTTGCACCTTTAATAAGGAATTATTAAAATTCTTATACTCTGCAGAATAAAATTCTTCCAGATAGTATCGCTCAACATCTTCCTGGGAAGGTGTCGGGTCTAGTTTGTAATAGCCGAACTTTTCATCCTTAACTATTGCATAATTTACCATACGTTATCTCTTCTTTATGAAATTCTCTAATTACTGTTTCTACCAAGAGGAACAGTAATAGATTTATAGTTAAATATCTCTGTAAGAAAATGAAGGTCCCCTGCCATTCTTTATAATATCAAGGCTATTGCTGAAGCCATGGTTGAATAATAGATCGAGGATACTCAGATAAGAAACAAACGAGTCTCCCAGTTGTCTATATGTAGGGTGTGTATAATTCATGTAGCGTAATTCTATATTGCTGTCTGCAAAAGCACCACCAACTTGCTTTCTATTAATATATTCTTTCGCTCCAACAGGAGAAATGTATCGACTACAATCGAGTTCGGTGCATATCTCAACTATCCGATCATCTTTATATCTATCAGATTCCTTCAAATTTGACGATTTCAACATACAGGTGTCTATTCCGAGTTTATCACTTATCCCTTTAGTAACAGCTATGGTAATATCTGCTAAAAAATTACTCTGCTCACTTAACATTGTGATATATTCACTCACTATTTCTTCTTTAAAAGGAGCCTTAGCATAACTCTGCTCAACAGTCTTTACATGCTTTTTTCTCCAATTTGATCTGTCATCAACTTTGGCCACGTTAATCATGGTATTCATGCCATTAACACTGAGTGCTGGTATTGTTAGCATCTGCTCTTTATTTGCAGATTTAATACGATTTCTGACCTGCCAGCTTTGTTTTTCAAGTTTAACATCATCTAAAAAAACAAAAACATCTACCTGGTCTAGTAAATCAAAATATCCAAGCCACGGTAGATATGTGGGTTGCATAATCGCACATGTTTTTCCTGCCATTATGCAATCTCCCTTTTGTATATAGCCATCAGAACGACATTGTTCTCAAGTTCATCCTCTTCTTTGAAACCCAGTTTCAAATAGGATTTCATAGCAAAACGATTCGTACGAGAAACTTTTAAGAATAATCGATTAAAATCTTGTTCCATAAACAGATACCTAATTATTCTTGCAAATGCTTTCGACCCGTACTCCTTACCTCTGTCACTCCTATTTCCAATATATATGCCAAGTTCTGCTTCTTTGGCATCCCAATTAATAAACATAACTCTGGCAACACCTATTAATTTATTAGTGCCTACAAGGTAGATTCCCAAAAGAATCTGATTATTATCACCCATATTTTTCACATACCATTGCCTAACATCTTGTAAATCAGTATGTTGAAATTTACTCAGCATGAGAATCGATAAATCTCTATCATTTTTCCACTTCTTAATTGTAACAAAATCTTTTTCCAAAAGCGGCTTTAGCACTAAGTGGCTATCAACTTTTAGCTCAAGATCCTCACGCATTACGGCACACCTCAGCTATTACTGCTGCTATATTTACCGCTCCATCAGATTCATAAAGATTATAAAATAACTTACTTAAATTATCGCGAATCTCTTTTTCTTTTAATATTTCCAAACTTTTCTCGATGATACACGTAAGCTCATGAGGAGTATTGGTATATGAGCCGCCATCGAGAACAATTTTATTCTCAATAAGGTAAGACGTATTCATGTACTGGTTTTGAGCGACACAATACAACAGAGACGGTATACCTAATTTGGCTAGTTCAGTTGATACCTGTCCCCCATTACCAATAGCTATATCGGATGTTGCCATCAAGCCCATTATCTCACTTGCTGATAAACTGGAATAATAGTTGGCAACGTTACTTACAGGCTGGCTCATATGTCCAACGACCGTAATAACAGGCGACTTAAGAATCTTATAAATTGCGGTAATACAATACGGAATAACATTAGTAAGGTCACTACTTCCAACACAAATAAATATGTTCTCTATGGTATCTTGAACTTTATTTCTGGATAAACTTAAGAATTCCGGCCTTACGGGTAAATATTTTGTCCCAAGAAAATATTTGCTTTCTTTATTGGTGTAACACAAGTTGTGCGCATACGGTAAGCCATTGAATACATAACCTTTGGGTAAGTCTAAATTACAGCCATCATCATAAAAAGCTACCTTTGCAGCTTGTGTGCAAACTACATCGATAATTGCCGAATCTGCCTGGTATGAATCGACGAGGACAAGCTTGTACCGAGACAAATCCAGTGATTGTAGCCCATTATGCCAGTCGCATAAGATATAATCAAAAAGGACCAGGTCTTCGATTACTGCATCACAATGGATTGCAAATACAACTTGGACTCCTTGCTGCTCAATTGCACTGGCAATGGCTGAACACCTGGTGACATGACCCCGCCCAATTTTTTTTCCTGCATCAGTCAATATCAGGATATCAGCTGAATTACTTTTTAAAGAATTTTGCCTCACTCTAGTCAATTGCTCTTCTTATCTATTTTTTCATCAGTATATATAGCAGAAAAGAGTTTCATAATTACCCATCACCTTGAAGGGCTTTGTACATCCTTTCAGCCACTTCCCAGTCCTCAAAAGTATCAATATCCTGTACACGATAACGTGGCAATACGATGGGAATTGTATTACAAGACCAAAAAGATTTCTCAGCGAGAAAATGCTTAACAGTGGCCCAATAAAACTGTCCGGCGTCGTGGAAACATTCGGGTAAATCCTGGGATCGTGTCATACGGTGCTTCGCCCACACCATCTCAAGTGTATCATGTTCGTTCATCTTTAAAGCACGGAAGATTGGCGCAGGAAAGGTGGTGACAGTAAACGCAGAGCATTCCTCACATGAGCAGAGGATATCGAACCCTTTTTTCAAATCAGCAGGACGTATAAATGGTGCTGTTGCATAAACACAACAGACATAATCAGCATGAATTCCCAGTTTTGTTATGCGTTGCAAAGTATCAAAAACCACTGCATCGGTTCCAGTAAAGTCATCGGCAATATCACTGCCACGTATAAATGGGATTTCAGCACCATACTCTGATGCTACCCTGGCAATATCAGGGGAATCTGTGGAAACAAAAACATGATCAAAAATTCCACTTTTACGTGTCGCCTCTATCGAATAGGAAATAAGAGGCTTTCCTGCAAAATCTCTTATATTCTTACCTGGAATTCTTTTACTACCTCCGCGAGCAGGAATAATAGCAACATTCATTTGATAATATCCCGTAATGAATTGATGACCTTATCTTGTTCTTCTTCAGTCAAATGATGATACAGGGGGAGAGTAATCACTTCTTCATAATATTTTTCAGCCTCAGGAAAATCACCAGTTCTAAACCCGTATTGCTGGTAATATGGCTGTGTATGAACTGGAATATAATGAATATTTACACCTATTCCAGCATGTCGCAATGCATCAAAGACCTCATTATGCGATAAGCGTATCTGATCAACTTGCAGTCGGATTACGTAGAGATGAAAAGACGAAAATGATGACGGCATCTGATATGGCAGCAATAGTGGCAGGTCCTGCAAAAATACATTGTACCTGTCTGCAAGTCGATGACGCCTTGCAACAACATCATCTAATCGAGATAACTGGCTAATCCCCAATGCTGCTTGGATATCAGTCAGCCTATAATTATAACCGAGATCTATTTGCTGATAATACCATGGGCCGTCAATTTCATGGGTCATTTTATCTGGATCACGAGTAATCCCGTGAGATCGGTAACTCATCATTTTTCCAGCAAGACCTGCACTGTTTGTTACTGCCATACCACCTTCAGCAGTGGTTATAATTTTTACAGGATGAAAACTAAAAACAGTAATATCTGAATAACGACAACATCCAATGGGAGAATCCTGATATCTCCCACCTAACGCATGACAAGCATCTTCAATTACAGAAAATCCATATTGCTCTGAAAGGACTTTTATTTCATCCATCTTACAAGAGTGACCGCAAAGATGTACAGGTATGACTACCTTTGGTAACTTTTTCTGTTCAGCTGCAAGTTGTAATTTCGTTTTAAGAGCTGCAATACTCATATTTGCTGTTAAAGGATCGATATCGACAAAATCGATCTTGGCCCCGCAATACAAAGCACAATTAGACGAAGCAACAAACGTTATAGGAGTTGTCCAAACGATATCCCCACCTGTTACTCCAAGCGCAAGACAGGCCACATGGAGAGCAGATGTTCCACTGTTTACAGCCACACCATGCTCAGCGCCGCAATAGTCGGTAACAGCCTGCTCAAATTCTGGGACTTTAGGTCCCTGGGTTAGATAATCAGACTTAAGGACAGAAACAACAGCCTCAATATCAGCATCTGTTATTTCCTGTCTACCGTAAGGGATCATAACTGTGCAAACCTGTCAAATTCTATCAGTTCTTCAACATTGAGGAAATGAGGATTCTTTCCGGAATTATATTCAAAGCCCTGTTCAACCGGTACACCACTTTCACCAATACTATTTTCACTAAAATCAAAATCCCCTTTGTGAAATTTTATACTGGGCCGTATAACAAAATGATCTTCAAACTCCAAGGTGAGATGAGAATCGTCAGCAGGGCACATGATTTCATGTAACTTTTCCCCAGGACGAATACCGATAATCTCTATATCCATGCCAGGTGCAAGGGATTCTGCCAGATCAACAACTCGCATTGAGGGAATCTTAGGAATAAAAATTTCTCCTCCTTTCATCCTTTCGAAATTTTTCAGAACAAAATCGACCCCCTGCTGGAGTGTAATCCAAAAGCGAGTCATTTCAGCATGCGTTATAGGAAGTTTCTCTATTCCCTCGGAAATCAATTTCTTAAAGAAGGGTACAACTGATCCTCGTGACCCCACCACATTTCCATAACGCACAACAGAAAACCTGGTCGGGTTATTGCCAACCATATTATTGGCAGCCACAAAAAGCTTATCAGAAGCAAGCTTTGTTGCCCCGTAAAGATTGATAGGGTTCGCAGCCTTATCCGTTGAGAGTGCAATAATTTTAGAAACGTCATTTTTTATAGCGGCCTTAATAACATTTTCAGCACCGTAAATATTTGTCTTAATGCACTCCATGGGATTGTATTCTGCTGCAGGTACCTGTTTCATTGCAGCGGCATGAATAACGTAATCAATGCCCTCCATAGCCTCCTTCACCCGATCATAGTCCCGCACGTCACCGATAAAGTAACGCATCACTGGTGAAGTAAACTCCTGGGCCATCTCAAATTGTTTCAATTCGTCACGAGAAAAAATTACAATCCGTTGGGGACGATATTTCTCTAAAAGGGTTCGTGTATACTGCTTTCCAAAAGAACCAGTACCACCAGTTATTAAAATATTTTTATTTGTTAGCATATCCAACTCAAATTAATAATTTTTATCCTATTCACTTTTCGAAACACTATTTCGTTCTTAACTCTACCGTGGAGCCTCACTTTACCAAATCGAGTTCTCCGAGCCTTCTTTCATCGCAAAGCTGACTCTGTACTATTTCTTCCACTATTCATTTCAGCGTAAACCATTACTCCTTTCATGGCTCACCTTGAATAGTCAAAGACATATATAACATCCACCGTTCGTAATAGCATTACGACCTAGTTACCCTAAAATCGGAATCAGATCCTATTACATGTAGGTGTTCAAGTAAAGAGACAAGGTTATATTCACACAACATTTATTTAAAGGAAAACTGGATAAGGAATTGAAACTCTGATAAGTTGACAATCAGCAAGGAGAACTGACCCAAAACAGGCGATCGGTTCAATACAGTTTTGTTCCTCCGACGAGCTGTCATTCGGCCCTATTTCCGAAACCTATTTTTATTAGCTACGTTGAATGACTGATGACAAGGCCAGCTTGATAGCACAACACAACGACAAACACTTACTGCATTACCCTGTTAAAATTTATCATCATTCCACTTGATGCAACTAATTAGATTTGATGCACGAAACCTACTCTACTTATAACAAAAATTATCCATGACTCGTAAATTTTTCTCTCTGTGCTTAGCTTTCAGTCTACTCATAATCGGTACTGTGTTTGGTCTGAAAACTTTTCAAAAAGCAACCGTAACTTTAGAAGTGGAGACAACTCACCAACAACGCATACAATTCTTTTGGGCAACACCTGTCACCGAAATCAACCATGCTGCCTTTAGCGAAAAAGAATCAATACGTTTTACCATTTCTCCTAAAAATCAAACGTATCAAGCTAAGCTCACGGACTTTAACAACATGGGTTTGCTTCGTCTTGACCCTGCCAATCGTCCAGCACAGATCAAAATAAATAAAATCACCCTGAGTCAACCAGGGTATCAGGACATAAGATTGACAAAAACAGCCTTGTACAAAGTTGTCGATGGCAGTTTTAGTTTAACAAAGAGTAGTGCCCCAGACATATTACTGGAGACCTATTCCCAGGACGGGCAATTCTTCTTTTCCATTGATCCTG
This sequence comes from Desulfocapsa sp., assembly GCA_022712895.1. GTDB lineage: Bacteria > Desulfobacterota > Desulfobulbia > Desulfobulbales > Desulfocapsaceae > Desulfocapsa. The sequence continues at coordinate 144,556 of JAFLJS010000036.1, forward strand.
TTTTCAGTCTTACGCAATATTACTTTGACATGTGGAATATCGGAAAAAGTATCTGGGATTCGATACAGACTAGATGTGAATTACTTGGCATCACTTTTTTTTCTACACTATTGTGGCTTTGTGACCTCATACTCGTCTTACTGATTAGTAGTCAGATACTTCTTCTGCTCCGTATTAATTACAAGCAAATCAGTTCTTATCTCTGCCATTTTTTATTAACGACAACGGCAACCGTTGTCTTATCTGCTACTCTTCTCGGTAGCTTATCTCTGATCCATTTCACCTCATTTATATTATTTCACAGCATAACCCTCATTGCTTTATATTGCATTAGCCTCTGGCGGCAGAAAAACAGTACGCAATACCCAAAGAATATTACAAAGATGTATAAAGAGATGATGGCTGGCTTTCGCAAAAGCATGGCCGAAACCAATAGTCTTCCACAAAAGATAACATTTTTTCTGCTGCTAACTGTTATAGTCATGATTTTTGCGTTGTACCTTGTACCCGCCATCTTTTCACTGCCTCTCAACTACGACTCCAACAATTATCGTTTGACAAGGGTTGGTTATTGGCTTCAACAGAGTAGCATCCTGCACTACCCCACCCTGGATAAGCGACAGCTCTTCATGGCAGTGAATGGAGAACTGATGATGTTGTGGATCATTTCATTTTTCAAAAATGGATTCCCACTGATACATCTTGTTCAATTTCTCGGTGCTATGCTGGCATCAGTCTCCACGTACTCCATTGGGCGATTTATTGGTTATTCTCGAATCTGGAGTTTGATTTCAGTCATTTTTTTTCTAGGCATCCCTGTTGCAGCGAGTCAAATTGCCACATCACAAACAGATCTGTTTACTACGGGCTGTCTTGTTACAGGCTTATTTTTTCTCCTTAAGGCGATGCGTGAAGGGAAAATGTCCCATTTTTCTTTTATGGGGATAGGGGTTGGATTAGCCTTGGGAGCAAAGGGCACTGTATTTTTTTGGGGTCCAGGCCTTGTGTTTCTCTTCCTTGGCTTATGGGTAATTTACCGAACACAACTCAGCACTGTATGCAAAGGTGCTAGCTTGGCCATTTGCCTAATTGTTCTCTGCGGGAGCTTTAATTATATTCAGAATTTTATTGCATTTGACAATCCATTCGCCCCAATCAAAGAAATAAAGGGGAATGTGTTCTTACACAAAAAGACTATCTCCAAGAAAAAAAGTGTCTCTAAAATGAATGGTACTTTGCTGAAAGGAGAGGCATTACTCTGGCAAATTTTCGAACCCAGCTCTAACCTCAAACTGGTGCATCCGCTTTCAAATTCGCTCGCCTCTATTTTAGAAAAGGATCTCCGAAAAAGATCTGTCGGCCTTAAATCATATTTTGTCAACAGATATAAAGTGGCCACGGTCTGGGTTCGTTCAGCACATTACAGTGAAGATTATGCCTCTTTTGGGCTGGTTCCATTTTTTCTTTTTTTACTTGGCGGCGGTTTGGCTTTCTATCGCGGTCTTGTACGCCATGACAAAAAAGGTCAGGTCCTACTCCTACTCTTTCTTTCCGTACTTTGCTATTTTCTCTTTTATCCTTATGTCAGAGCATGGTCTCTCCACCAGTACAGATACGCAGTCCTGCTAACACCTTTTATCAGTCTAATAGCGATATACTGTTTTGAGGGAATACGATGGGTAGCCTTGCGAACTCTCGTTCTTCCTGTTTTACTGTATCAGATTGTAATGTCATGGATGTTCGCAACTCAAGGGCAGAACCATGGCTGGAAGGCAATGATCAAAAATGGTACTTATGCCAACAATTATGCCCATTACTGGCAGGATACAGAATCATTAATCCAGCAACTTACCGGAACGACCAAAAGAGTTGGACTGTACCTTGGGAAAGGCCCATGGATCGCTCAACTATTTGATAGAAAAGTCTTTGACCATGTCGAATATATAACAGATTCCCCCAGCCCTCTATTTATCGACAAACAATTTTTAATGGAAAACCAATATGACGCTGTCATTTTACAAAACCCAAAAGATATTGCTGTTGGGGATGGAGTAAATATAATATATAGCAAAAAGAAAAGTTTATATGCTGTCCAAAAAATAACCGCAGAGTACAAACAAAAGCCCTGGCTACTTAGTGGAGATATCTACGGTGATGGCTGGACTAAACCCACGGGGCAGTTCAGAGCAGGAAACTGGCCAAGCAATTCACTCACGATAAGACTGCGTAACCCAGTGGATACTCCACGGTCGATAACGCTTACAAGCAGTATTGAAGAATATGTGCTCACGTTAGAAGCCAAGCAAAATACTTTTCAGGATGTGATGATAAAGGTTAATGAACGTGATACGGTAAAATGGAAAGTGAATCCTGTATATTATCCTTGGAAACAAGGTAACGACACTGAGACCAGAGCACTGGGAATCCTTATGCGTTTACCTGACGATAGCCCAGGAATACAAAAATCAGATTGACCATGTTTTTTTGACCATGAAATTGTGCAAAAGGTGATGTCGTGAAATTAATAATTCAGATCCCATGTTATAATGAAGAGCAGACTCTTCCTGTAACGCTCAGAGATCTCCCCCGTGAGCTACCTGGCATTAGCAGTATTGAATGGCTTGTGATCGATGACGGCAGTACTGACAACACTGTCCAGGTTGCCCGAAAAAACGGTGTCCACCATATCGTCTCCAATTCAAAAAATCTCGGTCTTGCCAAGACATTTATGAAAGGACTGCAAACAGCTCTCGAATTAGGTGCAGATATTATTGTGAACACAGATGCTGACAACCAGTACCGTGGCTCCTGTGTCAAGGATCTTGTGGCACCAATAATTGCCGGAAATGCAGAGATGGTAATTGGCGCTCGACCAATATTCGCCAACACCAATTTTTCTTTTATAAAAAAAATATTGCAAAGCCTTGGCAGCTGGACTGTGAGGCTTGCCAGTAATTCAAATATTCCTGACGCTCCAAGCGGCTTCCGTGCTTTCTCAAGGGAAGCGGCAATCCAGCTCAACGTTTATAATAATTACACCTATACTCTGGAGACAATTATTCAGGCTGGTCAAAAGAATATTCCAATGACCTGGGTACCCATTGAAATAAATGAAGAACTGCGTCCCTCTCGTTTATTCAAGAGTATCCCGTCTTATATTCTTAAATCGACAACGGTTATCATTAGAATGTTTGTTGTCTACAGACCATTTCGTTTTTTTATGTCGTTGGGAATGGTTATATTGACCTTGGGTTTGCTGCTTGGCATGCGATTCCTCTATATCTATATTACAGGTAGTGGCTCTGGAAATGTGCAGTCACTGATCTTAACAGGTATTCTTATTGGAGTCGGTTTTCAAACCATGCTCACTGCCTTTGTCGTTGATCTGATAAGTGTCAACCGCAAGCTTTTAGAAGAATTGTTGCGAAAAAGCCGAAGTACGCCAAAAGATACTCACCACACAAGCAAACAACGATGAGATTACTCGCAGAATTCTCTCACCCTGCTCAGGTTCATAAGTTCAAGTTCCTATTTCGAAACCTACTTGCAAAGGGACATCATGTTCTGATATTGGCCAGGGACAAAGATGTAATGATTGAACTCCTGGAAGCAGAAGGATTGCCTTTTAAGAATATCAGTAAGGCAAAGACGACTCTTCCAGGCATGGCTCTTGAGTTGATTAGTCGTGAAGTTAAAACCTTCAAAACGGCATTGACGTATAAACCTGATGTTATGTTATCAGCACATTCTGTTGCAATAACTCACGTAGGTAAACTCCTTGGCATACCCGTGGTACTCCACGATGACACGGAGCATGCGTCACTTCAGCAAAAACTCTATATGCCGTTTGCAGACTATATTATCACCTCATCTGCCTATATGAAAGATCTTGGCAAAAGGCAAATCCGCATTAATTCGGTTGAACCTCTCATGTATCTGCATCCTACCTATTTTACGCCCGACCAGAATGTGCCTTCAAAATATGGTTTGAGCAAAAAAACCCCCTATGCAGTGCTCCGGTTAGTTTCTTGGAATGCAGCCCATGATGTGGGACATAGCAGTCCACTTGCCGGTCGGTGTCAACAACTAATAGCGTACTTGAAAACTCGTGGTATTGAAAAATTTATCCTCTCAACAGAAGCGCCAGAAGTTTTTGCAAATGATAGCGATGTACAGACAATCAATCCGGAAGATTTGCACCATATCTTAGCTTTCGCATCACTCTGTATCTCGGAAGGGGGATCTGTTGCAATTGAGGCTGCAGTTCTTGGGACACCAACTATTCTGGCCAATCCGTTACAAGCCGGCCTGTTTGCTCTCTTGGAACAATATGATCTTCTATTACGTTGTCAAACACTAGACGAAGTGTTCAAGACGGTTGAGTTATTACAGGCTAACCCTGATTCGACACAAAAGAAATGGAAGGCTGCTCAGCAACGGCTGATCAGTGAAAAGGACGATATGACCGTAGAAATAATGCAATTATTGCTACATATAACAGAGGCAGAGTAGTGGCGCGGTCCCTTGAGGAACAAAACAATGGCGGCACAGAAGTCCTTGCTGTCATGCGAATGGGTGATTCCAACACCTACTATCATTTGACCCCGCTGGCCATGAGCAAACGGGTAAAAAAAATCCATATCATCAGACCGGTTCCGGAATCAACGATCTACCGAGTTAACCATTCTCAATATCATCACATCACAGAGAAACATACTGTACTTCGGTTATGGCGTACCTATCGCCATGTAGTTGCTCTCGGGAAAAGACCTGAAGTGAAAATCTTGGTATCTTTTTTCGCTTTCCCTTATGGACTCATTGCCATACTTGCAGGCTTACGTTTGCGAAAACCAGTCCATATTGGATTTGTTGGTAGTGACTGGCACAGGGATTGTCAGCAATGGTATGGGCCGTTATTGAACTGGTTCTTCAAAAAGGCTGCTTTCATCACAGTGACTGGACACTTCATGCGAGCCCCCATGGAGAAAAAGGGATACCCCAAAGAACGTCTTAAATACCTTATTCATGCTGTGGACACTGAAAAATTCTCATTTCAACAAACAGAGCAGGCAACTTATGATTGCATTTTTGTAGGTGCTCTTCGACCTGTAAAGTGTGTTAAAAATATTCTCAAGGCGATTCTTCTCCTCAAGCAACAGGGAAGACATTTCAGCCTGCTCATTGTTGGTGATGGCCCTCTAAGAAAAGAACTTGAGAAGTTTACGATCCATAATCAAATCGACAACCTGATAACTTTTGCTGGATATCAGACAGATATTTCAGAATATATCTCACAGGCAAAGGCAATCATAATCGCTTCAGAGAGGGAGGGAATGCCCTTTGCTCTCATTGAAGGGATGGTTTCTGGAACTGTTCCCATTGCAACTGCTGTCGGATCTATTCCTGAGTATATTGTTGATGAAGTTAATGGAATCCTAGTACAAAAGAACAGCGTCGAATCTCTGGCAGATGGCATTTGCAGAGTGTTGGAGAATGAAATACTATATAAAAAGATCAGAAAAAATCTGCTAGAGACAAGAAGTAATTACTCCTTTTCAAAAGTGTCTGACTCATGGACAAAATGGCTTAAAACATACTGTTAATACTTCAGCAATCCAAGCCTGTAGAGTTTATTAAAAAAGAAATGTTTCCGGATATACTTCTGGGTAATTTTTTCCATCTTTTTCTCAGGTAACACATCACCGTGACAACGCTTTCGCAGACGGTCCATTTCCACAAGCCCTACTTCATTCCAGTCCACAATACTTTTCATTGTAGCATGCACTCGAAAGGCACCAAGAAACCGAGGTAAGCGTTCAAACTTTGCCCCTGCTTCACGAAATCTCAACAGAAGATCCCAGTCCATGGCAAATTGAAAGTCCTCATCTATGCACCCACCGGCCTTGTTCCAAAGGCTTCTCCTCCAGAAAAGGGTTTCTTGAGGAACAAAATCATTACAGGTTAAGATATCATTATCATGCCCTGGCAATACCCAACGTCCTACCTCATCGTCGTTCTCATTTATTAGCACACGATGTCCATAAATTGCATCGACTTCTGGATGTTCCAAAAAAAACTGAGCCACATAGTGAAGCGTTCCAGGCAAAAGAATATCATCTGAATTTAAATAAGCCATTAGCTCACCAGTAGTGTGCATGAACCCCTTATTTATGGCATGGGATTGTCCTTTGTCGGGATTTGATTCCCAGTAAGTCAATTGCTTTTCATAATTCTCTATTATTTCAGCTGTACCATCTGTTGACGCGCCATCCTGAATTACATACTGTAACTGCGGATATTCCTGCCCCAAAACACTCTCGATTGTTCGCTGCATGTATTGGACAGTATTGTATGATGGGGTAACAATGGAAATGACAGGAAAAGAGTCTAATTGAATGTCTTCAGTATACCAATCGGGTATTATCAGTTTTTTGGGTGCATATTGACCCAATATTCCAATTCGAGGGACGAAGAAGGTTCTAAACCTCTCCTTTTGCCCCTTAAGACGATCACGGTAGCTTTTATATTTATCTCGCAACAAACTTATCATCCTATGATTTTCACCTTCTAAATGAATCAAGCACCAATGGAACTATCCTTATCCAGGTCTTCATCCACAATTATTTTTGCAAAGCGGCCCTCTATGGGGATATGAAACATACCAAGAAATGGGGCTTTTTTGGTATCATAATCCCATGTAATTGTAATCGGGCCTAGCCAAGGTGTTTCGTTCAACACAACTCCCCTATTGGGTTGATCCCCAGCGTATGAGAGTTCGGCAAGAAAGGTGTACTGCCCCGACTCAATATCGCAAACCACTTCTAATTCAAAAACCAGAATATCACTGCTCGGTACAGAAAATGGCTCAACTCCTAAAACATAAGATCCCGTTGAGTTTATAACCTGATCATATCTGTTTTTCATAGTCAAAGATACATGGACAGGCTTTTGGGAGTTTTGTTGATAATATATGCGAAACAAAAGTTTTCCACCGATTTCGCTACTCAAACACGATTCACCATTTTCATTTACAACAGAAACTGCAACTATCTGAGCATCGACAGACTCCAAGTCATGTAGAGACTCAGAATCTGTTGACCAGATGGCATTTTGAACTATTCCAGCAAGCTTATCTGTTAAATGGTGAGAACCACACTTAGCGGATGCCTTAGAGGGAGGCCCTGTAGGTGGCGATTCTGCCATGTCCTCTTGAATGTATAGCTGAATTGCCTTATGACTGGGCCCCACAAAAACTGCGTTACCTTTATTCAAATAAAGAGAATTATCACACAGATCACGAACTGTGGCCATATCATGAGAGACAAATAACAATGTAACTCCTTGCTCACGGAGTTGTCGCATCCTGCGAAGGCATTTTTGTTGAAAAAAGACATCGCCAACGCTAAGTGCCTCATCAATAATAAGGATTTCAGGTTCGACACAAGCTTGGACAGCAAAAGCAAGCCGCACATACATTCCGCTAGAATAGGTTTTTACAGGTTGCTCTAAAAATTCTCCGATATCAGCAAATGAAGAAATTTGATCAAATTTCCCCTCCATCTCCTGTCGGCTAAACCCGAGTATCGCGCCATTCATAAAAACGTTTTCACGGCCTGTAAACTCGGGATTAAAACCAGCTCCCAACTCCAGCAAGGCAGCAACTCTACCATTTACAGAGACATTGCCTTGGGACGGTTGCATGATGCCAGTTATAATCTGCAACAGGGTCGATTTCCCGCTTCCATTCCTACCAATGACACCAAAGGCATCACCTTGTTCAATCTGAAAAGTTACATCGCTCAGCGCATTAAATGAGTGGTGATAAGTCTTACGAAATGGATGAAATAACTCTTTTACCCTATCACCGGGCTTTTCATAGAGCTGATAGGTTTTTGTTAAATTCTCAATGGAGATGGCAATATCGGTCATAAACTAAAAATCCCCTTACAGTACATCTACAAATTGTGGCTGCAAACGCTTAAAGATAGACACACCAAATAAGAAGATAGTCAACGCAACTGCCCAAAAATAAAAGGTAAGCAATGGATGATCCCAGAACGGTATAAATGAAATGAATGAGTCTCTATATCCCTGTACTATATAAAACATCGGATTAAATTTAAGTGCAAACTGGAGTTTTTCAGGCATCATGTTGATATCCCAGAATATGGGCGTAGCCCAAAAACCAACCTGCAAAATAAGACTTATAGCCTGAGTAACATCACGAAGGAAAACATTTAGTGCAGAAGTTAGCCACCCTATCCCCAGAACGAGAACCAACAGACAAAATAAATAGTATAGCGCCTGAAAATAATAGATACTGAACGGCATATTTTGAAATAAGAGCAGCCCTGCAAGTATCAACAAGAAAATACCATGAGCCACAAGAGAGGAAACTATTTTCACTACCACTAAAATCTGAGCAGGAAAAACTGTTTTTTTAAGTAAATTCGCATGAACAACTATGCTGCCAGAAGTACCAGACACCATGTCAGCAAAGGCAAACCAACAAGTCATACCGGCAGTCAGCCACACGACGAAGGGCACATTGTTAGTCGGAACTGCCTTAAATCCTACACTGAAGACAACCCAAAAAACAAGGATCAACACAAGGGGATGAATAAAGGTCCATACCAATCCAAGGGTTGAACCAACATACTGTGATTTCACCTCTCTTTTGGCCATCGACAGAATCAATCGTCGCTGCTCATAAATTGACTTGAAAAAATGAAATTTATTTCCCATTGAGACCCCTGGAACGACACATCTCTTTCGACTTCAAAAAGGTCATAACTCTATTCACCTTTAGACCTGCCCGGTAATTTACGCTGTCACCAGTGTCACAAGGTTGTCGTGCAAAGTATATTTATCACCAGAAAAAGGACATGTGAAATTGCCAGTCCCCACGAGTGGTATATCCATTTTATTTCCATGTTTACTCATCCAGCCAATCTGACGCGCTGGATTTCCAACCATAAGAGCAAAAGGAGGAATATCATTAAGCACTACCGCACCAGCCCCAATAAACGCATATTCCCCAATCTCAACGTTGCCGACGATGGTGCAATTAGCACCAAATGTTACACCTTTGCGAACCGTTGTTTTATAAAATTCATCTTTCCTGGAAATTGCAGCCCGTGGATTCAGAACATTAGTAAAAACCATACTGGGGCCACAAAAGACATCTTCCCCAAGTGTAACTCCTTCGTATACCGAGACATTGTTCTGAATTTTACATCCATCTCCGACGGTGACATTTGGCCCAATCACTACATTCTGTCCTATGTTACACTTGCGACCAATTTTGGAGCCGGAGATAACATGACTAAAATGCCATATTTTAGAATCCTCACCAATTTCGGCACCAGAATCAATAACGGCACTCTCATGCAGAAAAAAATCACGCTTGCTGCTGGTGTCAGTAACTTGAATTTGCTGTTCTTTTTCAAGAGATTCCTGACAACGATTCAACACTTTTAAAACCCGTAACCCTTCTTCACCATCCGTACGCGGCGTTGTTCTATTCTTTATACAATCAAGAAAATGAGCACATTCAGCTTTTAGCGGCTCATCCTGTTCAACCACGACTCTTACTGCCTCCGCCTTATTGGCAACGGGTGTATTATCATTCCACTCAATGGAATGTGGGTAGAGTAGCAGCTTTTCATCCCATGGTGCCACATCATCAAAAACAGCCATCTGTTTGTCACCAACAACCACAAGTTTTTGTTCCTTAAAAGGATGAAGCCATGAAACAAAGATATGAGCTTTGATACCACTGGAAAAATTCATAAGAGTCATGGTGGTATCTGCGATATTCTGGTGGAGAAAATTGCCACCCTGTGCTCGAATGGATTCGGGCATTTCACCCGTCAGTCCTAAAATCACTGAAATATCATGGGGAGCAAAGGACCAGAGAACATTCTCTTCCCTGCGCAACTTCCCTAGATTCAGGCGATTGGAATAGATATACTGGATACGACCAAGTTCCCCAGCATCTACAAGTTCTTTGAGCCTTAGAACAACCGGATGATACCAAAGTAAATGCCCGACCATAAGCACACAATTCTGCTTTTTAGCAAGTACATTTAGCTCTAGCCCTTCCTTTTCGGAAAGACAGAGTGGTTTCTCAATATACACATCTTTTCCAGCCAGTAGAGCCTCCGTTGCAAGGGAGGCATGGGTCTCAGCCGGAGTGGCAATGGCTACACCAAGAATGTTAGAGTTCGTCAAAACCTCACTGAATGCAGTGGCAGTATTTACCCCTGGATACTGTTCCTCGAAACCGGTCAGGATTGTTTTATTTGTATCACAAATAGTATGTAATGCACCAAGGGTATTAAAATTACGGACTAAATTTTTTCCCCAGTAACCTGAACCAATAACAGCAATATTTGACGTAAGATTATCCATTATGCCCCGTTATATATTTCGAGAGTTAATTTTCAACGTATATACGCATCTTTTACTATAGAATCTGAATTATGACCTGATTTTTTCCTGATTTCCCAAAAACCATTGGTAGGTCTCAAGAATACCTTGTTCCAAGGTGATATGAGGATGCCAACCAAGTGAATTTAGCTTGCTGCTGTCCAACAGTTTCCGGGGAGTCCCATCAGGCATTTCTGTATTAAAAACAATTTGCCCTTCAAATTCCACAACCTTCGCAACAAGACGTGCCAAATCACCTATGGAAATTTCATGACCAGTGCCAACATTAACCGGTTCCGGATCGTTGCAGGACTCCATGAGAAACACACTGGCATCAGCCAGATCATCAACATGCAAAAACTCCCTTAAAGCCTTGCCGGTTCCCCACACTGTCACCTGAGCAGCACCATTCATCTTGGCATTGTGGCATTTGAGCATGAGCGCCGGCAACACATGGGAATTTTTCAGGTCAAAATTGTCCCCTGGGCCATATAAATTAGTGGGCATGAGACTTATTGCCTCAAAGCCATACTGTTTCCGATATGCCTGGCACATTTTAATTCCGGCAATCTTAGCAACTGCATACCACTCATTGGTGGGTTCAAGGGGGCCTGTTAGCAGAGACTCTTCTTTCATGGGCTGCGGACAGAGCCTGGGATAAATACAGGAAGAACCTAGGAATAGAAGCTTTTTAATACCATTGTGATAAGCTGAATCAATAATGTTTGTTTGAATCAGTAAATTCTCTCGGAGAAAATCTGCGGGAAACGTATCGTTTGCATGGATTCCACCGACTTTTGCTGCTGACAGGAACACATAGTCAGGATGGGCATCGACAAAGAAGCTTTGCACTGCGGCCTGATTAGTTAGATCCAGTTCAGCATGGGATTGAGTAAGAAGATTTGTAAATCCCGCCTTAATGAGAGCACGGCTGATGGCTGCGCCCACCAGCCCCCTATGTCCGGCAACATAAATAAGATCAGTTTTTTTCATCTGTATAGTTATGTACTTTATAATTCTTCTGGCTGATAATTGGAATATAACCGCTACGTTCCAGCAGAAATGCTGACAAGTACTTTCTGTATACAAACGATTTATCCTGTATCAGTATCACGACAAACCTATGACATTTACCAAATATTGTGCACAAGCGCAAGATGCCCAACGTACTATCCCTCAAAGAGGCCTTTTCAAATCACCTTTCATGCCATAAAACCTAGTGAGGTGGTATAGAAAAAGTGGACACTTTCTTAAGATTGAAATAATAATCTATGAGGGGGTGTGTTAATGAAAGGAAAAAGAAGGAAATTCGCAAAGGAATTCAAAGAGGAAGCAGTTAAACTTGTCCTTGAACAAGGCTACCAGATTTCGGAAGCATCCCGGAATCTTGGTATTCACGCAAACTTACTCGGAAGGTGGAAACGTGAATATGAGAATGGAACGTGAAATCCTAAAAAAGGCGGCAGCCTTCTTCGCGAAAGAATCAGCGTGAGATTTCACTTTATTGATTCAGTGAGGAAGGCATATCCTTTGTGTTTATTATGCACAGTTATGTGCGTTAGTCGCAGTGGTTATTGAATCTGGCGAATAGAAGCCTGTCAGCCAGAGATCGGGAACGGGAGCAATTGATCCCCAGAGTAAAGGAAATTCATAAAAAATCACGATCGACTTACGGCAAAAGGCGTATTGCCGAAGAATTACAGTCTGAAGGCATTATGTGTGGAGAACACAAAGCGGGTACTCTAATGAAACTGGCTGGCGTCCAGGCGAAGCAAAAAAAGAAATTCAAAGCCACGACTGACAGCAAACATAATCTGCCAGTTTCTCCCAATCTCTTGAAACGAGAATTCACTGTGTCGCAGCCAAATATAGCTTGGGGTGGCGATATAACGTACATCTGGACAGAAGAAGGTTGGTTGTACCTTGCTGTTGTTATAGACCTTTATTCTCGCCGTGTTGTTGGCTGGTCAATCAATAAAAGAATGCCCAAACAGTTAGTCATGGATGCCATCCTTATGCAATCTGGAGACGCAAGCCGGCACCAGGGCTAATATTTCATTCAGACAGAGGAAGTCAGTATTGCAGTCATGCTTTTCAAAAATTGTTGAAAACCCATGCTATACGATCGAGTATGAGTCGAAAAGGTGATTGCTGGGATAACGCTGTTGCTGAAAGCTTCTTTGGAACGCTTAAGTCAGAGACTGTATTTGGAGAGAGATTTGAAACACGCGTACAGGCAAAAAGGAATCTTATTGATTACATCGAAATGTTTTACAACAGCCAACGACGTCATTCATATCTAGGATATTTGACTCCAATGGAATTTGAAATAAAACTGGTTTTACAAAAAGTAGCTTGAGAAAATGTCCACTTCTACTTGACCACTTCACATCAAAGAGTTGCAAGGAAAATAGACTGGAATTTTACTCAAAATAATTGTAGGACTTGTAGCCTTTCTCACGGATTACCTGATCACGTTCGGCAAGCTTCATATCTTCAACAACCATTTCCTTTACCAATTGCTCAAAGGTAATTTCAGGCACCCAGCCAAGTTTTTCTTTGGCTTTTGTTGGATCACCAAGTAACTCTTCAACTTCTGTTGGACGAAAATACCTGGAATCCACTTGAACTATTGTTTTACCACTATTTTTTTCGATGCCTATTTCATCAAGGCCTTCTCCCTGCCATTCCACATCCATACCAAGTTCAGCAGCAGCAATTTCAACAAATTCACGTACCGAATGCTGAACACCCGTTGCAATAACAAAGTCTTCAGGAGTGTCCTGCTGCAGCATTAACCACTGCATCTTCACATAGTCTTTTGCATGTCCCCAGTCGCGCTTTGCACTCATGTTGCCAAGAAACATGGTCTCCTGCAAACCAAGCTTAATCCGTGCCAATGCCCGTGTTATTTTTCTGGTAACGAAGGTTTCACCACGAACAGGTGATTCATGGTTAAAAAGAATTCCGTTACAAGCGTAAATACCATATGCTTCACGATAATTGACCGATATCCAGTAGGAGTACAATTTTGCCACAGCATAGGGTGAGCGAGGATAGAAAGGTGTTTTCTCAGTCTGTGGAATTTCCTGTACTTTCCCAAATAGCTCTGAGGTTGAAGCTTGATAAAATTTGCTTTTCTTCTCAAGCCCTAAGATTCGAATCGCCTCAAGTATTCTCAGCGTACCAAGAGCATCGGAATTTGCAGTATATTCGGGGCTTTCAAATGATACGGCGACATGACTCTGAGCTGCCAGATTGTAAATCTCATCAGGTTGAATTTCTTTTATAATTCGAATCAGATTTGTGGAGTCAGTGAGGTCACCATAGTGCAGAGTAAACTTCACATCCTTCTCATGGGGATCTTGATACAAATGATCTACCCTGTCCGTATTAAAAGACGACGCCCTTCTCTTGAGGCCATGTACATGGTAGCCTTTTCCTAAAAGAAGTTCAGCCAGATAGGCTCCATCTTGACCTGTAACGCCTGTTATAAATGCTGTCTTCACTGCACTAGTCTCCAAATATAAAATAACTCAACCGCTCAAAAATTCATGAGAAAGCCAGAACATCTACCAAATTCTGGCTGCAAGCGCAAGATAAGCCATACTGCTATCTTTCACAACCACAATAAAATGCGACATCTGTTCGACGACAATCAATCCATAACGTATGGCGGAATAACAAAAAAACTCCATTTAAAGGCCCCAGTCTTTAAAATATATTTATAACTTGACAATAATTTTTGCCTGACATACTCTTCCTCTGATGGGAAAATAGTTTTTCATTGTTATACAAACGACATAGGATTCAATCAAATCCAACAATGGAGTGTGAAATGAAACATCTGATCATCACGGCATTACTTTTCTTCTTCCTCACAGCCACCGCTATGGCGGCTGCAATCAACATCAACACGGCCGACCAAAAAGCTCTAGAAACGCTTCCAGGTGTGGGAGCAGTTAAAGCTGAAGCTATCATTACCTACAGAAAAGCACACAAGTTCAGCTCTATTGAGGAACTCTCTGAGGTAAAAGGCATTGGTGAGAAAACTGTGGCTAAGCTGAAAGAACAAATCACTGTAAAAGAAGAATAATCTCAAGCACGCACCTCATCGGATTGCAATGCTATGGAGGTGCGTCAATCATTCCTCGCATTAATTCTTGTAGAAAAACAACTTGACCGACAATTCTGACCACGGTACCGTGGTCACAATGCCAATTGTTTATCTGATTACGTATTGAACTCAGCCGGTAAAATGACAATAGGCTGAAATAACAACCAATAGCAGGAGTTTGCCCCTGCATGGCGGCGCATTGTTAGTAACAAGAATTCTTATCCTTAGATAGAGGACTATGCAAGAAACTATTTCAAAATCTCAATTCAAGCCAAAAGCACTACAGTATTTTCGTGAACTCCAAGAGAGTGGAAAAGATATTGTGATAACCGACCATGGCAAACCGGTTATAAAAATTTCTCCATACTCTGAAGAATCACACCTTGTGCTGGAAGAGCTGCGACACTCTGTGAAACGATACGATTCGCCAACAGAGCCTGTAGCGCTGGATGACTGGGAAATTTTGAAGTGATCCTTTTAGATACTCACGTATGGCTCTGGTGGATTAGCGACCCAGAAAGACTTCCAGAACGTGCACTTACGGCCACAAACAAAGCAAAATCTGAAAAAAGCATCGTCATTTCAACAATTTCGACTTGGGAAATCGCACCCCTTGTTGAAAAAGGACGCCTAGAACTCTCTATAGATGTGAGAGACTGGGTGCGCAAAACAGAAGGGCTTCCTTTTGTACGCTTCGCATCAATCGATAATACTATCTCTCTCCGTTCAGTTTCTCTTCCCGGCGCTTTCCATGCCGACCAGGCAGACCGTATCATAACAGCAACTGCAATAACTATGGGGATTCCTCTGATTACAAAAGATGAGAAAATCCGAAATTATCCACACGCCCATACGATCTGGGATTGATTCTCCGAATCCTACACTCCCTCTCTCAGACTCCTTTTGTACATATCACTGAAGACCTTGCAATCCGCATTTGCCAGGAGTACATTCCACATAAATGGCACATCATAAAGAGTATACTACCTAATAGTAGATGGCATCCCTTTACCTGATTACCATCCAAACTCAGCTTTGTATCTTTTGGGTTTTTTTGTATTAACACTACCTCCATTATCTAACGCTACAATATGAAAATAATACTCTTTTTACTCATTGCCTGTTTATCCGCGGGACTAACCCACGCAGAACAGAGATCCACAATTGGAGAAACAGCCTGGATACGTATTGGAGGGATTCCTCTTTCTTATCTGGCTAGGATTGATACGGGTGCCAAGACCAGCTCGATCCATGCCACAAATATCGAAATAATCAATGGAAGTGCAGTCTATTCTGAAAATATTGGAAAAAGTATCACTTTTCAAACCATTAATCGTGATGGAATATATCAGCCGCTAACAGCTGTTATTACTAGGATAAGCAGTGTAAGGAATGGCCAGAGAACAGAGCAACGATACGTCATACGACTATCTCTTTCCTGGAAAAATATGAAAAAGACCGTGGAGGTGAACCTACGGAACCGTTCAATGATGAACTACAAATTACTTATTGGTCGTAACTTCTTGTCAAAAGATTTCCTGGTGGATGTGGATATGAGAGCTGATCCATCAAAACAATTTCACCCTAAAAACTGACGATTCATAACGTAACACCACGCCTTCACTGTCGATTTTTTCCAAAGTGAGCCCATTAGTAACCAGATCTCCTTCCCGAACAATCCTGTTATTAATGATAATTAAACGTTTTTGTGGCACATCAGAGTAAACATGGCCAGCAAAGCTAAGATCCGGGATAGCCGCTCTAATGGCAACAGGCAACTCATCCAACAGAGGTACTACAGATGCAACATCTCCGACAGGAGTCATCGCCTTTTCCTCTGTAGGAACTGATTTGGTCTCAGTTGTTACGGCACCCCTTGGAGAAGTCACGTTTGCACTAGGAACATGTACCGGAGCCTCTTCATTAACGACCAACTCCTTCCGCTCCAGTAAAGCTTCGTCCATTGGAGCTTCTTGACGTCCATATTGCCACCAGAACAACCCGCCACCGCACAACAAAACGAGAACAACAACTCCGGGAAAATTCCACGAAGCCCCCCTTGACCTTTGCCTTCTGACAGACGGTCGAGAGTGATCCGCCTGAAGGTCGGGAATTGTGCCCCTTTGACGTTCCTTGTCAGATTTTTTCAGTGCTTCCAGAAGATAGGACATTTCATATGCTCCCTTCTACTCGACTATCTCAAGTGGGATTATTGTTATACTTTCACTTTCTTCTGTTTTCACCACTTGCAATTCTTCTGCAACAGGCCCTGTTATTGAATCCTCAACCACCACACTCCTGACATCTTCCACCTCAATCAACCAAGATCTGGCCAATTGAACAACAGATGTCATACTATCTAAGTAATACAAAATGCCACTAGCACAAAACAAAAAAAGGAACACCGCGAAAACGATCTTTCGCAATCCCCCTTTTTCCGTTACTTTTTCTCTTTTTTCGCCACCATCGCCCAATACTTCTCGTGCGGCCTGATCGACAATCTTCGCGCTCACTAAATACTCTCCTTCCACATACGTACCAAGCAAAGAACGATCACAGATAACATTTATAACTCTTGGGATACCACCGCTAAACAAAAAAACCCGACTTAGAGCTTTCTTTGAAAATACCTTCTGCCGTTCTCCTGCCACAGCCAATCGATGAAGAATATAGGAAAAACAATTTTCGCGATCAAGGGGAAGAAGATGGTATCTGGAAGTAATACGTTGATTGATCTGAGCGGCATCTTGCTGTGTAAGTTTATCTCTTAGCTCTGATTGACCCAACAACATTATCTTCAACAGTTTCTTTTGGTTAGTCTCCAGATTTGTTAAAAGACGAAGCTGTTCAAGCAGGGGAAGACTTAGACTCTGTGCCTCATCTATAAGAAGAGCACTGTTACGGCCATTGGCATGGGCTTTCAAGAGATAAATATTAAGCCTGTCAATATATGATTTCACACTCTGCTTCCTGTTATCCAGGGAAATTCCAAATTCTTCGCAGATAGTTTCCAACAATTCGAGAACTGTCAACCGTGGATTAACAATAAAAGCCACATCTGTGTTATCAGGAAGTTGTGCAAGAAAACAGCGCCCCACAGTAGTCTTGCCCGTACCGACATCTCCCGTGAGGAGAATAAAACACCCGTCGCTACTCACTCCATACAACAGGTGGGCCAAAGCTTCCCTATGTCGCTCACTCATGTAAAGATAGCGTGGATCTGGAGCAATGGAAAAAGGTTTTTCTTTGAGTCCGAAGTAATTCGTATACATTGATGCCCCGACAAAAGGGAACCGCAGGGTTGAATTATAATCTCTTTCAGGTTCCATATTGATATTATTTACAGTATATTACTCTTATAAGACGGAAATGGACAAGTTTTTCTTTTTGTCTCTACTTTGATGGACTCGTAAAAAACGCCTACACTCACACCCCCCAACTTTTGTTTTACGTAGCCATCAACTCTGGTGCTCCAGTAAATTACTTGATCAAACCAATGCCGATATACGAATACAAAGCTCTGGACAAGAAAGGGAGATCATGCAAGGGACAAATTGATGCGGACAGCGAAAGCAAAGTGCGCGACAAGCTGAAACGTTCCGGAAAATACCCTGTCTCCATACGCAAGAATCTGAGCCGAAAAAAAAGCAAAGATCAAAAGTTTCTTGGAGGAACCTTTTTTGAAAGGATCAAATCCGATGAAATCCACGTTATAACCAGGCAATTGGCAACCCTTCTCGGAGCTGGTATTCCCCTAATCAATGCACTGGCTTCACTTATTGAACAAAGCTCCAATCCCGCTCTGAAACGTATACTGGCTGAAATTCGAGACAGCGTAAACGAAGGATCCTCTCTGACAAATGCCCTCTCGCCCTATCCGAAACTTTTTTCAGATATTTATGTAAATATGGTTCGATCCGGTGAGGCCTCAGGGTCGCTGGATGTCGTACTGGAAAGGCTTGCCGATTTCGGGGAAAACCAGAAATCCCTGCATGCAAAACTCAAAGCAGCTCTGGTCTACCCTATCTTTATGGCTGTTATCGGAACAGGAATCCTCTTTTTTTTGATCAGCTACATTGTACCAAATATCACACGTGTTTTCATGGATATGGAGCGCATCCTCCCGCTCCCCACGCGGATTCTCATAGTCGCAAGCGACCTCCTGCGCAGTTACTGGTGGCTTGGAGCCCTCATCTTCATAGGACTTTCCACATTAATTCGCCTCTTCTTGGCACGAGATTCCGGACGAAGAATATGGGACAGAATAAAACTCATCCTTCCAATCGTTGGCCCTGTTAACCGGAAGATTATTCTGGCACGATTTGCATCCACCCTTGGCAGCTTGCTCAACAGCGGAGTTCCCTTGATCACTTCTCTACAGATTGTGCGTTCTCTTGTCAATAATCAGCTGGTGGGTGAGGTCATCGAAGATGCCATAGAGAAAATCCAGAAAGGAAAAAGCATGCGCAGCGCCCTGGAATCATCCGTCTGGTTCCCTCCCCTATTTCTGCAAATGGTTGGAGTCGGTGAACAGAGTGGTCAACTTGAAGCAATGCTGGACAAGGTTGCAAAAGCGTACGAGCGGGAAGTTGAAAGTGCCATTATGGGTATGACAGCCCTTATTGAACCCATCATGATATCAGCCATGGGGGCTGCTGTTGGCTTTGTTGTACTCTCTATCTTGCTGCCAATTTTCGAGATGAATCAAATGATATAGCTTCAGTTGGTAAACTAGCGCCAGAAGGTCAGGTCCCCATTCCAGGACATGCTTGAAAATACATATTTTGCGTGATACACTTACACTATGTGTTTACATCGATATAACACCTTGTAAGAGTAGGCAAAAACCTTAATCTTTAAAGGCATCAGCCCATGAAACTTTTTTTACAGATAGCTTTATTTCTCCTTTTAGGAATTGCCACTCCGCTCATTTCGTATGCAGAAGAAATTTTAGACCCCGATTTCGGAAACAATGGGCGGCTCACGACAGAATTCTCCATCTATGATGATAAAGCCTTTGCCGTCATCGTCCAGCCAGATCAGAAAATTCTGGTAGCAGGTCAAAGTGAAAACGGTGCTGACACAGATATTGCCATCGCTCGCTATCTCCCTGATGGACGCCTGGACAAGGATTTCAACGTCACCGGCCAGGTAACTGTCGCCGTTGGGTCAGGAAATGATTCAGGACATGCCCTGACTATTCAGGAGGACGGAAAAATTATAGTTGCCGGAACAACGGATAATGAAAATGACCTTGATGTTGCGGTTATCCGTCTCCATCCCAATGGACTTCTGGACATGGATTTCAGCAACGACGGCCAGGCAATTATCACACTGCCAGATGGTGATAATTATGCGCAGTCAGTACTGCTGCAAAAAGATGGGAAAATTATTATTGCAGGGTACAGTGAAAGCAACAACACGAACCAACTCTTTCTTGCCCGCCTCAACAGCGACGGCACTCTGGATACCAATTTTGGGAATGAAGGTTTTGCCAAAAGCTCCGAGATAAAAAACTCATCGGCATTGAGCGCAGCATTGCAGGCCGATGGCCGCATTCTTCTTGCAGGATTGATCACCTCCAAAACACTTCAACGGGCAGCACTCTTCTCCTTTACGGAGGATGGTGAGATTGATGAAAATTTTGGCAACCAGGGTATTAGCCTCTCAGGACCAGAAGAGGACGATTCTCTTTTTTATGACCTGGAAATTCTGAACGATGGAAAAATCCTGGCTGCAGGAGCCTCAATAAAAGAAAACTACCATTCCGTCCTGCTGGCAAAATTTACTGATACCGGAAGTGCAGATGTCGAGTTTAACGACAACGGTCTGGTTCAGACAGATCCTGGCATTGAAACTATTGCCTATGGACTTGCTGTTGCAAAAGATAATACTATTTATCTTGCCGGTTCTGGCAGTAAAAATCAGGATACGGACTTTATACTTCTCCACTTTAGCGCCAATGGATATCTGCTTAATTCGGAAGCAGGAACAGTAGTGGAGGAAGAGGAAGAGGAAGAGGAAGAGGAAACTGTTATAATTCTTAACCCCCTCGAGTTACAAGACAGCATGCTGCCAGTACAAGATTACACTCTCACTGATTTTACCAGTTACAATGACGTTGCCCGCGCCATACATATATTCGATGATGGAAGCATCCTGCTTGTCGGATCTGCTGATAACGGGAACGATAGCGACTTCGCACTGCTCCTCTACACCCCTGAACAAATGGCAGCCATTCGTCAGGTCGGAGGGATTTACACCTCTGAAGGCTACTATATAGTCACGACCCCAATAGACAATATCACCCGTAACAGTGCCACTACAGGCGGTTATCTCCAAAAAAACTCAGGTTCAGCTACTGTTACGAAACGCGGCGTTTGCTATGGAATCTCTCCCGCTCCGGCATTTAAGGATGCCGATGAAGTTGAATACAGAAAGGAAACCAACCCTGCAACCGCAAGTGAAGAAGGTGAAACTACAGCTGCACGTGTGAGCAATCCCTTTAAAAGCAACCTTGTTTTGGAAGGCTGTACTTCTGATGGCTCTGGAGAGGGCGAATTCCGTAGTGATCTCATTAACATTACTCCAGATACAACTTATTACGTCAGGGCCTATGCAATACTCTCGCCAGCGACTCCTGAAGATGATTCCGTAATAGATGGTACAATTATCTACGGGAATGAACTCCAGTTAAAAACCAAAGATGCCTGTTTCATAGCAACCGCAGCACATGGTAGTATAGACAAATCCCAGGTCACCATCCTCCGTCAATTTCGCAATACCTACCTCAAATCATCAACACCTGGAAAGTTCCTAATTCAGAGTTATTATCGTTTTTCTCCACCCATTGCTGAACTGATTTCCGAACGCCCCAGCCTACAATTCATAACCAGGATGCTCCTTGCACCAGTTACAGCGATAAGCTACTGTGCATTACACCCTCAACTTTCGTTACAACTCATTGGAACCATGCTACTTATTATAATACTACTTCAAAAACACTTCTCTTCCATGGCACAAACCAAACACCACACACCAGACACCACAAACAACATCTCCCTGAGCACCCGGGGATTCACCCTCATCGAGCTCCTTGTGGTTCTCGTTATCATCGGTATCCTTGCAGGTTACGTCGGCCCTCGTATTATGGGACACCCTGAAGATGCCAAGCGAACCATGGCAGCAGCCCAGATAAGTGGGCTTGAAACTGCCCTCGAATCCTACCGACTTGATAACGGTGCATACCCAAGCACAGAGCAGGGACTGCAAGCACTTATTCAAGCACCGACAGCTGGTAAGCTCCCCTCTAAGTGGCGCAAAGGCGGATACATGAAGAAGTCTAAAGTCCCCAAAGATCCCTGGGGAAATGAATATATTTACCTGAGCCCTGGCAGTCATAGTGACTTTGATCTAATCTCCTATGGATCAGACAATGAATCCGGTGGTGAAGATGCCGATGCAGACGTAAACAACTGGGAAATCGAGTAAGATATTGTGTATTGCTCTAGCCGCAAGCAAGGCTTTACGCTTCTCGAACTGCTTATTGTTTGCCTACTGATATCAATCAGCCTGGCCTTTGCCATTCCCAATCTGCGCAACACTCTGTTAACAGATGAATTGGCTTCGGGATCACGAAAAGTTATTTCGCTGATAAAAAGCTGCCGTGCCCGAGCCGTTTCCCAGCATCAAGCCTTTCTTATTTTTTATGACATGGCAGAAGGAACATTATGGTACCAGCCCGCAGAGGCAAAAAATAAAACTAACATTGCTCACTCTTCCATTACCCTCCCGCCAGGAATCCAGATCCGAAAAATTACGCAGGCCAGCAAAAGCAGTAACAAAAAGTCGAACCCAAACAGTATCTGGATTTCCAAACAGGGATATATGGACAAAACAGCTATTGAGTTGGTTGCCACGGACAACACGAGCATTACTCTGCTGATTTCAGCTTTTCTTCCGATTATTAAAGTTATTGAAGGATCGATTGACTTTCAATAACTTCGTATTAACCTTCACTTATCATGAGTTGAGACGACTGTATCTGCGAGAAACCAGTCGCCTTTAGTAAACATTTTGTAAGTTAAACTTTTCACCTGCAATTGAACAAACTGTTCATGAACAATGTAGGTTAGCCCAAACCATCTTATGAAAAACACTGGCTTCACACTTCTGGAAGTAATGATTGCAGTGGCCATTCTTGGCATTTCTCTAACCAGCCTCTTTGGTTCCCAATCCTCGTCTGTTGCCCTTGCTGCTGAAACAAGATTTAATATTCAGGCACCATTATTAGCCCAGATGAAGCTGGCAAAACTCCATTCTGACGAAGCAGCCATCACGGACAGTGGTAACTTTGGTGATGAATTCAAAGGATTTAAATGGGAACTCACCGTAGAAGAAGCTTTATTTGAAGGATCAACAACCCTCGAGCAGCTAAACGGTACTCTGCAACACCTCATTCTTGTCGTTTCATGGGGTGATGATCTCTATAGTTATCAGCTGGACAGCTATCGGCGGAGTGAACAATGATTTGCCGACAGCGTGGTTTTACACTCATTGAGATTCTCGTTGCAATAAGCATTTTTGCCACGGTCATAAGCCTTGCCTACTCTTCATACAATGCTACTTTCCACATTATCAACAACGCACAGGCACAGACCAACATCTACTCCAAGGCACGCATTGCCATGGAACGTATAGTCGAAGACCTTGAATCTTTTTATCCAGGAAAGGAAATACTATTTAAAGGGACAAGTGAAACCTTTGGAAACTACCGGGCCGACAGCCTCCAATTTTTTTCCACGGCCCATGTCCGCCTGCAACCCGATTCCAGGTCACCCGGTACTGTTTTAATAAGTTATACAGTTGAAGAAGATCCTGACACTGAAACACTTCTCCTCTATCGTAGTGAGCTTCCCGCAACTGACACAAACGAGGCTGACAGAAAAACCTCTCCCGGACTATTGCTCTGCAACAATCTTCTGGAAGTCGCTTTTGATTACCAGAACAAAGCTGGTGAAAACGTTGAAAACTGGGGGGATGACGAGGAGGAAGAAGATGCACCCGATCTGGTAACTATCACTCTGCGTTTTGATGATACTGAGCAGGAGGGAGCGGGAATTTTATTTCAGACAGGAATAAGGCTACCTTCTGCCGTAAAGTAATGCTACACTATTCTTTACATAATAACAAAGGCATGGCCCTGCTTCTTACCATTAGCCTGATAAGCATCCTTGCAGTTATCACCCTGCAGTTTGGCAGGGATATGCGCCAGGAATATATCATTTCGGCAGGAATGAAAAACAATGCGTTACTCGGGGAAATTGCAAGATCAGGTGTTGTCATCGCCAAACAGATGCTACTGCTTGATCAGGAGGAGAATGATTTTGACTCTCTTTACGATTCCTGGAATCTGATTGCTGAAGAAGATTTCACCAACTCTTTTACAAACGGTACGTTGGAACTGGCCATAACGGATGAATCTGGGAAATTCCAGATCAATGCAATGGTTACTCGAAAACGAGAGGGGGAAAAACCGAAAACGCAAGAAGATCACACGAAGCAGATACAACGTGAACGGGATGTACGCAATATCCTCTGGCGTCTGTTACGGGCTGCCCCCTTTCTTGTTGATGATGGAGATGCCAGAGAGATCATCGATTCTCTAATTGATTGGATAGACAGCGATGACGGTGATGGAGAAGAGGAGTACGGTGCTGAAGACAGCTACTACCAATCCCTCACCCCACCATATTTTTGTAAAAATGGACCTATTGAATCCATCGAAGAGCTTCTTCTGGTTAAGGGTATCAGCAGTGAGCTTCTCTATGGAACTGAGGAAAAACCGGCTCTGGCCCAATTACTCACAGCTTTAGGCGATGATGGGAAAATTAATATTAACAGTGTTGAGCTACCCCTCCTGCAAGCCATCGTCAAAGGACTTGATAAAAGCAGTGCGGAAAACCTGATCAGCTTCCGTGAAGAAGAAAACAACAAAGAACTGCTTGCAAACCGACAATGGTACAAAGCAGTCCCCTCCTTCCCTGAGGATATTGCTGATAAAATGATACTACAGAATCTAATCAGTGTTAGCAGTACATTCTTTACAATCAGAGCAACGGCAAAAGTTAATAAACAGGCAAAAATTGTTACTGCCTCTGTGGAACGTGGAAAGAACAAACTCTCTATCCTCAGGTGGAACATCGAATGAATCATAATGTATTTTCCCATCTAACTCTTATCAGGTCACACATAAGACGATGACATCACGTATTCTTTCCATAGATCTGCAAAGTGATATCCTCACCGCAGTTCTTCTTGAAAACGATGTAAACAGAGATATTATTGCCTCGACTATTCTCATATCTGCCGACAAAACAGCCGAAGAGCTAGTTACTGAATTGACAAACAGTATAGATTGCAGTGATTGCCGTTGCGTTCTCTCCCTTGGTGCTTCTTTCTTTTCCTTCCGGAATCTGGATTTTCCTTTCTCTGATCGCAAGTCCATAGATAAAGTTCTTCCTTTTGAACTTGAAGAAGGAACGGCTGAACCAATTGACACCATGCTCATCGATGCCATGGTTATCCCGAGCAAGGGTGACGACTCTGAAGTGATTAGCGCCATGATCAAGCAAAGCCTCTTGGCTGACTTGCACCATGCATTAACACAAGCAGACATCCCTCCTGAGCGTATTACCCTTTCCGGCCTCCCGAACATAGTAGAACTCCAGACAACAGGACAAGTCCCTGAAGAGTTTATTTTTCTTGATCTACGACTGGAAAGTGCTTGCCTTTTCCTTGTCTCACAGGGAAACCTCCAACTGATACGCCCTCTGTTCCTCTCCCCTCTGCCGGGATTTAGAGCTGATTTTTCTATGAATATCGAAGAAGGAAAGCTCATTATTCGTGGCCTTGAATATACAGCTGAAACATTCTCTGAACTGGCGCTTACCGTAAAGCAGACGCTGGCACCATTCCCTCTACAAACTGCACAAGAGAAAATACCCATCTACGTGGACGGCACTGCAAGATTCACGGCAAAAACAAAATCCTTACTTGAAGCCAGCACAGCGTTTAACAGACCCTGCCTGCTATGTGGACAGGAAACAGGTATCCTTCCCCTTCCCACCCACCTCCCAGAACCAACACAAAGTCACGCAACGTACCTTTGTGCCTGCCTGAGCCTGGGCAAACAGACCGACAAATTGCATAACACTTTCAATTTCTGTAAGGGAGAATTCGCTTTTCACAGCACTCTTATCGAATATCGCCATAAGGCCAGGATCGCCGGGGGAGCTATCTTTGCTATCCTGCTTTTCAGCCTG